>NZ_JBIVIV010000001.1:251602-1084733 GCF_044749865.1 Streptomyces sp. NPDC088910
GCCCCAGCCCCCGCCCCCCCCCCAGCGCCCGCCCCCGCGCCCGCCCCCCCCCCACCCCCCCGGGGCGGGGGGGGGTTCGCCGGCCCCCCCCCCCGGGCGCCGCCGTCCGCTCCCCCGGCGACCCGCCGGCCGCGGCCCCCTGGGGCCCGCCGGGCGACCCTCCCGGGCCCGTGGGCACCCCCTCCGGCCCGGCCCGCGCCGGGCCCGCGGAGGGGCCGTCACGGGCCGTCCGCGAGCACACGGCCGGTGACCCCGCTTCCACTTGCGAGCCGTCCGACGTCGTAACCAAGTCGTGTCTTTGCGAAATTCGCGCGACATCTTGCGGACATCTATCGGGTTAAGTACGTTGAGCCAACCCGAAACGGCGGCGTGCAACTGCGCCGAGCATCACGTGCACCATGTGCCGCGGGGGTCCCAGATCGCAGTCCAACGACGCGCAGTGGTTCAGGGGAAAGGGTTTTGAACATGAGCAGAATCGGCTACCGCAGACTGGTGGCGGTCGCGCTGGTCGCGGGCATCGGATTGTCCGCTGCCGCGTGTTCCAGCAGCGACGACAAGAAGGATGACCCGGGAACGAAGGCCAGCAGCAGCTCCAGCAGCGCCGGCACCCCCTTGGACCCGAAGACCAAGGTGTCGATCACGGTCGACTGTGAGCCGCCGACCACGAAGAAGGCCGAGCGCCAGCAGTGGATCGACGACGTCGCCGAGTTCAACAAGACGTACCCGAACGTCACGGTCAACAGCAAGGACGCGTTCCCTTGCGAGGACCCGGCCAAGTTCACCGCCCAGCTCCAGGGCGGTAGCCAGACCGACGCGTTCTACACGTACATGACCGACCTCCAGCAGGTGCTGGACGCCGGCCAGGCGGCCGACATCACGGAATACGTCAACGACAAGACGGTCCCGAACCTCAAGGACATCGACCCCGGTGTCCTCGACGTCCTCAAGGACGGCGGCAAGCTGTACGGTCTGCCCACCTCGAACTACCAGATGGGCCTGATCTACAACCGGAAGATCTTCAAGGACGCCGGTCTGGACCCGAACAACCCGCCCACCACGTGGGAAGGCGTCCGCGCCGCCTCCAAGCAGATCGAGGACAAGCTCGGCAGCAAGGGCATCCACGGCTTCATCGAGAACGCCGGCGGCAACCAGGGCGGCTGGCACTTCACGTCCGAGCTGTACGGCCTCGGCGGCACCATGGTGTCCGAGGACGGCAAGAAGGCGACGTTCAACGACGACAGCGCCAAGACCCTGCTGACCACGCTGCACGACATGCGCTGGACGGACAACAGCATGCCCGCCACCCCGGGCAAGGAGTGGGGCGACGTCCAGAAGGCGATGGGCACCGGCGTCGTCGGCATGTACGTCGGCGCTCCCGACGACATCCCGCTGGTCGTCCAGCAGTACAAGGCCAAGTTCGAGGACCTCGGCATGGCCCCGATCCCCGGCGGCAAGACCTCGCTGTTCGGCGGCGCCGACTACATGTTCAAGAAGTCGGCCTCCCCGGACCAGATCAAGGCCGGCATCGCCTGGATCAACTTCAAGTACCTGACCCTCGAGAAGGGCCAGTTCAACTACCCGCGGAACAAGACGGACGGCCTGCCCGTCGGTCTCCCGCAGCCCTTCTTCTTCACCGGCGCGTCGAAGGAGAAGGACAACTCCACCAAGGCCGCGAACGCGACCGTCCCGGTCGAGAACTTCAAGACGTACGTCGACGCCCAGGTGCCCGTGAAGCCCGAGCCGCCGAACGCCCAGAAGATCTACACCGTGCTCGACACGGTGATGTCCGGTGTTCTGACCAACAAGAACGCTGACATCTCCAAGCTGCTCTCCACTGCCGAGTCCCAGGTCAACAGCCTCCTGGCCGCCTCTCAGTAACGACAGCCCGCGGGGGCCGGTCCGGCGACCGGCCCCCGCTCAGCGGTACCGGCCCGACGCATCACTTCAGTCGAGGAGCACCCATGGCGGCGACAACCGTCCCCGAGAAATCGAGTAGGCGCCACGCCGGGCGTCCCGTTGGTCAGCCCGATGGAACGCAGCGCCGTTCCGGCCTGAGCCGTAAAGTCCGGCAGAACGTCCAGGCGTACGGCTTCCTGATCGGCGCGGTCCTCTGCTTCGGGTTCTTCTCGTGGTACCCGATGGTCCGCGAGTTCATCATGAGCTTCCAGAAGACCAAGCGCGGTGTCACCACCTGGGTGGGCTTCGACAATCTCAAGCAGGTCTACCACGACCCGTATTTCTGGACGGCCTGGCGCAACACCCTGCAATTCACGGTGTACGCGCTGGTGATCGGCTTCATCGTGCCGTTCTTCGTGGCGATCCTGCTCAATGAACTGCGGCACGCACAGGCGTACCTGCGCATTCTGGTGTACCTGCCGGTGATGCTTCCGCCGGTCGCCGGTGTGCTGCTGTTCAAGTACTTCTACAACCCGGAGTACGGGCTCTTCAACCACATTCTGAAGACCCTGCACCTGCCGACCTCCGCATGGCTGGACTCGTCGCACACGGCGATGATCTCGGTGGTGATCGCGGCCACCTGGATGAGCATGGGAAGCGCCACGCTGATCTATCTGGCCGCGCTCCAGAACATCCCCGGCGAGCTGTACGAGGCCGCCGACCTGGACGGAGCCGGGCTGTTCAGCAAGATCTGGCACGTCACGATCCCGCAGACCCGCATGGTGCTCTCACTCATGCTGCTGCTCCAGATCGTGGCGACCATGCAGGAGTTCACCAACGTCTATCTGCTGACCGGCGGCAACGGCCCGGAGAACTCCACCACGACGGTCGTGTACATGGTCTACCAGTACGCGTTCCGCTACAACAATTTCGGAAGCGCCGCGGCGCTGGGCCTTTTCCTGCTGCTGGTGCTGGCCGGATTCTCCGGTGTGTACGCGCGGCTGAGCCGGAACAGCGACTAGGACGGAAGACGGACATGGCAGCGTTCACCCAGCAAAACCGGACCCTGATCTCGTCGGCCGCTTTGAGCCGACCGCGGGCGAAATTCGTCTACTGGACCGTGCTGAGCCTGGTCATCCTGGTCTTCACCCTGGTGTTCCTCGGCCCGCTCTACTGGATGGTGACCGGCGGCTTCAAGTCGGCCCAGGAAGTCCTGGCGAATCCGCCGACGCTCTTCCCGAAACACCCGAAGGCGAGCAACTACTCGGACGCCTGGAGCGAGCTGAAGATCGCCCGGCTGCTCTTCAACACCTTCTATTACGCGTTCGGCGCGCTGCTGCTGCAACTCGTCTTCGACGTGGCGGCGGCGTACGCGATCTCCAAGCTCCGGCCGGTGCTCGGCAATCTGATCCTCGGCATGATGCTCGCCACGCTGATGATCCCGGCGGCGGTGCTGATCGTGCCGCAGTACATGACGGTCCTCGACCTGCCGCTGCTGCACGTGAACCTGATCGGCACCCCGTGGGCGATCTGGCTGCCCACGGTGGCCAACGGTTTCAACATCTTCCTGCTGAAGCGATTCTTCGACTCGATTCCCGAGGATCTGATGTCCGCGGCGAAGATCGACGGCGCCGGGCCGCTGCGCACGCTGTGGTCGATCGTGCTGCCGATGTCGCGTCCGATCCTCGGCGTCGTGTCGATCTTCGCGGTGGTCAACGTCTGGAAGGACTTCCTCTGGCCGATGCTGGTGGAGCCCGACCCGAAGAACCAGCCGATCAACATCGGCATCAACTCGCTCTCGCAGGGCGTACCGCAGAACGTGCTGATCGCCGCGCTGGCCATCTCCGCGGTGCCGACCCTGCTGATCTTCCTGCTCTTCCAGCGCAACATCATGTCCGGCCTGACCGCGGGCAGCCTCAAGGGCTGACGGGTCACCGGACCGCAAGCCTTCCGTAACGCACCCCCAAGCACTCCGCCGCCGGCCTCTATGCCCACATCCCCGCCTCCGGGGCCGGCGGCGGGGTCCCACCTGCCCGAAAGGACGTTGACGTGGCAGACACCCCTCAGCCCGAGGCCGACGAGAACTGGTGGCGCGGCGCGGTCATCTACCAGGTCTATCCGCGGAGCTTCGCCGACAGCAACGGCGACGGCACCGGAGACCTCGCCGGGGTGCGTTCCCGGCTGCCCTACCTGGCCGAGCTGGGCGTCAACGCCCTCTGGTTCAACCCCTGGTACCCGTCGCCGATGGCCGACGGCGGATACGACGTGGCCGACTACCGGGACATCGACCCGGTCTTCGGCACGCTCGCCGAGGCCGAGAAGCTGATCTCCGAGGGCCTGGCGCTGGGCATCAGGACGATCATCGACATCGTGCCGAACCACATATCGGCGGCCCACCCGTGGTTCCGCGAGGCGCTGGCGGCCGGTCCCGGATCGCCCGCGCGCGACCGCTTCTGGTTCCGCCCCGGCCGCGGTGACGACGGCGAGCTGCCGCCGAACAACTGGCCTTCGCAGTTCGGCGGCCCGGCCTGGACGAGGACGACCGACCCGGACGGCACGCCCGGCGACTGGTTCCTGAACCTCTTCGACTCCGAGCAGCCCGACCTCAACTGGAACCACCCGGACGTCCGGGCCGAGCACGAGGACATCCTGCGGTTCTGGTTCGACCGCGGCGCGGGCGGCGTACGGATCGACTCCGCCGCGATGGTCGCCAAGGACCCGGAGCTGCCCGATCTGAGCAGCGACCCGGCCGCCCCGCACCCGTACATCGACCGGGACGACCTGCACGAGATCTACCGCGGCTGGCGGCGGATCGCCGACGGATACGACAACACGCGGATTCTGGTCGGCGAGGTGTGGCTGCCGGACGCGGTGCGTTTCGCGCACTATCTGCGGCCGGACGAGATGCACACCGCGTTCAACTTCGACTTCCTCGCCTGCCCCTGGGCGCCGGAGCAGCTCCGCAAGTCCATCGAGACGACGCTGGCCGCGCACGAGCCGGTGGGCGCGCCCGCCACGTGGGTGCTGTGCAACCACGACGTGACGCGTACGGTCACCCGCTACGGGCGGGTCGACACCGGCTTCGACTTCGCGACCAAGGCGTTCGGTATCCCGACCGACCTGGAGCTGGGCACCCGCAGGGCGCGGGCCGCCGCGCTGCTGACCCTGGCGCTGCCCGGATCCGTCTACCTCTACCAGGGCGAGGAGCTGGGGCTGCCCGAGGTCGAGGACATTCCGGCGGCCAAGCTCCAGGACCCGATGTACCTGCGGTCCGGCGGCACCGACCCCGGCCGGGACGGCTGCCGTGTGCCGCTGCCCTGGTCCGGTGACTCCTCGCCGTTCGGCTTCAGCCCCGAGGGTTCGGCGGAGCCGTGGCTTCCGCAGCCGGCCGACTGGGCGGGGCGCACCGCCGAGATCCAGTCCGCCGACCCGGCGTCGATGCTCTCGCTGTACCGGGCGGCGCTGCGGATTCGCAGCGCGGAGGCCGGTCTGGGCGACGGTCCCATGCACTGGCTCGACTCCGACCCGGGCGTCCTCGCCTTCAGCCGCACCGACGCGTTCGTCTGCGTCGTCAACCTGGCCGACACCCCCGCGGAGCTGCCCGCGCACAGTGAGCTCCTGCTCACCAGCGGACCTCTCCTCGACGGCCGTATCCCCGCCGACACCGCCGTCTGGCTGCGCCGCTGAAACGATTTTCTTGCGAGGGACGGTAAGCCGATCTTCTCCGGGGCGCGGCCCCGGCCGGTTCCCTGACCGGGGCGGTACGCCGAATATTTGAGGGGCGCGGGGAACCGCGCGGCCAGCCACCAACGGGCCGGTGGCCCGGAGACAACCGATCCGCCCCGCGGGGGCCGGTGGTGACCTGCGGGAGCACGGTGGCTGAGCGCGCGGTTCCCCGCGCCCCTTGGGGCCTGCCCTGCACCGCGAGGTGGCCGGGCGGTGGCCGCGCGGTTCCCCGCGCCCCTTCGGGGCCGACCCCCTGGGCATGGGCACCCCGGGCGACATCTCGTCGCATTGACGATTAAGATGAGGCCATGCCTCAACTACGCCTCGCCCTGAATCAGATCGACTCCCGCGTCGGCGACATCGCCGGGAACACCGAGACCGTCGTGCGCTGGGCCCATCACGCGTCCGCGCGCGGAGCGCACCTGGCGGCGTTTCCCGAGATGATGCTCACCGGGTACCCGGTGGAGGATCTGGCGCTGCGCGCCTCGTTCGTGGACGCGAGCCGCGCGGCCCTGGTGGCGCTGGCGAAGCGGCTGGCGGACGAGGGCCTGGGCGAGCTGCCGGTGGTCGTGGGGTATCTGGGCCGCAGCGAGAACGCGCGGCCGAGGTTCGGGCAGCCCGCGGGGGCGCCGCAGAACTGCGCGGCGGTGCTGCACGGCGGCGAGGTGGCGCTGCGCTTCGCCAAGCACCACCTGCCCAACTACGGGGTCTTCGACGAATTCCGGTACTTCGTGCCGGGCGACACCATGCCGGTGATCCGGGTGCGGGGCGTGGACGTGGCGCTGGCGATCTGCGAGGACCTGTGGCAGGACGGCGGCCGGGTCCCGGCGGCCCGCGCGGCCGGCGCCGGTCTGCTGCTGTCGGTCAACGCGTCGCCGTACGAGCGGGACAAGGACGACACGCGTCTGGACCTGGTGCGCAGGCGCGCGCGGGAGGCGGGCTGCACGCTGGCGTATCTGGCGATGGTCGGCGGCCAGGACGAGCTGGTCTTCGACGGTGACACGATCGTCGTCGGCGAGGACGGCGAGGTGATCGCGCGGGCCCCGCAGTTCGCCGAGGAGTGCGTGCTGCTCGACCTCGACCTGCCCGCCGCGCCCGGGCGGGCGCCGTCCGGGCGGGTGGCCGACGGCCTGGAGATCCGCCATGTGACGCTCTCCGAGGCGCCGGTCGAACCGTATCCGGCGGAGTTCACCGGCGGCGAGGCCGAGCGGCTGACCGACGACGCCGAGATCTACGGCGCGCTGGTCACCGGCCTGCGCGCGTACGTCGAGAAGAACGGCTTCCGCTCGGTGCTGATCGGTCTGTCCGGCGGCATCGACTCGGCCCTGGTGGCCGCCATCGCGGTCGACGCGATCGGCGCGGCGAACGTGTACGGCGTGTCGATGCCGTCGGCGTACTCCTCGGACCACTCCAAGGGCGACGCGGCGGAGCTGGCCCGCAGGACCGGCCTCAATCTCCGTACGGTGTCGATCGCCCCGATGTTCGACGCCTACATGGCGTCGCTGTCGCTGACCGGCCTCGCCGAGGAGAACCTCCAGTCGCGGCTGCGCGGCGTCACGCTGATGGGGATCTCCAACCAGGAGGGCCAGATCGTGCTCGCGCCGGGCAACAAGAGCGAGCTGGCGGTGGGGTACTCGACGCTGTACGGCGACTCGGTCGGCGCGTACGGCCCGATCAAGGACGTCTACAAGACGACCGTCTTCCGGCTGGCGCGCTGGCGCAACGCCGACGCCGAGGCGCGCGGCGAGACCCCGCCGATCCCGGAGAACTCGATCGCGAAGCCGCCGAGCGCGGAGCTGCGCCCCGGCCAGGTCGACACCGACTCGCTGCCGGACTACGACGTCCTCGACCGGGTCCTGGAGATGTACGTCGACCGGGACCAGGGCCGCGAGGCGATCATCGCGGCGGGCTTCGACGCCGAGCTGGTGACGCGTATCCTCAAGCTGACCGACACCGCCGAGTACAAGCGGCGGCAGTACCCGCCGGGCACGAAGATCTCCGCGAAGGGCTTCGGCAAGGACCGCAGGCTGCCGATCACCAACCGCTGGCGCGAGGGCGAGCAGAGCTGACCAACACCGCCCGGTGACCGCCGCGTTCGGCGCGCCGGAGCCGCGGGCGGCCGGATCACGCGCAGGATCGTCCTGACGGAGCCGAGCCGCGCCCCAGCGCCCGGCGCACCGGGAAGGGGACGCGGAAGTGGACGACGAACGCGAGCACCCGGCCGCGAAGGGCCCGGCGCCCCAGCCGGGCGCCCAGGGCCCGCCGCCCGGCCCGTACGCCCGTCCCGCCGACGACGGCGCGCCGCCCGGTCCGGCCCGGCGGCGTGTGCTCCACGCGGCCGTCGCCGGGGTGGTCGGCGCGGCGGCGGCCGGGTGCGACAGCGGCTCCGCCGCGGTGCGCCGCACCCCCACCAGCGGCCCCACCCCCGTCCGGCGGGCGGGCACCGACGACTGGCGGATCCGCTCGCTGGGACCGCCGGACGCGATCGAGGGGTACGCCGACAGGGTCAGCGTCCGGCCCGGTGAGCGCGTGGGGCTGTACGTGTCGACGACCGCGCCCGGCTTCCGCGTCGCCGCCTACCGGGTCGGCTGGTACGGCGGGTCGCAGGCCACGCGGGTGTGGACGTCGCCGCGGACGGCGGGGCACCGGCAGCCGGGGCCCAGGACGTCCGGGTCCACCAGGACCGTGACGGCGGGCTGGGAGCGCGGCCTCGACGTCCCCACCGACGGCTGGCCCGAGGGCGCCTACCTGCTGCTGCTCACCTCCGACGACGGCCATCAGCGGTACGTCCCGCTCGTGGTCCGCTCGGCCGTGGCCACCGGCCGGACCCTGATCATGCACGCGCCCGCGACCTGGCAGGCGTACAACGACTGGGGCGGCTACAGCCTCTACAACGGCCGGGACGGCGGCTACGGAGACCGGTCGCTGGCCGTGTCGTTCGACCGGCCGTACGCGAAGAACGGCGCCGAGAAGTTCCTGGTGTACGAGCGCGCCCTGGTGGTCCTCGCCGAGCGGCTCGGGCTGCCGCTGGCGTACACGACGGGGATCGACGTCCACCGCGACCCCGGCGTGCTGCGCGGCGCGACCACGGCCGTGGCCCTCGGCCACGACGAGTACTGGACGCCGGAGCAGCGCGCGCACGTCACGGCGGCGCGGGACGCGGGCACCAATCTGGTCTTCCTCGGCGCGAACACCTGCTTCCGGCGGATCCGCCTCGAAGCCGTCCGGGGCGGCGAACCGCGCACCGTGGTCTGCTACAAGACCGACTATCAGAGCGACCCCGGCCTCGCGCGCGACCCGGCGAAGCCGACCAACGACTTCCGCGCCCGGCCCGCCCCCGACCCCGAGTCCTCGCTGACCGGCGTCATCTACGAGGGGTATCCGACCGACGCCCCGTACGTGGTGGAGAGCGCCGACCACTGGCTCTTCGCGGGCACCGGCGCCGCGCGGGGCGACCGCTTCGCGCACCTGGTCGGCGTCGAGTACGACCGGGTGGACCCCGGCTGTCCGACTCCGGCGCCGATCGAGGTCGTCGCCCACTCGCCGCTGGTGTGCGACGGCCGCGCCAGCCACTCGGACTCGGCGTACTACACGGTGCCCGGCGGCGCGGGCGTCTTCGCCACCGGGACGATGCGCTGGGTCGAGGGGCTGATGGCGGGCACCGGTCTGATGGGCCGCGACCACGGCATGGACGAGCGCACCCGGACGTTCGTCACCAAGGTCACGGAGAATCTGCTGACCGGCTTCGCCGCGGGGCGGGCCGCCGCTTCCCGGCCCGCCCCGCGGGCGAACGTGAGCCGGCTGTACGGGACCTGAGGCGGGCTCCGCGGGAGCGCGCCGCGCGGGCCGGGGGCGGGGACTCGGTACGCAGCGCCGTGGTCACCACGCGGCCCGCGACGGCGAGGAAGGCGAGCCCGGCCAGCGGGTAGCAGGCCGCGAGGAGCATCTGGGCGGGGTTCTCGCGCAGTTCGGGGCGTCCCCGGCCGTGCGGGAGGGCCCAGAGCGCGTACGAGCAGAACACCAGGACGGCCGCCGCCGCGCCCCAGACCCACCTCCGGTCGTGGCGGCGTACCCCCTCGGCGACGAGCAGCACGGCCATGGGCACCGCCCAGACCCAGTGGTGGGTCCACGACACCGGGCTGACCAGGAGAGCCGTCACACCGCAGGAGACCGCGGCCCAGGCGGCGGCGAACGGCAGCCGGTCCCCGGCCGTGAGCGCGCCCACCGCGACGGCCAGTCCCGCGAGGGCGACGGCGAGCGCGACGCAGAGCCAGAGCGTGCCGGGGTCGCCGCTGTGCGTCAGCCGGGCCAGGACGCCGCGCAGCGACTGGTTGGCGACCTCTTCGGCATAACCGGCGCGGTCGGGCGAGAAGACGTCCTGGGTCCAGTAGCGGACCGAGTCGTGCGGGAGGGCCAGCGCGGCGACTCCGACGGTGGCCGCGAAGGTCCCGGCCGCGACCGACGCGCGGCGCAGATACGGGGTGCCGCGCCCGCGGGTGGTGAAGGCGGCCAGGGCGAGCAGCGCGACGAACAGCACCGGGGTGAGCTTGATGCCCGCGGCGATGCCGATGCCGACCCCCGCCCACCTGCGGTCGGCCCGGCAGGTGAGGTCGGCCAGCACCAGCACGGCGAGCAGCAGATTGACCTGCCCGTAGCGCAGGGTCGCCCAGACCGGCTCGCACCACACCACCAGCGCGGTCAGGAGCAGCGCGGACGCCACGGTCGGCCGCCGGTCGACCAGCCGCAGCGACAGGGCGGCGAAGGCCACCGCGAGCAGCAGATTCGCCACGGTCGCGGCGGTGCGCATGGCGCCCACGTCCAGCCAGGTCAGCGGGACGAACAGCAGTCCCGCGAACGGCGGATACGTCATCGGCAGGCCGTCGGCGCGCAGCGAGTACAGGTCGCCGCCGGTGCGTACCGTCCAGCCCGCCGCCCGGTAGACCATCACGTCGATCATCGAGACCCGCACCAGGCGCTGCACCAGCCACACGCCCGCGACGGACAGCAGGCACCACCCGGCGGCGACGGCGGCCCGGGCGGGGGAAAGCCACTCACGCCACCCGCGTCTGCGCGCGGCGGCGGACATCGGTTCTTGCATGGCGACACCCTCACGGCAGCGGACCGGGCGCCGGCGACGAGCACCTGCGGGTCACGCTCGCGCAACCGCCGCCGCGCCGCCACCTCGGTGCGCCATCCGGCGGAGCGCGCCGAGCCGCGGGAAAGCCGTGTGCGGAGGGGCTACGGCACCTGGAGGCGGGCGGCGACCGGGAGGTGGTCGCTGCCGGTCTTCGGCAGGGTCCAGGACGCCTTGGGCTCGATGCCCTTGACCATGATCTGGTCGATCCTGGCCATCGGGAAGGACGCGGGCCAGCTGAAGCCGAAGCCGTTGCCCGCCGCGCCCTGCGTGGAGCGCATCTGCGAGGTGACCGAGGCCAGCGCCCGGTCGTTCATGGTGCCGTTGAGGTCGCCGAGCAGCACCACGCTGTGCAGGTTCTCGCCCGCGATGGCCCGGCCGAGAGCGTCGGCCGCGTTATCGCGCTGTCCCGCGGTGAATCCGGCGTTGAACTTCACCCGCACGGACGGCAGATGCGCCACGTACACCGCGACCTGGCCGTCCGGGGTCTTCACCGCGGCCCGCATGGCGCGGGTCCACCCCATCTTGATGTCCACCGTGCGCACCCCGGACAGCGGGTACTTGCTCCACAGCCCGACCGTGCCCTGCACCGAGTGGTACGGGTAGGCGGCGGCGAGGTCGCGGGCGTAGCGGGGCGCCTGGCTCTCGGCCAGTTCCTCCAGGGCGACGATGTCGGCGCCGGCCGCGATGACGTCCTTGGCGGTGCCGTCGGGGTCCGGGTTCTCGGCGTTCACATTGTGGGTGAGCACCGTCAGATCGCCGCCGGAGGACGTCTTGTCGGTGACCAGGCCGCCGAAGAGGTTGAGCCAGATCACCGACGGCAGCAGCAGGGCGATCAGCGCGGTCGTGGAGCGCCGCAGCACGGCGGCCAGCAGCAGCACCGGCACGGCCAGGCCGATCCAGGGCAGGAAGGTCTCCAGCAGACTGCCGAGGTTGCCGATCCGGTTGGGCAGGTCGGCGTGCACGAGCAGCAGGACGGCCACGAGGACGGCGACGACGGCGAGAATGACGCCGCGCCGCCACATGCCTTCGGGCTGCCACCAGTGACGGAACCGGGCGCGGGCTCCGGAGGCGTTCCTGGGCGGCATGGCGCTGCCGTCCGTGGTCGCGTCCGTGCCGCTCTGCGCCTGGGTCATGAGGGTCCTCACTGCCTTGCCGGGTGCTCTGCCGACCTTAGGGGATCGTTATGAGAACCGACGGACAGCGGGGTGCGGCGGGTTCCTTCACCCACCGCATCGGCCCCACCTGTGACACGACGGGGACACGCAGGACATATGTGGGGGGCGCGGTGGAGATCCCCCGCGCCCCCGTGTACTCCCGTACGCCCCGCCGCTGGTCAGCCGCGTGGGCGCATCCCGTCGAGCAGCAGATCGACCAGCCGTTCGGTGAGGTCGGGCGACAGTTCGGCGTCCGGCCGGAGCGTGGAGCGCGCCAGCATCGGTCCGGTCACGAAGTCGACCAGCAGCTCGACGTCCCTGCCCAGTTCCGGCCGGATGTCGCCCTCGGCCATGCCGCGCCGCAGCAGTTGGGCCAGCGCCTCACGGCGGGTGGCGATGACCGTGTCGTGGTAGCAGCGCCACAGATCGGGGCTGCTCTGCGCCTCGGTCAGCATCGTCCGCATCAGCGCGGACTCCCGCTTGGCCACACCGCGCCGCCGTATCGACTCGACCGCGACGATCAGATCGTCACGGAAGGACGTGCCGGGCAGTTCGGGCAGCGGGTGGGAGTCGACCGTGGCGAGCACGTCGATCAGCAGCGCCTCCTTGCCCGGCCAGCGGCGGTAGACCGTGGCCTTGCCGACCCCGGCCTCCCGCGCGATGCCCTCCATGGACAGCTCGGACAGCGAGGTGCCCTCGGCGATCAGCCGCAGCACGGTCTCGATGACCGCGCCGTCGACGGCCGCGGAGCGCGGGCGACCGCGCCGCGCGGCCGACGTACTGGGAGGGTCGATCACTGCTCGGCACCCACCTTCTCCGGCTCCGCCGCGGCGTCGGGCGCCTGTCCGACCCGCTCCTTGGCGGGCAGGAAGACCAGGGTGACGACGGCGCCGACCAGGGCGACGGCGGCCGAGCACGCGGCGGTGATGTGCATGGCGTGGATGAAGGCGTCGTTCGCGGGCTGGATCAGCGACTGGCCCTTGGGGCCGAGCTTCTCCGCGATCCCGATGGTGGCCTGGATGGACTCCCCCGCCGAGTGCCGCGCGCCGGCGGGCAGGACGTCGAGGTGGTCGTCGATGCCGTTGCGGTAGACGGTGGACAGCACCGAGCCGAGGACCGCGACGCCGATCGCGCCGCCGACCTGCCGGAAGGTGTTGTTGACCGCGGACCCGGAGCCCGCCTTCTCGCGCGGCAGCGACGACATGATCATGACGGTGGCGGGCGGCATGACGTGCGCCATCGCCGTACCCATCAGGAAGAACAGCACTTCCAGCACCCAGATCGGCGTGGACTGGCCGAGCAGCAGGAAGCCGAGGAAGGAGATCGCGGTGAGGGTCAGGCCCGCGGTGCACACCGCGCGCGCCCCGAAGCGGTCGACCACCAGCCGGGCGCGCGGCGCGAAGACCATCTGCGCGGCGGCCAGCGGGAGCAGCAGCAGACCGGTCTTGAGCGGGCTGTAGCCGCGCACGGTCTGGGTGTAGAAGACGATGAAGAAGGTGACGCCCATCAGGGCGAAGAAGACCAGGCCGATGGCCGCGACGGAGGCGGAGAAGCGGCGGTCCTTGAAGTAGGTGACGTCGAAGGCCGGGTGGTCGCTGCGCTTCTCGAACAGCACGAAGGCGCCGAGGACGACGAGGCCGCCGACGATCGTGGCCCACACCTCGGGCTTGGTGAAGTCGCCGAACTGGCCGCCCTTGATGATGCCGTAGATCAGCAGGACCAGGCCGACGATGGAGAGCACCACACCGACCGGGTCGAGGCGGCCGGGGCGCGGGTCGCGCGAGTCGGGCACCAGGATGAACATGGCGATGAGCGCGGCGATCACGATCGGCACGTTGATCAGGAAGACCGAGCCCCACCAGAAGTGTTCGAGCAGCGCGCCGCCGGTGATCGGGCCGATGGCGATGGCGAGGCCGACCACGCCGGTCCAGATGCCGATCGCCTTGGGCTGCTCCTTGCGCTCGAAGACGTTCATGATGATCGCCAGGGTGGCGGGCATGATGAAGGCGCCGCCGAGGCCCATCACAGCGCGGTAGCCGATCAGTTCGCCCGCGGAGCCGGAGAACGCGGACAGCGCGGAGCCGGCGCCGAACACGACCATGCCGAAGAGCAGGACCTTCTTGCGGCCGAGGCGGTCGCCGAGCAGGCCGGCGGTGAACAGCAGGCCCGCGAAGACCAGGGTGTAGGAGTTGATCGCCCATTCGAGCTGGCTCTGCGAGGCGCCGAGGCCGGTGGGTGAGGGCTGGGCGATGGTCTTCATCGCCACGTTGAGGATCGAGTTGTCCAGCACCACCACGAGGAGGCTGAACAGCAGCACGGTGAGAATCGCCCAGCGGCGGCGGTGGATCGCCTCCGGCACGTGGGACGGCGGGGCGGTTATCGAGTTGTCGGCCATGAGGGTCAGCCTAAGGTCTTATTCGATACGATCCCGTCTCGTATCGTAAAGGGGCGGCAAAAACGTGCCCCCTCTTTCCGGACCGGGCGAGCCGTGCCAGCATGGAAGGGATCCGGGGACGCCGTCAGGGCGCCTCGAGATGACTGAAGGAGCCGTCACCATGACGCAGCTTTCGGCTGCCCGCGCGCAGGGCCGTGACTCCCAGGCCGGCCAGGGCACGACCGCGACCGGCACGTCCGGCGCCCAGCCCGCCGACCACCCCAAGGCGCTCTACGGGGGCACCGGCACCCGTCGTATCACCGTCCGCGACCTGGCCCTGGCCAAGGAGCGCGGCGAGAAGTGGCCCATGCTCACCGCCTACGACGCGATGACCGCGTCGGTCTTCGACGAGGCCGGTATCCCGGTCATGCTGGTCGGCGACTCGATGGGCAACTGTCACCTCGGCTACGAGACCACCGTCCCGGTCACCATGGACGAGATGACGATCCTGGCCTCCGCCGTCGTACGCGGCACCAGCCGCGCGCTGATCGTCGGCGACCTGACCTTCGGCGCGTACCAGGAAGGTCCCGTGCAGGCCCTGCGCAGCGCCACCCGGCTGATCAAGGAGGCCGGGGTCGGCGCGGTCAAGCTGGAGGGCGGCGAGCGCTCCCTGGCCCAGACCGAGGCGATCGTCCGGGCCGGTATCCCGGTCATGGCGCACCTGGGCCTGACCCCGCAGTCCGTGAACACCATGGGCTACCGCGTGCAGGGCCGCGGTGACGAGGCCGCCCACCGGCTCGTCCAGGACGCCAAGGCCGCGCAGGAGGCCGGCGCCTTCGCCGTCGTCCTCGAACTCGTCCCCGCCGAGGTGGCGGCCGAGGTCACCCGCTCGCTCCAGATCCCCACCATCGGCATCGGGGCGGGCCCCGACACCGACGCCCAGGTGCTGGTCTGGACCGACATGGCCGGGCTCACCGGCGGCAAGGTGCCGCGCTTCACCAAGCAGTACGCCGATCTGCGCCGCGTGCTCGGCGACGCCGCCAAGTCCTTCGCCGAGGACGTCGTGGGCGGCGCCTTCCCCGCCGAGGAGCACACCTTCCACTGATCCCCTTCCCCTGATCCCGCGCCCGTCAGCGCAGGGCGGCGCCCCGGTTCTCCCGGGTGCGCCGCCCTTCTCGTTTCCGTCCGAAAACCTGTCCGCGTTCCTGCCCGCGTTCTTGCCCGCGTTTCCGTCCGGAACGGTTTTGTCCGGAACGGCCTGAGTCATCCGGGCCCGGCGTCCGTATACGGGGAGGGGAGCGGCGCGGAACGGGAGGAGGTCGGCATGGGTCCCGGCACGGGCGAACTCGACCCACGGCAGCGGGTACGGCAGGATGCCGCCGTGGACGGACCACCTCCCGGCGCCGCCGGGCCGCCGGAACCGCCGGAACCGCCGGTGTCGGCTCCGGAGGAGGAGCTGATGCGGGCGCTGTACCGCGAGCACGCGGGCGCGCTCTACGCCTATGTGCTGCGGCTCGTCGCGGGCGACCGGTTCCTAGCCGAGGACGTCGTGCAGGAGACGCTGCTGCGGGCCTGGAAGAGCGCGGCCAAGCTCGACCCGGCGGCCCGTTCACTGCGGCCCTGGCTGGTGACGGTGGCCCGGCGGATCGTGATCGACGGCCACCGCAGCCGCGGCTCCCGGCCGCCGGAGACCTCGCCCGCCGCGCTCGACCTGCTCCCCGCCAGGGACGAGCTGGAACGGTCGCTGCGGCTGATGACCATCTCCGACGCCCTGCGGGACCTGTCGGACGCGCACCGCGAGGTGCTGGTCGAGACATACTTCCGCGGCCGTACGGTCAACGAGGCGGCGGACGAACTGGGACTGCCGCAGGGCACCGTACGGTCGCGGGTGTTCTACGCGCTGCGGGCCCTGCGGAACGCGCTGGAGGAGAGAGGGGTGACCACTTCATGACACCGCACGTCGATGTGGGCGCCTATCTGCTCGGGGCGCTGGACGAAGCGGAGATGACCCGCTTCGAGGAGCACCTGGCCGAGTGCGAGAGCTGCGGCCGGGAGCTGGACGAGCTGAGCGGGCTGCTGCCGGTGCTCCACGAGATGCGCGAGGACGGCGTCGCCTTCGCGCACCCGCCCGGCGGTGACGCGATGCTCGGGCGGCTGCTCGACCAGGTGGCGCGCGAGCGCGGGGCGCGCAAGCGGCGGCGGCTGGCCGCGGTGGCCGCCGTGGCGGTGCTGGTGGTCGGCGGACCGCTGGTCGCGGTGCTGGCCACCGACGACGGCGGCGGGCGCCCGGCCGCCGGGGCCTTCGCGTCCGACCAGCGCTCCGCGACCAACCCGGAGACCGGCGTCAGGGCGACCGTCGGCATCGCGGACAAGGGCTGGGGCAGCGTGGTGGACCTGCGGCTGACGGGCGTGCGCGGCCCGCAGACGTGCCGCCTGGTCGCGGTCGCGCTGGACGGCAACGGCCAGACGGTGGCCACCTGGGCGGTGCCGGAGACCGGTTACGGCACGGACGCCCAGCCGCGACCGCTGACCGTGCACGGCGC
Source organism: Streptomyces sp. NPDC088910 (assembly GCF_044749865.1). Taxonomy (NCBI): domain Bacteria; kingdom Bacillati; phylum Actinomycetota; class Actinomycetes; order Kitasatosporales; family Streptomycetaceae; genus Streptomyces; species Streptomyces sp. NPDC088910. The sequence continues at coordinate 268,433 of NZ_JBIVIV010000001.1, forward strand.
CGCAGGACTGCACAAGGACTCGATCAGCCGCTTCGAGATCCGGGCGGCGGACGGAACACTGCTGGTCAGCGTGCCGCTCTAGCGTTACCGACCGATCGGTGACCGATCGGTGACCGATCGGTGACCGGTCGGTGACCGGTCGCTGACACGCCACCGATACGGTCGGTCCCCGGCTGTCGGCGCGATGTCGGCGCGGTGTCAGCGGCGCCCGCCATTGTTGTCGGCATGACGAAGCGACTGACTGACGGCGGCGGGCACTCCGCCGTAGAGGTACGGGGTCTGGTCAAGCACTACGGTGAGACCAAGGCCCTCGACGGGGTGGATCTCGATGTCCGCCAGGGCACCGTACTCGGCGTGCTCGGCCCGAACGGAGCGGGCAAGACCACCCTGGTGCGCGTGCTGTCTACGCTGGTCCAGCCCGACGCGGGCTCGGCGTGGGTCGCCGGATACGACGTGCTCAAGCAGCCCCGGCAGCTCCGCCGGGTGATCGGCCTGACCGGCCAGTACGCCTCGGTGGACGAGAAGCTGTCCGGCCGGGAGAACCTGTACATGATCGGGCGGCTGCTCGACCTGTCCGGCAAGGACGCCAAGGCCCGCGCCAACGAGCTGCTGGAGCGCTTCTCGCTCACCGAGGCCGCCAAGCGCCCGGCCCAGGAGTACTCGGGCGGCATGCGCCGCCGCCTCGACCTGGCGGCCAGCATGATCGGCAACCCGGCGGTGCTCTACCTGGACGAGCCGACCACCGGCCTGGACCCCCGCACCCGTAACGAGGTGTGGGCCGAGGTCCAGCGGATGGTCTCCGAGGGCGCGACCGTCCTGCTCACCACCCAGTACATGGAGGAGGCCGAGCAGCTCGCCAACGAGCTGACGGTCATCGACCGCGGCCGGGTGATCGCCAACGGCCGGGTGGAGGAGCTGAAGGCGAAGGTCGGCGGGCGCACCCTGGTGATCCGGCCGAGCGAGCCCTCGATGGTGGCGGCGATGGCCGAGGCGATCTCCGGCGCCGGACTCGACGGGGTGGCGGGCGCCACCGCCGACCGCGAGGACGGCGTGGTGAGCGTGCCGATCCTCAGCGACGAGCAACTGACCGCCGTGGTCGGCCTGCTGGGCACCCGCGGTTTCTCCATCGCGCACATCGGCACCCACCTGCCCAGCCTGGACGAGGTCTTCCTCGCCATCACCGGCAAGAAGTCCGACGACGGCGCGGGCCAGCCCGACGCCCGGCCGGACGAGGACACCCGGATCGACGACAAGAACGAAGTGGAGGTCGCGGCATGAGCGCGGCTACGGCGACGGTCACCGCGCCCGCGAAGGCAGCGGCCACCGGCGAGGGACGGATCGGCCTGCGGGCCAACCTCCGGCACATCGGCGCGCTCGCGCGCCGCAACATGCTCCAGATCAAGCAGGACCCGGAGTCGATGTTCGACGCGGTCCTGATGCCCGTCATCTTCACCCTGCTGTTCGTGTACGTCTTCGGCGGCGCGGTGGCGGGCAAGGGCAACCAGCAGGAGTACGTGAACTACGTGATCCCCGGCCTGATGGCCATGATGGGCATGAACATCTCCATGGCCGTCGGCAGCGGGGTCAACGACGACTTCCGCAAGGGGGTCATGGACCGCTTCCGCACGATGCCGATCGCGCGGTCCTCGGTGCTCATCGCGAAGATCGTCGTCGAGATGGGCCGGATGATGATCGCCATCGCGATCCTGCTGGGCATGGGCTTCGCGCTCGGCCTGTCCATCCACACCGATGTCCTGCACCTGTTCGGGGCCATCGCCCTGTCGGCGGTGTTCGGCGCCTCCCTGATGTGGATCTTCATCCTGCTGGGCCTGGCCATGAAGACGCCCCAGGCGGTCCAGGGCGTCGCCATGCTGGTGCTGATGCCCCTTCAGTTCGGCAGCTCGATCTTCGCGCCGCCGACCACCATGCCCGGCTGGCTGGAGGGCTTCACCAAGGTCAACCCGCTGTCCAACCTGGCCGACGCGGCCCGCGGGCTGATCAACGGCGGCTCGGTCACCCACCCGGTGCTGATCACGCTGGCCTGGTCGGTCGGCATCACCGCGGTGACGATGCCGCTGGCGGTGGCGCGCTTCCGCAAGAAGACCTGACCCGGCCGCCGGGCCACCCGGCACCGGTTCGCGTCAGTCCACGTCACGCATGAGAGCGACGGCCTCCTCCAGGGTGAGGCCGTCGCTCTCCGCGTGCGCGGCCTCGTACCCGGCGTCGGTGAGCAACTCCCGCAGCCGGCCCTCCGCCTGCTCCATGTCCTGCCGCTCGGCCGGGGCCATCACGGACGGCCGCAGGCGGCCGTTGGCGTTGAGCAGCGCCACCGCGCGGCGCGCCCTGCGCACCGCGCGCTCCTGGTCGGCACCGTCCGCGGTGGCGAGCATCGTCAGCAGATCCACCACCCCGGGCGAGAGCATGATCGCCAGCCGCGGGGTGATGACCGTGGCCAGCGGGTGGCGGCTGAGCTCCGCGACACCGTCGTCGATCAGCCGCAGCCCGGTCTCCGGGTCGCCGGCCCGGCCGATCAGGGAGCCGCGCATGGCGTGCAGCAGCCCCTTGATGAAGCCGGGCACACCGTTGGCGTGGCGGACCGTCGCGTCGAGGGCGTCGTCGATCAGCTCCAGCGCCTCGTCGAACCTGCCGCGGCGGCTGAGCACCTGGGCGAGCAGCACCCGGCCGAAGAAGCCCGCGCCCTCGCTGGCCGCCGCGTACTTGTCGGCGTCCGCGACCCCCTCGCGCAGCAGCCGCTCGCCCTCGTCCTCCTCGCCCGAGTGGAACAGCGCCTCGCCCATCCGGACGGTGAGCACCGGTACGTGCTGGTGGGAGCCGATCTTGCGGGCCAGCGCGATGCCCTCGCGGCAGCATTGCGCGGCGCGCGCCCACTCACCGCCGTTGGAGGCCGCCTCCGCCTCGGCGGACAGCGTCTCCGCGGTGCCCCACTCGTCACCGAGCCGCTGGAAGAGCCCGCGGCTCTCCGCGATGTCGGCCAGCGCGTCGGCGAGCCGTTCACTGATGTCGTTGTTGATCTTCGCGCGCAGTTGCAGCGCGAAGGCCAGCTCCCACTGCCGCCCGTGGACGCGGCAGCTCTCCACGGTCTCGTCCATCAGCGGGCCGAGCCGGGAGAAGTCGCCGGAGAAGAAGGCGCCGTAGGGCCGCAGGATGCCGGGGAAGCGGGCGGACTGCGGCAGATGCGGCGGGTAGGTCTCTATCAGCGCGCGGCCGATACGGGCCAGCTTCGGGTGCTCCCACCAGTCGGTCTCGCCCTGCATGGACGCCATGTCCTCGATCCGCACCCAGCGCCTGGCCTCCAGCAGCCGCTCGCCCTCCAGCGGCGGCGGATCGTCCAGCGGACCGCGGTCCAGCGGTTCGAGGGCGGGCGGCGTCTCGAACGGGTCGGGACCCATCGCGGCCACCGCCGCAGGCCAATGGCGGCGCTCCGACTGGTAGTTGCGGACCTCCCAGAACCAGCAGCAGCTCAGCACCAGCAGCAGCGCGTCCTGCTCGTCGCCGGTCTCCACCGCCCGGCGCAGCGCGGCCCGCAGATTCTCGTGCTCGCGCTCCAGCCGTTCCAGCCATACGAGTTGGCCCACGCCCTCCTCGCCCGCGCCCCGGTGCTGACCGCGCCCCGCGCCGCGCAGCATCGGGTCGGCGGTGCGCACGTACTCCCTGAAGTACGTGAGGTGCCGCCGCTCGACGGCCGCGCGCTCGCCGGACTCCTCCAGGCGCTCGGTCGCGTACTCCGAGATCGTCTCCAGCATCCGGTGGCGTACGCCGTCGTCGGTGAGGTCGGCCAGCACGAGGGACTTGTCGACCAGGGAGGCGAGCAGCGCAGCGGCGTCGAGGGCGTCGATGCGGACGCCCTCGCGGGCGCCGTCCGCCGCTTTCGCCGGGCCGGCTTCGTCGGGGCCGGTCCCTTCGGGGTCCGGGCAGATCGCCTCGACGGCCTCCAGGGTCCAGCCGCCGCGGAAGACCGCCAGGCGGCGGAGCAGGACGCGTTCGGCCGGGTCCAGCAGGTCCCAGCTCCAGTCCACGACGGCGCGCAGCGTCTGCTGGCGGGGCAGCAGCGTACGGCTGCCGCCGGTCAGGAGGCGGAAGCGGTCGTCGAGGCGGTCGGCGAGCTGGCGCGGCGAGAGGCTGCGCAGCCGGGCCGCGGCCAGCTCGATGGCCAGCGGCAGCCCGTCCAGGCGGCGGCACAGCTCGGCGCAGGCCACCGGGTCCTCGTCCACCGAGAAGCCGGGCCTGGCCGCCGCGCCCCGGTCGGCGAGCAGCCGCAGCGCCGTCGGGTCCGGCAGCGGGTCCAGCGGCCGTACCAACTCGCCCGGTACGCCCAGGGGTTCGCGGCTGGTGGCGAGCACCGAGACGCCCGGGCAGTGCGCGAGGAGCTGTTCGGTCAGGGTCGCGGCAGCGCCGATCACGTGCTCGCAGTTGTCCAGCACCAGCAGCAGCTCGCGGCTCGCGCAGTAGTCGGTGAGCTGCCGGGCCGGGTCCTTGGTCTTGGTCTCGACGGACAGCGCGGCCTCGGTGGCGCTGCCGGAGTGCAGCAGCGTCTCGCGCAGCCCCAGCGAGCTGATCACCGCCTCGGGCACCGTCCGCGGATCGCTGACCGGCGCCAGTTCGACGTACCAGACGCCGTCCTTCCAGCGCGGCGCCACCAGGTCACCGGCCTCCTGCGACAGCCGCGTCTTGCCCGTGCCGCCGGGTCCGGTGAGCGTGACGAGCCGGGCGCGCGACAGGTCGCCGCGCACCGCGGCCAGGTCGGCCTCGCGGCCGACGAAGCTGGTCAGCCGCGCGCGGGCGTTCCCCGGTACGGGCCGGGCCTCGCCCGCAACGGCCGCGCCCCGACGCCCGGACGCACCGCCGTCAGCCGCCTCGCCCGCGGCGGCGCCCATGACGGGCCCGCCGGGACCGTACTCGGCCGGGCCGCCCTGCCCGTCTCCGCCGGAAGCGGGTCCGGTCCGGTGGTCCCGGCCGTCCTGTCCGTGATCGGCCGGGCGTGGGCCGGGGGCCGCGGTGGGGCCGCGGGTTTCGGATCCGGGGGTGGGCGTTCGGGTGCCGCGGGCCCGGCTCTGCGCCCTTCCGGCCGCGGAACCGCCCGGGCCGGGCGGATTCCCCCCGACCGGACGGTCACCCGGCAGCGGCGGGGGGTTCAGCAGTTCCGCGTGCAGGGCGCGCAGTTCGGGGCTGGGGTCGGCGCCGAGCTGGTCGGCGAGGTCACGGCGGACCGCCTCGTACGCGGCCAGGGCGTCGGCGGTACGGCCCGCGGCGCGCAGGGCGCGGATGTGGAGGGCGCGCAGCGGCTCGTCCAGGGGGTGCGCGGCGGCCAGCTCCGCCAGCTCGGGGAGGATCGGGCCTGCCCTGCCGAGGGCCAGTTCCGCGGTGAGCCGCTGCCGCTGGGCGTCCCGGCGCAGCGCCTCGCTGCGGACGGCGGCCGTGCCCCGGTCGGGCAGGTCCGCGAGCGCGGCCCCGCGCCATAGCGCGAGCGCGTCGCCGAGCAGCCCGGCGGCCTTGACCGGGTCGCCGTCGGCCAGCGCCCGCGCCCCCTCGTCGGCCAGCCGCTCGAACCGGTACAGATCCACGTCCTCGGGCGCCGCCTCCAGCCGGTAGCCGCCGTCGACCGAGCCGACCGCGTCATGGCCGATGGCCCGGCGCAGCCGACCGATCAGCGCTTGCAGCGCGCCGGTCGCCCCGGCGGGCGGGTCGCCGTCCCACACCTCGTCGATGAGCGCGTCCGCGCCGATCACCCGGCCGGGCCGCAGTGCGAGCGCCGTCAGCAGCGCGCGCAGCCGACCGCCCGCCAGTGCGGCGGGCGTGCCGTCGTCGCGCAGAGCCTGGGTGGTGCCGAGAATCGCGTATCGCACGGCCCCATTGTTACGGAGCCCGCACGGTCACCGCGCCCCGGTCGGCCCCGGTCCGCCCGCGGCGGCGAGGGCGTACGGTCCACGCGGGGGGCGGAGGCGTGGCGTCCGCTCGCGCGCCTCCGTACAGCGGTGGCCCGGGGTGACGCGGCGTTGGAACCTGGTCACGCCGCCGGACGTTTCCCGGGCACGGCCTGTGTCGTTTCCGTCCCGGATGGCATGATCGGGCGGCTGCCTCAGGCCGCGTCCGTCCCCACCACCGTCGGTCCCCCCGCCGTCGGGCCGCCGGGCCCGCGCACGACCTCCCGTAGCCTCAGCGCCCCACCGCCCACGCCAGGAGCCCGTCCATGAGCGTCACATCGATCCGCAGGGCCGACCGTCGCGGCGACAGCGACCGGAGGATCAGCCCGGTCTTCCTCGCCATCGTCGCGGTGATGGCCGTGTCCGGCTGGGCGGTGTGGAGCCAGTTGGCCTCCGACCACGGCTTCGCGGTCTTCCTGTTCGTGGTGTCCGGCTGGGTCGTCTCCCTGTGCCTGCACGAATACGCGCACGCCCGCAGCGCCCTGCACAGCGGTGACATCTCCATCGGCGCGAAGGGCTATCTGACCCTCAACCCGCTGAAGTACACGCACGCGCTGCTGTCCATCGTGCTGCCGGTGGTCTTCGTGATCCTGGGCGGCATCGGCCTGCCCGGCGGGGCCGTCTTCATCGAGCGCGGCCGCATCCAGGGGCGCTGGCGGCACAGCCTCATCTCGGCGGCGGGCCCGCTGGTCAACGTCGCCTTCGCGGTGCTGCTGATGCTGCCGTTCGCGCTCGGCGCGCTGGACTCCTGGCCGACCGAGTTCCTGTGCGCGCTCGCCTTCCTGGCGATGCTCCAGGTGACCGCCGCGATCCTGAACCTGCTGCCGGTCCCGGGCCTGGACGGCTACGGCATCATCGAGCCGTGGCTCTCGCCCGCCGCCCGCCGCCAGTTCGAGCCCTTCTCACAGTTCGGCCTGCTGGCGGTCTTCGGTGTGCTGTGGATCCCGGCGGTGAACGTGAAGTTCTTCCACGCCATCGACACCGTGATGGGCTGGCTGCACGTGCCGCGCGACTACGTGGACTACGGCTACACGCTGTTCCAGTTCTGGCGGAAGTGACGTCAGCTCTGCGGCTGGCCCGTAGCGTCGGCGGCAGCGGCGGCGTCCATCTTCGCCTTGCGGAAGTAGTACCAGCACATGTTGCTGGTCAGCCCGGCGAGCAGCACCCACACGATGCCCAGGAAGCTGCCGTGCGCGAAGGACACCACCGCGGCGGCGACGGCGAGCAGGCACGCGATGAGGGCGTAGAGGGCGAGGCGGGGCATGGGGTGCGGCTCCTGTCCGGGCGGACGCGTACGGTCGTCCGCCATTGTCCCCCATGCCCCGGACCGCTCGGGACGGGCTCGTACGTCTCGGACGTACGGCTCGCGTGGCCGGCCCGGCTACGGCTCGGATGCGGCGCGGCTACGGCTCGGATGCGGCTCAGACGTCGGTGAGGCGCAGTCCCGCGTGGGCCTTGTAACGGCGGTTGACCGAGATGAGGTTGGCGACCAGCGACTCGACCTGGTGGGCGTTGCGCAGCCGGCCCGCGAAGACACCGCGCATGCCGGGGATACGGGCGGCGAGCGCCTGGACGATGTCGGTGTCGGCGCGGGCCTCGCCGAGGACCATCACATCGGTGTCGATCTCCGCGATCTCCGGGTCCTGGAGCAGCACCGCCGACAGGTGGTGGAAGGCGGCGGTGACCCGCGAGTCCGGGAGCAGGGCGGCGGCCTGCTGGGCGGCGCTGCCCTCGTCGGGCTTGAGGGCGTACGCGCCCTGCTTGTCGAAACCGAGCGGGTTGACGCAGTCCACGACGAGCTTGCCCGCCAGCTCCTCGCGCAGTGACTCCAGGGTCTTGGCGTGGCCGTCCCACGGCACCGCGACGATCACGATGTCGCTGCGGCGGGCGCACTCCGCGTTGTCCGCGCCCTCGACGCCGAGGCCGAGTTCGGCGGCGGCGGTCTGCGCGCGCTCGGCGTTGCGGGAGCCGATGACGACCTTCTGGCCCGACCTGGCCAGCCGGTAGGCGAGCCCGCGGCCCTGGTCACCGGTGCCGCCGAGCACTCCCACCACCAGGCCCGACACGTCGGGCAGCTCCCAGGGGTCCTTGGCCGGTGCCTTGGCCGGGGTCTTCACGTCCTCAGGGGTAGTCATACCGGCGATCCTGCCAGGTGCGGGCGGTGTTCGACGGCGTTCGGTGGCGCGGATCACTCCGGGGGCGGAAGGATGCCGTGCCATGGACGCCGTACGGGTCGCGCTGCTGCGCGAAGTGCTCGCCGGAACGGAGTGGCCGCGCGCCGCCCGGGCCTTCGGCGGGACGCTCAGAACCGCGGTCCAGCGCGGGCCGGGACCGCTGTTGCTCGTCGGCACCGACGCGTACGAGCCGTGGCATCTCGCCGCGCACCTCGACGACGAGGCCGCCTGGAGCGGGGTGCCCGAACTCTCCCCCACGCTCCTGCGGTTCCGCGTGCCGCCGGGCGCGCCGCCGCATCTCGCCGTCGGTCTGCGGCGGCTGGCCGCCGCCGGGCGCGGCGAGACCGTGCTGCTCGTCGCCCCCGACCGGCCGGGGGCCGGCATCCTCGAACGCGTCCACGACGCCAGGCGCTCCGGCGCCACCGTCCTCGCCCTGTCCGCTTCCGCGGAGGGTCACTCTTTCGACGGCGTCGCCCACGACGTCCTGAGCCTGCCCTCGCCCGACGCGCCCGCGCTCTCCCTCGACGTCCTCCAGCACCTTGTCAGCTCCGCTGCGGGTGAGGCCACGGCCCCTCGCCGCCCCCCTTTCCGCGACCCCCTCTCCCGCCTGGCCGACCACCTCTCCACCCCTCCTCCCCGCTGGTAACCCCACCCCCCGATCACCTCTCCCAGGTGGGTGCCCCCAGGGGCGCGGCCCCGGTGCGGTTCTCGGCTGCCGCCGCGTGGGCGCCCCCAGCCACCGCGCTCCCGCAGGTCACCACCCGCCCCGGCGGGGCAATTCGGTTGTCGCCGGGCCGCCGGCCCGGTGGGGGGGCGGGTCGGGCGGGGGGGGGGGGGAAAAGGCTTTGCGGGGGGAGGCCGGGCCGGGGAGCATCGCCCTACGTGACAGTGACCGTGACCGATGACCCCCCACCCCCGCGGAAGCGGAAGAGGGCGTTGCTCCCCGACATGACGCCGTGGCGCACCTCGGCGGACTTCCGGAGAATGTGGCTGGCGGGAGCCGTCACGACGTTCGGAAGCTTCCTGACGTTCGTGGCCCTGCCGGTGCAGATCAAGGAGCTGACGGGCTCGGCCGTCGCGGTGGGAGCGATCGGCGCGGTGGAGCTGGTGCCGCTGATCGTGTTCGGGCTGTACGGCGGGGCGCTCGCGGACGCGATGGACCGGAAGCTGCTGATCAACGCGACCGAGGCGGCGCAGGGCCTGCTGGCGTTGGGGCTGCTGGTCAACACGGTGGTGCCGCACCCGGTGGTGTGGCCGCTGTACGTGGTGGCGGCGCTGTCGAGCGCGCTGACGGGACTCCAGCGGCCCGCCCTGGACGCGATCGTGCCCAGGATCGTCCAGCGCGACCAACTCGCCGCCGCTGCGGCGCTCAACGCGCTGCGCTGGCAGGTCGGGGCCATCGCGGGCCCGTCCGTCGCGGGCCTGGTGATCGCGTACGCGGGCCTTTCGTGGGCGTACGCGGCCGACGCGGCGACCTTCGCGCTCTCCGTCGCGCTCGGCCTGGGGCTGAGCCGTTCACCGGCCGCGCACGACGCGAAGCCGCCCTCGCTGCGCTCGATCGCGGAGGGCGCGCGCTACGCGTGGAGCCGCAAGGAACTCCTCGGCACGTACGCGATCGACCTGGCGGCGATGTTCTTCGCGTACCCGGCGGCGATCTTCCCGTTCCTCGCGGACGACCTGCACGCGCCGTGGTCGCTCGGCCTGATGTACGCGGCCGGGTCGGTCGGCTCCCTGGCGGTCAGCCTGACCAGCGGCTGGACCACCCGGATCCACCGGCACGGCCGGATGGTGGTGTACGCGGCCGTGGGCTGGGGCCTGGCCATGGCCGCGGCGGGCTGGACGGGCCGGATCTGGCTCGTACTGCTGTGCCTGGCGGCGGCGGGCGGCTGCGACATGATCAGCGGCGTCGGCCGCTCCACGATGTGGAATCAGACGATCCCCGACGAGCTGCGCGGACGCCTGGCGGGGATCGAGCTGCTGTCGTACTCGGTCGGCCCGCAGCTCGGTCAGCTCCGCAGCGGCGGCGTGGCCGCCCTCACCACCGCCCGTACCTCCGTCTGGACCGGCGGTGTCGCGTGCGCGGCGGCGGTCGTCGCCCTGGCCGCCGCTCTCCCGAAGCTGATGTCGTACGACGCGCGGCAGCACCCGGCGGCGGCGGAGACGAAGAGCGGGGCGAAAAGCGGAGCGGAAGGCGGCACGGAAAGCGGTACGGAAACGGCACCCGCGACCGCGTCCTGACGACCGGCCCCGCCCGACTGCTCCGTCAGGAGCCCCCCGGCCTGTCGTTCCCGGCGTCCTGGCCGTCACCGTCGGCGGTGTCGTGCCACTTCGGGTCGGTGTCCCACTGGAGATTGCGCTCGGCGGCGGTGTCCATCGCCCGCTGCGCCTCCTCGCGGGTGGAGTAAGGGCCGAAGCGGTCCTTGGCGGGGCATTCGGGCCCCTCCTCGACCTTGTGGTGTTCGATGCAGTAGAACCATTCGCCGGGCTTTCCGGCCGGCTTCTTCGCCCTGAACAGCGCCATGATCGTCTCCTGTGGTCGGGGGTGCCGCGGGTGGCCGCCTGCGGCCATGTTCCCCGATCGGGCGCGGATACACTCGTCGGCATGTCTGGTCAGTCGCTGCTCGTTCCCGGCAAGCTCTCCCCCACCCGGCACGTGCCGGCCTCGATCCCGCGCCCCGAGTACGTGGGCAGGCCGGGGCCGGCGCCGTACACCGGGCCCGAGGTGCAGGACGCGGAGACGGTCGAGAAGATGCGGACCGCCTCGCGGATCGCGGCGCGCGCGATGGAGGAGGCCGCGAAGGCCATCGCCCCCGGGGTGACGACCGACGAGCTGGACCGGATCGCGCACGCGTACATGGTGGACCATCAGGCGTACCCCTCTGACCTGGGCTACCGCGGCTTCCCCAAGTCGCTGTGCACGTCGGTGAACGAGGTGATCTGCCACGGCATCCCGGACTCGACGGTGCTGCGCGACGGCGACATCGTGAACCTGGACGTGACCGCGTTCATCCACGGGGTGCACGGGGACTGCAACGCCACGTACTTCGTGGGCGACGTCGCCGAGGAGTCGCGGCTGCTGGTGGAGCGCACACGGGAGTCGCTCGACCGGGCGATCAAGGCGGTACGTCCCGGGCGGCAGATCAATGTGATCGGCCGGGTCATCGAGTCGTACGCGAAGCGCTTCGGGTACGGCGTGGTGCGGGACTTCACCGGGCACGGCATCCACACCGCGTTCCACTCTGGGCTGATCATCCCGCACTACGACGACCCGCGGGCGACGACGGTGATGCGGCCCGGCATGACGTTCACCATCGAGCCGATGCTGACGCTGGGCACGCACGAGTACGACATGTGGGACGACGGCTGGACCGTGGTCACCAAGGACCGCAAGCGCACCGCCCAGTTCGAGCACACGCTGGTGGTCACGGCGGACGGCGCGGAGGTGCTGACCCTGCCATGAACCGTCGGAGCCTGTGTCTGGCGGCGGCGGCGACCGCGCTGGCGGTGCCGTTGGCCGGTTGTGTCACCGTGCACGGTGAGCGCGCGGACATCGCGTCGGTGCGGCCCGCGGAGGCGGCCGAGGTGCTGGCGAATTTCGCGAAGGTCAACAACGCGGCGACGAAGGCGTACGACGAGTCGCTGGTCGCCGAGATCGAGTCGGGCGCGCTGGGCGCCATCGACGAGGCGGGGGTGCGGGCCAAGCACGCCAACCACCCCGAGGGCAACGCGTCGTTCACGCCGCTGGCCTTCTCCGACTCGCGCTTCCTGGTGCCGAGGCAGCGCGGCTGGCCGAAGTTCTTCGTGGCGGACACCGCGACCAACCGCGGCGGCGACTCGCGGTGGCTGCTGGTCTTCCGCCGGTTCACCGCGGGCGACCCGTGGAAGGCGTCCTTCCTTGCCGTCATGGCACCGGACGCGCTGCCCGCCCTCGCCACCGACAAGGACGGTCTGGTCGAGGCGTTGCCTGCCGCGGGCACCGATCTGCTCGTGCAGCCGGGCCGGTTGAGCACGGCGTACACCTCGTATCTCCAACAGGCTCCCGCCGCACCGGCGTTCGCCGACGGTCCGGCGACCTCCGAGCTGCTGGCCGGGCGCGACAAGAACCGGCGTACGGCCAACTCCGTGACGCAGTACGCCGATCAGCCCGCCGACGGCGGCGACTTCACCCCGGTCGCGCTGCGTACCAGGTCCGGCGGCGCGCTCGTGCTGTTCGCCAGTCGCCATCAGACCCGCGCCACGTACCGCGAGGGCTACCAGCTCAGCATCGACCAGGACACCAAGGCCCTGATGACCGGCACCCCCCGCACCTCCGTCACCCTCTCCCGCATGTCGCAGCAGGCCGCCACGGTCCCCGCCCGCAGCGCGGGACCGGACGCGAAAACGGCGGTCCTCAGCCGCCTGGCGGGCCTGGTCTCGGCGACGGGCGCGTAGGGACTCAGCGGGGACGGGCCTCAGCGGGAACGGCTCTGCGGGGACGGGCTCAGCGCGTGCGGGCGACCGGTTCCGGCTCAGGTTCGTAGGCGAACTGGGCGCAGGCGTCGGTGAGGATGTCGAGGACGGGGAGCGGGTCGGGCAGCGGGAGGTCGGGGCCGAGGTCGGGGAGCCAGACGACCGTGCCGCCGGACGGCAGCCGGGCCGGGGGCAGCAGCACATAGCTGCCGCGGCAGTGCCAGCGGATGCCGGGGTGCTCGTCGGCGGTCTCCGGGTTGCAGTCGAGGGCGCAGGGCCACCACTCGTCCTCGTCGGCGGGGGTGCCGCGGGTGGCGGTGAAGAACAGCATCCGGTCCTCGCCCTGGAGGGCGACCGGGCCGATGGTGGCGCCGTCGGCGGTCAGCCGTTCCAGCGCGACGCGGCCCGCTTCCGCGGGGACGTCGAGGACGTCGTGGTTGAGCCCGGTGGCGGTGATGAAGTTGGCGAGCGGCTGGCCGCTGAGCCACTGGGCGACCCGCTGCGGGTCGGTGCTCGCCTGGGTCTGCCACGCCTGCGAGACGGGGTGCACACCGGGGATGTGACAGCCGATCCGGTCGCACGAACAGCCGAAGCCCTCGGGGTGCACGGCCGGTGCGACGGGATACGAGGCGGCGACGGCCGCCTGGATCAGCTCGTCACGGCGCAGGTCGTCGGCGGCAGCGGCGGCTGCCGCCCTGGCCGCCCGGCTGTTGCCCGAAGCGCTCTCCGTACGGCGGCGCAACCAGTCGGACACCCTGCTCTTGCCTGCCATCGGGCTCCTTTCCTCGCCACTCCCGTCCCGCGGACCACGGTACGCGGACGGTGGAGCACATCCTCCCTCTTGCCAGGAATGAACACCCACCCGGGGTGGAAGTGTTCCCCTGGCGGCCGTTTCCGACATCATGTCGGCAACCTATTGACTTAGGTAAGCCTAAGTTGGGAGGATCGAGGTCGGCGCACAGCCTTGACCAGGAGGTTCCTTTGACCACGTCGATTCCGTCGGCCACTTCGGACACGTCGGCCACTCCGGACGCACCGTCCGCCGCATCCCCCTTCTCCGCCGCCATCCGCGCCGCGACCCGGGCCCAGCACCAGGAGGCGCACGACTCGACCTTCATGGACGACCTGCTCGGCGGGCGGCTCGGCGTGGACGCGTACGCGCGCTACACCGAGCAGCTCTGGTTCGTGTACCGGGCGCTGGAGGAGGGCGCGCACCTGCTGGCCGACGACTCGGTGGCCGCGCCCTTCACCCGCACCGAGCTGCTGCGCGTCGCCTCCCTCGAACAGGACCTCGACCACCTGCTCGGCGAGGGCTGGAAGGACCGCGCGACCGCGCTGCCCGCCACCGCCCGGTACGCGGCCCGGGTGGCCGAGGTCGCCCGCGAGTGGCCCGCCGGGTATGTCGCGCACCACTACACCCGCTACCTCGGCGACCTCTCCGGCGGCCAGGTCGTCCGCGGTGTCGCGGAGAAGACCTGGGGCTTCGCCCGCAAGGGCGACGGTGTCCGCTTCTACGTCTTCGAGGGCATCGACAACCCGGCCGCCTTCAAGCGCGAGTACCGCGAACTGCTGGACGGCCTCGCGGTCGACGACCTGGAGAAGCAGCGGGTGGTCGAGGAGTGCAGGACCGCCTTCGCGCTGAACATCGCGGTCTTCCGAGAGCTGGGGGACGCCTTCCCGCTCTCCGCGTGAGGGCGCGCTGTCCGTACGACCCCCGCGAAGCCGGGCGGCCCACCTGAACTCACGGTGGGCCGCCCGGCTTTCGGCTGTGCCTGAGGTCTTCGTGGCAGACGGTGCCGCGTCGGACGGTGTTGCGTCAGACGGTGTTGCGGCGGCGGGCCACGGTGACGGTCGCGGCGGCGCCGGTCACCAGCAGGGCGCCCGCGGCGGCGAGCAGCGCGGCGGACGGGGTGCCGGAGCCGGTGGAGGCCAGCTCGCCGTCGGTGGTGAAGTCGTTGCCGGTGCCGCCGACCGTGCTGCCGGAACCGCCGGTCGTACCGCCGCTGGTGGAGCCGCCGGTCGTACCGCCGTCGGAGGAACCGCCCGACGAACCGGCCGACGGGCTCGGCGAACCGGTCGGCAGGGTGGCGCTGTCGTCCAGCGAGACGGCGACCGTCACCGGGTCGAGCGCGTCGCCCGCCTTGTAGAAGCCGCTGAACGCCTTCGCGCCGTCCTCGGTGAGCACGGCGGAGGCGCCGGAGACCGTGACGACGTCGCCGTCGGCGGTCGGCGCGACACCGCTCAGGGTGGCCACGGCGATGCCCTTGTAGTCGGTGACCTTGCCCGAGGCCATGTCCTTGGCCGACACGTCGGCGGTGAGGGTGCCGGTGGCGCCCTTGGTGGCCACCGTGAAGTTGCCGAACTTCAGGTCGAGCGCGTACGTGCCCTGCTGGAGGTGGCCGAGGAAGCGGACGCCGCCGGAGAAGGAGGCGTTGAGGGTCTTGGTGGCGGCGTCGTAGGTGCCGGCGCCCTTGGGGAAGCGGTAGCCGGAGGCGGTGCCGGTGGCGCCGTCGGTGAGCTCCACCTTGCCGTCGGCGATCGGTCCTGTGACGTAGGAGCGGAAGGACTGCTTGACGCCCCAGTCGAGGTTGCCGTCCACGACGGCGGCGGGGCCGCCGGGCGCGGTCGTGGTGGGCGTGGCGGTCGGCTCGCCCGTGGGCTCACCGGTGGGCTCGCCGGTCGGCGGGTTGGTGGTCGGCGGGTTGGTGGTCGGCGGCGTGGTGGGGGCCGTGGTCGGCGGGGTGGTGGGCGGCGTCGTCGTCGGGGCGGCGCCCGGAGTGACGGACAGGTCGGCTGCGTCCAGCGCCGTACCGGGCTGGTACATGCCGTTGAAGGCGCTCGACCCGTCGGCGGTCAGCGTGGCCGGGATGCCGTTGAAGGTCATCGCGCCGCCCGCGCCGCCGCCGGGCCTGACGTTCGACAGGTCGAGCGTGGCGAATTCCACGTCGTTCGACGTGCTGCCCGCGGCGGTCACGTCGGCGGTGATCCTGCCCGTGGTGCCGACGGTGACGACCTTGAGGTCGGCCAGCTTGATGTCGAAGCCGTGCAGCGTGGACGCGAACTCGACGCTGCCGTCGAAGCCGACGGTCACGCCGTGCGTCGACGTGTCGTACGAGCCTTGGCCGTTGGTGAAGTGGAAGGTGCCGTTGGAGTTGGCGGTCGCGCCGTCCGCGGTGGTGATGGTGCCCCCCGCGGGGCCGGTCACGTACGAGCGGAACGACTGCTTGACGCCCCAGTCGAAGGTGCCGCCGGTGAGCGGTACGGCCGGGGACGACGGCGAGTCGGCGGCGGCGAACGCCGGGACCAGCAGGGCGGTGGCCGCCCCCGCGGTGGCGGTGGCTATGGCCAGGGCGAGCGCGCGGGAGCTGAGGCGGGCGGTCATGGGGTGGTGTGCTCCTTGTGTTCCTCGGAAGGTGGTGCTCGGTGCGGTGGTGCCCGGTGCGGGCATGCGGCCGTACGGAGGGCGTACGGACCCTGCGGCCGCACGCTGCGTGCGGCCGTACGCGTCCTGCGGTGCTGCGGTTCGAGCGGGTGGTGCGAGGTGCGGGGGGAGGTGACGCGCCGTCAGCCGACGTCTGGGTGACGCGCCGTCAGCCACCGTCTTCGGTACGGCGTTTGCGCCGTACGACGGTGAAGACGACCGCCGCCGCGGCGAGGACCGCGGCCGAGCCGCCGGCCAGCAGGCCGACCGGCGCGCCGTCGTGCGAGCTGTCGGCGGCGGTCTCGGTGCGCGGCGCGGCTGGTGCGGTGCTCGGCGCCGGGGACGCCGCCGGGGTGGCGGACGCCGTGGGGTCGGAGCCGATGTCGGGCAGCGCGGGCAGGGCCGCCGCCTTGTCGAGGGCGACGGAGAGCGTGAGCGGGTCCATCGAAGTACCCGCGGTGTAGAGGCCGTTGAACGCCTTGGCGCCCTGCGCCGTCAGCGTGGTCGGGACCTCGGTCAGGGAGATCAGGCCGTTCTTCGGCGCGAGCGCGGCGGGCGCGGCGAAGGTGATGAACGGCTCGCCGTCCGCGTACAGCGTGCCCTTGCCGTCGGTGACCGTGACGCGGACCGCGCTGATCGACAGGTCGAGCCCGTACGTGCCGTCCGCCGCCTTCATCCCGACGAAGCGCACCGTCCCGCCGAACCGGGCGTCCAGCGAGTGGTGCGAGGCGTCGTACGTGCCGCGGCCCGCGCCGAAGCGGAACAGGGCGCCGCCGTCCCGCGCGCCGTCGGCCACCGTCCAGCGGCCCTTGGCGATGTCGCCGGTCACGTACTCGCGGAAGGTGCGGCGTACGCCCCAGTCGGCGGCGGCGTCGACGACCGTGCCGGGCACGGCCGTCGAGGTGGCGGTCGGCTTCCCCGACGCCTTGTCGCTCGCGCCGCCGGTCGGGGTCCGCGGCGGGGCGGTGGTCGGCGAGGCGGGCGCGCGCAGGTCGACCGAGAGGCTGACCGGGTCCAGCGGGGTGCCGGTGGTGTAGTAGCCCGCGAAGGCGCGGGCGCCCTGCGAGGTGAGGGTGGCCGGGATGCCGCTGAGGGTGATCTGCGGCCCGGTGACCCCGCGGGTGTTGACGCCGCCGACGGCGAGCGAGGCGAGCGGCACCTGGGCTGTGGTGGTGACCCGACCGGTGTTCTTGTCCTTGCTGCGCATGTCGGCGTAGAGCGTGCCGTGGCCGCCGGAGATCTTGACGGTGGGACGGCTGATGGTGAGGTCGAGTTGATAGGCGCCGCTGGCCTGCCGGTGCCCCAGGAAGTGGACGCCGCCCGCGAAGGCGGCGGTCAGCGCGCCGCTGCCCGGATCGTACGAGCCCCGCGCCGAAGGGAAGCGGAACTGGTTGCTGCCGAAGGTGCCCGCGCCACCGGTCATCGCCCAACTGCCTTTCGCGATGGGCCCGGTGACATAGCTCTGGAACGACGCCTTGATTCCCCAGTCCAGCCGTCCCCCGGCGACCGTACGGCTCGTCGCGGCGTCCGCCCTTGACGCGGGCAGCACCGCGGTCAGCGCGGTCAGCGCGACCGCGCCGAGCAGCGCGGTGCTCACGGCCGTGAGCGAGACGGCCCGGCCGCCGGTACGGCGCACGCGGGCATGACGGAACAACGGCATGGACCCCTCCAGGACTGGCAAACTCAGGTAAGGCTAACCTAAGCTAATCACCGACCGGCGGGGAACCCTCCCGCGACGTCGCCGAACGCGCTGGCGCGCGGGCACAGCGGCATCACGACATGACGGCACCACGGCAAGGGACGGGTTGGCAGTGCGAACAGGTTCCGAACGACGTCCCGACCGAGCGGATGCCGAGCCGCATGCCGCGGGCTTCCCGACGACGGGCTCGCAGGCCGGGCGCTCCCTGGGCGCCACGGACGCCGACACTCCGCAACGCGGCCGTACCCGGGCCGACTTGGGCGACCGCACCGCGCCGGAACCCACCCGTCCACCGGCCGCCGGTCCACCACCGACCGCCGTCCGGGCCGCCCCGGACCTCGCCGCGTCACCAACCCCGCCTTCGTCCCCCGCCGGTTCACCACCGACCGCCGTCCGGGCCGCCCCGGACCTCGCCGCGTCACCAACCCCGCCTTCGTCCCCCGCCCGTTCACAACCGACCGGCGTCCGGGCCGCCCCGGACCTCGCCGCGTCACCAACCCCGCCTTCGTCCCCCGCCCGTTCACAGCCGACCGCCGTCCGAGCCGCCCCGGACCTCGCCGCGTCACCAACCCCGCCTTCGTCCCCCGCCCGTTCACAACCGATCAGCCTCCAGGCCGCCCCGGAAGCCGGCGGCTCGGGGCGCGGTCGCTCGCGGCGCCGCGCTCCCGTGCGGCGGAACGCGTGCGCCGCGCGGGGCGTGGCCTTCTCGCTGCTCGGCGGGCTGCTGGCGCTCGCGCTCACCGCGTGCGGCGGCTCGGCGGGGAAGGCGGGGCCGTCCGCGAGCGGTTCGGGGGCGACGTCGAGCGCGGGAGCGGACGCCGACCGGATCGAACCGCTGGCCGGTGCGGCGCCCGTGCCCGTACTGCCCGCCACCGTCACCTCGGCGGACGGCCGGAAGGTCACCGTCACCGCCGCCGACCGGATCGTGCCGCTCACCGGCGGGCTGTCCGAGATCGTCTTCACGCTGGGCCTCGGCAAGAACGTCGTCGCGCGCGACATCACGGCGACCTTCGCGCAGGCGGCGAAGCTGCCGGTGGTGACCCGCGCCCACGACGTCTCCGCCGAGGGCGTCCTGTCCCTGCACCCCACCCTCGTCCTCGCCGAGGACACCACGGGCCCGGCCGAGGCGATCCGCCAGATCCGCGACGCGGGCGTCCCGCTCGTCGTCGTCAAGACGGCGACGTCGCTCGACGACGTGGGCCCGCGGATCGACGCCGTGGCCGCCGCGCTCGGCGTGAAGGCCGCGGGTGACACGCTGCGCGCGCGTACGGCGCAACGGATCGACGCCGTCCGCGCGACGATTCCGAGCACGTCCGACAAACCGCGCGTCGCCTTCCTCTACCTGCGCGGCACCGCGTCGGTCTATCTGATCGGCGGGCGCGGCTCCGGCGCCGACTCCCTCATCGCGGCGGCGGGCGGCGTCGACGCCGGGACCGCCTCCGGCCTCGACAAGGACTTCACCCCCATCACCAGCGAGGCCCTGGTGAAGGCCGCGCCCGACGTCATCCTCGTCATGACCAAGGGGCTCGACTCCGTCGGCGGGGTCAGCGGCCTCGAAAAGGTCCCGGGCGTCGCCCAGACCCCCGCCGGTCTCGACCACCGTGTCGTCGCCATCGACGACGGCACCCTCCTCAACTTCGGCCCCCGCACCGACTCCGTCCTGCGCCGGCTCACCACCGGCATCCACCAAAAGGCCCGGTGACCCGGCCCATGACGACCACGGCCTCCCCGAACGAGGAACACACCGCGCCCGCCGGGACGGACGACGACACCCGGCCGACCACGACTGCGGCTCCCGCTCGGGACGCCGGCCCAGGAGCCCAGGACTCCGTACCGGCGCACGATGACGCGGCGCATACGCGCACGGGGCCCAAGGAAGCGAGCGGCCCCGGGGGGATCGCGGACGACGGGCCGCGGCCGACCGGCCGTCAGGCCAACCGGCGTGGCCGGGCGACCGTGTTGATCGGGGTGCTGGCCGCGGGGCTGGTCGTGCTGAGCGTCGTGTCGGCCGGGATCGGGGCGTACGGGATTCCGGCGGGAGACGTGCTGGCGTCGGTGGCGCACCGCTGCGGCCTCGGGGGCCACCGGCTGGACCGGGTGGCGGAGTCGGTGCTGTGGGACGTACGGCTGCCGCGCATCGTGCTGGCGCTGCTGGTCGGCGGCTCGCTGGGGTGCGCGGGGGCGCTGATGCAGGGCGTGTTCGGGAATCCGCTGGCCGAGCCGGGGGTGATCGGGATCTCGTCCGGCGCCGCGGTGGGCGCCGTCGGGTCGATCGCGCTCGGCCTGACCTTCGCGGGCACCTGGTCGGTGACGGTGTGCGCCTTCGTCGCCGGGCTGCTGACCGTCCTCCTCGTGTACGGCCTGTCCCGGTCCGGCGGCCGGACGGAGGTCGTCACCCTCGTCCTCACCGGCATCGCGGTGAACGCCTTCGCGGGCGCCCTCATCGGCCTGTTCGTCTTCTTCGCGGACAACTCGCAGCTCACCCAGATCACCTTCTGGCAGCTCGGTTCGCTGGCCCAGGCGAGCTGGCCGAAGGTGCTCGCGGTGCTGCCCTGCGCGCTGGCGGGTCTCGCCGTGGCGCCGTTCTTCTCCCGCCGCCTGGACCTGCTGGCGCTCGGCGAACGCCAGGCCAAGCACCTCGGCGTGGACGTCGAACGGATGCGGATCGCGGTGATCCTGATCGTGGCGCTGCTGACGGCGGCGGCCGTCGCGGTCGCGGGGATCGTCGCCTTCGTCGGGCTCGTCGTGCCGCATCTGCTGCGGATGGCCGCGGGGCCGGGACACCGTTTCCTGGTGCCGGGCAGCGCCCTCGGCGGCGCGCTCGTCCTGGTCGCGGCCGACCTCGCCGCCCGTACGCTCGCCTCGCCCGCGGAGCTGCCGCTGGGCGTGCTGACCGCCCTCGTCGGCAGCCCCTTCTTCTTCTGGCTGCTGCGCAGGACCCGCGGCCGGCAGGGGGGTTGGGCATGAGGCCGCTCGCGGTACGACGCCGCGCCCGTACGTCCCTCCCGCCGCCGCCCGCCCCCGGCGACGTCCTGGCCGAGGCCCACGACCTGGTCGTACGGCTCGGCGGGCGCCCCGTGCTCGACGGGGTCGGCGTCGCCGTCCACGCGGGCGAAGTGCTCGCCCTGGTCGGGCCCAACGGCGCGGGCAAGTCCACGCTGCTGGGGGCGCTGGCCGGTGACGTGCCCGCCGACTCCGGTGAGGTGCGGGTCGGCGGCGCGCCCCTCGGCCGCTGGACCGCCCGGCAGCTCGCCCTGCGCCGGGCCGTGCTCCCGCAGTCCTCGCCGCTCGCCTTCCCCTTCACCGCCGACGAGGTCGTACGGATGGGGCGCGCGCCGTGGGCCGGGACCGTCCTCGCCCACGAGGACGAGGCCGCGGTGGCGGCGGCCATGCGCGCCACCGAGGTCACGGGCTTCGCCGAGCGGGCCTATCCCGCGCTCTCGGGCGGCGAGCGGGCGCGCGTCGCGCTCGCGCGGGTGCTCGCCCAACGCGCGCCGCTGCTGCTGCTCGACGAGCCGACCGCCGCCCTTGACCTTCACCACCAGGAGCTCGTCCTGCGCGTCTGCCGCGAGCAGGCCGCTCTCGGGCGCGGGGTCGTCGTCGTCCTCCACGACCTCGGTCTCGCCGCCGCCCATGCCGACCGTGTCGCCGTCCTGTCCTCCGGCCGCGTCACCGCCAACGGTTCGCCTGCGGCGGTGCTCACCGCCGAACGGCTCTCCGCCGTCTACCGCCACCCCGTCGAAGTCCTCCCCCACCCCCGCAGCGGCACCCCCCTGATCCTCCCCCTCCGCTGACCCCCCACCCACCGGGCCCGGTGGCGCCCCGCGGCAGCGCCCCGCCAGGGGCGCGAGGAACTGCGCGGCCCGCCCCGCCAGGGGCGCGGGGAACTGCGCGGCCCGCCCCCACCGGGCCGGTGGTCCGGAGACAACCGAACTGCCCCGCCGGGACCGGTGGTGACCCGCAGCAGCATCGTGGCTGAGCGCGCAGTTCCCCGCGCCCCTAAAGGATCGGCTCACCGCCCGGACGAGAGACGGTGCCCCGTCAGGGGCGCGGGGAACTGCGCGGCCAGCCCCCACCGGGCCGGTGGTCCGGAGACAACCGAACCGCCCCGCCGGGGCCGGTGGTGACCCGCAGGAGCGTCATGGCTGAGCGCGCAGTTCCCCGCGCCCCTAAAAGACCGGCGCGCCGCCCGACGCGAAGGAACCGTACGGGGGGAAAGGGGGGAACCCTTTGGGGTACTTGGTGGTGCGGGACCCCAGCGGGAGGCGCAGAATCGGGGCGTACGTACGAACTCCGGGGGGCCGACCGTCCGCCGGAGGCGGCCCTTCACCACCCCCCGAGGAGCCCTCTTTGCGCACTGCGACACCCCGCCGGTACCTGATGTGTCCACCGGCGCACTTCCGAGTGACGTACTCGATCAACCCGTGGATGGACCCGACGAAGCCGGTGGACCCGGCACTGGCCCTGTTCCAGTGGGAGGACCTGCGCGACAGGTACCGGGCGCTGGGCCACACCGTGGAGCTGCTGGACGCGGTGGAGGACCTGCCGGACATGGTGTTCGCGGCGAACGGCGCGACCGTCGTGGACGGGAAGGTGCTGGGCGCGAGGTTCGCGAACCCCGAGCGCGAGGCCGAGGCCCCGGCGCACCTGGCGTGGTTCAGGAGCAACGGCTTTCCCGATCCGCGCGAGCCGGTGCACATCAACGAGGCGGAGGGCGACTTCGCGGTCACGGCGACGTGGATCCTGGCGGGCCAGGGCTTCCGGAGCAGCCCGCTGTCGCACTCGGAGGCGCAGGAGTTCTTCGGCCGTCCGGTGATCGGCCTGGAGCTGACCGACCCGCGCTACTACCACCTGGACACGGCGCTGGCCGTGCTCGACGACGCGCGGGACGAGATCATGTACTACCCCGGCGCCTTCTCCCCCGGCAGCCGCGCCGTGCTGGCCCGGCTCTTCCCCGACGCGCTGCTGGCGACGGCGCAGGACGCCGCCGCGCTCGGCCTCAACGCGGTCAGCGACGGCCGCAACGTCCTGCTGCCGCGTACCGCCACCGGCCTGCTCGGGCCGTTGCGCGACCGGGGCTTCGAGCCGGTCCCGGTGGACATGTCGGAGCTGCACAAGGCCGGCGGCAGCGTGAAGTGCTGCACGATGGAGCTGCGCCCGGCCGTCGGCTGACCGGCGCGCGGCCCGAGCCCGCGCGAGCCACGCCGCGGGTCCTCCCGGCCGGGGGCCTCGGCGTGGTGGCGGCTCGGCCGCCGCCCAGCTGAACCGCCCGGTCCCGACCGCCCCATGCCGTGCGCCGCCGCGTCATAGGGTGCGGGGATGGACGTTTCGAGCGGGGCACGGCATGACGTGGTGATCGTCGGCGGCGGCCACAACGGGCTGGTCGCCGCCGCCTATCTGGCCCGCGCGGGCCGCCGGGTGCTGCTGCTCGAACGGCTGCCCGCGACCGGCGGCGCGGCCGTGTCGACCCGGGCCTTCGCCGGGGTGGACGCGCGGCTGTCGCGCTACTCCTACCTGGTGAGCCTGCTGCCCGCGCGGATCACCGACGAGCTGGGGCTGCGGTTCGCGGTGCGCCGCCGCCGGATCTCCTCGTACACCCCGCGCGGCACCGGCGGCCTGCTGGTGGACGCGGGCGACGCGGCCCGTACGCGGGAGCAGTTCGCGGCGCTGACCGGCGACGATCGGGACTTCGAGGCGTGGCAGCGGTTCTACGCGATGACCGGGCGGGTCGCGCAGGCGGTGTTCCCGACGCTGACCGAGCCGCTGCCCTCGCGGGCCGCGCTGGAGAGCGCGATCGGCGACTCCGCGGCCTGGGAGGCGCTGTTCGAGCGGCCGCTGGGCGAGACGGTGGAGGCGGCCTTCGCTGACGACCTGGTGCGGGGCGTGGTCCTCACCGACGCGCTGATCGGCACCTTCACGCACGCCCACGACCCGTCGCTGCGGCAGAACCGCTGTTTCCTCTACCACGTGATCGGCGGCGGGACCGGCGACTGGGACGTGCCGGTGGGCGGGATGGGCGCGTTCACCGACGCGCTGGCGGACGCGGCCCGCGCGGCGGGCGCCGAGATCGTCACCGGCGCCGAGGTCACGGGCATCGCGGCGGACGGCGTACGCGCGGAGGTGACGTACGAGCGCGACGGGCGCCAGGTGACGGTCGGGGCGCGTGACGTGCTGGTCAACGCGGCGCCGCACACGCTGGCCGGGCTGCTGGGCGAGGCGGCGCCGGGTCCGGCCCCCGAGGGCGCGCAGCTCAAGGTCAACATGCTGCTGCGCAGGCTGCCGCGGCTGCGCGACACCTCGGTGGACCCGCGCGAGGCGTTCGCCGGGACCTTCCACATCGCCGAGGGCTACGAGCAGTTGGCGACCGCGTACGAGCAGGCCGCCGCGGGGCGGCTGCCGGACGCGCCGCCGTCGGAGATCTACTGCCACAGCCTGACCGACCCGTCGATCCTCTCGCCGGAACTGGCCGGGCGGGGCGTCCACACGCTGACCCTGTTCGGACTGCACACGCCCGCGCGGCTGTTCGCGGCGGACCCGGCGGGGGCGAAGGACGCGCTGCTGGAGGCGACGCTGGCGCAACTCGACGCGGTGCTCGCCGAGCCGCTGGCGGACTGCCTGCTGCTGGACGGCGACGGCAGGCCGTGTCTGGAGGCGAAGTCGCCGCTGGACCTGGAGCGCGAGGTGGGCCTGCCCGGCGGCCACATCTTCCACCGCGACCTGTCGTGGCCGTACGCCGCGCCGGACGCGGATCAGGTGACGTACGCCACAGGCCGCTGGGGCGTCGGCACCCCGCATGAGAACGTCTTCCTCTGCGGCGCGGGCGCGGCCCGCGGCGGCGGGGTGAGCGGTGTTCCCGGGCACAACGCGGCCATGGCGGTACTGGAGAAGGCACGATGACCACCGACGAACGCGGCATCACCCCTGGCCGGCGTCTGGACCCGCGGCTGATCGACCCCAGGCGGCTCGCCCGCCGCACGGTCGGCCGCAGGCAGTGGCGGCGCGGCGGCACCTGGCACACCCTCGGCGAGGACGGCACGGTGCCCGAGCAGCGCCGCCGCACCGCGGACGTGGTGGTCGACTGCGCGGTGTACGCGGACGGCTCGCGGGTGGCGTCGCTGCCGCCGCGCGAGGCGCTGGCGGAGGCCAGGAAGCACACCGGCGGCTTCGCCTGGATCGGGCTGCACGAGCCGGAGGCGGAGCATCTGACCGAGATCGCCGAGGTGTTCGGGCTGCATCCGCTGGCGGTCGAGGACGCGGTGACCGCGCACCAGCGGCCCAAGCTGGAGCGGTACGGCGACTCGCTGTTCATGGTGGTCAAGACGATCGTCTTCGTCGAGCACGAGAAGCTGACCGCGACCAGCGAGGTGGTCGACACCGGTGAGCTGATGATCTTCCTCGGCGCGGACTTCGTCGTGGTGGTGCGGCACGGCAGCGCGCCGGGGCTGACCCGCGTACGGCACGCCCTCGAAAGCAGCCCTGAGATGCTGGCGCACGGCCCCTCGGCGGTCCTGCACGCCATCGTCGACCAGGTCGTGGACGACTACCTGGACGTCGCCGACGAGGTCGAGCTGGACGTGGACGACCTGGAGGCCGACGTCTTCGCCGACTCGCACCGCGACGACGCCGAGCGGATCTACCAGCTCAAGCGGGAGCTCATCGAGTTCAAGCGGGCCGTGCACCCGATGGCCAGGCCCTTGCAGCGGCTGAGCGAGGAGCCGGACCGGCTCATCGGCGCCGAGGTCGCCCGCTATCTGCGCGACGTCGCCGACCACCTGACCCACGTCCGCGAGCGGCTGGTGGGCTACGGCGAGCTGGTCGACGGTCTGCTGGCGGCCAATCTCAGCCAACTCGCCGTGCAACAGAACGTCGACATGCGGCGGATCAGCGCGGGCGCCGCGATCCTCGCCGTCCCGACGATGATCGCGGGCTTCTACGGCATGAACTTCGACCACATGCCCGAGCTGCGCTGGTCCTTCGGCTACCCGCTGATGGTGGGCGTGATGGCCACGCTGTCCTTCCTGTGCTACCGCGCCTTCCACCGCTACGGCTGGCTGTAGGGCGCTAGCTCCAGGGGTCGCCCCAGGAGGCGTCGCGGGCCGCGCGGTAGGTGTCGCCGTGCCGTTTGCTGACGGTGTCGCGGACCAGGCCGCGGTCGGCGGTGCACAGGTCGAGCAGGACCAGGCCCTTGCGGATCTGCGGGTGGCGCACGACGCGGCCGGGGGCGGGGGCCGCGGGGAACCGCGCGGCGGCCACGTAGCTGAACTTCTCGTCCTCGTAGGGCAGTGAGCCGCCCTTGACCTGCCGGTGCAGCGAGCTGCGCTGGACGCGGGCGGCGAAGTGGCACCAGTCGTCGCCGGTGACCGGGCAGGCCGCGTCGTGCGGGCAGGGCGCGAGGACGGTGAGCCCGGCGGCGAGCAGCCGGTCGCGGGCGGCGATCGTGCGCGCGTACCCCTCGGGGGTGCCGGGCTCGACGACGAGCACCGCCCCGGTGGCCGCCGCCGCGGCCGCGTCGATCAGCGCGGTGCGGTCGGCGGCGGTCAACTCCCCGATCACGTACGAGACGGTGACCAGGTCGGCGGCGGGCAGCGCGGGTCCGCCGCCGAGCGGCGACCGGGTCCAGCGCGCGGCGCGCAGGGCGGGCGACTCGGCGGTGCGCGCCAGTTCACTTCCCAGGTCGAGGGCGGACTGCGACCAGTCGAGGACGGTGGAGGTGTGCGCGCTCGCCGAGGGATCGCCCGGGAACGCGTCGGCCACCGCCCACGTCGCCGCGCCGGTCCCGCCGCCGAGGTCGAGATGGGTCGCGGGCGACCACTGCCCGGCCTGCAAACGGAATGCCTCGAGCGCGGCCCTGACGGCCGCGTACGTGGCGGGCATACGGTAGGCCGCGTAAGCCGCCACCGACGCCGCGTCCCGCAGAATGGGCGCTGACGTCGGCGACTTGCCACGATATGTTTCGATGAGGCGTTCCACCTCGGCGGAAGCCCTGGTGGGGGCCGTGGCGCTCAGTCGCGCCGACAGGGCTGTACGCAGGTCGTCGGGTAGGTGCACAGTGGACACAAGTCCCAAGGGTAAGGGTCGTGCACACCCGTAACGGCCTCCTTACACTCTGTGGCCATTCGATATCCATACTTGTGTTAACTCGGTCATAACAACGGCTCGAATCTGCGTAAACCGCAGCGGAAAGCCCTCGTGTTGGCCTAGCGTTCGCTCTTATCCAGGCGCACTACCCCTTGGGGAAGTGGTAGAGCGCCTCGTCGGTCGCGATGTGCCAGGGGGGTCCATGCGGCGTGTCGAAGCAAACCGGGTTCTACCGGTCATACCCATGAGTGCCGATACGAGACCCGTGCGCGCGAAAGCCGCGCACGCGTTCGGCAGGAGGGCATCGGGTTCCACCGGTGCCCTCGCTGCGCCCGGCCCTTACGGCGGGCACGGCAGGTTCAGTGACAAGGCGCGGTGGTATCTGCCGCTCGCGCTCACCGTCGACGTGCTCGGGATCGCGTTCCCGGTCGCGGCGATCTTCCATGCCACCGGCCAGCCGCACCCGCTGGTCTGCGCCGCCGTGGCGGCGCTCGCCTGGGTCGGTGTCCAGGCGGTCAGGCGGCGTTACGCGGCGGACGTCCTCGGCGAGCACCGCGGCGCCGGGGCGGTGCTCCGGGACTGGCTGATGCTGCTCGGGGTGCTCGCCGTGCTCAGGACCGCCTTCGATCAGGTGGCGGAACCGTCGTACGCGCTGGCCGGGCTGACCGCCGGTCCCGTGCTGACGGCGGCCTGCCGGATGCTCACCCACCACCACCTGATCGCCGCCCGGCGCGAGGCCCACGCCGTGCGCAGGGTGCTGGTCATCGGCGAGCCGAGCTCCGCCGACCATGTGGTGGGCCACCTCGCGGCCCGTACCGAACACGCGTATGTGGTGGTCGGGGTGGTCCCGGTGGGCAACGCCAAGCTGGAGTGCGGGGCCCCGGTCACCGCACGGCTCGGCGCGGTCGCGCCGTCCGGTCTCGCCGAGGACGCGGGCATCGTGCTCGGCGCCGCCCGTGACCACGGGGCGGAGCTGGTCCTGGTGGCGCCGGGACCGCGGCTGTCCGCGGAACGGCTGCGCAGGCTGTCCTGGTCCCTGCACGACGCGGGCCTGCCGCTCGCGGTGCTGCCGGGGCTGATCGATGTGGCCGTGCGCCGGGTGCAGTTGGACGCGCCCGCGGGCCTGGCCATGCTGCACATCGCCCCGCCGTCCAGGCGCGGCGTCCAGCCGGTGCTCAAGTCGGCCCTCGACCGGGTCGGCGCGGGGCTCGGACTCCTGCTGCTCTCCCCGGTCTTCGGCCTGGTGGCGGCGGCGGTCCGGCTGACCTCGCAGGGCCCGGCCTTCCACCGGCAGATCCGGTACGGGCAGGGCTGTGTGCCGTTCACCATGTGGAAATTCCGCACGATGGTGGTCGACGCGGAGCAGCGCAAGCCCGATCTGCACGGGTCGAACGAGAACGACGGCCTGATGTTCAAGATGCGTCGTGACCCCCGGGTCACCCGCGTCGGGCGGCTGCTGCGGCGGCTGTCACTGGACGAGCTGCCGCAGCTCGTGAACGTGCTGCGCGGCGAGATGTCGATGGTCGGCCCGCGTCCGCCGCTGCCCGACGAGGTGGCGCGGTACAACGAGGTGGAGGTCAGGCGCCTCGCGGTCAAGCCGGGCATCACGGGTCTGTGGCAGGTCAGCGGCAGGTCGGAGCTGTCCTGGGACGAGACCCTCGCGATCGATCTGCGGTACGTCGACAACTGGTCGCTCTCGGGCGACGCGGATGTGATGGCCCGCACCCTGCGGGCCGTGGTCGACGGACGCGGGGCGTACTAGTGAGTCACTGTTCCGGCCACAGACCCGGCGGTCGCCCGCCAGTCCGCGTACACCGCGGCGATCCCGTCCCGCAGCGCGATCTCCGGCCGCCAGCCGAGCGCCTGAAGACGGGACACGTCGAGCAGCTTGCGCGGCGTGCCGTCGGGTTTTGTGGTGTCCCAGCCGATCGTGCCGCGGTAGCCGACGACGTCCCTGACAGTCTCGGCCAGTTCGCGGATGGTCAGGTCCTCGCCGCAGCCGACGTTGACCGGCTCGGCGCCGTCGTAGACCCGCAGCAGCAGCGCGCAGGCCGCGGCGAGGTCGTCCACGTGCAGGAATTCGCGCCGCGGTGTGCCGCTGCCCCACAGGGTCAGTTCGGCCGCGCCGTCCCGCTCGGCCTCGTGGAAGCGACGGATGAGGGCGGGCAGCACGTGCGAGGTGGCGAGGTCGAAGTTGTCGCCGGGGCCGTAGAGGTTGGTGGGCATCGCGGAGATGTACGAGGCGCCGTACTGCTTGCGGTAGGACTGCACCTGGACGATGCCGGCGATCTTGGCGAGCGCGTACGCCTCGTTGGTCGGCTCCAGGGGGCCGGTGAGCAGCGCGTCCTCGTGGATCGGCTGCGGGGCCAGCTTGGGGTAGATGCACGAGGAGCCGAGGAAGAGCAGGCGGGCGACGCCCGCCTCGTGGGCCCCGGCGACGACGCTGAGCTGGATCCGGAGGTTGTCCTCAAGGAACTGCACGGGGTAGGTCGAGTTGGCCATGATCCCCCCGACCTTGGCCGCCGCGAGCACCACCGCGTCGGGCCGGATGTCGCGCAGATACGCGGCGGTCGCCGCCGCGTCCCGCAGGTCCAGTTCCGCGCGGCCCCGGGTGAGCACCTGGTGGCCGTCGGCGGTGAGGCGGCGGGCCACGGCGGAGCCGACGAGGCCGCGGTGGCCCGCGACGAAGATCCGGGCCGCGTCCGGCAGTAGGTCTGTCATGGAACGGCATTCTGCCAGCACACTTCACCCGATCGGGTGCCAACCCATCTTTACGTACGAAATACAGCACAACCCGACCAGTTGGGGGGACTCACATGGGCAAGACCGCGCTCATCACCGGCGTCACCGGCCAGGACGGCTCGTATCTCGCGGAGCTGCTGCTGTCCAAGGGCTACACCGTGCACGGCCTCGTGCGCCGCTCGTCGACGTTCAACACCGAACGGATCGACCACATCTACCAGGACCCCCAGGAGAAGAACCGCTCCTTCGTGCTGCATCACGCGGATCTCACCGACGGCATCGCGCTGGTGAGCCTGCTGCGCGACCTGCGGCCGGACGAGATCTACAACCTGGGCGCGCAGTCCCATGTGCGGGTCTCCTTCGACGCGCCGCTGTACACCGGGGACGTCACCGGCCTGTCCGCGCTGCGGCTGCTGGAGGCACTGCGGGCGAGCGGCATCGAGGCGCGGATCTACCAGGCGTCGTCCTCGGAGATGTTCGGCGCCGCCCCGCCGCCGCAGAACGAGCGCACCCCGTTCCACCCGCGCAGCCCGTACGGCTGCGCGAAGGTCTTCGCCTACTGGGCGACGGTGAACTATCGCGAGGCGTACGGGATGTACGCCGTCAACGGCATCCTGTTCAACCACGAGTCCCCGCGCCGCGGTGAGACCTTCGTCACCCGCAAGATCACCCGCGCCATCGCGCGTATCCAGGCCGGCCTCCAGGACCGGCTCTACCTGGGCAATCTGGACGCGGTGCGCGACTGGGGCTACGCGCCGGAGTACGTGGACGCGATGTGGCGGATGCTCCAGCGCGACGAGCCGGAGGACTACGTGGTGGCGACCGGCGAGGCCGCGACCGTACGGCAGTTCCTCGAGGTGGCCTTCGAGCACGCGGGTCTGGACTGGGCCGAGCATGTCCGGTACGACCCGAAATACGAGCGGCCCAGCGAGGTCGACGCGCTCATCGGCGACGCGAGCAAGGCACGGGACCTGCTGGACTGGAAGGCGCAGGTCAGGGTGGCGGAGCTGGCCCGGATCATGGTCGACGCGGACATCCGACAGGTGGCGGACCAGTTGTCGGGGGCCACGATTCGCATCGACAGATGATGTGATGTCACTTTATTCGTCAAAAAGGCAGACCGGGCTAAGCGGAACCCCCTACTCTGCCGTGCATCACGACGGCCGTATCGGCCGTTGCAACACATCAGGGGCCTGGGGGGCAACTCATGCGTAAATTGCCGGTGTTCTCGGCTGCCATATTGCTGGCAGCCGCGACGCTGGGAGTGATGTCGTCGCCATCGGCGACCGCGCTCCAACCACCGGTCGGCATCACCGCCGACAATCTCAGCACGTACCAGACCAACGGGATCGTGTGGGCCATGGCCCAGGCGAACGGCGTGGTCTACACAGGGGGCACCTTCTCCGCGATCCGGCCCGCCGGGTCCGCGGCCGGGACCAACGAGACGTCCGTCGCGAACTTCGCGGCCTTCGACGCCGCGACCGGCGCGCCCACCGGCTGCCAGCTCAACTTCACGGTGGGCTCCAACAACGCCACCGTGCGCGCGCTGGCCGTCTCGCCCGACGGCCAGACGCTCTACGCGGGCGGCTTCTTCGGCGCGGTCAACGGCGTCGGGGTGAGCAGCCTGGCCGCGATCAACCTGGCCACCTGCGCGGTCAGCACGACCTTCCACCCGGCGGCCTCGGGCACGGTGCGCACCATCGCCGCGACCTCGGACGCCGTGTACTTCGGCGGCGACTTCACGTCGGTCGGCGGCCAGTCCCGTGGCAAGTTCGCCGCGGTGAACACCGCGGGCGCCCTGCTGCCGTGGTCGCCCAACGCCGACCTGCCGGGCCGGGCGCTGGCGATCACCCCGGACGGCCAGAACGCCATCATCGGCGGTGACTTCAACTACGTCGGCGGCACCTACTCGCACTCGCTCGCCGTGGTCGACACGACGACCGGCGCGCTGACCAAGGCGTACCCGCCCGGGTTCCTCGACGCGACCTCGGTGACGAAGTCGATCATCGTGGACCCGGCGAGCAACGCCTTCTACACCGCCAACGAGGGCACCGGCGGCGGCGTGTTCGACGGCCGGGTGGCGCTCAGCCTCACCGACTTCAACCAGATCTGGCGGGACACCTGCCTGGGCGCCACGCAGAGCCTGGTGGTCCACGGCACCGTGCTCTACAGCGGCTCGCACGCCCACGACTGCTCCAGCATGGGCGAATTCCCCAACTCGACGCGCAAGCACCTGGTCGCCGAGTCGGTCACCGACCCGCACCTGCTGTCGTGGTACCCCGACACCAACGACGGGATCGGCGAGAAGATCGGCCCGCGCGTGATGGCGATCTCGTCGTCCGGCGGCCACGACTACATGTGGGTCGGCGGCGAGTTCACCACCGTCAACGGCGGCGCGCAGCAGGGCCTGACCCGCTTCGCCGACGGCCCCGACACCGGCGCCCCGACGCTGCCGCAGACCGCGGTGAGCAGCATCGACCCCAGTGCGGTGAAGGTGACCTGGCAGTCGAGCACCGACAACGACGACGGCACGCTGATCTACAACGTGTACCGCAACGGCGCGGCCACCCCCGTCTACACGGTCAGCGGCGACTCCAAGCCCTGGATCCGCCCGCAGATCACGTTCACCGACACCAATGTCACGCCCGGCGTGAAGTACACCTACCGGGTGTCGGCCAGTGACGGCGTCAACACCAGCGCCCAGTCTCCGAACGCGGCGGCCACCGTCCCGGCCACGGCCGAGCCGTACGCCACGCAGGTCCTCGCCGACGGCGCGAATCTGTACTGGCGCTACGACGCCGCCGCCGGTTCGTACAACGCGGACGCCTCCGCGGCCGACGACAGCGGGATCAGCGTCGGCGGCCCGGTGCACGCCGTCTCGCCGGGCGCGGTGCCCGGCTCGAAGGCGTACACCTTCAACGGCTCCACCCAGTGGACGTACAGCGACCGCTCGCACCCCACACCGTCCGCGTACAGCGTCGAGACGTGGTTCAAGACCACCACGACCTCCGGCGGCAAGCTGATCGGCTTCGGGAACCTGGCGACCGAGACCAGCGGCAACTACGACAAGCACGTCTACATGACCGACAGCGGTCAGCTCATCTTCGGCGCCTACACCGGCAGCACCCGCATCGTCTCCACGCCCACCGGCGGCTACAACGACGGCAACTGGCACCAGGTCGTCGCCACGCAGGGGGCGAACGGGATGCGGCTGTACGTGGACGGCGTCCTCAAGGGCAGTGACGCCACCGTCACCACCAGCCAGAACTACGACGGTTTCTGGCGGGTCGGCGGCGACAACCTGAACGGCTGGCCTTCCCAGCCGAAGAGCCAGTTCTTCGCGGGCTCGATCGACGAGGCGGCCGTCTTCCCGACGGTCCTCAGCCCGGCCCAGATCGCGAACCAGTACGCGCTCGGGACCGCCGGGTGACCCGGAAACACCGCTCCGCCACTGCCGCCGCCGTCCTCGTGACGGCGGCGGCGGTGCTGCTCGGCGCCTGCGGCGGCGGGGGTGGCGGAGGCGGTCACGACACGGCGAGGAACGACGCGAAGGCGTCGCCCGGCGTCTCCGCGACGGCCACGGGCGGCACTTCGGGACCGTCCGCGACCACGAGCCCCGACGCCGGTGCCGGTTCGGACGACAGCACCGAGGCGCCGGGTTCCGCGGCCGACGCCCCGAAGGTGCCGGACGCGCAGCTCACCCCGCCCGGCGGCGGGACCTTCAGCAAGCCCCAGAAGTCGTATCTGTCGGGGCGGGTGCCCAAGGGCACCGACCCGGTGGCCGTCCTCGAGGGCGGCCAGGAGATCTGCGACCGGCTGACCCGTACCGCGAAGATCGACAAGGACGCGGCGGCCGGGGCGATCGTCACCGGCGACATCAGCGGGTCCGGCGCGGCGGCGGCCGTCCGCAGCCTCTGCCCCGACCAGCAGCCGGTGATCGACGCCGCCGCGCGGGGCTTCGCCGACGGGACGTTCACGGTGGCGGCGAAGGCCGTCCCCGGCACGTCGGTCGCGCCCGGCACCTACCGCGCGCCGCACCCGTCGACGCACTGCACCTGGCGGGTGACCAGCTCGAACGGCACCCTGTCGGCCGGCAGCGGCGCCCGGATGACCGTCCCCGCCGCCGCGCGCGGCGTCACCTCCAGCGGCTGCTACGCGTGGCTCGCGGGCACGGGGTGAGCGATGCGCCGTGAGCCGCAGGACGAGACCGAGATGAACGGAGGGACCGCATGAGCAAGCTCCCGATCGTGGTGGCGATACCGACCAAGAACGAGGCGGAGAACATCGCCCGTACGGTGTCGTCGGTCATCGACCACGTCGAGGCCGTGGTGGTGGTCGACTCGGCCAGCACCGACGACACCTGCAAGATCGCCGAGGGCCTCGGCGCGGAGATCGTCGAGTACGCGTGGGACGGCAAGTACCCCAAGAAGAAGCAGTGGTGTCTGGACCATGTGCGCACCGAGATCCCCTGGCTGCTCTTCCTCGACGGCGACGAGACGCCGAGCCCCGAGCTGCTGGCCGAGCTGAAGGCCGCCTTCGCGGCCGGGCCGCCGTCGGTGGCCGCCTTCGACATCCCGCTGGGCTACTGGTTCGCGGGACGGCGGCTGCGGCACGGCTACACCATCGTCAAGCGCGCGCTGCTGGACCGCACCCGCTGCCACTTCCCCGAGGTCGGCGACCTCGAAGCGCCCGGCATGGGCGAGCAGGAGGGCCACTACCAGCCGGTCGCGCCGTCGGCCGCCCGGCTGCGCTCACCGATCGAGCACGAGGATCTCGACCCGGTGCGCACCTGGTTCGAGCGGCACAACCGCTACTCCGACTGGGAGGCGTGGCTGGAGCTGAACCCCCGGGTGAAGGAGGAGATCCGGCAGGTCAAGACCCGCCAGGGCCAGCTCTTCCACAAGGCGCCGTTCAAGCCGCTGGTGTCCTTCACCTACGCCTACGTCTACAAGCGCGGCTTCCTCGACGGCCGGGCGGGCTTCGACTACGCGCTCGCCATGAGCTTCTACCGCTGGCAGATCGGCCTCAAGACGCGGGAGGGGCGCAAGCCGTGACCCGCGGTCGGCCGTGACCCGCAGTCGGCCGTGACCCGCGGTCGCTGATCGCGCCGCCCGAGGCCGGCCCCGGTTTTCCCGGGGCCGGCCCGCGGACCGCGCTCCGGGACCCGGGGTCCGGAAGCGCACGCGGGGGCGTCACCCGGCGCGGGTGACGCCCCCGTACACCTCCATGAGCGTGTCGACGACGGCGCCGATGGAGAAGCGGTCGCGGATGAGCCGCCAGGCGGCGTCCGACGCCTCCTCGTTGGCGGCCGGGTCGAGCAGTTCCAGGATCGCCTGGCCGACCAGCGGGCCGTTGTCCGCGTCGGGGTCGCTGTCGGTGATCCGCCCCGCGCCCGCCGCCTCGACGTCGGGCGACAGGCCGCCGGTCCGGGTCACCACCACGGGCAGGCCGACCGACATCGCCTCCAGGATCGAGACGGCGAACGGCTCGACCACCGACGGCAGCACGTACACATCGGACTTCCTGAGCTGCTCCAGCACCTGCTCGTGGCCCAGCGCGCCGACGCACTCCAGCGAGTCCGCCACGCCCAGCTTCGCCGCCAGCTCCCGCATGGGGCCGGTCAGATCGCCGGTGTCGGGTCCCGCCAGCACGAAGCGCGCGTCCGGGTACTTGGCCAGCACCACGGGCATCGCCGACACGAAGTCCTCGGGGCGCTTGCGCTTCTGCACCCGCGCCAGATAGAGCACGGTCGGCGGGCGGTCGGCCCGCGCGGGCCTGCGGTCCTGCAACGTCACGCCGTTGACCAGCCGGTGGAAGGTGGTCAGCGGAGTGTCGGGCACCACCGCCTGCACACCGTCGCGTTCCATCCGCGTCAGGTGCAAGATCGCGTCCGCCTTGCGCAGCACCCGCTTCATGCCCAGGACGTCGACGGCCTTCGCGAACAGCTTCTCCGTCGGGTCGATCATGCCGTGCGTCTGGATCACCAGCGGCACCCCGGCCTCCAGCGCGACCAGCGCGAACGGCAGCGTGATCAGGTCCCGCATCAGGTGCACATGGACCACGTCCGCCGACTTCACCATCCGGCGCGCCTTCGCCAGCAGCCCCGGCGACGTGATGCCGCTCACCTCGAACGGCAGCACGTGGCGCGCCTGGTGCACGAACGACGGCACGCCCTCCAGCTCCGTCGGCAGCGGGCCCGTGAAGCCGTCGCCCAGCGTCGCGATCCGGGCGTCGACACCCTGGGCCCGCAGGCCCTTGGACAGATTCAGCGCCACCCGTGTCGGGCCGCCGAAGTCGTTCGTCGGCGTATGCAGCGTGACGACATGCAGCACCTTCATATGACTCCCCACCCCTGTTTTTCGGCGCCCCCGCGCCTCGGGTTCACATTATCGACACCGAACCCTCATCGGGGCACTTCCGGCCCCGGACGCCCTGATCCTCCCGGCCGGAGGCCATAGACTCGGCGCGGGGAGCATGAAGGGGGTGGGCCATGGCCCTGGACGTGGCACAGGACCAGGCCGGTGCGGGCGGGCCGCTGGAGCGGCCCGGCCCGGACGAGGCGCGGGCCACGACGTCGGTGCCGCGTGCGGCGCTGTCGCGGGCGCTGGCGGTGCCGCTGGTCATCGCGTTGGTGGGGTTCCTGCCCGCGTACGTGGCGGCCCAGCCCGGCACGGGCGTGCGGGACACCGCGTACTGGCTCCAGTTGACGCTGACGGTGTACGGCGGCGGCCGGCTGGCGGCGATGGTGCTGACCCGGCGACGGCGGCTGATCCAGGGCGCGTTCTGGCTGTTCGTGTACGTGGCGATGGGCGTGGCCCCGCTGGCGCAGGCGGTCATCGGGCAGGTCCCGACGCCGGTGGTGGGCCCGCGCTCCGACACGACGACGGCGATCACGCTCGTCCTGATCGGCTGCGTGGCCTTCGACGTCGGCGCGCTGCTGGCCCGGCACCGCCCGGCGGCCCGTATCCGCAAGGCCCGCCCGCAGGCGTCCGTGTCGCGGCGCCGCCTGTGGCTGCTGATCGTGGTCGCGTACCTCGGCAGCGCGCTGTGCATCATGAAGCTCGGCGGCCCGACCGTCTTCTTCTCCAGCCGTCAGGGCATCAGCGAGTCGGTGCAGGCCAGCGGTCTCGCGGGCAGCGGCGGCGACAGCCATGTCGGCTCGGCCTTCATCCGCGGCTTCGGCACCGTACCGGCGCTGCTGGCCATGCTCTTCCTGATCCGCTGGATGATCACGTCCCGGATCGCCCGCCGCAGGCCGCTGGCCATCGCCGCGCTCACCGGCCTGGTGCTGATCAACGTGATCGTGAACAACCCGATCTCCAACCCGCGGTACTGGTTCCTGACCGTCGTGTTCTCGCTGCTGTTCACGGCCTTCCCCAAGAGCCCGGTGATGTACCGCACGGCCCTGGTGACGGGCGTGGTGGCGGCCCTGCTGCTCTTCCCGTTCCTCGACCGCTTCCGGTACGACTCGGGCGGCTACCACCCGGTGGAGACGACGTCGGCGCTGGAGCCGCTGACGCTCAAGGACTACGACCAGATCGGGATGTTCGCGAACACCATCACCTTCGTGCAGTCCGGCGAGGGCCACTCCCACGGGCGGCAGCTCGCGGCGGACGTCTTCTTCTTCGTGCCGCGTTCGATCTGGCACGGCAAGCCGCTGGACTCCGGTGTGCAGGTCGGCCAGTGGATGGGCATGACCAACACCAATCTGTCGTCGCCGCTGTGGGCGGAGCTGTGGCTGGACTTCGGCCCGGTCGGCATGACCGGCGGCTTCCTGCTGCTGGGCTACTTCTGCGCCCGCGGCGACCGCAGATACGCCCAGCGCACGCTGGAGGACGGCCGCCCCGGCACGGTGATGGCCGTGGTGATCCCGCTGGTGTGCGGCTACTCCTTCATCCTGCTGCGCGGCCCGCTGCTCCAGGCGTCGGGCCGGATCGGCATCGCGGCGGTGTGCCTGCTGCTGGTGACGACCTTCAGCGCGGACCGGCGGAAGATCCTGCGGTGACGCCCTCGGCGGAGGCGTCCGGCGCCTGAGGGTCGGTGGTGGCGGCGGGCGCGCGCTTGACGGCGACGATCCGCAGCCACAGCGCCACCGCCTTGAGCGCGGAGCCCAGGGCCAGGCCCCAGGCGGCGCCCATCACGCCGTCCCACTGGTAGCCGGCGAGCATGAAGACCACGGACGCGAGCGAGAAGACCACCTGGATCGGCAGCGTGGCGCGGGGCCGCAGCACGCGCAGCGTCAGCAGGGCGCTGGTGCCCAGCGCGATGCACGCGTACTGGCTGCCGGAGGCGGCCAGCAGCGCGGACGACGACGCCCAGGTGTCACCGAGCAGTTGGCGGCCCACATGGGCGGGCAGCAGCATCAGCACGACCGTCCAGGACACCGCGATCCAGGCGAGGACGGTGGCGAGGACGGCGGTCGCGCGCACCTTGTCGTCGGAGCCGCGGACCCGGTTGAGCAGCGGCGGCCCGAAGGCGGTCGCGGAGTTGAAGAGCACGTTCATCGGGCCGAAGAGCGTGGTGGCGCCGCGCAGGGCGCCGACGGCCAGCGGCGCGGCGAACAGGCCGAGGCCGACGACCGCGAGCTGACTGGTGGCGTTGCCGACGCCGAACTCGATGACGAAGCGCTGCCCGAGGTGCCCGCGGCGGACGAATTTGCGCAGGTCCACCGGCGCGCCCTTGACCTTCGGCCACAGCAGGGCGGCGCCCACGAGCAGCGCGGGCACGGCGGACACGCCCCAGACGGCGACGAGCCGGACCGCGCCCGCGCCGTGCGGCTGCATGGCCAGCGCCGGTACGGCGACGGCCAGTCGTACGGTGTCGGCGGCCAGCGCGTAGTGCGGCAGCCGCAGGGCGGAGAAGCAGTACCGCATGCCGTCCTGGGTGAGCACGATCGGCAGCACCAGGCCGAGGACCGCCAGGCCCCGCGCGGTGCCGCCGGGCACGAAGGCGAGCCCCGCGGCCATCGAGAAGCCGATCACGGTGGACGCCACGGCGGTGAAGGTGGCCGCGCTGCGGCAGGCCGCCCGCACCTGCGCGGCGCCGCGCTCCAGCACCAGCGCCTGTCCCACGTAGGAGACGCCGACGCCCAGCAGCACCGTGAACACCATGTACACCATGGAGAACACGGAGAATCCGGCGGCGCTGGACAGCCGGGCGGCCACGACGAGCACGATGATGTTGGTGAAGGCGGCGACGCCCTGGTCGGCCACCGAGCTGATGATGGCGGCCTTGGTGCCGGGCCCGCCCTTGGACGTGCCCGCCCCGGCCGGGTCGCCGGACTCGTCCTCGCCGTCCGCCGACGCGTCGGTCGGGCCGGACGGCGCTGAGCCGCCCGGGGGATCGGGCGGGCCGCCGTACGCGAACTCGGCCCCGGGGCCCACGGCCGCCGTCGTGACCGGGTGGGTGACGGGGCGCCGCGGGTCGGGGCCCGTCAAGGGACCGGGTGTCGTTCCGGAGCGGCCGGGCTGTGGGACTGGGCGGACGGCTCCCCGTCGTGGTGCCGGGGCTGCTGCGGTATCCCGCCGCCACCGGCGGAACCGCCGCTCCCCGTGCGGCCGGTGGCGGCCCTGCGGCGGCCGAGGCGGAAGCGGCGCCCGCCACCGGTCTCCGCGGCCGAGTGCAGGACCACGCCGAGCACGGCGCCGCCCGCCGCGTTGACCAGCTCGCGGACGCGGACGAGGTCGGCGCGGTGCACCTCGCGCGGGTCGCAGACCACGACCACGCCGTCGACCCGGTCGGCGAGCGCCAGCGCGTCGGCGTAGGCGAGGACCGCGGGGGCCAGTACGACCACGGCGGCGCCGGGGGTGTCGGCCTCGGAGAAGAGCCTGGTGGCCGGGGCCGAGGTGAGCGCACGGGCCACATTGCGCACCCGGCGGCCGGGCACGAGGTCGAAGGAGCCGGACTCGCCCGCGTCGATGGAGACTTGCAGCCCGGCGGGCCAGCCGCCCTCGCCGAGGCCCGGCGAGCGGGCCCAGCCGGGGCGCGCGCCGCCGTCGGCGGTGCGCAGCCGGGCCGACAGCGACGGGGTGCGCAGATCGGCCTCGACCAGCAGCACCTCCATGCCCATCTCGGCGAAGGACGCGGACAGGTTGACCGCGACGCCCGCCGCGGTGTCGCTGCTGCCGCGCGGCGCGACGACCAGCAGCCGCCGCCGGTCGGCGAAGCGCTTGTCGTGGGCGAGCCGGAAGCCGACCGCGCGGTACTCCTCGGCGAGCCGTCCGCCGCTCTGCCCCTCGGCGAGCAGCGACGCGGGGCCGCTGCCGCGTCGGCGGCGGCCGCGCGGCAGCGTGCCGAGCACCGGGGCGCCGAGCGTGCGCGTGACCTCGCCCTCGGAGCGGACGGTCGGGTCGAAGACCAGCCTGACCCAGGCGCCCAGCAGGCCGAGCGCGATACCGACGCCGCCGCCGAGGCCGAGCATCATCGGCAGTCCGGGACCCGCGGGGGCCTTGGGCGCCGCACCGGGCCTGATGATCGAGCCGGGCGTGGTGTCCAGGGCGCGCAGGCCGCTGATGTTGCCGTTGAGTTCGAGGATGCGCGAGAGCAGGTTGGTCTGCTGGGTGGTCAGGGCGCTGATCACCTGGGCGTTGACGGTGTTGTCGATCTGCTTGAGCAGGTCGTCGCGCTGCTTGTTGAGCGGGTCGAGCTGGGCCTTGTAGCCGTTGACCATCGTGTTGATGGTGGACTTGGTCTGCGCCTGCCGGTTCTCCAGATACGCCTTGGTGAAGGCGTTGACCCACAGCGCGGACTTGGCCGCGTTCCCGGTGCTGCACGTGAAGCGCAGGACGAGGGTGTTGGGCGGGTTGGTGACCTGGAGGCAGTGCTCCATGGCGTCGGCCGGTGCCTTGACGATCTTCGCCGCCGCGTCGGAGACGGTGCTGCTGACCGCGGTCTGCCGCTCGGAGCCGATGTCGATGCCCTTGTCGGCGGAGGCGCCGGTGGCGAACGGGTCGACGGTGGCGGCCCTGATCCGTACCTCGCTGGTGGCCGCGTAGGAGTCGGCGCCGGTCAGCGCGAGCCAGGCGCCGCCGAGGAGGCCGACCAGCACACCGGCCACGATCAGCGCCCGGTAGCGGATGAGCTGGCGGAACTGGTCGCGGAGCAGATCCGGTTCGTCCTGCGCCTCGGTGGCGCGCGTCGTGTCGCTCACTTGCCCACTGCCCCCTCGATCTCCCCGGTTCCCCCGGCCGTCCCGGGCTCCCGGGCCTCCCCGTCCTCAGGAGGCGTCTCGCGGGGCGCCCCCAGCGCCTCCGCGAGCAGTGCGTCGATCCGCGCGAGACCCGCCTCGCGGCTGAGATGCGCGTCCACGTACTCGGGCCCGCGCGCCCCCAGCGCGTCGGCCCTACCAGGATCATCGGCCAGAGCGCGTACTACGTCCAGCAGTGCACGCGGATCCTCCGGCGGTACGACGATTCCCGCCTCCGAGCGTTCCACTTCCTGGGCGGTGCCGCCCTCGGCCGCGACGGAGGCGACGACCGGCCGCCCGGCGGCGAAGTAGGAGGTGAGCTTGGAGGGGATGCTCATGTCGAGCACGGAGGCGCGCTGGGTGACCGCGAGCGCGTCGGCGGCGGCCAGCATGTCGGGGAAGTCGTCGTCATCGGCGGGGGGCGCGAATTCCAGGTTGGGCAGGCCGCCGGCCAGCGAGCGCAGGTGCTCGCGCTGGTTGCCGTCGCCCATCAGCACCACGCGCAGCGCCGGGTCGAGGCGCGCGGCCTCGACGAGCACTTCGAGGCCCTGTTTGAGGCCCATGTTCCCGGAGTGCAGCAGCACCGTCTGGCCCGGACGCCAGCCCAGCCTGGCGCGCATCTCCTCGCGCGGCCTGCTCGGGCGCTTGACGTGCGACCAGTTGGGCACCAGCCGTATTCGCTCCTCGGGCACGCCCATCGCGGCGACCTTGGCGACGAAGCTCTCGTGGATGACGCCGACCAGCGTGGCGCGCTTGAGCGCGTACGCCTCGACCGCGCCGGCCGCGGAGGCCGCCCTGCCGCCGCCGCGTATGCCGCTCTGCGCCGCCGCCGCGCCCATCAGGTCCTGCACGACGGGGATGTACGGGACGCCGTGCCGCCGGGCGATCCGGGCGCCGACCAGGCCGCCGCCGAGGCTGGGCATCTGGGCGATCACCGCGTCGGGGCGGTTCATCGCGGGCGG
The DNA here is from genome assembly GCF_044749865.1 of Streptomyces sp. NPDC088910. Classification (NCBI taxonomy): domain Bacteria; kingdom Bacillati; phylum Actinomycetota; class Actinomycetes; order Kitasatosporales; family Streptomycetaceae; genus Streptomyces; species Streptomyces sp. NPDC088910. The sequence continues at coordinate 310,085 of NZ_JBIVIV010000001.1, forward strand.
CGCGAGCAGGCCGTGGCCGAGCACGGTGGCCTCGAACAGGGCGCGGGTGACGGCGCTCTGGCGCGGCGGCACGAGGTGCTTGCGGCGGTGCACGCTGACCCCGGCGCGCCGCTCCTCGGTGCGCCACACCCGGGCGTACTCCGGGTCGAGCCGCCAGGCCGGGTAGTGCGGCATACCGGCCAGGACGTGCACCTCGTCGCCGTTCGCCGCCCAGTGTTCGGCGATCTGGGTCGCGTACGGACCGATCCCGGCGTGCTCAGGCGCGTAATTCGTGGAGACCAGCAGCAGACGGCGGCGCGCGCCGGACTCAGCCACGGAGTGTTCCCTTCCCCCGGCGTCCCCAGACCCCCCAGAGACCGCCAATGACGAACAAGTGCCCACCCTAGCTGTTCACCAGGAGAGCACACGCCCGCTTACCATCGGTTGTACTTTCGCTAATCGCCGCTTGACCGCAACACGGCACGGCTATCGTCTGAGACTCCGCGACGCTGGGGAGCGTCGCACAGCTCACCGTACGACCGGGGGGTCGTTTTATGTCACATCGGGTCGGTTACGCGCCTGGGGTCTACGACCTCTTCCACGTGGGGCATCTCAACATCCTGCGGCACGCCCGCAGCCAGTGCGACTACCTGGTCGCGGGCGTCGTCTCGGACGAGATGGCGCAGCTCGCCAAGGGCCGCAGTCCTGTGGTGCCGCTGGTGGAGCGGCTGGAGATCGTCCGCAGTGTGCGCTTCGTGGACGCGGCCTTCGTCGAGACGGTGCCGGACAAGCTGGAGACCTGGCAGCAGGTCCGCTTCGACGTGCTGTTCAAGGGCGACGACTGGCGCGGTACGGACAAGGGGCGCCGTCTGGAGCGGGACTTCGCGACGGTGGGCGTGGAGATCGTCTACTTCCCGTACACCGTGCACACGTCGAGCACCCAGCTCCGCAAGGCGCTCGACGTGCTGACCGAGCCGGCGCAGCCCTCGGTCAGACCCTCCGAAGCTCTCTGAACCACTTGGTGAGGAAGGCCGCGAGGAAGAGCGCGTGCACGGCGAAGAGGACCAGGTATCCGGTCCTGAAGGCGCTCTGGCTGCCGAGCAGCAGGAAGACCAGGCAGAAGACGCCGTAGTCGACGGGCAGCAGGGCGACCGCGCGCAGCCGTGAGGGCGGGGGTGACGGCGCGGGGGCCGCCCCCTGGCTCTTCGGCTCCTTCGGCTTGAGCTTGTCGGTGAGCAGGCCGCCGAAGAAGATCAGGACGGCGGCGAGCTGGAAGCCCAGCGGCAGCAGCAGCCAGCCGTCGCCCGGCAGGTCGAAGTGCCGGTAGAAGGTGATCAGCACGGCCGCGTGCACGGCGGTGATCTTCGCGCAGTCGACGACGTGGTCGAGCCACTCCCCCGCCGGGCTGCCCGCGCCGAGCAGCCGGGCGAGCTGTCCGTCGGCGGAGTCGAAGGCGAAGCCGACCACCAGGCCCGCCCACACGGCGAGGGCCAGCGGCCACGAGGGGCGGCCGAGCGCGAGCGCGGCGACGGCCGCGCCGCTGAACACGGCGCTGACCAGGGTCACCTGATTGGGCGTCAGTCCGATCCGGTACGCCCCCGCGGCGAGCACCCGGCCGACCGGCCGGTTCACATAACGGGAGTAGAGCGACACGCCCTTGGCGGTCTTCTGCGCGGCGCGCAGCCGCCGGACGGCGGTCAGGAATCCGGCGTCGCGGACAGGCGCGGTACGCGTGCCGCGCGCCACCACCGGGCCCGCGCCGCCGTTCGTCGCGGGGGTCGGACCTTCGCCCGCGTCGCCGTATGTCCCCGGGGACGTCCCGGCGCCCGGGGCGCCGCCCGCGTCCATGCCGACGCCGCTACCGGCGCCCGTGTCGGCGCTGTCGCCCGCACGGGCATCCGTGCCGCCGTCCGTCCCGGCACCCGTCCCCGCCGTTGTCCCGGCCACGCAGCCCCCCACGCACCTCTTCGCGGTCACCCGCGGTCCACCCCCCGGTCACCGCGGCGCGGTGCCTTCGTCGGCCCATGATGGCAGGCGGCCCAGCGGACTGACTCATCCGTGCGACTCCGCGCGACGCGGGCCCGGCGACATGGGCCGAAAGTGGCGTTACGTCATAAGGTGATGCCCGATGTCCATCTCCCGCCGAAATCTGCTGCAAGTGACCGCGTCCGGGGCGCTGCTGGCCGGGTGCTCCGACGGCCGTCCGTCCGGCGCCGCACCCGCCCCCGCGCCCGGCACGTCGTCCTCGCCCTCGTCCCCCGCGTCCCCCGCCTCCACCGGCGCGCCCTCGTCCCCGCCGCACGCGCCCGCTGGGGAGCCCGCCACGTCCGCGCCGCCGCTGCCGCCCGGCCTGCCCGACCAGATCGAGCACGGCCCGCGCGACCGCGAGCGGCTCGCCCTCACCTTCCACGGCCAGGGCGAACCGGCGCTGGCCACGGCGCTGCTGGCCGAGGCGGAGAAGGCCGGGGCGCGGGTGACCGTGCTGGCGGTCGGCGCCTGGCTCGACACGTATCCGCGGCTCGCCCGCCGGATTCTGGACGGCGGTCACGAACTGGGCAACCACACCCAGACGCACGGCGACATCGGCGCGATGGACGCCGCCGCGGCCACCGCGGAGATCGAGGGCTGCGCCCGGCGGCTGACCGAGCTCACGGGCTCGCGGGGCCGCTGGTTCCGCCCGTCCCAGGCGCGGATGGCGACCCCGCTGGTGGTGAGACTCGCCCGCGAGGCGGGCTACCCGCACGTGCTGTCGTACGACGTCGACCCGCTCGACTACACCGACCCGGGGGCCGACCGGGTGCGCGCCGCGGTGGCCGCCCAGGCACGCGCGGGCTCGGTGGTCTCCCTGCACTTCGGGCACTCCGGCACGGTCGCCGCGCTGCCCGGGATCCTCGACGACCTGCACCGCCGGGGCCTCCGCGCGGTCACGACCTCGGAGCTGCTGACCTGATGCGCCGCATCCCGTTCCGTACCCCGCACCCGGCCCCCGGCCACTCCCGGCCGCCCGCGGTCTCCGCCCGCACGCTCCTCGTGGCGGGCGCCGCCACCGCCGCCGTACTCGCGGGCGGTGTGCTCACCGCGGGCTGCGGTACGACGGCCACCGGCGGGCACCCGCACGCGACCGCCTCCGCCAAGGCCGCCAAAGCCGCCGCCGGGGCGACACCGCAGTCCGCGCCGCGCGTCCCGGCCGCCGGGCAGGGCCTGCCGGGCATGCCGCCGCCGCTCGACCCGAAGGACGTCTACGCCGCCGACCGGCCGAACGCGCTGTCCCCCGTGGTGCGGAACTTCCCTTCGCGGGTCTACGTGCCGAACACCGACTCCAACACGGTCTCGGTCATCGACCCGAAGACGTACAAGGTCATCGAGACGATCCCGGTCGGCGAGCAGCCGCAGCACGTGGTGCCGTCGTGGGACCTGAAAACGCTGTGGGTCAACAACGACGTCGGCAACACCCTCACCCCGCTCGACCCGGCCACCGGCACGGCGGGTCCGACGGTCGACGTGCACGACCCGTACAACCTGTACTTCACGCCGGACGGCAAGTACGCGGTGGTGATGGCGTCGCTCGACCGCGAGCTGGTCTTCCGTGACGCGCACACGATGGCGGTCAAGAAGACCGTGCCGGTGAGCTGTTACGGCGTGAACCACGCGGACTTCTCGCCCGACGGCCGGTACTTCATCGTGTCCTGCGAGTTCTCCGGCGAACTGCTGAAGGTCGACACGGCGGAGATGAAGGTCGTCGGCCAGCAGCGGCTGCCGTTCGAGGGCGCGATGCCGCAGGACGTGAAGATCTCGCCGGACGGCAAGACCTGGTACATCGCCGACATGATGGCCGACGGCGTGTGGGTGATGAACGGCGACACCTTCTCCAAGCCGACGCTGCTGCGCACCGGCAAGGGCGCGCACGGCCTGTACGTCTCGCGCGACTCGAAGGTGATGTACATCTCCAACCGCGGCGAGGGCTCGATCTCGCTGCTCGACTTCGCCACCGGCAAGCTGGTCCGCAAGTGGCACATCGAGGGCGGCGGCAGCCCCGACATGGGCGGGGTGTCCGCGGACGGCAAGGTGCTGTGGCTGTCCGGGCGGTATGACGGCGAGGTGTACGCGATCGACACCGCGGACGGGCGCACCCTGGCGAAGATCCCGGTCGGCTCGGGACCGCACGGCCTGGCCGTCTACCCGCAGCCGGGCCGCTACTCGCTCGGCCACACCGGCATCTTCCGCTGAACGGCCGTACGGGCGTCGTCCGTTGAACGGCCGCACGGCGCACTGCGTTGGACGGCCGCACGCGCGGACCGCGTTGAACGGCCGCACGGGCGTCTCATGTTCAACGGCCGCACGGGCGCCCCGCGTTGAGCAGGCCCGCTACCCGGGCCCCGCGGTTCCGGCCTTGAGGATCGCCCTGGCCAGTCCGGTCGCGGCGGCGGCGCGGGGCGCGCTGCCGTCGCGCCAGGTCCTGGTCGGGTGGACGGAGTTGGCGAGCAGCACGAGAAAGCTGTCGCTCTCCGGGTCGACCACGAGGCTCGTGCCGGTGAAACCGGTGTGCCCGTACGCGCCGCGCCCGGCCAACTCGCCCATGAACCACGCCTGGTCGGTCTCGAAGCCGCCCCAGGGCCCGCCCCGGTCGAGCAGCGCCCGGCAGAACAGCGCCAGGTCCCAGGCCGTCGAGAACAGCCCGGCGTGCCCGCTGACCCCGCCCATCGCGTACGCGTTCTCGTCGTGCACGCTCCCGCGCACCATGCCGCGGTCGAGCCTGCCCCACGGCCGCCGCTGGTCCTCGGTGGCCGCGATCCGCGACAGCGCGGCGGACGGCGGGTTGAAGCCGGTGTCAAGCATGCCGAGGGGGCCGGTGACCTCCTCGCTGATCAGTACCGCGAGCGGGCGGCCCGTGGCGGCCTCCAGCGCGTACTGGACCGCGATGAGGTTCAGGTCGGAGTAGACCCGCAGGGTGCCCGGCGGGTGCACCGGCTCCTCGTCCCACAGCATCCGCGCCCGGCCCTGCGCCGTCGGCCGGTCGTAGAAGGGCAGTTCGGGGCGCAGGCCCGAGGTGTGGTCGAGGAGCTGCCGTACGGTGATCGCGCCCTTGCCCGCCGCGCCGAACTCCGGCACGTACGCGGCGACCTCCCGGTCCTGGTCGAGGTGGGTGGCCGCGACGGTGGCCGTGAAGAGCTTGGTGAGCGAGGCCAGGTCGAAGACGGTGTCCTCGCGCATCGGCACCCACTGCCCCGGCGGCAGCTCCACGCCGACGTCCGCGCTCTCGTCGTACGCGCCGTAGCGCACCGCCCAGCCGACCGCCTCGTGCAACGCGACGGTCCTGCCCCGGCCGGCCAGCACGACGGCGCCCGCGCACCAGGGGCGCGCGGGCGCCGGGCGCGTGTACGCGGCCAGCGCGGGGACGATACGGCTCAGCTCTGCGGCGTCGAGACCCGCCTCAGGGCAGGTACCTCTCGACAGCGGCGGCGCCATGTTCCTCCAGTGCTCTGCGGGCCTTCTCGATCCGTTCCGGCGTGGGCTCACGGCCGGAGAGCAGTACCAGGTCCTCCGGGCTCACCGAGCCGTCGGCCGCCCCCTCCGCGCCCGTGCGCAGGGAGCTGTCGGCGCTCTTGAACGCCCATGTGCGCTCGTCGTCGCCCGGCTCGGCGAGCCGGTCGGTACGCGCGCCCACGCTCTTTCCGGGGCTCTCGTCCGCGGTATCGGACATCGCATCCTCCTGATGGCCCGCGGGCCTCCTGATGGTCCGCGCCGCGAGCCGCCTGATGGCCCGCGTGCCGCCTAGGGTCCCTCCACGGTACGACGCCCGCGCACGCACAGCCCGACGAAACAGGCGACGGCCACGAGTGCGCAGGTCAACTGCACGAGGGCCATCGGCACCGCGGTGCCGTCACCGGCCACTCCGGCCAGCGGCGACGCGAGGGCGCCGATCAGGAAGGACGAGGTGCCCACCAGCGCGGACGCCGAGCCCACGTCCCGCTTGACGCGCAGCAGCGCCAGTGTGTTCGCGGTGGGCAGGGTCAGGCCCATCGACGCCATCAGCACGAAGAGCGCGGCGGAGACGGCGGGCAGTCCCGCCCGGCCGAAGACGCCGGTGGTCAGCAGCACCAAGGCCACCGAGGCGGTGGTGATCAGCGCGAGCCCGATCGTGAGGATCTTCTCCATCGCGACCCGGCCGACCAGCACCTTGCCGTTGAGCTGGCCCACGCCGACGATGCCGATGGAGTTCAGCCCGAACAGCAGGCTGAAGGTCTGCGGCGAGGCGCCGTAGATGTCCTGGATGACGAAGGCGGACGCGGACACGTAGGTGAACAGCGCCGCGAAGGCGAAGCTGCCCGAGAGGACGTACCCGGTGAAGATCCGGTCGCCGAGCAGCCGCTTGACCGCGCCGAAGGTGCCGAGCAGCCCGCCGGAGTGCCGGCGCTCGGGCGGCAGCGTCTCGTGCAGCCAGCGCCACACCACCAGGGTGAGCAGGACGCCGATCACGGTGAGGACGGCGAAGACGCCGCGCCAGTCGGTGATCCGCAGGATCTGGCCGCCGATCACCGGGGCGACGATCGGGGCGACGCCGGAGATCAGCATCAGGGTGGAGAAGAAACGGGCCATCTCCACGCCGTCGTAGAGGTCGCGGACGACCGCGCGGGCGATGACGATGCCCGCCGCGCCCGCCAGGCCCTGGATCAGCCGGAAGGTGATCAGCAGGCCCGCCGAGGGCGCGAAGGCGCAGACGGCGGTGGCGAGGATGTAGATGACCATGCCGGTCAGCAGGGGACGGCGGCGTCCCCAGCGGTCGCTGAGCGGCCCGACCACGAGCTGGCCGAGCGCCATGCCCGCGAGGCAGGCGGTGAGGGTGAGCTGCGCCGTCGCCGCGGTGCTGTGCAGGGCGTCGGTGACCTGGGGCAGCGCGGGCAGATACATGTCCATCGACAACGGCGGCACCGCGGTGAGGCCGCCGAGAACGAGCGTGACGAGCAGGCCGGTACGGCGCTGCGTGCCGATGGTCGGGGTAGGGGTGGTGGTGTGGGTGGTGGTGACATCGGTGATGTCAGCGGTGTGCGCGGGTATGGGCGGCCCGGCGTCCTGCACGGCACTCTCCGTAGGTGGTAGTTGAACCGTTCTCTATCCTTCCAGTGATCGCGCACGACCGAGACCACGTTTTGACCCTGACCGACGAGTGGGAGACCGACCGATGAGCGACGACGGCGTACGGACCATCCGCTGGGGCATCCTGGCGACCGGCGGGATCGCCGCGACCTTCACCGAGGCGTTGCTGACGCTGCCGGACGCGGAGGTCGTCGCCGTGGGCTCGCGCACCCTCGAGGGCGCGAAGGCGTTCGCCGAGCGGTACGGGATCGCGCGCGCGTACGGCTCCTGGGCGGAGCTGGCCGCGGACGACGGGGTCGACGTGGTGTACGTCGCCACGCCGCACTCCGCGCACCGCGAGGCGACCGGGATCTGTCTGGAGGCCGGGCGGGCCGTGCTGTGCGAGAAGGCGTTCACCATCAACGCCCGTGAGGCGCACGAGCTGGTGGACCTCGCCCGCGACCGCGGCCTGTTCCTCATGGAGGCCATGTGGATGTACTGCAACCCGCTGATCCGGCACATGCTCGCGCTCATCGCCGAGGGCCTGATCGGTGAGGTGCGGGACGTCTCGGCCGCCTTCGGTTTCTCCGGGGACTTCCCCGCCACCCACCGGCTGCGCGACCCCGACCAGGGCGGCGGCGCCCTGCTCGACCTCGGCGTCTACCCGGTCTCCTTCGCCCAGCTCCTGCTCGGCGAGCCCGACGAGGTCCGGGCGTGGTCCCACCTCACGCCCGAGCGCGTGGACGACAACACCGGCATCGTCCTGGGCTGGAACGACGGCGCCGTCGCCACTTTGACCTGCTCCATCACCGCCGACACCGGCGCCCGCGCCGTCGTCACCGGCAGCGCCGGCCGCATCGAGCTTCCCGAGGGCTTCTTCAACCCCGAGCGCTTCGTCGTCCACCGCCAGGGCGAGGAGCCCCGCACCGTCCTCTTCTCCGACGTCGTCGCCGACGGCCTCACCCGCGGCACCATGGCCTACGAGGCCGCCGAAGTCATGCGCTGCCTCCGCGCCGACGAACTCGAGTCCCCCCTCGTCCCCCTCGCCGGCTCCCTCTCCATCATGCGAACCCTCGACACCATCCGCGAACACACCGGCGTCACCTACCCCGGCATCGACTAGGGCCTGTCCGCGACGTGCCCCGTCACGGGCGCCGGGGCACCTCCCGGCCGAAGGCCGGGGGGGAACCGCGCGAGCAACCCACCACCGGCGGGTGGTCCGGAGACCACCGGACTGCCCCGCCGGGGCGGGTGGTGACCCGCGGGAGCGCCGCGGCTCAGGCGGCGGAGTGGGCCGGGGCGATGGCCTCGATGCGGGCGGCGAGGTCGAAGTCCTTGGCGGTGAGGCGCCCACCGGCGGCGTGGGTGGTGAGGGCCACCGTCAAGGTGTCGTAGCCGAGGGTGAGTTCCGAGTGATGGTCGAGCTCGGCTTGGATACCCGCGATGTGCAGCGCGAAGATCGCGGCGGGAAGGTGCGCCAACCGGTAGACCCGCCGGAGCGAGGCGGCGCCGTCGGCGCCGTCACCACCGGGCAGCACCTCCCAGCCGGGAAGCCCGGCGAGCCGCGCGGCCACCTGGTCGGACGAGAGCGGTTCGGCGTAGGGCATCCGGGGGCCTCCACGGAAAAGGGGCGGGCGGGTGGGCGGGCGGGCGAATTCATCCTCGCACCGCCCAGCGCATAACCTGCGGTGCCATGAGCGAGAACGAGCGAGTCGCGGTCGTCACGGGTGCGGGTTCGGGCATCGGCCGGTCCGTCGCGGTGGAACTGGCGGCGGCCGGCTGGACGGTACTGCTGGCGGGCCGCCGCGAAAAGGCGCTGGCCGAGACGGCGGAGCTGGCGGCGGCCGGCCCCGGACGGACTCTGACCGTACCGACCGACGTCACCCGTCCGGAGGACGTGGAGCGACTGTTCGCGCGGGACACCGCCCCCGGCCGCCTGGACCTGCTGTTCAACAACGCCGGGATGTTCGGCCCGCCGGTCCCGGTCGAGGACCTGTCGTACGACGAGTGGCGCGCCGTCGTGGACGTGAATCTGCACGGCGCGTTCCTGTGCGCGCAGGCGGCGTTCCGGCGGATGAAGGACCAGGACCCGTCCGGCGGCCGGATCATCAACAACGGCTCCGTCTCGGCCCACGTCCCGCGCCCGCACAGCATCGCCTACACCGCGACCAAGCACGCCATGACCGGCCTGACGAAGTCGCTGTCGCTGGACGGCCGCCCGTACCGCATCGCCTGCGGCCAGATCGACATCGGCAACGCGGCGACCGAGATGACGGCCCGGATGCGGACCGGGATTCTCCAGGCGAACGGCACCACGGCCGTCGAGCCGGTGATGGACGTCGCCGACGTGGCCCGTACGGTGCGGCACATGGCCGAGCTGCCGCTGGAGGCCAACGTGCAGTTCGCGACGGTGACGGCGACGACGATGCCGTTCATCGGACGCGGCTGAGGGCGCGCCGCGCCCGGCGGCGACAGCCACGGGAATACGCGCGGGACGGCGCCGGGTTGGAGCGGTCATGACGACACCCTCGGGGCCCGACATCCTGCGCTACACGGCCTTCTCCGACGACCCCGAAGGCGGCAACCCCGCCGGGGTCGTCCTCGACGCCTCGGCGCTCGACGCCCCCGGCATGCTGGCCGTCGCCGCCGACGTCGGCTACTCCGAGACCGCCTTCGTCACGGCGACGGACGGCCGCACGCTGACCGTGCGGTACTTCAGCCCGAAGGCGGAGGTCTCCTTCTGCGGCCACGCCACCCTCGCCACCGCCGTGGCGGTGGCGGACCGACTCGGCGCGGGCGACCTGCTGTTCCGCACCCGGGCGGGCGACGTCCCGGTCACCGTCTCGACCGGCCCGGACGGTACGCCGCTGGCGACGATGACCAGCGTCGAGCCGTACGTCGAGGACATCGCGCCCGACGCCCTCGCCGAGGCGCTGGCCGCCCTCGACTGGCCCGCCGCCGACCTCGACCCGGCCTTCCCGCCCCGGGTCGCGTACGCGGGCGCCCGCCATCTGGTGCTGGCCGCGGCCACCCGCGAGCGGCTCGCCGACCTCGCCTACGACTTCGACCGGCTCGCCGCGCTGATGACCGCCGTGGACCTGACCACCGTCCAACTCCTGTGGCGCGAGAGCCCGTCGGTCTTCCACGTCCGCGACCCGTTCCCGGTCGGCGGTGTGGTCGAGGACCCAGCGACCGGCGCCGCCGCGCTGGCCCTGGGCGCGTACCTGCGCGACCTCGGCCTGGTCGCCCCGCCGGCCACCCTCACCCTCCACCAGGGCCACGACCTCGGCCGCCCGGCCACCCTCACGGTCACCGTCCCGCCGCCCGCGACCCCGTACATCCAGGTCACGGGCACGGCCGTCCCGATCCCGGCGTAAGGCCACCGTCCCGGCGGGTCAGACCGCTTCCTTCTCCCATACCGAGACGTGCCGGGTGCTGTCCTGCGTGAACGGCTCGCGCGACCAGCCCGCCCACCGCTCCCGCAGCCGCATGCCCGCCAGTTGGGCCATCAGGTCCAGCTCGGCGGGCCAGACGTAGCGGAACGGCGTCGAGGTGACCTGTCCCCTGCCGTCCTCGGTGACCGTCACGTAGTGGCAGGTCGCGTCCTGCGTGACCGTGTCGTAGACGGTGTACGAGCAGCCGTCGGGGCCGGTGTGGAACGGCACGACGTTCTGTCCGTGCGGGATCTTCCGCAGCTCGGGGACCATGACCTCCACGACGAACCGGCCGCCGGGGCGCAGGTGCGCCGCCGCGTTGCGGAAGCAGGCGACCTGTGACTCCTGCGTGGCGAGGTTCATGACGGTGTTGAACACCAGGTAGGCCAGCGCGTATCCGCCGCCGTCACCGTTGCCGTTCCCGTCCGCGGTCCCGTCCGTGCTCGCGTTTCCGCCCGCGGTCCCGTCCGTGCTCGCGTTCCCTTCCGCGGTCCCCGCCGCGTACCCTTCCGCCGTCGTCGTCGCGATGTCCCCGATCGTGACGGGGATGTCCCGTCCGCCGGGCTTGGCCCGCAGCCGGGCCACCATCGCGCGCGACATGTCGATGCCCGCCACCGGCACACCGCGCTCGGCGAGCGGCACCGCGATCCGGCCGGTCCCGATGGCCAGTTCCAGCGCCCGCCCGCCGCCGGCCTGGTCCGCGAGGAAGTCCACCGTCCGCCGCACCACGCCCGGATCGAACTCCTCACTCGTGTCCGCGTCGTACCGCCCGGCCACGTCTTCGCCGAAGTACCCGTCGTCGTGTCCATCGTCGTGTCCGTCGTCGTGTCCGTCGTCATTGCTCACGCGCCGGACGCTAACCCGATCCCCGGGACGGCCGCGCCCGATTATTCCCGGCCACCACGGCCTGCACCGGCCTGCTCCGCCGCCCCGGCCGCCCGCGCTGTCCTGGCCGGGGGGCCGTGAGGTGGGCGGATACGGCGTGGATAGAGTGCTGGACGGTCCGCGCGAGCGGGCGTCCGTCACGACGAGGGGGAACTCGCGCATGCGCAGCACGACCGGGGCACGCAGGGCCGGAATCGGGGCCGAGGCCGGGCGGCGGGTGCGGCTCGGGGCCGCGGTCGTGGTCACGGCGGCGCTGGGCCTCGGGCTGGCCGGGTGCAACGGGTACCAGAGCACGTCGCCGTCGGCCGCGCGCAAGCATGTGGCGGCGGACGGCACGACGGCCGCCTTCGCGCAGGGTGCGGACGGGCCCGTGGACTGCCGGAAGGCGAAGTGCGTGGCGCTGACCTTCGACGCGGGGCCGAGCGTGCGGGCGCCGCAGATCATGAGCATTCTGCGGAAGTACCACGTGCACGCGACCTTCTTCACGCTCGGCAAGAACCACGTGATGAAGCACCCGCAGATGGTGCGGGACATGGTGGCGCAGGGCGACGAGGTGGAGACGCTGACCTGGTCCCACCAGATCCTCACCAAGATCAGCTCGTCCGAGATCCGCAAGGAGATCACCGAGGGGCGGGACGCGGTGCAGAAGGTGACCGGCGTCCGGCCGATGCTGCTGCGCCCGCCGCAGGGCCGTACGAGCAGCAAGGTGACGGCCATCGCGCGGGACCTGGGCATGGCGGAGGTGGTGTGGAGCGCCAACGGCCAGGACTACCGGACCACCGACTCCGCGCTGATCGCCAAGCGCATCCTCCAGCAGACCAAGCCGGACGGCATCATCCTGCTGCACGATCTGGTCGACCCGACGAACAAGGGCTACAACGGCACGGTCGCGTCGATCGCGCCGATCGTCTCCACGCTCCAGGCCCGCGGCTACACCTTCGTCACCGTCTCCCAACTCCTCGCGCCGGGCACACCGCAGCCCGGCAAGGTCTACAAGTAGCCACGCCCCGAACGACGTTCACAGCGAAGCCCTGACTGACGAAGGCGGACCCGATGGCCCTGTTCGACCTGCCCCTCGACGAACTCCGCGCGTACCGCAGCCGGTCCGCGGAGCCCGCCGACTTCGACGCCTTCTGGTCGCAGACCCTGGAGGAGGCCCGCGCGCACCCGCTCGAGGCGCGGTTCGAGCCGGTACGGACCGGGCTCTCGACGGTCGACGTGTACGACGTCACCTTCGCGGGCTTCGGCGGCCAGCCGGTCAAGGGCTGGTTCGTGGCGCCCGCCCACGCGGCCGAACCCCTGCCGCTGCTGGTCGAGTTCGTCGGCTACGGCGGTGGGCGCGGCCTGCCGCACACCCATCTGCTGTGGGCCTCGGCCGGTTTCGCGCACCTGGTGATGGACACCCGTGGCCAGGGCAGCGGTTGGTCCGTCGGTGACACCCCCGACGAGGCGGGCAGCGGGCCCGCCGTCCCCGGTTTCATGACCCGTGGCATCGAGGACCCGCGATCCTTCTACTACCGCCGGGTGTTCACCGACGCGGTGCGCGCCGTCGAGGCGGGCCGCGCGCACCCGTTGACCGACGCCGCGCGTACGGTCGCGCTCGGCACCAGCCAGGGCGGCGGGATCACGCTGGCCGTCGCGGGCCTCGTACCGGACCTGGCGGCCGTCGCCCCCGACGTCCCCTTCCTGTGCGACTTCCCGCGCGCGATCCGGCTCACCGACCGCGACCCGTACCGCGAGGTGGGCCGCTACCTCAACACCCACCGCGCGAGCGTCGACCGGGTCACCCGGACGCTGTCCTACTTCGACGGCGTCCACTTCGCGGCTCGCGCCAACGCCCCCGCCCTCTTCTCCACCGCGCTCGAAGACCAGACGTGCCCGCCGTCCACCGTCTTCGCCGCCTTCAACGCCTACGCGCACGCCGACAAGCAGATCGAGATCTACGACTTCAACGGTCACGAGGGCGGTGGTCCTCACCAAGAGGCCACCCGCCTCGACTGGCTCCCCAACCACCTCACCCCCCGCCGCCCGGCCTCGGAGGACGGGAGCCCCGCCCCGTCGGGGCCGTGAATCCTCGCCTCAACTGCGCGCAGGAGGACGCCCTGCGCGACGCCCCGGACCTCGGCCCGCTGGAGGAGTAGCCGCTCCGCGGAGAAGAGGCAGCGCGACGACGATCCCGCGCACCGCGGTCGCGGTGGCGCGGGCTCGTCGTCGTCGCCGCGGTCAGCCGCGGTCAGCCGCGGTCAGCCCGTGCAGGTCAGGGTCGGATTGACCCAGTCCCCGTGGTCGTTGCCGTTGCCGTCGCCTCCGTCGCCGACGCCGAGGTCGATGACCTGGCCGCCGGTGACCGGCACGTCGATCGCGACCGGCGCCGAACCGCCGTTCAGCACGGGCGTGGTGGTGAGCGCCTTGCCGTCGAGGGTCACGGAGAAGGTGACCGTGCCCGGATCGCCGTTGTCGACGCCGACCAGGGCGGTGAACCTGATGCAGTGCCCGTCGAGGTAGATCTGCACGTCGCTGGGCGAGTTGGTGCCCAGGCCCTTGGCGTAGGTGACGCCGCCCAGCTTCAGCGGGGTGCCGTCGCCGGACGCGGTGTCGCCGACGCTCTGGTCGCGTTCCACCGGTCCCCAGCCGTTGGTCGCGGACAGGAACTCCAGGTCGCTGACCTGGTTGTCCCCGGCCGGCGGCGGCGCGGGCACCGCCCCGACGATCCGTACGTCACGCGGGGCCGTGGTGGACCGGCCCTGCGTCAGACGGGCCTTCACCGCCAGGGAGTTGACCTTGGCGGGGCTCTGCGGCGCGGTGACCTTCCAGGTGAAGGCGGCCGAGGAGCCGCCGCGTATCCGGTCGACGACGGCGGGCGCGGACCGCGGGCTCACGGTCCACCCCGACGGTACGTCGAGTGCCGCCGTGACCTTGGTGGCGGTCGGGCCGCCCTTGGGCACGGTGACCGTCGCGGTCGCGGTGAACGTCGCGCCGCCGCCCACCGATCCGGGGACCTGGAGGGAGACCGCGGAGGCCGGGGCGCCCGGCATCGCGTAACGGGCCTTGTCGTAGCGGGGGCTCTGGTTCCGGGCGACGGTCAGCGAGGAGGCGTAGCTGCCGTAGTCGGTCAGCGCGACCTTGCCGAGTCCGCCGGTCGTGCCGTCGAGATTCCACACCGCGAGGCTGACGGTGTTCCTGCCGTGCGGGTCGATGACGCCGTTGGGCAGCGGGAAACTGTGCTGCGGGCCCACGTAGTTGACGTAGTTGCCCATGTTCCAGCCGTTGACGTAGATCTCGACGCGGTACTTGCGGGACGGGTCGTCGGTGAAGGTGAGGCCGAGCGAGGTGTCCTGGCCCTTGGGGAGGTCGAGGTTGACGTCGGTGGTGTACCAGGAGACGCCGGGCGTGGTGTCGGTGGTCGGCAGGGTGACCGGCGTCCAGCCGTCGGTGGGGTGGCCGGGCAGCGGGTATCCGGCGCGCTCGCCGTACAGGCCGCCGGAGTTGAGCGGGCCGCGCACGGTGTCGACGGGGGTCTCGCCGCCGCGCACGCCCTGGAGCCGCCAGGTGATCGTGTCCAGCGGCGCGCCGGCCAGTGAGGCGCCGGTCAGGCCGCGGGCGGCCTTGTTGCCGTTGGGCGGGTTGTAGTCCTCCTCGTGGCCCATGTTGACGGTGAGCACCGAGACGACGTTGTCGCCGGTCGTCTTGAGCACTCCGGCCGGGAACGCGTACGTCTTCTGGCCGTCCGCGGTCGCGCTGCCGAGGAAGGTGCCGTTGAGCCAGACCGAGGAGGCCGCGGCGCCGCCGCCGCTCTGCGCGGACAGCGTGATGCCGGTCTCCTTGCCCGTGGCGGTGAACCGGCCGCGGTACCAGGTGCTTCCGGTGTGGAAGCCGTAGTCGTCGGCGAACAGCACCGGCAAGGTGGCGGGCGTGGTGCGGCTGTTCGAGGTGGTCTTGTCGGCCACCTGCCAGGTCGAGTCGTCGAAGCCGGCGGCCGACTCGGGCGACTCCTGGATGTGCTTCCAGCCGGTCAGCGCGGGCAGGCTGACGGCCGCCGCGGTCGGTACGGTGCCGGTCCTGCTGCCGGTGGCCGTGGTGGCGGTACGGACGTTCTTGCCGTTCCACGTCACGGAGTCGGCGGTGCTGAAGACCTCGATCGCGCCGTCGGTGGCGACGTCGCCGGTCAGGGCGAGCGCCGAGCCGTTCGAGACCGCGCCGCGCAGCAGGTGGGTGCCGCGCACCAGCACGGGCCCTGCGGCGGTGTCCTGCCGCCAGAAGGTCTTGGCGGTGTCGGTGTCGGCGAGCAGCAGGAGCAGCGGGTGCGCGCCGCCGCTGATCCGCACGCGGGTCAGGCCGGTATGGGCGTAGTTGAGCCGCAGGTCGCCGGTGGCCGGGTCCCAGGCGGAGGTGACGGCGCCGCCGGTGGCGGTGACCGTCGGGCGGGTCGCGTAGTGCAGGACGGTCTCGCCGTCGGAGCCGTGGTCGCCGTAGAGCACCGCGACATCACGGCCGCCGATGGTGGCGTTCGTCATGATCTCCGAGGTGCTGTACTGGAGTTGGTTACCGCCGAGGCTGTAGTCCGCGACGATGATCTTGCTCTGGCGGCCGTTGAGGGTCAGCGCCGTGCCGGGCTGCTGCGGGACGGTGTAGACGGGGGCGGTGGAGCCCTGGCCGTTGTCGACGTCGATCGCGTCGATGGTGACGAACTGCCCTGACGCGGCGGTGTTCTTGGCGCCGGTGGCCACGATCTTCAGGGTGTGCGCCCCGGCGGCGAGCCCGGTCGCCCGGTAGGCCACGTACTGGTTCTGCTTGGTCGCGCCGTACAGGTCGACGGTCTTGACCTTGGCGCCGTCGAGGTAGACGTCCGCGATGCCGTGGTTGCCGTCGAGGTTGGTGACCCACTTCACGCCGGTGCCGGTGAAGCCGACCGAGACGCTGTCGCCCGCGGTGTCGGAGAACGACTCGGTGTGCTGGTAGTCGCCGCCGGTGTAGTTCTGTTCCGCGCCGACGTGCGACCAGGCGCCGGTGTACGCGAGCGCCGGGTCGACGTCGTCGTACGTGTAGCCGGGGTGCGCGCCGAGGTCGATCGTCACGTGCCCGCTGTCGGTGGTCGTCGCGGTGGAGTCGGAGTGCCGCAGCACGTGGAACTGCGTGCCGGTGTCGGGGTTGCGGCGCGCGGTGTCGACGATCTTCGCGTTGTCGGTCGGGGTGGCGGGCAGCGCGTCGGTCTTGGTGAGCGGCGCGAGCGCCTGCGTGAAGTAGCCGATCAGCTTGTCCTGGTCGTACTTCGGGTCGAGCTGCCGGTTCTCGCGGATCGCGGCGCCGTAGTCGTACGACGTGTAGTTCTGCGGCTCGCCCAGCCAGCCCCAGTTGGTGCCGCCGTAGAGCATGTAGAAGCTCTGCGAGGTGGCGCCGACGGCGATGTTCTGCTTGTAGAACACGTCCGCGAACTGGTCGTTGATGAGCTGCGCGCACTTGTCGTAGCCGGGGCCGCCCCACGGGTCGAAGGCGCCGCCCTGGAACTCGGCGGTGGCCAGCGGCTTGCCCGGGACGTGGTCGTAGCTGATGTCGGGCACGCCGTTCCACCGGGTGGGGTTGGAGCAGTTGAAGCCCTGCGGGTAGGAGTCGGCCGCGTCGACGGCCAGTTCGGCGTCACCGGAGTTGAAGGTGCCGTTGTTGTTGCCGACCAGCGGCACCTTGATGCCGTCCGCGGTGGCCTTGTCCTCCAGGTGCTTCATGTAGGCGCGGCCCGCCGCGCTGCCGTCGTAGTACTCGTTCTCGACCTGGTACTCGATCACCGAGCCCTTGCCGTCGGTGAGTTGGTGCCGGGCGATGATCCGGTCGATCTGCGTCTGCCACTCGTCGCTGTACTTCAGATACGCCGGGTCGCCGGTGCGGGTGTCCCCCGCCTTGGTGGAGAGCCAGCCGGGGAAACCGCCGCCGTCCACCTCGGCGTTGATGTACGGGCCGGGTCGGGCGACCACGTAGATGCCGAGGTCGTCGGCCATGTCGAGGAGCTTGTCCACGTCGCGGACGCCGGTGAAGTCGTAGACGCCCGGGGCGGGCGAGTGGTAGCCCCAGTCGAAGTAGAGGGAGACGGCGTTGAATCCGGCCGCCTTCATCTTCTGGAGCACGTCCAGCCACAGATCCTGGCTCGGCAGCCGGTAGTAGTGGAACTCGCCGCCCCACAGGTAGGTGCGCTTTCCGTCGATCATGAACGAATAGCCGTCGTAGGTGACCGAGTGGGTGGCGTGCGGGGCGCCCGCGTGCGCCGTGTCCGGCGCCCGCCCCGGCGGTTCGGCGGCGGCCCCCACGCCGACGCCGAGACCGACCATGAGCGCGGCGGTGACCCCCAGGGCCAGACAGCGCCGCAGCACCCATCGGTACGTGCGATGAACAGCCATTCCTACCTCCACGTCACGTGCGGGAGTGGTCGCGAGCTTCAGCGGTCGCTCATGAACAGCCAGGAAAGAGCAGATTCCCTGTTGATATATGTGCGAACGAGTCGCATAGCGACGGGAAGTGTCGCAGTCTCCGATGGGTAACGCAACCATTCGGGCCGAAACGATTCAGCCGGATTCGGAGGAGAGCGGCGCCACGCGGCGCGGCCCCCGGACGGCCGTGCGTCCGGGGGCGGAACAGTCCCTGATCGGCGGCTGACCGGCGGGCGGGCGACGGTCGGTCAGTGGCGTGGCGACGGGCGGGCGGCGGCCCGGCGGCGGCGGGGCGGTGGCCGGTCAGCGGTCGGTTGGATGCCGGGTCAGCCGCGGCGGGCCACGCTTCTCGCCCGCAGCCGGTCGGCGGTGATGGCCAGCCCGAGCACACAACCCAGCACGATGTTCGTGTAGTTGGAGTTGATCTGAAGCGTCGTCAGGCCGTTGTTGATCAGTTCGAGCAGGATCGTGCCCGCCACGATGCCGAGAATCCGGCCCTGTCCGCCGACCAGGCTCACCCCGCCGATGACGGCCGCGGCGATAGCCGACAGCTCCCACCCGACCCCGACGCCGCTGGCCGAGCCCACACCCATCCGGCCGAGCACGAAGATCCCGGCGAAGCCGGACAGCAGCGAACTGGTCACGTACATCGAGACGATGCGGCGGTCGCCGCGGATGCCCGCCAGCCGGGCCGCCTCGGGATTGCCGCCGACCGCGTACACCTGGCGGCCGGTGTAGGTGCGTTCCAGGAAGAACCACGCCGCCACGGCCACGACCGCGAAGACGATCAGCGGGAGGGGGATCTGCGCCACGTACGTCTGTCCCAGGTCGCCGAAAGTGCCGTCGATGCCGGTGATGGAGGTGCCGGAGGTGATGGCCAGCGTGACGCCCTGCGCGACGGTGTAGGTGACCAGGGTGACGACGAAGGGCGGCATTCTCAGCCGGGTGACGGCGAGGCCGTGGACGAGGCCGACCGTGCCGGTGACGGCCAGCGTGAGCAGGATCGCGAGCGGCGCGGGCAGTCCCGCGCGGACGTTGAACCAGGACATCAGGATGACGCTGGTGCCCAGCAGCGCGCCCACCGACAGGTCGATGCCGCCGGTCAGGATGACCAGGGACTCGCCGATCGCGATCAGCCCGTACTGGGACAGGTCGAAGCCCATGCCCTGGAGGTTGACGGCGCTGGCGAACGTCGACTTGTCCAGCGCGAGCGCGACGAAGACCACGACGCAGGCCGCGACCACGCCGACCTCGGGCGTCTCGGCCAGGCGGCGGACCGGCGACGTACGGCTGCCGCTCGCGGCGTCCTCCGTGGCCTCGATCGGTGCGGTGCTGGTGGTCATGGCCTCGCCTTCCCGTGAGTGCCGACGCCGACGGCGGTCATCGGCAGGGGCCTGTTGTCGTTCATGCGCGTGCCTTCCCCTGACGGTCGGCGACGTCGTCGGCGCCGGTCCGCGGCCCGAGCGCCCCGGCCTGTTCCCCGGTTCCGTCCCGCGCCCCGGCCCCGGCCCCGTCGCGCGTACCGGGCGCGCCGTTCCGCGTACCGGCCGCGGCGGTCATGATCGCTTCCTTGCCGAACCGGTCGCGGGGGAGGTCGGCGACCACCCGGCCGTGCGCCATCACCACGATCCGGTGGCAGATCCACAGCAGTTCCTCCAGCTCCGAGGAGGCCACCAGCACCGCGAGGCCGTCCTGCGCCGCGGTGTCGATGAGGCTGTAGATCTCCGCCTTGGCCCCGACGTCCACGCCGCGGGTCGGCTCGTCCAGGAGCAGCAGCCGGGGCTCGGTCGCCAGCCAGCGCCCGAACACCACCTTCTGCTGATTGCCGCCCGACAGGTCCGAGATGAGCTGTTCCTGGCTGCGCAGCCGCACCCCGAGGTCCTGGACGATCCTGGCCGCGTGCGCCTTGTCCGCCCTCGGCCGCAGGACTCCGTGCGCGCTGATCCGGCGCAGCGTGGCCAGCGTGACGTTCCAGCGCACCGAGTGCGCCGGGAGCAGCGACTGGACCTTGCGGTCCTCGGGCACCAGTCCGATCCCCGCCTCCACCGCGTCGGCGGGGCGGCGCGGGCGGAAGTCGGCGCCGTCGAAGACGACCGTGCCACCGGTACGCGGCTGCGCGCCCATCAGCGTGTGCAGCAGGCGACTGCGCCCCGAGCCCATGAGCCCGGCCACGCCGACGATCTCCCCCGCCCTCACGTCCAGGTCGACGGGCCCGAGGCCGTCCGCGGTCAGCCCGCGTATCGACAGGGTCGTCGTGCGCTCGACGGAGGACGGCGGGGCCAGATCGGCGCGGGCCAGCTCACTGCCGACCATCTCCCGGATCATCCGCTCCTCGCTCGCCTCGGCCGGGGCCAGATCGGCCACCATCCGGCCGCTGCGCAGCACGATCACCCGGTCCGCGACGGCCTGGACCTCGTCCAGGCGGTGGCCGATGAACAGCACCGCCCCGCCGGCCGCCGCGTGCGTACGGGCCAGGCCGAGGACGCGCTCGGCCTCGACCGGGCCGAGCGAGGAGGTGGGTTCGTCCAGGATCAGCACCAACGGATGGTGGCCCCACGCCTTGGCGATCTCGATCATCTGCCGTACGGGGACCGGGAATCGCTCCACCGGCCGGTCCACGTCCACCCCGCTGACGCCGACTTCGGCGAGCAGCGCGCGCGCCTCCGCCCTCGTACCGGCGCGGTCGTAGACGACCCGGCCCAGGGTGCGGGACGCCGCCCGCGCGGGACGGCGGCCCAGCAGCAGGTTCTCCGCCACGCTCAACTGCCCGACGAGCGGGAACTCCTGGGCCACCAGGGCGACGCCCAACTCCTTGGAGTGGTCGGGCCGTCCCGCGTGGAGCGGCGTACCGGCGATCTCGATGCTGCCGGTGGTGGGCGTGACGGTGCCGGACAGCACGCCCATCAAGGTGGACTTGCCCGCGCCGTTCTCCCCCACCACCGCGACGATCTGTCCACGGGCCAGGTCCAGGCTCGGGATGTCGAGCACCTTCACCGGCCCGTACGACTTGCTCACCGACCGCAGCCGGACGGCGACTTCGGGGGCCGGGGCCGGGGCCGCGTCCGGGGCGGAGGCCGGGGCGGGGGCCGGGGTCTGAGCCGGGACCGGGGCCGGGGCCGGGGACCGCGGGGCCTCGTACGGGGCCGGACCCGAAGCCATCAGCCGATGCCCAGGTCGGTCAGCTTGGTCTGGTACGCGGCCAGGTTCGCCTGGGTGACCAGGCCGACGCCCGAACTGAGCGTGGTGCCGTCCGACTCCAGATACGGCTTGACGATCCGGAGGGTGGCCTCCTTGCCGAGCACCTTGAACGCGGCCAGCAGATAGGCGCCGGTGTAGCCCTGCTGGTAGGGCTGTTGGAGGACGGTGGCCTGGATGACACCGGACTTGATGAACTTCAGCGTCTGCGGGTCGCTGTCGTCCGAGATGATCTTCACCCGGCCCGACTTCCCCGCGGCCTGCACCGCCTGCCCGGCTGACGGTCCGTCATAGGAGTAGACGCCGTACAGGCCGTTGATGTTCGGGTTGGTCTGGATCGCGGTCTGCGCGTTGGTGAGCGCCTTCGCCGCGTCCATGCCGTCGCTGAGCTTCTGCGCGACCTTGATGCCGGTGCCCTTGAGCGCGTCCTCGAAGCCCTGGATCCGCTCCACCGCGTTCGACGTGGTCAGCGAGCCGACGAGGACGACGACCTGGCCCTTGCCGCCGAGCGCCTGCTTCATGGCCTCACCGGCCTTCTGGCCCGCCTGGTAGTTGGGCGTGCCCAGATACAGGTCCGCGCCGTCCTCCGGCGGCAGCGGGGAGTCGATCGCCAGCACCGGTATCCCGGCGCTCTTCGCGGACGCGATCGGCGCCTTGATCGCCGTCGGGTCGATCGCCGACACGCTCAAGCCCGTGATGCCCTGGCCGCGCAGGGTCTGGATGAGGGAGAGCTGCTGGTCCAGACGGCCGTTGGCGGGCGCCTGGTAGACGCCCTTCACACCGAGGTCGGCCAGGCCCTTGGTGAAGCCGGACTTGCCCGCGTTCCAGTAGTCGACCGCCACGTTGACCACCATGGCCTCGTGCAGCTTCGACAGGTCCTTCCCGGCCAGCGCGGCCTTCAGCGCCGCGTCCAGCTTCGCGAGATTCGCGTCGTTGAACGCGATGTCGCCCTTGATCGTCACCGCCGCGGGGCTCCCGCCGCTCGCCGCGTCCGCCGCGGACGAGTCACCGGCACCGCTCTTACTGCACGCCGTCGCGGACAGGGCCACCGCCAGCGTCACCGCTGCGGCTCCCCATCGTCCGTGCCGGGCAAGGGCCTTTCGGGCGTCGCGCATGGCTGCATCCTGTTCGGGCAGTGGCCTCTCAGCCAGTTTTGTGAGCGCTAACAAATAGTGAGGAACAGAATCACGCAGAGCGGGACATCTGCTCTCCTCGCGGTAACTCGCCGATCTCTTACGGCACCAACGGGTGTTCCGGCTGCTGAGCGCGCCGCTGAACAGGCCGGACCCACTGACCCGATCGCCAGGCGCGCCGTCAGCTGTCGCCTATGAGTGTTAGCGCTCACTGATCGGTCGTCAAGACGTTGCACAGAGAAAAACCCGCCTCCGGCGCGGTGGCCGTCGCGGTGCGGCTCCCCCGCGGCGGGGCGCGCGGACAGGGCCGCACCCGCGGACGCGGTCGGCCGTACGGCGCGGGGCGGGTGCGGGGGCGAGGGCAGCCCCGACGGTGGGTCAGAGGCCGCCCGCCAGGCGGTAATACGCCTGATTCCAACGGATCTCCTGGGTGAAGCGGCGCAGTTGGGTGTCGTGGTCGATGAGGAGGAGTTCGGTGCGGAGCATGTCGGCCAGGTCGGCCAGTTCCTCGGCGCCGACGGCGCTGGAGAGCACGGTGTGGTGCGGGCCGCCCGCGGTCAGCCAGGCTTCGGTGGAGGTCCGCAGATCGGGCGCGGGCCGCCACACCGCGCGGGCCACGGGCAGTCGGGGCAGCGGTTCCGCGGGCGCGACGACCTCGATCTCGTTGGCGACCAGCCGGAAGCGGTCGCCCATGTCGGCCAGTCCCACGACGACCGCGGGCCCCGGCCGGGCGTCGAAGACGAGCCGTACCGGGTCCTCCCGGCCGCCGATCCCCAGCGGGTGGATCTCGCACGAGGGCCGGTGCGCCGCGATCGTCGGGCAGACCTCCAACATGTGCGCGCCCAGGATCACTTCACCGCCCGGCGTCAGGTCGTAGGTGTAGTCCTCCATGAAGGAGGTGCCGCCCGGCAGACCGGCCCCCATGACCTTCACGGTGCGCAGCAGCATCGACGTCTTCCAGTCGCCCTCGCCGCCGAAGCCGTAGCCGTCGCCCATCAGCCGCTGCACCGCGAGGCCCGGAAGTTGCCGAAGGCCGCCCAGATCCTCGAAGTTGGTCGTGAAGGCGGAGAAGCCGCCCTCGGTGAGGAAGGCGCGCAGACCCAGTTCGATCCGGGCCGCGTACCGCAGCGCGTCGTGGCGCTCGCCGCCCGCCGCCAGCTCGCCCGCCAGCCGGTAGGCGCTCGCGTACTCCTTGACCACCTCCGAGACGGCCGCGTCGTCCACCTCGTCCACGACGGCCACCAGGTCGTTGACGCCGTAGGTGTTCACCGAGACGCCGAACCGCACCTGCGCCTCCACCTTGTCGCCCTCGGTGACGGCGACGTCGCGCATGTTGTCGCCGAAGCGGGCCACCTTCAGACGGCGCAGCGCGTCGTGTCCGAGGGCGGCGCGCATCCAGGTGTGGACGCGGGCCACGACGGCGGGATCGGAGACATGGCCCGCGACCGTCTTGCGGGCGATGCCGAGCCGGGCCTGGAGATAGCCGAACTCGCGGTCGCCGTGGGCGGCCTGATTGAGATTCATGAAGTCCATGTCGATGGTGGACCACGGCAGTTCGACATTGGCCTGGGTGTGCAGATGCAGCAGCGGCTTGCGCAGCAGGTCGAGGCCCGCAATCCACATCTTCGCGGGCGAGAAGGTGTGCATCCACGCGATCAGACCCACGCACGCCCGGCTGGAGTTGGCGTCGACGACCGTGCCGGTGATGCCGGAGGCGTCGGTGAGCACCGGCTTCCACACGATCCGCACCGGGCCGCCGGGGGTGGCGGCGAGCCGGTCGGAGATGGCGCGCGACTGCTCGGCGACCTGCCGCAGCGTCTGCTCGCCGTACAGGCCCTGGCTGCCGGTGAGGAACCAGACCTCGCGCTCGTCGGACGGTGTCATGCCAGGGCTCCTCGGTCGGCGGGGGCGGCGGGATCGGCGGGATCGGCGGTGTCAACGGGGGCGGCCGGACGGTCGCGCACGACGGCCTGCGGCTCCTGGCCGGCGGGGGGCGGCCCGGCGGGGCCGCCGGAATCGGCGCTATCGGCGGACTCAGCGCGATCGGCCGCCGCCTGCTGCCCGTAGACGTTCTGGTAGCGGTCGTGGAGCCGGTCGATGTCGGCGCGGGTGAGGGGCAGCGGATCGCCCAACTGCCGGGAAATGTGCACGGTACGGGCCACGTCCTCGCACATCACCGCCGCTTTCACGGCCGCGCGGGCGTCCTTGCCGATGGTGAACACCCCGTGGCTCTTCATCAGCACCGCCGGCGAGCGGTGCCCGGCCAGCGTCTCCACGATGCCCCTGCCGATCGAGTCGTCACCGATCAGCGCGAACGGCCCGACCGGGATCTCGGCCCCGAACTCGTCGGCCATCGCGGTCAGTACGCACGGCACCGGCTCGCCGCGCGCCGCCCACGCGCACGCGTACGTCGAGTGGGTGTGCACCACCCCGCCGACCTCCGGCAGGTGCCGGTAGACGTAGGCGTGCGCGGCGGTGTCCGAGGACGGCGACAAGTCGCCTTCCACCACCCGCCCTTCGAGATCGCACACGATCATCGCGTCCGGTGTCAGCCGGTCGTAGTCCACACCGCTCGGCTTGATCACGAACAGGCCGTGCCCCGGCACGCGCGCCGAGACATTGCCCGCCGTCCAGACGACCAGCCGGTAGCGGACCAGCTCCTGATGCAGGTCGCTGACCTGCTGCCGCAGACGTACGACGGCCTCTGCGGCAGGGGGCGGAAAGGGGTGACTGCTCATACGGGACCTCGGCAGGGAGTGAGCGTTAACATTCTGGGTGAGCGCTAACAAAGAGCGGTGCCACGAGACGCCCCCCTACGGCTGAGCCGGGGTGTCCGCCTGCGCCCGCCCTCGGAGCGCCCGCAGGCGGTGCATGACATCGCTGCCGCCCCGGCCGAAGTGGTCGTGCACGGCGCGGTATTCGGCGTAGAGGTCGTCGTAGGCGGCGGCGCGCGCGGGGTCGGGCAGATAGGCGTTGCGACGCAGGCGGCCCATCGCGGCCGAGGCGGTGCGGATGTCGGGGTGGGCCCCCGCCGCGACGGCCGCGTGGATCGCGGCGCCCAGCGCCGGGCCCTGCTCCGAGGACAGCACGTTGACCGGCCGGTTCAGCACATCGCTGTAGGTCTGCATGAGGAAGGCGTTCTTCAGCAGGCCGCCCGCCGCCGTGAAGTCGGTGACCGGCACCCCCGCGCCCTCGAACGCCTCCACGATGGTCCGCGTGCCGAAGGCCGTCGCCTCGACCAGCGCCCGGTAGATGTCCTCGGGGCGGGTGTCCAGCGTCAGCCCCACCAGGAGCCCCGACAGGTGGTGGTCCACCAGCACGGAGCGGTTGCCGCTGTGCCAGTCGAGCGCCAACAGCCCGTGCCCGCCGACCGGTTGGGCGGCGGCCTTCTCCGTCAGCAGCTCGTGCGGGCTGATGCCGCGCTGCCGGGCCTCCAGCGCGTACGGCTGCGGTGTCGCGGTCCGCACCGCCCAGGCGAAGATGTCCCCCACCCCGCTCTGGCCCGCCTCGTAGCCCCACAGGCCGGGGACCACGCCGTCGCGGACCACCCCGCACATGCCCGGCACCTCGGCGAGTACGTCGGAGTTCATGATGTGGCAGGTCGAGGTCCCCATGATCGCCAGCAGATGGCCGGGGTCCAGGGCCCGCGCGGCGGCGCTGGTGACATGCGCGTCGACGTTTCCGACCGCCACGACCGTGCCCGCGCGCAGCCCGGTCAGCGCGGCGGCCGAAGCACTCAAACCCCCGGCGGCGGTGCCCAGTTGGGACAGCGGGTGGTCCAGCTTCGCCGTGAAGCCGGCGAAGTCCGGGTGCAGGGAGGCCAGGAACGCGGCGTCCGGATAACCGCCGTCCTGGTGGATGCCCTTGTAACCGGCCGTGCACGGATTGCGGTTCTCGGCCCCGGTCAACTGCCAGACGATCCAGTCGGCCGCCTCGATCCACCGGTCGGCCGCCGCGTAGACCTCCGGGTCCTCGCGCAGCACCTGCAACGCCTTGGCGTACTGCCACTCGCTGGAGATCCGCCCGCCGTAGCGGCCGAGCCACGGCTGCCCGGACTCCCCGGCGCGGCGCACGATCAGCTCCGCCTCCGGCTGGGCCGCGTGGTGCCGCCACAACTTCGGGTAGGCGTGAGGGCGTTCGGCCATGTCCGGCAGCTCGCACAGCGGCGTGCCGTCCGCCGTCGCGGGCAGCACCGTACAGGCGGTGAAGTCCGTCGCCACCCCCACGACCTGCTCCGCCCGCACCCCGGCGGCCTCCAGCGCGCGCGGCACGGCGAAGCGCAGCACGTCCCGCCAGTCCTGCGGAATCTGCAACGCCCAATCGGGCGGCAGCTCACGGCCGTTCGGCAGCGCGCCGTCCACCACCCCATGGGTGTATTCGTGGACGGCGCTGCCCAGCTCCTTGCCGTCGTCGACCGCCACGACCAGGGCGCGCCCGGACAGCGTGCCGAAATCGATGCCGACGGTGACGGCGGGAGGATCGGTCATCATGCGTGTCTCCCCATGCGCCGGGGGCTCCGGCAGCCGGTCGCGTACCGATTGCCCTGCGGTGTGAACTCTGCGGCGGTGCGGTCCTGTTCTGTCCTGCGGGACGTGCTGCGGGACGTACTGCGAGAGGTGCTGCGGGATGTGCGGCCGGACTCGGTGCCGGTCCGGTGGCCGGACCTGTGGCGACGCGTGCTGCGATCCGTGCCGCGGTGCCGTGCGCCGCCCGTACGGACCGCCGCCCTCAGGACGGGTTGCTGCTGCTGCGGACGATCAGGCGCGGTTCGATGACGACGCGTTCGCCGCCGCGGGTGGTGCCGGACTCCAACTGGTCGACCAGCAGGCGGATGCTGGCCTGGCCGACCGCGGTGAAGTCCTGCCGGACGGTGGTCAGCGGCGGCGCGAAGAACTCGGCTTCAGGGATGTCGTCGAAGCCCGCGATGGCGACCTGGCCCGGCACCGAGAGACCGGCCTCACGGAAGGCCCGCAACACCCCCAGCGCCATCTGGTCGTTGGCGACGAAGACGGCCGACACCTCGGGCGAACCGCGGCGCCCGGAGCCCGCCGAGACCCGGCCCGCCAGCTCCTGTCCCGCGCGGTAGCCCGACAGCGGCGTCCAGTCCCCCACCAGTGGCGGCGGCACCTCGACGCCCGCCTCCTCCAGCGTGGCGCGCCAGCCCTGCACGCGGGCCTCGGCCTCCAGCCAGTTCTGCGGGCCCGCGACATGCCAGACCGTGCGGTGGCCGCCGGCCAGCAGATGGCCCGTGACCAGCCGCGCGCCCAGCTCCTGGTCCACCGAGACGCCGGGGATCGGCAGGCCGTGCCCGCCCTCCACCGTGACGACGGGAAACGGCAGCTTCAGCTCGGCCAGTGCGGCGACGGCCTCCCGTTCCGGCACTATCACCACGATGCCCTCCACCCCCCAGTCGCTGAGGTGGTCGATCGCGTCCGCGAGCGCCTTCGGGGTGTGCCGCCGCAGGGTCACCGCGGAGACCATGTAGCCCTCGTCCCGCGCCGCTTCCTCCAGCCCGAACAGCGTGCTCGCCGGGCCGAACAGCGTCGGATTGCACGCCACCACCCCCAGCGTCAGCGTCCGCCGCGTCACCAGCGCCCGCGCCGACGAGTTGCGCCGGTACCCCAGCGCCTCGATCGCCCGCAGCACCTCCGCGCGCGTGGTGTCCCGCACATTCGGGTGATCGCTCAGCACCCGCGACACCGTCTGATGCGAGACGCCCGCCACCTGGGCGACATCCGCCATGGTGGGGGCCCTGCGGGGCGCTGCCGGGTCCGCGGTGCGAGACATGGCTCTCCGTTCCGTGATGCTGCTAAGTGTTAGCGCTCACAGTCCCATCCGTCAAGGCCGTACGCTCGCGCTGGGCGGAGGAAGACGGCCCTTTACCAGGCCCCCCGCCGGGGGCGACCCTCCCAAGGGCTTGGGCCCCTTAGGGGCACGGGGAAGGCGCCTCGCACTGGCGCAGGGCCTGCCTTTAAGGGGCGCGGGGAACTGCGCGCTCAGCCGAAGCGCTCCCGCACCTCACCACCCGCCCCAACGGGGCAAACCGGTTGCCCCCGGACCACCGACCGGTGACGGGTTACCCGCGCAGTTCCCCGCGCCCCTGACGGGGCACCGTCTCTCGCCCGGACGGGGAGCCGATCCTTTCGGCGGCGCGGGGTCCCGCACCTCACCACCCGCCCCAGCGGGGCACTTCGGCCGTCCCCGGACCACCCGCCGGGGGGGCGCGCCGCGCTGGCGCAGGGCCTGCCTTTAAGGGGCGCGGGGAACTGCGCGCTCAGCCGAAGCGCTCCCGCACCTCACCACCCGCCCCAACGGGGCAATCCGACTGTCCCCGGACCACCGGCCGGTGATGGGTTACCCGCGCAGTTCCCCGCGCCCCTAACGGGGCACCGTCTCTCGTCCGGACGGCGAGCCGACCTTTTCAGGGGCGCGGGGAACGCTCCCGCGCCTCGCCACGCGCCGGAGGGGGCGGGCGGCGCGGACGGCGCGACTGTGGGGATACGGTCACAGAGGGAACCGTCACGGCGAGTGGCAGACGGGCGGCGAGAGGCGGGACGGCGCGTGGTGGAAGTGGACGGGCACGGGCACGTGACGGCCGACGCGGAGGTCGTACGGTGGCTGGTGCGGGAGCAGCACCCGGACCTGGCGGAGCTGGAACTGCGTCCGGTGGACGGCGGTTGGGACAACCAACTGTGGCGGTTGGGCGAGGAGTTGGCCGTACGGCTGCCGCGTACGCCGCGCGCACCGGCGCTGCTGGCGAAGGAGCGGCGGTGGCTCCCGCTGCTGGCGCCGCGCCTGCCGCTGCCGGTTCCGACGCCGGTACGCGACGGTGAGCCGTCCGCGCGCTTCCCGCGGCCGTGGGCCGTCACGAGGTGGGTGCCGGGGAGCCCGGCGGACCTCACGCCGATCGGCCGGGGCGAGCACGCGGCCGACGCGCTCGCGGGGTTCCTCACGGCGCTGCACCGGGAGGCACCCGCCGACGCACCGGCCAACCCGGACCGCGGTGTCCCGCTGAAGTCCTTGGCCGACGGGTTCGACCACGGCGTGGCCGCCCTCGCCGAAGGCAGCCTCGACGCGCGCCTGGCCGACGGCGCCCGGCGGGTCTGGGCGGACGCCGTCGCCGCCCCCGAGAGCACCGCCCCGCCGACGTGGCTGCACGGCGACCTCCACCCCGCGAACGTCGTCGTCACGGACGGCACCCTCGCGGGCGTGATCGACTTCGGCGAGCTGTGCGCGGGCGACGCGGCGAACGACCTCGCCGCCGCCTGGCTGCTCCTGCCCGCGGGCGCGGCGCCCCGCTTCTTCGCCGCCTACGGCCGTACGGACCCGGCCACGATCCGCCGCGCCCGCGGCTACGCGGTCCGGGCCACGCTCGGTCTCATCAGCGTCGGCCAGGCGGCCGAGAAGGGCCTGCCCGGCGGAAAGCCCACCTGGGGAGTCGCCGGGCGCGCGGCCCTGGAGCGCGTACTGGCCGACGTCTAGGCCCGGTTGACCAGTCCGGTTGACCAGGACCGGTCGGCCAGCCCCGGTACGCCTACGCCCGGTCGGCCGGTTCGTCGTCGCGCCGCCCGCCCGGCTGCCGGGGCCCGCGGACATGGTGGCGCGCCCACCAGGTCCGGAAGTCCTCGTCCCGGACGCTGAGTTCACCGACGAGCGCGGCCACCTCGGGATCGTCGGGATCGCGGGCCGCGTCCATCCGCAGCACCGCGACGCACTCTCGGGCGATTCCGCGACCAGTCCGCGTACAGCGCAGCGGTCTGAACGCGGACCGGATGTCGGACGTGGACGGCGTGACGTACACCTCGGACGGCGGCCCGGTGTCGATGGTGCCGTAGGTGGTGTACGACAGGGAGCCGGGGCAACTCCCGCCGCCGATCTGCACGGTACGGCTCGACACGAGCTTGCCGGTGCGCAGTTCGAACACCTTCACCGGGATCGCGATCTTGCGGAATTTCACCTCGCGGGGGAAGTCGGGCAGCAGCTTGTTCTCGTACGGGCAGGTTGTGACCGTCGTGCCGTAGTCCTTGTCGCCGACGCAGACCACGAGTACCGCCTTGGTGACGTCGTCGGCCGACCAGGAGCCGGGCAGTTCGCGGGTGTACTCGTCGTCGCCGTAGAACAGCGCGTGGTTGGTGCCCTTGCGGTAGGGGGCGGCGGCGCTGTACTTCGCCGGTTTCGAGCAGTAGTCGGGCTCGGTGTCGGTCGAAGTGCCCAGCAGCGTACGGACGTTGTCCAGCTCGATGGTCAAGGTGGCCTGCTCGACGCCGCTGCGGGCCTTGGCGGCGAGCCGGTCGCCGGGGTACTGGTCGAGCTGCTGCTGGTAGCGGTCGCGGGCCTTCGCCCACTCCTTGGCCTCCATGAGGTCGTCACCGCAGCCGACGAGCGCGGCGGGCGCGGTCTTCGGGACGACGGCCGCCGCCCGGCCCAAGTCGCCCTGGACGGAATTGTGTTGGCGGAGCCAGTCGGTGACCGTGACGGTGTCGCAGGGCACCTTGGTGGGCAGTCGGCCGAGGAAGCCGTTCAGCACGGTGTCGACCATCTTCTCGTGGCCCGGCAGATCCGCGAGTACGGCGGCCAGGCCGTCGAAGCCCGCCGTCAACGCGTGGGTGTCACCGCTCAGTCCGGTGGTCAGCTCGTGCTGCGCCGCGCCGAGCCGGTGGCAGGCCCGTACCGTACGGTCGCCGCTCGCGGTCAGCGGCGCGTCGGCCACGCGGGGGCCGAACCAGAGACCGTCCTGGGCGCTCAACGCCTGGGCGCAGTCGCCGCTCCGGCGCGCGGCGGCCACCTTCCCCTCGGTCCGCGAGGCGTCGAGCCGCAGCAGCCCCGCGACCAGCAGCATCGGCAGGAGGACGGCGAGCGCGATCACCCGCTGCCGAAGGACCGGGCCCCGGCGGCCGAGGAGCAGGTAACCGGCGCTGAGGAGTGAGGCGTTGGCGAGGGCGACGGCCAGCGGGTCGCGCGAGCGCCCGCCGTCGCCCGCGCCCCTGACGGCTCCGGCGATGGCCCGGCCCGCGCCGCCGTCCTCGTTCCCGTCAACGGGGCCCGGACGCTGCCCCGGCAGATAACCCGGCGGGGGCCCCGGCGGCGGTCGCAGCGGGGGCCCCGGCGGCGGTCCCGGCGGCGGCTTCGGCACGCCGTCCTGTTCGGATACGTGCCGGGGCTCGGGGTCCGGTGCAGGCTGGGGCGGGTGGTCCCTCTCGGTCCCCTTCCTCGGGCGGTGGGCGGCGGCCGTCGCCCATTGTCACCGCCTGCGCCGGGAGGGGTCCCGGACGCACATCCGCCCTGTTCAGGGGTACTGCTACCGGCTCGCGGCGAAGGCGCCGCTCTCCGCGAAGACCCGCTCGGCGAAGCGTTCGCCGATACGCCGGTGGGTGGCGGCGTCCGGGTGCAGCTCGTCGGGCAGCGGCAGTTCGGCGTAGTCCGCCTCGCCGTAGAGTTCGCGGCCGTCGAGGTAGTACAGGTGCGGGTCGGTGGCCGCGCGCTCGGCGACGATCCGCTCCAGTTCCGCGCGGATGACGGTCAGGGTCAGCTTGCCCGCCGCCAGCTCCGCCGGGTCGCCGGTGGCGCGGAACCGCAGCTTTCCGGTGCTGAGCGCTTCGAGGTCGAAGGCGGCGGGGCCCGGGGTGTTCTCGTGGATCGGGCTCAGGATCGGCGAGACGACCAGCAGCGGGGTGTCCGGGTGGCCCTCGCGGATGGTGTCGAGGAAGCCGTGCACGGCGGGGCCGAAGGCGCGCAGCCGCATCAGGTCGGCGTTGACGATATTGATGCCGATCTTCACGCTCACCAGGTCGGCGGGCGTGTCGCGCAGGGCGCGGGCCGTGAACGGGTCGAGCAGCGCGCTGCCGCCCAGGCCCAGATTGATCAGCTCCACACCGCCGAGGGAGGCCGCGAGAGCGGGCCATGTGGTGGTGGGGCTCGCCGCGTCGGAGCCGTGGCTGATCGAACTGCCGTGGTGCAGCCAGACCTTACGGCCCCGGTCGGGGACCGGCCCGACGGGCGCGTCGGTGCGCAGCGCGACGATCTCGGTCGTCTCGTTGTGCGGCAGCCAGATCTCGATGTCCTTGTCCGCGTCGGGCAGTTCGGCGAAGCGGAGGGTGCCGGGGTCGCCGGGCTTGTGCTCGGCGGTTCCGGTGCTCATGTCGACGGTCAGGGTGTGGCCGCCGGCCACGCTGCCCTGGCCCGCGGGGCGGCCGTCGACCAGCAGGTCGTAGAGGCCGTCGGGGCGCGGCGGCGCGCCCGCGTACACGCGCTTGGTGGGCAGCGTGTCCAGCTCCACGGTGGTGGCGCGGGTGCGGAACACCAGCCGTACGCCGGAGGGTTGGGACTCGGCCATGGCGAGCTGGGCGTCGGCGCACTGGGCGCGGGCCCGCGCGGGCAGCCGGTGCGGCAGTACGCCGTGTCCGGTGGGCTCCAACTCCAGCGCGCCGCGCACCAGTTCCGCGCCCTCGGGCGTGGTGAACAGGGTCGTGGTCCAGTCGCCGTGCTCGGTCCGTACGTCGTTCTCGGTAGGCATTGCTCTTCAACTTCCGTCTTTTTCCGGCCAGTTCTTCAACAGGGCGTCGAGGGCGTCGATGACGCGTTCCCAGGTGTCCTGGGTGTCGGGCGCGCTGTGGCTGAACCCGCCGCCCATCTCCAGGCCGACGTAGCCGTTGAACACGCTCCCGAGCAGCCGCACCGCGTGCGTCTGGTCCGGCTCGTCGAGGTCGTAGCCGCGCAGGATCGCCCGTGTCATCTCCGCGTGCCGCCCGCCCGCGCTCGCGGCGGCGGCCTGCGGATCGAGCCGGAACTGGGCCGCCGCGTACCGTCCGGGGTGCTCCCGGGCGTAGTCGCGGTACACGTTCGCCAGTCCGGCGAGCGCGTCCTTCCCGGCCCGGCCCGCCAGGGCGGCGGCACCGCGATCGGCCATTTCCGCCAGTGCGAGCTGCGCGATCCCGGTCTGGAGATCGTGCGAATTCCGCACGTGCGAATACAGGCTCGCGACCTTCACGTCGAACCGCCTGGCCAGCTCGGAGACGGTCACCGCGTCGAACCCGACCTCGTCGGCCAGCTCCGCCCCCGCCCGCACCAAACGCTCCCGTGTCAGTCCTACGCGCACCACAGCCGTCCTCCTCGTTACCTAAGTCCATCATGCACATACCTAAATCCTTTAGGCAAATGACCGCAGCCCGATGTAACGGCGGACCCCGCTCATGGTCGGACCGCCGCCGTAAGGCCGCGCGGTGTGGCACCGCTCGGTGCGGTGTCGCTCACCGCGGGGACCGCTCACCGCAGGGGCCGCTCGCCGTAGAGCCCACTCGCCGTGGGACAGAAGGCCCGGGGCCCGGCTAGTCGATCGGGAAGCGGTAGACCGTCGACTCGCGGGCCCGGAAGGCCAGCCGCGCGAGGGGCCGCGCCGTCGCGGACAGCTGCGGCAGCAGCCGGGCGAAGGCGTCGCCGAGTTCCTGACCGGTCTCCGGGCTGATCTCCCGGACGATCTCCACGCGGGCGTCCATGCGGGAAGCCTATCCATCCGTTCCGGCCGCACCGACGCGCCGGAGCCGGGGCGGGCTTGGCCGTAAAACCGGTTGGGCGGGCGATGCGCCGTTGGTAGCGTCCGCAGGACCGTCACACCAGGCGAGGAGGTGGAACCCGTGAAGGCCGGTTCTGACGGGGTGCTCCCTGTCCTCCTCACGGCGTGGACGGCCCGCGTGGACGTCACCGCAGGCGCCGGGATCGCCCGGTCGCTTCCCGAGCGCAACACCGCCTGTCTTCTGTGCGGTTCACCGCGCGGACGACGTCAAAAGGCGTCCGTGAACGAGACGTCGCCATGGGTGAGGTCAATGGCCCGCTCCGGCCGCCGCTTTCCCGCCCAGAACAGCCGGCGCTCGTGCTGCTGGGCCACCTCGGCGGCCCGCACAAGAAGGCGCCGCGGACGCTGGGGCGCGCGCAACGCCCTGTGACCGACGCCGGTTCTCCCGCGCCGGCCCCCGTACACCCGCATCGATACCTTGCGACCTCAGGCCCTAGCCCTCGTCGGGCAGCAGCGGGAAGAGCCGTGCGACGACCGCGACCGGACGGGCCGCGGCGGGGCGGGCCGCCGGATTCGGCTCCCGGTCGCGGTAGCGGGCGAGGGTCTGCCGGATCGCGTCGGCCACGGCGGCCATCTCCTCCGGGGTCAGATACGCGACCGCGCTGAACGCCTCGTCCTGCCGCCACGGGGCGGGAGCGCTGTCGCGCTGGGTCTGCCAGCGCCGGTAGCTCTCGTCCTCCAACCCACGGGCCAGCTCCCCGAATTCCGTCGCGGGACCCTCCCCCTTCTCCGGCTCCCCCGCCTGCCGGATCCGCCACGGCCGGGCGCGGCCACCGCGGTGCGGGGCCTCCTCGATGTAGCCGTAGCGCGCGAGTTGCCGCAGATGGAACGAGCACAGGCCGGAGCTGTAGCCGAGCCGCCCGGCCGCCTGTGTGGCCGTGACCGTACCGACCTCGGCGAGCAGGCCGAGCAGGTCGCGGCGTACGTCGTGGTCGGGCAGACCGCTGTCCGCCGACGTTCCGGTCTCCGCTTCTTCTTCAGTCACTTTGCAAAGCCTGCTACTTTGCAAAGAGCTTTGCAAGCTCCTGGCCGACGCCACCGCTCCGAGGAGAGTGAGCCCCTTGGTCTCCCGCCCCTTCGACGTGTCCGAGCGCGCCGTCGTGCGCGCCATCACCGTCACCGGCGACGACATCCTGCACCGCCCCTGCCGCGAGGTGACCGAATTCGGGACCACGGAACTGGCCGAGCTGATCGAGGACATGGTGCTCACCATGCACGTCGCCGACGGCGCGGGCCTGGCGGCCAATCAAGTGGGCGTCGGCCTGCGGCTGTTCGTGTACGACTGCTGGGACGACGACGGCGTCCACCACACCGGGCACCTCGTCAATCCCGTGCTCGACGAACCCTCGCCTGCCGACCGGCGGCTCGTCGACGACGCCGAGGGCTGTCTGTCGGTGCCGGGCGCGACGGTGGACGTGCCGCGCACCGACCACGCCGTGGCGCGCGGCTTCGACCAGTACGGCGAGCCGGTCGTCATCGCGGGCAACGGCCAGTTCGGGCGCTGCCTCCAGCACGAGACCGACCACCTGGACGGCCGCCTCTACCTCGACCGCCTCTCACGGCGCGACCGGCGCGAGGCGCTGCGTCAGATGGCCGACCGCCGCGAACACGTCTTCGCCCTGCGCGCGGCCAGGGCCGCCGAGTTGGGCCGCTGACCTCCGCGCACGGGGCTCGGGGGACGCGTCAGGCCGGTCGTCACACCGCCGGGCCGTCGCCGTCCTCCTCCTGGTGGGTGTAGCGCTGCTCCTTCCAGGGGTCCGCGAGGTTGTGGTGGCCGCGCTCCTCCCAGAAGCCGCGCCGGTCCGTCGTCATGTACTCGATGGCACGGAGCCACTTGGGCCCCTTCCAGCTGTACAGATGCGGTACGACCAGGCGTACGGGGAAGCCGTGTTCCGCGGTGAGCTGGTCACCGTTGTGGTGGGTGGCCAGCAGGGTGCCGTCGGCGGTGAAGTCGGCGAGCCGGAGATTGGCGCTGTAGCCGTACTCCGCCCAGGCCATGACGTGGGTGGCGTGCGGCGCCGGGGGCGCCAGGTCCAGCAGGGTGCGGGCGGTGACGCCGAACCACTCGTGGCCGGTCGAGGTCGTCCCGGACGCGCAGTGCAGGTCGGCGGCGACCGTGGCGCGCGGCAGCGCGCTGAACTCCTCAAGGGTCCACGTGTGTTCGCCGCCGGCGGCGGTGGCGCCGAACACCTTCAGGCTCCACCGGTCCGCCCGGAATCTGGGCACGGGTCCGTAGTGCGAGACGGGCCAGCCCCTGACCTTGCGCTGTCCCGGGGGAAGCTCGTCGTTTCCCACTGGGTGATCGTCCTTCCCTGCGGGTCGATGCGGGTCGATGGCACGGCGGCGGTCCCGGTGGTGCGGTGGAGATCCAGTGGCGCGCTGGAATCCGGTGGTGCGGTGGAGTTCCAGCGGCGCGCTGGAATCCGGTGGTGCGGTGGAGATCCAGCAGCGCGCTGGAATCCGGTGGTGCGAGGAGATCAGGCGTCCGCTCATGCGAGGCCAGACACCGTTAACGATTATCACATGCGGCGGCATCCGGCCCTTTCGCCTCGCATTCGCCGGGCGCCCCACGAAAACCGTTCCCTGGACCCGCTCGACCCCCCGGCCACACCCCCGGGCCCGGCGTGCCGCTAGCGGCGCAGCCCGAGCGCCTCGCGGCCCGCGTACCGCGCCTGCGTCCCCAGCTCCTCCTCGATCCGGATGAGCTGGTTGTACTTGGCGGTGCGGTCGGAGCGCGACAGCGAACCCGTCTTGATCTGGCCGCAGCCGGTCGCGACGGCCAGGTCGGCGATGGTGGTGTCCTCGGTCTCGCCGGAGCGGTGCGACATCACGACGGTGTAGCCCGCGCGGTGCGCGGTGCCGACGGTCGCCAACGTCTCGGTGAGCGTGCCGATCTGATTGACCTTCACCAGAACGGAGTTGGCGACGCCGTCGCGGATTCCCTCGCGCAGCAGCGTCTCGTTGGTGCAGAAGACGTCGTCGCCGGTGAGCTGGCAGCGGTCGCCGAGGCGCGCCATGAGCAGCCGCCAGCCGTCGCGGTCGTCCTCGGCCATCGGGTCCTCGATGGACGCCACGGGGTAGTTCGCCACCAACTGGGCCAGGTACTCGGCGTGTTGCTCGACGCTGCGACGTACGCCCTCGCCGGTGTAGTCGTAGACCCCGTCACGGAAGAACTCCGACGCGGCGGGGTCCATGACGACGGTGATGTCGGTGCCGGCCTTGTACCCGCTGCGCTCGACGGCGC
Source organism: Streptomyces sp. NPDC088910 (assembly GCF_044749865.1). Classification (NCBI taxonomy): domain Bacteria; kingdom Bacillati; phylum Actinomycetota; class Actinomycetes; order Kitasatosporales; family Streptomycetaceae; genus Streptomyces; species Streptomyces sp. NPDC088910. The sequence continues at coordinate 347,014 of NZ_JBIVIV010000001.1, forward strand.
GTACGACGAAGTCCAGCGCCTCTTCGGCGGTCCGCAGGTCGGGGGCGAAGCCGCCCTCGTCGCCGACCGCGGTGCTGTGCCCCGCGGCCAGCAGGTCGCCGCGCAGGGTGTGGAAGACCTCGGAGCCGATGCGTACGGCCTCGGCGAAGGTGGCCGCGCCGATCGGCGCGATCATGAACTCCTGGAAGTCCAGCGGATTGTCGGCGTGCGCGCCGCCGTTGACGATGTTCATCATCGGCACCGGCAGCAGCCGGGCGTCCACGCCGCCGACGTAGCGGTAGAGCGGCAGCCGGTGCGCGTGCGCGGCGGCCTTGGCGGTGGCCATGGAGACGCCGAGGATCGCGTTCGCGCCGAGCCGGGACTTGTCGGGCGTGCCGTCCAGCTCGATCAGCGCCGCGTCCACGGCGGCCTGGTCCTCCGCCTCCAGGCCGACGACGACGTCCACGATCGACTCGTTGACGGCGTCGACGGCCCGCCGAACTCCCTTGCCGTGGAAGCGGGCCGGGTCCTCGTCGCGCAGTTCCACCGCCTCGCGGGCGCCGGTCGAGGCTCCGGAGGGTACGGCCGCGCGGCCGGTGGAACCGTCGGCCAGCTCGACGTCGACCTCGACGGTCGGATGGCCCCGGCTGTCGATGATCTCGCGGGCGACGACGCGGGTGATGGTGGTCCTGGCGGCCATGGCGGTGGTGCTCCTCACGTGCGGTGCGGACGACAACGACGCGGATGACGACGACGCGAACGGCGACGACGCGGATGACGACGGCGCCGACGACGACGACTAAGTTCCGAGCGAGAACAAAGTGAGTTCAGAAAGTGAATGTACTCTGTGCGGATGAGGATGCACAACGCCGACGAGGACTGCGGGATCGCCCAGGCCGCCGTGGTGATGGCCGACTGGTGGAACGTGCTCGTGCTGCGCGAAATCGCGCGCGGCCACGTGCGGTTCGACGCCCTGGCCTCCGAACTCGGCCTCTCCCGCAAGGTGCTCACCGAACGGCTCGGCGCGCTCGTCGCCCGCGGCGTCCTGCGGCGCAGCCTCTACCAACGCCGCCCGGTCCGCTACGAATACCTGCTCACCGACTCAGGGCTCGCCCTGCTCCCGCTGCTGGTGGCGATGCAGGACTGGGGCGACCGCTGGGTCCTCGGCGACGGGACGACCACGGCGACCGCGCCGCCGGACGGGGCGGAGCACGCACGCGTGCACGCCCTGGCGGGCGGCGGTACCGATACGGGTACGGGTACGGGCGCGCGGCTGCCCGCGGATCTCCGACTGCCCGCGAGCGACGGCGCCGAGCGCCCCGTCGTCGCCCCGGACGCCGCCGCCACCGTCCTGTTCACCTACCCCGGCACCGGCGTCGACTGGGGCGAGGACCCGATCCCCGGCGCGCCCGGCTGCACACTGGAGAACCGGCTCTTCCGCGACGCCTACGCCGACTTCCGCCGCGCCGACGTCGCCGTCCACGGAGTCAGCACCCAACTCCCCTACGAACAGGCGGCCTTCGCCACCGCCGAAGCCGTCCCGTATCCGCTGCTCTCCGACGCCCAGCAGCGTCTGGCCGCCGCCCTGCGGCTGCCGACCTTCCGCGGGGCCGGGCGGCTCCGCCTCAAACGGCTCATCCTCGTCCTCGCCCCCGACCGCACCGTGCGGCACGTCCTCTTCCCCGTCGAGGACATTCCGGCGGCCGTCGAGGAGACGCTGCGCCTGGCGACGGCCGGTCCCTGACCGTCCGCGCAGGAGCTATCCGGCCTGGTCCCGCGACTGGTGGGCGCCCGGCGTATGGCCGAAGGTGCGGCGGAAGACGTCGATGAAGGCACTGGCGGACGACCAGCCGCACCGGTGGGCCACGGCGGTGACCGGGGTGTTCTCGGCGAGCAGCACCAGAGCGTGGTGCAGGCGGAGTTGGGTGCGCCACTGCGGGAAGGTCATGCCGAGGTCGCTCTTGAAGAGCCGGGACAGCGTACGGTCGCTGGCGCCGACCTGGCGGCCGAGGGCGGTCAGCGTACGGTCGTCGGCCGGGTCGGCGCGCAGGATCGCACACAGGGACCGGAGTTGGGGCGCGGCCGGCCAGGGCAGGTGGAGCGGCTGCTGCGGTGAGGCACGCAGTTCGTCGAGCAACACCGCGCGCAGGCGGGCCCGTTCGGGGCTGCCGTCGTCGGGGGTGCGGGTGTGGGCGAGGAGCAGTTCGCGCAGCAGCGGGGCGACGGCCAGGACGGTCGGGGTGTCGAGGCCGAGCGGGTTCTCGTTCTCCGGGAGGCCGACCAGGTGGAGTTCGAGTTCGCCGTGGGCCTGGTGGGCGTGGACCGTACCGGCGGGGACCCAGATGGCGCGGGTGGCCGGGGCGACCCAGGAGCCCGCGCTCGTGGTGATGGCCAGCACTCCGCGTCCGGCGTAGACGATCTGGTGGTCGTCGTGCCGGTGCGGGTCGATTTCCGCGCCGGGGGCCAGCCGCTCGGTACGGGTCGGCGCGACCGGCTCATGGCGGATTTTCGTCATTGGTTGGCAGTTTATCGGAAGCCCGACATATCACCGCCTGAAGACCATGGGTGACGTGCCGAAAAACACCTCGATCACGCTGCTGTCCTTCGGGCATGCCTGCGTCGACATCTACCAGGGCGCCGTCGCGGCCCTCGTCCCCTACTTCGTCGCCGAACGCGCCTACAGCTACGCCGCCGCCTCCGGCATCGTGCTCGCCGCGTCCGTCCTGTCCTCCGTGGCCCAGCCGCTGTTCGGCCTGCTCACCGACCGGTGGGCGATGCCGTGGCTGCTGCCGGTGAGCACCGTCCTCGGCGGTGCGGGCATCGCGCTCAGCGGCGTCAGCGGCTCGTACGCGCTCACGCTCGTCTTCGTCGCGGTCTCCGGCGTCGGCGTGGCCGCGTACCACCCGGAGTCCGCGCGCGTCGCCCGCCTCGCGAGCGGGGGCAGCCACAGCGCGATGGGGTGGTTCTCGGTGGGCGGCAACATCGGCTTCGCGCTGGCCCCGCTCATGGTCGCCGCCGTCGTCGCGACGGGCGGCCTGCGCCTCACCCCGCTGCTGGTGCTGCCCGCGCTCGTCGGCAGCGTGCTGTGCCTGCCGGTGCTGCGCGAGCTGGAACGGCGGCGCTCCACCGGGACCTCGGCCGCCGTCGCCGCCGGGCGCGACGACAGGGCGTCCTTCGTGAAGCTCTCCGTGGCCGTGGTCTTCCGCTCGATCGTCTTCATCGGCCTGAGCACCTTCATCTCGCTGTACGCCAAGCAGCGCATGGGCGGCAGTGAAGTGGCGGGCACCGCCGCGCTGTTCGTCCTCTACATCGGCGGCGCGATCGGCTCCGTCCTCGGCGGCTCGCTGGCCGGCCGCTACGACCGCGTCACCGTCACCCGCTGGTCGTATCTGGTCTCGATCCCGTCCGTCGCGGGCGTCGTCCTCGTCCCGGGACCGGCCCTCTACCTCTTCGTCGCCCTCACCTCGATCGGCCTCTACGTCCCCTTCTCCCTCCAGGTCACCCTCGGCCAGGACTACCTCCCCACCCGTGTCGGCACCGCCAGCGGCATCACGCTCGGGCTCACCGTCAGCATCGGCGGCCTCGCCACCCCCGTCATCGGCGCGGTCGCCGACGCCACCTCGCTGCGTACCGCTCTCACCCCGCTCATCGTCATGCCCGCCCTGAGCTGGCTGCTGTTCCGCTCCCTCCCCGAGCCCACCGCGCCCCGCTCGTCCCCCGCCGCCGCGCCGGAGGACGCGGCCACCGACCCCGCCCTCGCGGGCTAATCCGCGACACGTCGACCGGGCCGCCTCCCGCGCCCCCGGGCCACGGCCCACCAGACTGTCCCCATGTCATCCCCCCGCCGCCGCTGCCCCCAGTGCGGCCGAGAGATCGCCGTCGTGGCGGGCCGCATCGCCCGCCACGACCCACCCCCCGGCCCCCGCACCGCCACCCTCGTCTCCTGCCCCGGCTCCAAATCCCCCGCCGCCCCCACCGCCGCCCAACGCACCCTGGACGGCTACACCATCCCCGACTTTCCCGGCCAACTCCCCTTGTTCTAGACATATCCCCGCACCCACGGAAACAGCCGGTCCGCACGGGCCGCTGGATCCGGCCGAGTTGACCGGTCAGATCGGTGAATTCCTCGACATAGAGGTCGAAACGGTCAATGTGGAATCCGGACTTCCGTTTCGGGGAGAGGGACAATACGGTGATACGGCGCCGTCCGGGCGCCGGGAAGGGGGTGCGGGATGAGCGGGTACATGTGGCCTCCCGCCGTGGTGCCGGGGCCGTACACCATCACTACCGAGGAGATCCTCGCCGAGGTCAACGGCCGCCACCCGGGGGCGAGTTGGCTGAAGCGCGCGGACGGGATGGCCAAGAACACCGGGATCGGGGAGCGGCGGTGGATGCAGCCCCTGGAGGCGATCACGGCGCCGAGCCGCAGCGGCTTCCCCGGGCCCGCGGCCTCAGCGGCGGGCGAGACGGGCAAGACGGCAGAGGCGGGCCCGCCGGTGCCGCAGACCGTCGAGGAGCGCACCGCGTCGGTGTGGGTGACGGTCCAGGACTGCGCGGAGCGGGCGGCCCGCCAGGCGCTGGAGACCGCGGGAGTCACCCCTGACCAGGTGGATTACGTGGTCACCAGCAACTCGACCACCCCCGCCCTGCCGGGCCTGGACATCGCCCTGTTCAACCGGCTCGGGCTGCGCGAGGACGTGCTGCTGCTGCCGTTCTCGCAGTGGGCCTGCATCGCCGGTACCCGGTCGCTGGCCACCGCTTCGAAACTGCTGGCCGCCGACCCCGGCGCGACGGTGCTGATCGTCATCGCGGAGGCGCTGAGCACCACCTACCAGCCCGACGACACCGGCATCGACTCGCTGCTGATGCGGCTGCTGTTCGCCGACACCGCGGTCGCCGCCGTCGTCCGCGGCCGGCCGGACCAGGGCGCGTTCCTGCGGCTGGACGCCGCGTGGCACCGCACGGTGCCCGGCACCGCCGACATCCACCGGCTGCACACCCGCGCCGACGGGGTGCACTACGAGATGGACCGCTCGGGGCCCAAGTGGGTGCAGTCGACGCTCCCGCCGATGTGGGAGTGGGTGCGCGGCCGTCACACCGACCCGGACTGGCACCCGGACCTGCTGGTGGCCCACCCGGGCGGCACCCGCGTCCTGGAACTCATCCAGGAGAGCGTCCCGAGCTCCTGGCCCGACGTCCCGGGGCCCTGGCCCGACCACCTGCTGGACCACTCCTGGAGCAGCATCGTCACCGGCAACCGTGGCGGCGCCGCCGTATTCGACGTCCTCGACCGCGCCCTCAGCGCGGGCGTACCCGCCGGAGCCCGGACCGTGCTGTACGGAGCGGCGCCGGGGCTGACGGCCACCGCGATGGACGGAGTGTGGCTCTAGCCCGCCGTACGGGACGCGCGGATCACAGGGCCGGTCCGCGCCCAACTGCCCGCCGCCGACGGTCAGTCCGGGGGACACCTACTCGCCGCCAGCGTTCAGTCCGGGGCGAAACTGCCCGCCGCCGACGGTCAGTCCGGGGCGCAGCTGCCCGCCGCCGACCGTCAGTGCGGATCACGCCCACCCGCTGCCGACAGTCGGCCCTGGTCACAACTGCCCGCCCGTGACGGCCAGTTGCGCCCACACCGTGCGCTCCCCCGCGGTCTCCCCGAGCCGCGTCCCCCACGCGGCACTCGTGTGCTGGACGACGAGGAGCCCGCGTCCGCTGGTCTCGGACACCGCGGGGCGGGCGGCCCGCGGCCTGCCGTGCGAGGGGCCGGTGACCTCGCAGATCAGACGGTCGGACAGGTGCAGCAGCCGGAGGGTCACCGGGCCGCCGGTGCCGAACCGCAGGGCGTTGGTGACGAGTTCGGACACCACCAGGGCGCTGCGGCCGTGGGGGTCCGCGATGCCCCACTCGGCGGTGCGGGCGCCGGTCCACGCCCGTGCGCGGGCGACCGCCGTGAGATCGCCCGCGGGCAGGCGGAGTGCGGGCATGTCGGCCGCGGGCAGGCCGTCCATGCGCGCCAGGAGCAGCGTGAGGTCGTCGTGCTGCGGCGGCGGCCCGGTGACGTGGTCGACGACCGGGCCGACGACGGCGCTCAGGTCGCCGGTCGCGTAGTGCCAGGACAGTGCCTCCAGCAGGGCGGTCATCCCGTCGTCGAGGTCGCGGCCCGGGTGCTCCACGAGGCCGTCGGTGTAGAGCCCGATCAGGGCGCCCGGCTCGGCGGTGACCTCCAGGGCCTCGTACGGTTCCTCGCGGGCCGTGCCCAGCGGCGGGTGCAGCGGCGGGGCGAGCAGTTCCGCGGCCCCGTCCGGGTGGACCAGCACCGGCGGCAGGTGCCCGGCGCTGACCACGGTGAGCCGCCGGGCGGCCGGGTCGTACACGGCGTAGCAGCAGGTCGTGCCCAGCGCCGCCGCCGCGGCGCCCAGTTCGCCGTCGGTCTCGGCGGTCGCGTGCAGGCTCCCCACGAGGGTGTCCAGGTGGGTCATCACCTCGACCGGCGGGTGGTCGGCGGCGGCCAGGGTCTGGGCGGCCTGGCGCAGTGTGCCCATGACGGCGGCGGCTGCCAGGCCGTGTCCGACGGCGTCGCCGATCACCAGCGCGATCCGGCCGCCCGACAGGCCGATGACGTCCATCCAGTCGCCGCCGAGGCCGGCGCTGTCGGGTGCGGCGGGCCGGTAGGCGCCCGCGGTGTGCATCGCCCGGCTCGGCGAGTGCGGCGGGCGCAGCCTGCGCTGGAGCGCCAGGACCTGCCGGTGCTCGCGCTGATGACGGCGCCCGTGCTCCAGATTCATCGCGGCGCGGAAGGCCAGTTCCTGGACGGCGAGCTGGTCGTCGCCGTCGAAGGCCCCGCGGGGGTTGTCCTCACGCCGCCAGACCGCGACCGTGCCGAGTACGCGCTGCCGCCGGTCGGCGTCGGGGACGGTCAGCGGCGCGAAGGCCACCGCGAGCGGGCCGTGGTCCGGCACCAGGGCCCGTATCAGGTCCGGGTCGTCGCCCAGGGCCCGCTCGATGGCGGCGCGGTCGGGCAGCACGGTGACGCCGGGGTGACCGGTGGTGTCGGAGGCGGGGTGGGCGGGCAGGTCCGGCAGGCGCTCGCCCAGGCGGAGGAAGCCGCGCGGCCACGGCCGGTTCCCCGCGCGGGCGTACGCGGCGCGGCACCGCGGCTCGGTCCGATCGGGCAGGTCCCCGCTCCACAGGCACTGCGCCAGCGACACCGTGACGGCGTCGCCCCAGGGCAGCAGCCCTTCGGCGAGCTGGCGCGCCGTCGTTTCGATCTCCAGGGAGGTGCCCAGGGTCGAGGAGGCGGCGAACACGTCGAGCTGGGCGCTGACGTCGATCAGGCTGATCACCACCCGGCCCGGAGCCGCCGGGAGGACCGAAAGCGACACCACCGCGGGCGTTCCGTCCGGCCGGATCATGCGCTGGACCCGCGCCAGCAGCGGGCGGCCGGTGGCCAGTACCCGCTCCACCCGGGCGGCGATCGCCGCCGCGTCCTCGGTCGGGAAGAGGTCGGTCGCCCGCGCGCCCGATCCGTCGACCACCCCGTCGAGCCAGGTCCCGGCCAGATCGGCCTCCAGCACGGTCAGCCGCTCGTCGACGACGATGATGCCGAGCGTGTCGTCCGACCCCGCCCCCGACGGCGCGCTCAGCGCACTGGGCGGCTGCTGCGGAATCATCTCCGTCAGCACGGCACCGACCCGGCCGCCCGCACCGGACGCACCCTCGGAAGAAGCGTGGCTGGAGTTGGGGCTGGTCATCACGGCAAAGTCCGATCATCCGCCAACGGTTGATTTCAGACATTACGGACAATTAGCCAATAAAAACATAAAGAGCAGGTAAAGCGACTCTTTGTTCACCATGACTCACACGGTGTACGGGCCGCGCGATCAGCCCGTCCCGGTGGACCCGCACGCCCCCACCTGCGGTCCAGGACCGCGTCCCGGCAAGAGCCCTCGCGGCACCCAGGAGCACATCAAGGGTGCACGACACGGCTCACCCGACCGCGCTCGCGCCCCGGGCGAGCCCAAGGGGGCGGTGGCGGCAGACGAGTCGAGCTGTACGCCGGGTTCTGTCGCCGGGCGGCCTCGCGGCCGGCCGGGAGACGGCCATCCATCTAGGGCCGGCGTTGCCACCGGCCTCGTGCGGTCTACCCGCGGACTCGGGCGGGCAGCCCTCGAACATCCGCGCGGGTGCCGTATCGCTACGACGCCCTCTTGACCTTGCTCCGGGTGGGGTTTACCTAGCCGTCCAGGTCACCCTGGACGCTGGTGGTCTCTTACACCACCGTTTCACCCTTACCGGGGACCGAGATCCCCGGCGGTCTGTTTTCTGTGGCACTGTCCCGCGGGTCACCCCGGGTGGCCGTTAGCCACCACCCTGCCCTGTGGAGCCCGGACGTTCCTCGGGAAGCCCCCGAAAGGGCTCCACGCGGCCGTCCGCTCGGCTCGTCTGCCGTGTGGACCATGGTAGTGGCTGCGCGGGGGCGAAGAGCACCGCGGGGTCGGCGGCGAGCGTACGGCCGCCCGCCGGGGCCGTCCGGCCGGGCGCGGCCGGACAGGTCCCGTGGGCGGCCCGCCCAGGTCCTACTCTGGTGCGGGCCCCCCGACCAGGCGCGGGCGGCCCGAGCGCGAGCCGTACGACCCCGCGCACCGTACGACCGCCTGGACCGTACGAACCGCAAGAACCGTATGAGGGAGATACCGTGCTCGTCCTGTTGCCGCCGTCCGAGGGGAAGGCCACCGGAGGGACGGGGGCCGCGGTCGCGCTGGACTCGCTGTCGCTGCCGGGGCTGAACGAGGCGCGGGCGACGGTCCTCGACGAGCTGGTGGAGCTGTGCTCGGGCGACGAGGAGAAGGCGGCGGAGGTGCTGGGGCTCAGCCCCGGCCTGCGCGGCGAGGTCGCCAAGAACGCGGCGCTGCGGACGGCGCCCGCCATGCCCGCGGCGGAGCTGTACACCGGAGTGCTGTACGACGCGCTGGGCCTGGCGACGCTCGGCCGGGCGGCGCGCCGCCGCGCCGAGGAGTCGCTGCTGGTGTTCTCCGGGCTGTGGGGCGCGGTACGGCTCGGCGACCGCATCCCCTCCTACCGCTGCTCGATGGGCGTGAAGCTGCCCGGCGTCGGCGGCCTGGCGGCGTACTGGCGGCGGCAGATGGCCGATGTCCTGCCGGCCGAGGCGGGCGACGGCCTGGTGCTCGACCTGCGCTCGTCGTCGTACGCGGGCGCCTGGAAGCCGGCCGGGGAGGTCGCCGGGCGTACGGCGACGGTCCGCGTGCTCCAGGTGACGGTGGTCGGCGGGGTCGAGAAGCGGACGGTCGTCAGCCACTTCAACAAGGCCACCAAGGGCCGTCTGGTCCGTGCCCTGCTGGAGTCCGGCGCCCGGCCGAAGGACCCCAAGGGCCTCGCGCGAACGCTGCAGAAGCTGGGTTTCACGGTGGAGGAGCAGCCGGGTACGGGACGGCTCGACGTCCTGGTGCGCGAGATCCACTGAGGCGCGTGGCGCGACGGTACGGAGCAAGACCCTCGTTGCACTCTGCGCAACGGCCGTTGCGCACGCTGGCGCCCGCCAGGCAGGATGACGGGCATGACTTCCGTGCTCGACCTCGCCCCCGTCATCCCTGTGGTCGTCCTGGAGGACGCGGCGGACGCCGTACCGCTGGCGCGGGCGCTGGTGGCGGGCGGGCTGCCCGCGATCGAGATCACGCTGCGGACGCCCGCCGCCCTGGACGCGATCCGGGCCGTCGCGGACGGCGTCCCCGGCGCGGTGGTCGGCGCGGGCACGGTGCTGACGCCCGAGCTGACGGACGCGGCCGTGGGCGCGGGGGCCCGTTTCCTGGTCAGCCCCGGCTGGACGGACCACCTCCTCGACGCGATGCGCGGCGCGGGCGTGCCGTTCCTGCCGGGCGTCTCGACCGCCTCGGAAGCGCTCGGGCTGCTCGAACGCGGCGTCACCGACATGAAGTTCTTCCCCGCCGAGGCGGCGGGCGGCGTCGCGTACCTCCGCTCCCTGGCCTCACCGCTCCCCCGGGCCCGCTTCTGTCCGACGGGCGGCATCGACGCGGCCCGCGCGCCCGAGTACCTGGCGCTGCCGAACGTGGGGTGCGTCGGCGGTACGTGGATGGTGCCGGGCGACGCGGTGCGGGCCCGGCGGTGGGATCTCGTGGAGAGCCTGGCGCGCGAGGCGGCGACGCTGCGGGGCTGACGCCCTCAACAGCCGTAGGGAGAAGGCCCGTACGGGAAAGGCCCGCACGGAGAAGGCCCGTACAGGAAAGGCCCGTTCACCGCAGGTGGGCCGTCTCGTTCAGCGACCGCAGCGACGCGTTGCCGTCCGCGTAGTACGCCACCTCCGAGAGCGACGCCGGGGCGAGGTACATGCGGAAGAGCGCTTCGGGCGGCGCGTCCAGGGCGAGGCGCGCGAGCGTCTTGATCGGGGTGACGTGGCTGACGAGCAGTACGGTACGGCCGCGGTGGGCGGTCAGCAGCGCGTCGCGGGCCGCGGCGACGCGGGCGGCGACGTCGGTGAAGCTCTCGCCGCCGGGCGGCGGGACGTCGGGTGAGCCGAGCCAGGCGGTGAGTTCGGCGGGCTGCCGGTCCCGTACCTCGGCGAAGGTGAGGCCGTCCCAGGCCCCGAAGTCCGTTTCGCGCAGGCCCTCTTCGAGGTGGACGTCCAGGCCGAGGCGGTCGGCGGCGATCCGGGCGGTCTCCCGGCAGCGGGCGAGCGGCGAGCTGACGACGGCCTCGATGCCGTGGCCTTCGCTCAGTCGCCCCTCGGCGCGCACCAACTCCTCGGCGCGCACCGGTCCTTCGGCACGCACCGACTCCTCGGCGCGCACCGGCCCTTCGGCGCGTACGGCCAGCGCCGCCGCGGCCCGTTCGGCCTGGCGCCGCCCGGCGGCCGACAGCGACGGATCGCTTCCGCCGCTCCCGGAGAACCGCTTCTCCCCCGTCAGCGCAGTCTCACCGTGCCGCAGCAGGACGAAGGTGGTGGGCGCCGCCATGTCGGGCGCCGCACCCTCGTGAACCAACGCCACTACAGGCCGGACTCGGCCGTACGCACCAAAATCCGGCGGCAGTTCTCGCACCGTACGACGGTGTTGGCGGGCGCGGCCCTGACCTCGTTCAGCTCGGTGATGTTGAGTTCGAGGCGGCAGCCCTCGCAGCGCTTCTGGTAGAGCCGCGCCGCGCCGACGCCGCCCTGCTGCCCGCGGAGCTTGTCGTACAGCTTGATCAGGTCGTCGGGCACGGTCCCGGCGATGACCTCGCGCTCCTTGGCCGCCGTGAAGCCCTCCGCGTCGATGCTTTCGATGGCGGCGGACTTGCGGGCCTCGGCCTCGGCGACCTTGGCCTGGACGGACTCGACGCGCGCGGCCAGTTCCGTGGCGCGCTCCTGGGCGCCCTCGCGGCGCTCCATGACGTCCAGCACGACGTCCTCCAGGTCGCCCTGCCGCTTGGCGAGCGAGGTGATCTCGCGCTGGAGGTTCTCCAGGTCCTTCGGCGAGGTGACCGCGCCGGAGTCCAGACGCTGCTGGTCGCGGGCGGAGCGCTGGCGTACCTGGTCGACGTCCTGCTCGGCCTTGGTCTGCTCGCGCGCGGTGTCGCTCTCCTCGGTCTGCGCGGCGACCAGCAGGTCACGGAGCTGCGCGAGGTCGGCGCCGAGCCGCTCCAGCTCGGCGTGCTCGGGCAGGGTCTTGCGCTTGTGGTCGAGTTGCGCGATACGCGAATCGAGGGCCTGGACTTCGAGAAGTCGGATCTGGTCGGCGGGCTCGGCGTTCAGCGGGGGGCTCCTGTGCGGCTGGAAGGGCGGGAAGTGGATTGCGGGAGTTCCCGGCCGCCCCGGAATTCCGGGGTGTCCGAGCGCTCCGGGGCGACAGCGTGCGCTGTCCACGGGTCGGTGACCGCGTACGAGACATGGGTGCGCAGCGCCCAGCCGTGCCGGTCGGAGATCTCGTCGAGCTGCGCGGCGGCCTGCTCGCACCACGGCCACTCGGTGGCCCAGTGCGCGGCGTCGACCAGCGCGGGCGGGCCGGACTCGCGCGCCTCGGAGACCGGGTGGTGGCGCAGGTCGGCGGTGACGTACGCGTCGACGCCCGCCGCGCGGACCTCGGCGAAGAGGCTGTCGCCCGAGCCGCCGCAGACCGCGACCGTACGGACCGTGGCCTGCGGGTCGCCGGCGATCCGCAGCCCGGTGGCGGTACGCGGCAGCCCTCGCGCCGCCCGCTGCGCGAATTCGGCCAGCGTCAGCGGTGCGGCGGTCTCGCCGATCCGGCCGAGGCCGCGGCGGCCCGCGGGGTCGGTGGGGTCGGGTACGAGCGGGCCGGTGATCCGCAGGCCGAGCGCGGCGGCCAGGGCGTCCGAGACGCCGGGGTCGGCGCGGTCGGCGTTGGTGTGCGCGACGTGCAGCGCGACCCCGTTCCTGATCAGGTCGTGGACGGCGCGGCCCTTGAAACCGGCCGGGCCGGTCGGCGCCACCGTCGTCGTACCGCGCAGATAGAGCGGGTGGTGCGTGACCAGCAGGTCCGCGCCGATCCGTACCGCCTCGTCGACGACTTCCCGCACCGGGTCGACGGCGAACAGCACGCGTCCGACCTCGGCCTCGGGCTCGCCGCAGACCAGGCCGACGGCGTCCCACGCCTCGGCCAGCTCCGGGGGCCAGAGGGCGTCGAGCGCGGCGATGACGTCGGACAGTGTGGGCACGGTAGGAAGGTTACCTGGCCGCCCGTGTCCGCCGGATGCCGTACGCCGTGACCGCGGGCGCCGGGGGTGCCACGACGGGTGCGCGGGGTCGTTCGTAGCCCGTTCGGCACCCGTTCGGCACCCGTGAGTCAAGGGCGCGCGGGGCGCATCCGATGTCCGCGGGGAGCGCGACCGCTCGCCGGGCGGAGCACATCTGCCCCTCCGCGCGGAGCAGAACGGGAAAACCCGCACTCTTACGTGTGAACCGCACCGAGTCGCGTTGATCGTCCGGAAAAATGAAAACTACGGTCCTGTGCCGGAGGTGGGTGAGTCATATGAGCGCCAGTACAGATGCCAGTGCCCGTGCCATGGAGATCCCCCCGGCCGTCCGCGTACTGCGCCGGTCGGGCTTCACGATCGCCGCGGACGGGTCGTACGCGGCCTGCCTCGCCGAGGCTCGCGTACCCGCGCCGGAGGGGGACGGGGACGTGGACGAGTACGGCGGGGGCGGCGTCAGCGGCTGGTTCCCCGAGCGGTGGACGCTCGGGCCCGAGCCGTACGCGGTGCCGCTGCCCGGCGCCCAGCCGGAGGAGGCCGGGACGCAGGTCGTACCGCTGCCCGACGGCCGCGTCCTGATCCGGCGACGGGTCGCCGACCGCCACGACCTGGCGCTGCTGTATCCGGCGGGGGCCGGTACCGGGGAGGTGCCGATCGGGTCGCTCTGCGGGGATGCAGTAACGCTTCTTCCCCCGTGCCCCTTGGGCGGGGCGGCTTTCGCGCTCGTGTACGAGGGGCGTTCCGGCGAGAGGGGCTCCGCTGGTGGGGGCTCCGGCGAGGGGGGTTCCGGCGAGGGGGACTCCGCTGAGGGGGACGGGGTCACGACCGTCTGGCAGGTGTACGGCGCCGGGAAGGACGGGCCCGTCGCCGTCATGCGCGTGCCCGGCCGCTGCACCGGCGGCGTCTGGCTCGACCGTACGGGGCGGCTGCTCGCCGTCGACCGTACGCTCGCCGGCCGCACCAAGGCCGTCGCCGTCGACCTGCGACTCGGCGAGGCCAGCCCGCTCCTCCAGATCACCGAGGACAGCGACGACCGGCTCGTCCTCGCGGAACCCGACAGCGGGCTGCTGCTCCTGCGCAGCGACGCCACCGGGGAGGCGCGGCTCGGCTGGGGCGTCCTCGGCAGCCGTCGGCCGGTACGTTTCCCCGACGCGCTCCAGGTGCCGGGCATCCTGCTCACGCCGGTCGCCGCGCAACCGGGGCAGATCCTGATGCCCGAGGCGGCGGTGGTCGCGCTCCGCGCGGAGGCGCCGGGCGGGGCGGAGTCACTGGCGCTGTGGCGGCCGGGTGAGCGGCGGCTGCACTGGCGGGCGTCCCCTCCGGGGTGGCTGGGGGCGACGGGGTACTGGGGGGCCGACGATTTGCTGCGGCTGCCGTGTTCGGTGCCGGAGTGGCCTTGCGGGGTGGCGCCGTACGAGGCGCCACGGGTGCGGCCTGCGGCCGGGGCTTCGGGGTCTCGGCGTGGGCGGGGTGCGGTGCCCGCCGCTCTGCCCGGGCCTGGTTCTTCCGCCGGCCTCGGCTCTTCCGGTGGCCGCGGCTCTTCCGCCGGCCTCGGCTCTTCCGGTGCGGCTCTGCCCGCGCCGACGCGGCTGCCCTGGCGGGTGCTGCCGCTTCAGCAGGCGCCGCTGGCTGCCGCCAAGGCGGGGTGACCCCCATGACCGTGACGTCGGCCCCGCCAGTAGACTCACCCGAAGCCGCGCATCCGGGCACTCCGCGTGACCACCGCGGGGCGGCTTCGCCGCAGTCCGGGTCGAGTTTGTTCGCGCGCTTTCGGCGTAGGCCGGTTCGTTGTTCCACGGGGATTTCGGGGAGATTCAAGAAGATGTCGTCCGACGCGCGTTCCTCTCACGACCACGGGGGGTCCGGGGACAGCTCGGGGCGCCACCGGGGGCCTGCTTCTTCCTCTGAGGAGGGGGAGGCTCAGCCTCAGGGGAAGCATCGGCGTCCTTCGGACGATTAGCGGGTTTTTCTTTGCCCGCCCGCCCACCCGTGCGGGTGTTTTCTTCGTCTGCGGGTGCCGCTTGTGCCTGGGTCGGTGCCGGTCCGGGGCACCTCCTCGAAATCCGTCTCACCTGGTCCTGCGTATCCGGTGCCGTTCCTGTTGACGTATTTCTGCGGGGGCACCCCGGCCCGTCCCCTCCCGGTACGTCGGCGTCCGCCTGCCGGTGGGGGTTGCCGGGAGGGGGTGGGTGGGCTGAGGTGCGGGGGCGGCCGACGGTCCGCTGCGGTGCCGGGGCGGGGGTGGGTGGGCTCCGGTACGGGGGCGTCTGGCGGTCCGCTGTGCTGCCGGGACGGGGGTGGGTGGGCTCCGGTACGTCGGCGGCCTGCTGTCCGGTGGGGGTGCCGGGAGGGGGTGGGCTCCGCTCCGCCTGTCCGCCGTCGGCCCGCCCGCGTAGGCGGGAGAGGGGCTCCGGAACGTCGGCGGTCGGCGGCCGGGGGTGGGGGGCCGCAGGCTTATGGGAGCCGTCCTCGATGCTCGGGGGCGGGGCCGACTCAGGCTTTGGCTTTGGCTTGGAGGCGGAGGCCGGTCAGGGTGAGGTCTAGGGCGGCGCGGAATTGGTCGATGTCGTCGTGGCCGTCGAATTCGTCGACGATTTCGTGGACGAAGGGGAAGTCGGCGGGGTCGAGTTCGCGCCAGGTCTTGGCGAAGCGGCCGAGGAATTCGTCGCGGTTGACGGCGCCGTTGAGGACTTCCGGCGGGGGTTCCTGGCCGAGGTCGACGGCGGAGCCGACGACGACGCCGACGATCGCGGAGACGGCGTGGAAGCGCTGCCGGGCCGTGAGGTCGAGGCGGAGGGTCTGTTCGCCGAGCTTCTCGTAGACGAGCAGGGAGTTGGCCTGCACGTCGGTGTTGCGCATGAAGTAGGCGCCGAGCCAGGGCCGGCGGACGATCGCGTCGAAGAGGCGCAGGGCCATGGCGCGAAGGTCGTCGATCGGATCGTCGCTCCGCGGAAGGGCCTCGACGTCGGCGAGGATCGCGCCCATCGCGTGGTCGGTGGCCCGGTCGAGTAGTTCGTCCTTGCTCTCGACGTACCAGTAGATGCTGGCGACGCCGCCGCCGAGGCGCTGCGCGAGGGCGCGGAAGGTCAGGCCGGGCGCCCCGGCCTCGTCCAGGAGGGCCACGGCCTCCGTGAGGACGGACTCCATCGAGTGGGAAGCCCGTCGGCGTCCCTGGGTCGAGCGGTCTTGCAGGCGTGCCATGGCTCACATCCCCATCGCGATCTTGCGTCGTATCGAACGTTGTTCTATCGTAGCCGATCGTACGTTGTTCGATAACCGAATGACGTTCGATTGGAGGACTGCCATGACCACTCCCACGCTTGAGAAAACGTCACATACCTACCCGTCCCTGAGCGCGGCGTGGATTCCGCTGGCCGCCCTCTGCCTGGCCTTCTTCGTCGAGATGGTCGACAACACGCTGCTGTCGATCGCGCTGCCGACGATCGGCCGCGACCTCGGCAGCGGGACGACCGCGCTTCAGTGGGTCACCGGGGCGTACTCGTTGACCTTCGGCGGCCTGCTGCTCACGGCGGGGTCGATGGCCGACCGGCTCGGGCGCCGCCGGGTGCTGCTGGTCGGACTCGCCGTGTTCGGCTCGCTGAGCCTGTGCGTCGTCCTCGTCACCACGGCGGGCCAACTCATCGCCCTGCGGGCCGCGCTCGGCGTCGCCGCCGCGGCGATGGCGCCGATCACGAACTCACTGGTCTTCCGGCTGTTCGACGACAAGGCCCTGCGCATGCGCGCGATGACGGTGATGATCGTCGTGGGCATGTCCGGCTTCGTCCTCGGACCGCTGCTCGGCGGCACCGCGCTGGCGCATGTGCGCTGGGAATGGCTGCTGGTCGTCAACGCCCCCATCGCCGTCATCGCGTGCGTCGGCGTCCGGCTCGGCGTCCCGGCCGACCGGCCGGAGGACCTGACCCACGACAAGCTCGACCTGCCGGGCGCCGTCCTGAGCGTCGCCGCCATCGGGCTCGCCTGCTACTCCCTGACCAGCGGCGTCGAGCACGGCTGGCTCTCCGCGATCACTCTCGCGTCGATCGCGGGCGCCGTCGTGGCCGCGATCGCCTTCGTCCGCCACGAGCGCGGCACCCCGGCGCCCATGCTGGACCTCAGCCTCTTCTCCAACGGCACCGTCCGCGGCGCCGCCATCGCCCAGATCGGCACGTCCATCGCGATGGCCAGCGTGATGTTCGGGCTGATCCTCCACTTCCAGTACGCCTACGGCTGGAGCCCGGTACGCGCCGGACTCGCCAACCTGCCGATCATCGTGACCATGCTCGCCGCGACCCCCTTGTCCGAATGGCTCGCCCGCCGGTTCGGCCACCGCATCGCCTGCCTCGTCGGCGCTGCCTGCCTGGCCGGCGCCCTCGCCGGTCTCTCCTGGGGCGTCGACCACGGCTACGCCGCCATCGCCGTCTGCATGGTGATCATGACCATCGGATTGCGCACCGTCATGACGATCTGCGCCGTCGCCCTCGTCGACGCCATGCCCAGCAACCGCACCTCCATCGGCGCCGCCCTCAACGACACCGCCCAAGAAGTCGGCTCCAGCGTCGGCACCGCCATGGTCGGCACCCTCATCGCCGCCCTCGTCACCACCCAACTCCCGCCCGGCACCTGGAGCAGCGACCTCGTCGCCTCCTTCTTCCACGGCGAACGCGTCACCTACGCCCTCCTCTCCCTCCTCGTCGGCCTCATCGCCGCCGGCGGCGCCCTCACCCTCACCAACTCCCACACCCTCGAAGACCCCCCCACCGATTCGCCCGCCTGACCCCCCAGCCCCCTACCGACAGCGACCAGCAGCAACCAGCACCACAGCGGCCCGTCGAACGCCGACGCACCCGAGCCGACCCCCCACCCACCCCACCGGCGGCCGGACGCCGACGCCCTCACCCCCACCCACCCCCGCCCCGGCACCGCAGCGGACCGTCGGCCGCCCCCGCACCTCAGCCCACCCACCCCCCTCCCGGCAACCCCCACCGGACAGGCGGACGCCGACGTACCCGGAGGGGACGGGCCGGGGTGCCCCCGCAGAAATACGTCAACAAGAACGGCACCGAATCCCCAGGACCAGGTGAGACGGATTTCGAGGAGGTACCCCGGACCGGCACCGACCCAGGCACAAGCGGCACCCGCAGACGAAAAAACACCCGCACGGGTGGGCGGGCGGGCAAAGAAAAACTACGAGCGACGCAGCCCCAACACCTCAACGGCAGCGAAAGAGCCCCGCTCACCCCCTTCGAAATACGGCGTCAACACCCCATCAAGCTCCCCATACGAAAACACCGACTTCGCCGTCTCGAACCGCGCCGCCACCACCGGCCGTTGCAGAACGGCCACCATCCCCCCGTGCACAACGAAAACCTGCCCGGACACCCCCGCGGCAGCGGGCCCGGCAAGGTACCCGACCAGCGGAGCGACATGCTCGGGAGCCAGCGGATCGAGCCCCCCGGGCTCGGCAGAGCCGAACACATCAAGAGTCATCCGCGTCCGCGCCCGCGGACAAATGGCGTTGGCGGTGACCCCGTACCGCCGAAGCGCCTCCGCCGTGGACGTCGTGAGCCCGACGATGCCCCCCTTGGCGGCGGCGTAATTCGGCTGTCCGGCCGACCCGGCGAGAAACGCCTCGGACGCGGTGTTGACGATGCGCCCGAAGACCGGAGCCCCGGAGGACTTGGCGCGCGAGCGCCAATGCGCGGCGGCGAACCGAATGGTGTTGAAGTGGCCTTTGAGGTGCACCCGGATGACGGAGTCCCACTCGTCCTCGGTCATGGAGAAGACCATGCGGTCGCGGAGAATCCCGGCGTTGTTGACGAGGATGTCGAGCTGCCCGTTGTGCTCGACGGCCAACTGGACGAGTTCCGACGCCTGTTCGTGGTCGGCGACATCGCCGTGGTGGGCGACGGCGCTGCCGCCGGCGGCGGCGATCTCGGCGACGACCTCCTGCGCCGGGGTGGCGGAGGAGGCGCCGGAGCCGTCACGGCCGGGCTGGCCGAAGTCGTTGACGACGACGTGCGCCCCGAGCCGGGCGAGTTCGAGCGCTTCGGCGCGCCCGAGTCCGCGCCCGGCCCCGGTGACGACGGCGGTCCGCCCGGCGAGCGGGAGTTCACCGTTCGGCATTGGCTGATCCCCCATCAGATCGTGATGCTCGTACGCAGCGCGACGCCCGTCCGCATCTGGTCGATCGCCTCGTTGATGTCCTCCAGGCGCACGCGGTGCGTGATCAGCCCTTCGAGGTCGATGCGCCCGGCGCGCCAGAGCCGGATGACGCGGTCGTAGGAGCGCAGGACATCGCCGCCGCCGTAGAGGGACGGCAGGATGCGCTTCTCGTCGAAGAACAGCTCGAACATGTTGATCTGGAGGTTGTCGTCCATGGCGCCCGCGCCGACGATGCACAGGGTGCCGCCGCGCCGGGTGGCGTCGTACGCGGCGCGCGCGGTCGCGGACTTGCCGACCACCTCGAAGACGTAGTCGAAGCCCTCGCCCGCGGTGAGCCGGTTCTTGGCGTCGGCGAGGCCGTCGGGGTCGACGGACTCGGTGGCGCCGAAGCGGACGGCGGCCTCGCGGCGGGACTCGACCGGGTCGACGGCGACGATCTCGGCGGCGCCCGAGGCCCGCGCGCCCTGGATGACGCTGATCCCGACGCCGCCGCAGCCGATCACGGCGACCGACGAACCCGCCTCCACCTGGGCGGTGTTGAGGGCGGCGCCGATACCGGTGGTGACCCCGCAGCCGATCAGCGCGGCGATCTCGTACGGCACATCGTCGGGGATCGGCACCGCGCATCTGGCGTCGACCACGACCTCCTCGGCGAAGGTGCCGGTCCCGGCGAAACCGAAGACGTCGGGTGAAGCGGCGCCGGGGCGGCGGTAGTTGGCGGTGCCCGCGTTGAGGAATCCGGCGATGCACAGCTCGGTCTGGCCGCGCTTGCAGGACGCGCACTCGCCGCACGCGGGCAGCCAGCAGACCAGGACGCGGTCGCCCGCCGTGACGGACGTGACGCCCTCGCCGACCTCGGCGACCTCGCCCGCGCCCTCGTGGCCCGGCACGAAGGGCGCGGGCTGCGGCAGGACGCCGCTCATCGCGGACAGGTCGGAGTGGCACAGTCCGGTGGCCTTGACGCGGATACGTACCTTGCCGGGCCCGAAGCCCGCGGTCTCGATGTCGTCGACGACTTCGAGCTTGTCCTGGCCGGTCTCCTGCTGGATGGCTGCGCGCACGGTACGGCTCCCCTCGGATGGTGCGAAGACGGTGGTCGCTACGGAGGCCCGGCCGACGACCGGGCCGAAAGCTGCTGAGCCGAGAGCCGCCGGGCGCGCGGCCCGGTGTGCCCCACGGGCTCAGGTGTGCTCGATGACGGTGTCCGCCAGGACCGGCGCCTCGTCCCGCTCCACGGCCGACACCGCGGCCACGATCCGGCCGGAACCCGCGCCGCCGCCGTCCCCGTCCGCCCACATCCGTACCCGCAGCGTCTCGCCGGGGTAGACGACGCCCGCGAAGCGCGTCGCGTACGAACGGATCCGGGCGACGTCGCCGCCGAGCAGCGTGTCGGTGACGGCCTTGAGCGTGGCGCCGTACGAGCACAGTCCGTGCAGGATCGGGCGGTCGAATCCGGCGGTGGCGGCGAATTCGGGGTCGGCGTGCAGCGGGTTCCAGTCGCCCGACAGCCGGTAGAGCAGCGCCTGGTCCTCGCGGACGGGTACGTCAACGGCCTTGTCGGGGGCGCGGGTTGGCGGTTCCGGGCGGCGGGAGGGACCGCGTTCGCCGCCGAAGCCGCCTTCGCCGCGGACGAAGATCTCGTTGTCGGAGGACCACAACGGGCCGTCGTCGTCGGCCACTTCGGAGCGCAGCACGATGACGGCGGCCTTGCCCTTGTCGTAAACGGCGGCGACCGATCCGGTCCGTACGGCACGGCCGCTCACCGGCAACGGCCGGTGGAGTACGAGGCGTTGGCCGCCGTGCAGGACGGCGGCGAGGTCCACGTCGATGCCGGGGCCGATCGAGCCGTCCACCGAACCGGGCCCGCCGCCCGCGACGGTGGCGAAACTCGGCAGGACGTGCAGCCGGCTCTCCAGCGTGTAGCGCAGTTCGTCCGCGTCGGTGGCCGGGCGCCCGGCGCCGATCCCCAGGTGGTAGAGGAGAACGTCCTTGTGGTTCCAGGCGATTTCGGTGCGGCGCGGCTCGGCCGCGAGGGCCTTGGCGACGTCGATGGGCATGGTCCCTCCGGGGCACTTCCGGTGGCGGCTACTTCCGGTGACGGGTACTTCCGGTGACGGGTACTTCCGGGACGCTGGCTAGAACATGTTCTAGAGATGGCCCCTGTATAACGCAAAGCCCAGGAAGTGAGAAGAGCTGACACATCGTCAGCTGGAGGGATTCCCGGCCCTCCCGCCCGCCGACGCGGCGGATTCCCGGCCGCCCCGCCCGCCGGGGCACCGCACCCGTGACATTTGTCCTGCCCCCCTGCGGACATTCCCCTCTGCCCGCCGCCCCTCCCCCCTCCGTAGCGTCGTGGCCATGGAGAAAACCCCGTCCACGCCCCGGCCCGGCACCCCGCCCGACACCTCGTCCGACACCTCGTCCGGCGCCCGGCCCGACACCTCGCCCGCCGTCCGCTTCACCGCCGTCCACAAGAGCTTCGGACCGGTCAGGGCCGTGGCCGGGATCGACCTGGAGATCGCGCGCGGCGGCACGATGGCACTGCTCGGCCGTAACGGAGCCGGGAAGTCGACCACCATCAGCCTGCTGCTCGGCCTGGACCGGCCGGACGCGGGCGAGGTGCGGCTGTTCGGCGGCCCGCCGCAGGAGGCGGTCAGGGCCGGGCGGGTCGGCGCGATGCTCCAGGACGGGCGGCCGATCCCGCGCGCCACCGTCAAGGAGCTGGTGACGTTCGTGGCGGCCACGTATCCGCGGCCGATGCCCGTCGCCGAGGCGCTGTCGCTGGCCGGGATCACGGAGCTGGCGGGCCGCCGCGTGGACAAGCTGTCCGGCGGCCAGACGCAACGGCTGCGCTTCGCTCTGGCCGTCGCGGGCAACCCCGAGCTGATCGTGCTGGACGAGCCGACGGCCGCCCTCGACGTGGAGGCGCGGCGGGTGTTCTGGCGGTCGATGCGCGGTTACGCGGCGCGCGGCAACACCGTGCTGTTCTCCACGCACTACCTGGAGGAGGCCGACGAGCACGCCGACCGCATCCTGGTGATCGACCAGGGCCGTACCGTCGCCGACGGCACCGGCGAGCAGATCAAGCAGGCCGTCGGCGGCACGCTCGTCTCGTTCGACCTCGCCGGGTCCGGCTCCGCGGGCCTGCGCACGCTGCCCGGTGTGACCGCCGTCGAGATCCGCGGCGACCGGGCCCTGCTGCGTACCTCCGACTCCGACGCCACCGTCGTCGCCCTCGCGGCGAGCGACCGCGTCCGCCGTCTGGAGGTCGTCCCGGCCAGCCTGGAGGACGCCTTCCTGACCCTGACCGCACCTCACCCGGCGACCGGGACCCCGGCCGCCGAATCCCCGGCGCCGCGCTCCACCCCCGCCCACCCCCTCACGAAGGAAGCCGTCCGATGACCGAGTACGTGAAGCTCGAAGTCCGGCGCGCCCTGCGCGACCCCGGCTTCATCGTCATGGGCTTCGCCATGCCCGTGCTGATGTACCTGCTCTTCACCAACCTCGGGGTCGGCGGCGACGGCCAGGACAAGATCGACTACGCGCGGTACTACATGGTCGGCATGGCGGCGTACGGCGCGCTCGGCGCGTCGATGGGCATCGGGACCGGCGTCGCCGAGGACAAGGGTCTGGGCTGGCTGCGGCAGCTCCGCGTCACGCCGCTCAGCCCGTTCCGTGTGGTGGTCGGCCGGGCGCTGACCGCCGGGGTGACCGTCCTGCCCGCGATCTGCGCCGTCCTGCTGGCCGGGGCGCTGGTGAACGGCGTGCACCTGGCCGCGTGGCAGTGGGTCGCCACCGCCCTGCTGCTGTGGGTGGGCACGATCCCCTTCACCCTGCTCGGCCTCGGCAACGGCTACGGGCTGACCGCGCAGACCACCGGCGTCACGAGCATGGCCTGCATGATGGGCCTGTCGATCGTCGGCGGCCTGTGGATTCCGGTCGACGCCTTCCCGCGCTGGCTCGCCCGGATCTCCCAGTGGACGCCCGCCCAGCGCTTCGGCCAGCTCGGCTGGAGCGTGCTTGACCGGCACGCGCCCGGCGCGGGTACGGTGGCCGTGCTCGGCGGATGGCTGGTCGTCTTCGCCGGTTACGCCGTCCTCTCCTACCGGCGGGGTGCGCGGACCGCATGACGACGACGCGGCAGGCGACCTCCCGCCGGGACACGTACAGCGCGTACCGAACGGGGACGGTGACCGCCATGACGGCGAACAGCGGCATGGCCGACGGCGTGACCGACCGCCCGGCAGGCGGGGCGGACCACCCGGTCGAGAGCACGGACAAGCCGTGCGGCAGGGCCTGGTGGCGGCGCGGCACACCGCACGACTTCGCCCGCGAGATCGAGCACATCAAGTCTCCCGACGGCAACGCGCTCTACCCCTGGCTGCTGATGGTCATCGGCCCCGGCACCGACATCGCCCAGGGCCAGGTCCCCGCCCCCTGGCTCGCGGGCTGCGGCCTCGCGCTGTTCTGCCTCCTGTACGTGTTCACGGTCCGTTCGGCTTTCCACGAGCGGTGGCGCGGGGGGCCGGTCCCGTACCGTCTGCTGGGTGCGCTGGCCGTCTGTACGGCCACGCTGGCCATCGCCTACGGCGGGAATTTCCTGCTGCTGTACACGCTGGTCTCGCTGAGCGTCGGGGCCGTGGCCTCCACCCGCCGCGGCCTCGGCCTGATGCTGACGCCGCTGAGCGCGACCGCCGGAGTCACCGCGAGCACGCACGGCCAGGGCTTCTGGGGCACGGCGGGCCTGGCGTACGGCACCTTCCTGTCCGGCCTGGTCGTCTCGGTGATCATCACGCTCTCCTACGCCGTCGCCCAGCTCAGGGAGACCCGGCAGGAGCTGGCGCGCAGCGCGGTCGCCCAGGAGCGGATGCGGTTCTCGCGCGACCTGCACGACCTGCTCGGGCACACCCTGTCGGTGGTCGTGGTGAAGTCCGAGGCCGCGCGCCGGATCGCGCCGCGCGACATCGACGCGGCGCTCGCCCAGGTCGCCGACATCGAGGCGGTCGGCCGCCAGGCGCTCACCGAGATCCGCGAGGCCGTCACCGGCTACCGCGAGGGCAGCCTGTCCACCGAACTCGACCGGGCCCGGTCCGTCCTGACCGCCTCCGACATCGAGGTCGTCGTCCAGGAGTCGGGCCCGCCTCTGCCCCCGCAGACCGAGGCGCTGCTCGGCTGGGTCGTCCGCGAGGGCGTCACCAACGTCGTCCGGCACAGCGGCGCGACGCTGACCCGTATCGAACTCGCCACCGGGCGCGGCCGGGCCCATCTGACCATCAGCGACAACGGCCGCGGGTCCTGTCCGCCGCCGTCCGGTCAGGACGGCGACATCAGGACCCGCACCGGTACCGGCCTGCGCGGCCTGACCGAACGCCTCGCCGCCGCTGGCGGCTCCCTCACCTCGGGCCCGGCCGCCGACGGCGGCTTCCGCCTGACGGCCGCCCTCCCGGTGGAGGAGGACGCGACCCCGGCCGGTCACGCCGTGTCGGCGCGCTGACCGGCCGGGGCCGCCGTCCGACCGGGGTCAGCCGTCGATGACCGACGTGATCTGGTCGGAGTCGGTCATCGCGCCCGACCAGACGCGGATGTCCTCGATCTGGCCCGCCAGGTAGTGCCCCCAGGTCGCACCGACGTAGGCGCGGCCGCCGGTGAAGTCGCCCGCTCCCTGGACGGCGGTGAAGGGCTGGGTGTCCTGGAGGTTGTCGCCGAGGTAGAGGCTGACCGTGCCGGACTGGGCGTCGAGGACGCCGGTGACCTGGACGGTGCCGTCGGCGCTGCCGCCGCTGGGGTCGTCGTTGGGCGAGACGGCGCCGGTGAAGGTGCCGTCGGTGGCGACGCGGCCGAAGAGCCACTGGCCCTGGGGGACGGTGATGACGTTGCCGTCGTCGTCCAGTGTGGTGGTGGTGCCGGTGTACTTGAACCACACGCCCCACGAGGAGCCGTCGGCCGAGCGCTGCCCCGCGATCTGTTCGGTGTAGCCGACGGGGTGGGTGACCAGGGCCGCCGCGTCGAGCTGGGTGCGGGTGGTGACCGTGAAGGAGCCGGTGTCGTCCACGACGGAGCCGGGCGTGGAGACCGAACCGGTGGCGCCGTCGAGGGCGATGGTGTCGCCGTCGAGGGTGGCGCCGCCCGAGGTGGTCAGGGTGCGGCCGTAACCGGAGGCGGTGTCGGCGAGGGTGGTGCCGGAGGCGCCCGACGGGTCCCAGGCCGCGGTCAGTTCGACCTGGGCCTTGCCGTCGGTGCCGAGCAGCCGCGCCTCGTCGGAGGCTTCCTGCGAGGTCAGCGTCCGCTGCCAGACCTTCACCTCATCGATGCTGCCGGGGAAGTTGTACTGGTACGTCCCCCACTTGTACCGCCCGATCTGGAAGGCGCCGGTCGCCGACCACGAGCCGGTGGTGGTCGCGGTGCCCTGGAGCACGCCGTTCACGTACAGCGCGCTCTGCGAGGTGGCCGGGTCGTAGCTGCCCAGCAGGTGGGTCCACACCCCGGTCCTGGGCGGGGACTTGGCCGCCACTCCGTAGTACGCGGTGCCGGTGTTGGCGTCCTGCTGCTTGACCCCGAAGAACCAGGTGCCCAGGCCGTGGTCGTAGGCGAGGATGAACGGGCTGTACGTCACCCCGTCCTGGGAGAGCACGATGCCGTTGGGCGTGGTGGTGTCCAGCTTCACCCACGCCGAGACGGTGTACGCCGAGCGGGTCTCCAGTACGGGCCCCGCCGTCGAGGCGTACCCCGACGTCCCGTCCAGGTGCAGGCCCTTGTCCGGGGTGCTGCCGCCGTTGCCGTCCGGCAGGTCGCCGCGGCGGCCGTTGGCGTCGCGGACCGCGCCGGTGCCGGACAGCGTCGCGTTGTGCTGCTGCGCCGCCACGGTGGTCGAGGTGTCGACGGCCTGGCCGCCGCTCTCGTCGAAGCTCCACTGCCCGACCGGGCCCGCACCGGCCGCGACCAGGAAGTCCTTCACCGTCTCCGCGCCCCACCGCCCGACGACGTCCTTGGCGCGGACGTCCAGGTGGTACGTGCCGGAGGCGGGCGGGGTGATCGTCGCGCTGGTGACCCCGGCCGCGAGCGCGATCCACGCGTCGGACGAGGACAGCTTGTACTCGTAGGCGGTGTTGGTGTCACCGGACGCGGGCCCGAAGACGACCTTGCCCTCCACGCCGGGACCGCCCGCCGGAACACAGGTGTTGGGCAGGCACTCGCTGTAGGTTCGCGCGAAGGTGACCGTCGGCGCCTTGGGGGCGGTGGAGTCGACCTTGAAGTAACACCAGCCGGTGGTCGAGCCGTTGGACGGTCCCGCCAGATAGCTGCTCTGGTTGTCGTAGTACGAACGGGTCCATGTGCGGTAGCGGTACAGCGTGCCGTCGGTCAGGGTCGGTGCGGTGGCGACGCCGGGTGAGACGTTGTCGCCGACGAATCCGGTCGCGGGCCGCACGATGTCGCTGAACGCGCTCGACCATGTGGCGCTGGACGCCGTGTACTTGTCCATGCTGAAGACCGAACGCAGCCGCGCGCCCGACTCGCCGCCCGCCGCCGTCTGCGGCACCGACGACAGCGCGGGCGTCGGGTCGGAGATCACCGACGGGTCGGCGCTCTTGGTCGAGCACACCACGCCGCTGCCCGTGACCAGACCGATCTTCGTCGGGAGCGCGGGGTTGGCCACGTAGTTGACGGACAGCGCCGCGTTGTTCTTGAACCGCTTCCACGCGGAGGTGTCGGACTCGTCGTGCGCGCGCAGTTCGAGGGTGAGCTTGGCGAATTTGCCCGCGGCGAAGTCCGCGACCGTGGGCGTCAGATTCTCATTCGTCTCGTCCGGGTTGTCGGCGAATTCGATCGGCGCGTCAGGGGAGTTGGGGTCGCAGGTCGAGCCGCGGCCGGCCGAGAAGGAGCGGTCGACCATCAGGTCGAGTTCCTTGGGGCGTGACGACCAGGTCGTGGACGACGAGAAGTTGTTCGTGCGCTCCAGGTCCGTCCAGCGCGCGTCGCACTGGAACGCCCAGGGCGAGGTGACGCGGAAGGTCGCCTTCAGGACCTTCTTGCCCTTGAGGGCGCCGGGGGTGAACTGGAAGTAGAGCCGCTGCGTGTAGCCGGGACCGCAGTAGTAGCCGTTCCAGGAGCCGCAGTGGCCGTCGCCCTCGCCGTTGGTGCCGTTGCCCCAGCCGTAGCTGCTGTAGCCGTCGCTGCGCAGGAGGGTGCGCTGCGGGGCGCCCGAGGCGAGCGACACGTCGGGGTCGATGTACAGCGGGTACGCGGCGGTGTCCTTGGCCGCGAGGAGGTGGGGGTCGGGGACGACGGCGACGGAGGTGCCGGTGACGTCCAGCGGGGTGGTGGCGGTGGTGGCGCCGGGGGCCGGGCCGTCTTCGGGGGCGAGGGCCTCGGCGGCCTCGGCGCTGGGCGCGGCCTTTGTGGTGGGCGCGGTCTTGGCGGAGGGCGCGGCCTTTGTGGTGGGCGCCGTCTTCGCCGTGGGCGCGGCCGGGTTGTCGACCGGGGCGGACGCCGTACCGAGCGAGTCCCACATCTGGGCGGCCGAGGACGTGAACAGCTCCTGCCCGTCGGGGCCGACCGCGCTCAGGCCGCCGCTCGCGGTGTCGCTGACGTCCAGGCCGGAGGCGCGCATCCCGAACTCGATCCGCTTCAGCGCCGGATTGGCCGCCGCGGTCGGCGTCTTGACCACCAGCACCTCGCGGTAGCCCTGCGTGGTCGCCGTCATGCGCAGGTCCACGCCCGGCAGCACGTCGGCGTACACGGCGCTCTCGCCGTCCAGCGTCGGGGCGGGCAGCGTGCCGGGCCAACTGAAGGCCAGCGTGCGGCCGTTGCGCCCGATCGTCACCAACGGGGCGGTGCCGCCGCCGGAGAACGCCAGGTCGACCACGGCCGCCTTCGGGGCCAGGCTCCCGTCGGCCTTCCTGGCCAGGGTCGCGTCCGGCTCGGCCCAGGAGCCGTCCGCCCGCGCGACCCGTACCGGGGCCGTGAACTGGTCGAGTCGCATGGTGATTCCGTCGGGATTCGCGTACGTCGTCGTGTTCTCCGTACGCGCCCCCACCACCTCCACCGGCTGCCCGGACGCCTGCGCCTGGTCCAGATCCCGCTGCGCCTCGGTCTGCGGCACGGGCGCGGGGTCCGCCGTCGCGTCCAGGGGCGTCAGCCCCGCCCACGCCACCGTGGCCGCCGCCCCCACCGCGACCCCCCGCCACGCCAGCTTCCGCGCTCTGCGCCGCATACGAATATTCACAGTCCGCCCCCACCCCGTTCCACCCGAACTCCCCTATGAGCGAAGTGGATTCTGTGTCCATCTAACGAAGCGCGTCAATCCTTTCAGGAAAAAATTAAGTGGAATCCCGCCTTCTGCACCTGCCGCCACCTGCTCCGATACGCACCTCGGGGTTCACGAACCCCGAGGTACGTACAGCCTTTTCCCGCCACCCTTTGCGTCGGCCGGATTCCGGGACGAATTCCCCCCGCAGCCCCTTTATCCGCTTTTCCTCCGGTCAGTCCGCCGCCACAACCCTCGCCCAGTCCAGCCCACCCCGCGCCCCGACCCCGGACGCGTAGCCGCCGCCGGTGAAGAACGGGGTCGATCTCTAGGACCTGTCGTCGGGGGCGGGAGGGGGCGGAGGGGTGGAGGAGGTCGCCTCGGGTGTCGGGGTGGGGGTCTCGGAGGAGGCGGCGGGCTCCGAGGGGGTGGGGGGCTCGGAGGGGGCGGGGGGCTCCGCAGGGGTGGGGGGCTCGGAGGGGGTGGATGCGGGTGGGGTGGTTTCGGCGGGGGTGGCCTTGCGGAGACGGGAGCGGGTGGGGGCGGGGGCCGGGTCGTCGGAGAGTTCCTGGATGTCGTCCATGCCCTCGTCGTGGCCGGTGAGGGGGGCGGTGGGGCGGTCGGCGCCCACGCCCGGGGCGCCGGACGCCTGGCCCTCCGGCGGGAGGAGCCCGTAGTGGGCGTACAACTCCTGCTCCTGGTCGAGTCCGAGGTGCTGCTCGGCGTCCTCGCGCGGCGCGGCCTTGATCGTGTCGAGGTCGTACGCCACCCGCAGCACGCCGCCGCCCGTGTCGCGCCCGATCTCGTGCTCGGCGCCTGCCAAGGGGACGAACGTCTCCTCGAAGCCGTGCATCCCGGTCCTCACCGTCACCCACTGCGGCCGACGGTCCCAGTCGTCCACGTACACATGGCTGACCCGGCCGATGAATTGCCCGTGCCGGTCGTGGATCGTCAGTTCCCTCAATGCCTCGGAACTCCCGAAGACGTCATCCGTCATACGAATTCACTCCTCTACGACGTGCCTGCGGCCCAACCGGAAAAGGTGCGGCACCGTCCTCCCGCGAACCGCGTGCCCGACGAGGCCACCTTCTCCCATCCCGACCGCTACCCCGTGGCGGGACACCTAGGGCTTTTCTTTCAGATCATCGGATCTGCGCGCGAGGTCGTCCCGCCAAGGCGGCTTCCGGCGAGGCGGCTTCTTCCGGCGAGACGGCCGATCCCGGTGCCCTCCCCTGGCACGACGTCCTCGCCGAGGTCACGTCGTGGGGAACTCGGGGGCGGCGGGGGAATCGGCCTACTTGATCTCTCCGGCGAAGACGATGACCTGGTCGATGAGGCTCCGCCGCAGATGGACGACGTCGGTTCCCGTCAGGCGGGGGCCTCCGTCGGGAGTGGTGAAGACCCACTCGTACCGGGCCCACTCGTCGGGCATGTCCACCGCCGAGCAGCGCTCCATCGTGCCGGCCCCCGCCGGATGGCGCCGGATGTCCAGCACGAAGCGCTCGACCGCCTCGATCCCCTCGCTGCGTCCCAACGGCCCCCAGAAGAGGACATCCGAGGTCAGGGCCTGGGAGAGCAGCCCGGTCACATAGGTGTCGTCCGACGCGTTGAACGCGGAGATGAACGTGTCGATCGCGGACTGCGCGGTCTCTTCATGCATGTACCAGTAGTACCAGCCCACTCGCGGCAATAGTCGCCGTGCGAGCCATGTCCCGGACACGGCGGGCGGACCGCGCGGGCGGGGGCTGTCTAGGGTGGCGGCTGCCTAGGGCGAGGGCTGTCTAGGGTGGGGGGATGACCGACGGGGAGACAGGGCAGGGCGGGGAGCGGGGCGGCGAGCACGGCGACCGGCGGGACGGGGCGCTGACGCGGGTGCTGCTCGCGGAGGACCAGGGGATGATGCGGGGCGCGCTCGCGTTGTTGCTGAATCTGGAGGACGACCTGGAGGTCGTCGCGCAGGTGGCGGCCGGGGACCGGATCGTGGCGGAGGCGCTGGAGGCGCGGCCGGACATCGCGCTGCTGGACATCGAACTGCCGGGGCGCAGCGGGCTCGACGCGGCGGCGGAACTGCGCGAGCGGCTGCCGTCGTGCCAGGTGCTCATCCTCACCACGTTCGGACGGCCGGGGTATCTGCGGCGCGCCATGGAAGCGGGCGCGGCCGGATTCCTGGTCAAGGACGGGCCCGTCGAGGAACTGGCCCACGCCATCCGCCGTGTCCTGCGCGGCGAGCGCGTCATCGACCCGGCGCTGGCCGCGGCAGCGCTCAGCGCGGGGCCCAGCCCGCTCACCCCGCGTGAGCGCGACGTGCTCAACGCCGCCGCGGACGGCTCCACCGTCGCCGACATCGCGGCCCGCGTCTTCCTCTCCGAGTCCACCGTGCGCAATTACCTCTCCGCGGCCATCGGCAAGACCGGCACCCGTAACCGCATCGAAGCCGTACGCCACGCGCGCCAGAACGGCTGGCTCTGACCCCTCACGCCAGCGAGGCGAGGAACGCTTCGGCCGCGTCGTCGACGCGGGCGCGGTCGCCGGTGGCGAGGAGGTCGAGGAGCAGGCCGCGAACGGTGGCGATGACGAGGGTGGCCGTACGCACTGCCGACTCGGGTGATACGTCGGGCCCTTGGGCGGCGCACAGGGCGTTCATCCAGTCGGTGACGACGTGGTCGAGGAAGTCGGAGAACTGCTCGGGCGCCTGGAGCGCCCGCCCGTAGACGGCGAAGAAGAGCCGGAACTCGGCGCCTTGGCGCGGGTCCGAGGCGCGTCGCCAGACGGCGCGTACGGACGTCGCCAGATCGGGCTGGTGTCCGGCCGTCTCGTTGGTGGCCTGGAAGATGCGCTCACGCAGGCGCCCGAGGACGGCCTGGAGCATCTGCTCCTTGGTGCCGAAGCGGTGGACGAGGGTCGTGGGCGACACCCCGAGGGCGGCGGCGACCGGCCGCCACGACACCTCGGAGAAGCCGTGCTCGACCGTGTAGTCGACCACCGCGTCGAGCAGTTCCGCGCGCCGCTGGTGGTCGACGGGGCGCCCCGCCATCGCTGCCTCCGGTTGATCGTCGCGGTCGTTCGTGATCATCACGGTCCGTCGTGATCGTCGCGGTCCGTCGCGACCGTCACGGTCCGTGCTGTTCATCGCGGTCCGTCCTGTTCGTCGCGGTCCGCCGTCGGCCATCCTCCCTCGCGCACCGGCCGCCGTCACCGCTTGACTTTTCTTGCACGACCGTACAAAGAATAGAGGGTGACCGCAAGGCCGCCCGCTACGGATCCGCCGGACGGGCGCGCCCCCTTTCTGGAGGTTCCCCATGCGCGTTTTCGTCACAGGAGCGTCGGGCTGGGTCGGCCGCGGGCTCGTACCCGAGCTGATCACCGCGGGTCACTCGGTCGTCGGGCTCGCCCGCTCCGATGCCGCCGCCCGGACCCTGCGGGCCGCGGGCGCCGAGGTCCTGCCGGGGTCGCTCGACGACCTCGGCACGCTGCGGGAGGCCGCCGCGTCGTCCGACGGGGTCGTCCACCTGGCGTTCAAGCACGACATCGCCTTCGCGGGCGACTTCGCCGGTGCCACCGACGCCGACCGCGCGGCGATCGAGACCTTCGGCGAGGCCCTGACCGGTACGGACAAGCCCTTCGTCATCGCCTCCGGCATCCTCGGCGTGCTCGGGCTGGCGCCCGGTGTCGTCGCCACCGAACGCGACGGTCTCGCGCGGGCCGCGAGCACGGAGAGCGACACCGATAGCACCGACGGCGGTGACGGCACTGACGGCACCACCGCCACTGACAGCACCGACGCCCCGATCAGCGGCTCCGGCGGCCGGATCGGCAACGCCCACTACGTGCAGGCCCTCGCCGGCCACGGCGTCCGTTCCAGCGTCGTACGCCTCCCGCCCGCCACGCACGGCACCGGCGACAACGGGTTCATGCCGGTCGCGATCGGCTTCGCGCGCGAGAAGGGCGCCGCGGCCTACGTCGGCGACGGCGCCAACCGCTGGCCGTCCGTCCACCGCGACGACGCCGCCCGGCTGTTCCGCCTCGCGCTCGAATCCGCGCCCGCCGGTTCCGTGCTGCACGCGGTCGCCGACGAGGGCGTACCGATCCGCGAGGTCGCCGAGATCTTCGCCGCGCATCTCGGCGTCCCCGCCGTCTCCGTCACGGCCGAGCAGGCCGGGGAGTACGTCGGCTGGCTCGGCCGCTTCTGGGCCGTCGACGGCCCCGCCTCCGCGCGGATCACGCGCGATCTGCTCGACTGGCGGCCGACCAACCCCGGCCTGCTCGCGGACCTGAAGGACGGCCACTACTTCGGCTGAGCGCCGCGGGATTCCCGCGATGTCCGATTCGTTCAAGAAAACGGCGCCGGTCGGCCGTAGCGTCGCGGTCATGGACAACAGCAACGGCATGGACAGCACAGGCAGGGACGGCGCAGGCAGGGACGGCTCAAGCAGGAAGGGCGCAGGCAGGGAATCCCGGCACCTCGGCATCCGTATCGACCGTCCCGTCAAGGACGTCTACGACTACGCCTCGGACCCGGCGAATCTGCCGGAGTGGGCGCACGGGCTGGGCGGCTCGATCGAGGAGATCGACGGTCAATGGGTCGCGCGATCCGCCCCCTTGGGGCGGGTGACCGTCGCCTTCTCGCCCGCCAACGAGTGGGGCGTGCTCGACCACGACGTCACGTTGCCCTCCGGGCAGACCGTCTCCAACCCGGTCCGGGTGATCGCGGACGGCCCGGCCAGCGAGGTCGTCTTCACGCTTCGGCGACAGCCGGAGACGAGCGACGACGAATTCCGGCGCGACGCCGCGTCCGTCACCGCCGACCTGGCCCGGCTCAAGAGCCTGCTCGAAGCGGCCGGACGGCCGTAAGGCGCCCCCGCGAGTGTCAGTGCCGTGCGATAGACAACTCCTCACAGACTCCGGCGGTAGCGGGAACGAGCGATGAGGGGGCCACCATGGCGGTCGAGGGCGCGGCGGCGGATACGGAGGCCGGGCTGGCCGGGCGTACCGAGGTGGTCGGCGGGATCGAATCGCTGGTCCTCGACGGCCGCCGCCTCTGGTTCGGCTTCGACTTCACCTCCGACCAGGTGCTCTCCCCGCTGATCGACGACGCGGGAGCCATGGCGCGGTTCGCCGCGCGGCACATGCGGCAGCGCACCGGCGCCCACGACGAGGCGTACTGGGCGGAGCTGGTCGCGTCCGCCGTCGACAGCTCGGACCTGGTGTGGCGCGACGAACAGCGCGCCTTCACCACGAGCGCGTTGGAGGCCGGGGACGCGGGCCCGGCGGCCGGACACCTGCTGTACCTGCTCGACGCGGCCACCGAATGGGACGGCCACGCCCCCGCGGACCTCCCAGCAGCCGGCCTCCCGGCCGATGTCCCCGCCGACCTCCCCGCCGACGCGGAAGAGGCCGAACAGACACTGCGCGCCCACCACGCCGTGGGCAACTGGTCCCTGCTCTTCGCCCCCTACATACGCGGCCTCCCGCACACGACGTCCGCCCGCGAGCGGTAGCCAGGGACAGGTTCTCCCTGGCTAAAAGGGCGGCGGGCTCGGAGGATGGGAGGGTGATCGACAGGACAGGGCTGGCCGACTTCCTCCGCCGGAGGCGGGAGGCGCTGCGGCCCGCGGACGTCGGCCTGGCCGAGGGGGTACGGCGGCGGACGCCGGGGCTGCGGCGCGAGGAGGTGGCGCAGCTGGCGGGGGTGTCGACGGATCACTACACGCGGCTGGAGCAGGCGCGCGGCTCGGCGCCGTCCGAGTCCGTCGTGGCGGCGCTCGCGCGTGCGCTGCGCTGCGACCCGGACGAGCGGGACCACCTGTTCCACCTCGTCGGGCTGTCGGCGCCGCCGCGCCTGGCCGGGAACCGGATCCGCCCGGGGCTGATCAGCCTCGCGAGCCGTCTGGTGGACGTGCCGGTGTGCATCTACACCGACCTCGGCGAGGTGGTGTGGACGAACGCGCTCCAGGACGCGCTCACCGGCCGCGACATCACGGGCCCCGGCCGCGAGAACAACATCTTCTGGCAGTGGTTCACCGATCCGGCCTGGCGCGCGCGGGTGCCGGAGGAGGACTGGCCGCGGATGTCGGCGGCGCACGTCGGCGACCTCCGCTCGACGTACTCCCGCCGCGCCGGGCACCGGGGCCTCGCCGACCTGGTGCGGGATCTGCTCGACAGCAGCGCCGAATTCCGCGCGCTGTGGGAGCGGCACGAGGTCGCGGTGCGCCGCGCGGACCGCAAGAACGTGCTGCACCCGCGGGTCGGGCTGGTCCGGCTGCGCTGCGAGGTGCTGCTCACACCGGAGGACGACGTACGGATGCTGGCGTCGTTCCCGGTCGAGGGCACCGACGCCGCGGAGAAGCTCACGCTGCTCCGCGACGACGCGACGGCGGCCCCGACCACAGGCCCGGCTACGGCCACAGGCCCGGCTACGGCTACGGCTACGGCTACGGCTACGGCTACGGCTACGGCTACGACACCTGCTACGACACCGGAACGATCTTCGGAGTCGGCTTCGGCAACAGCGCCGTGAGCGCGGTGCCCACGACCAGGAAGGCCGCGCTGATCAGGAAGGCCAGGGAGTAACCCGAGGTCAGCGCGCGGGCCGCCGACGCTCCCGCGTGCCCGCGGGAGGAGATACGGCTGGCGGCGGCGGTCGCGAGGATCGTGAGCCCGAGTGCCCCGCCGAGCTGGCGGGAGGTGTTGAGGAGGCCGGAGACGAGCCCCTGTTCGCTCATGCCGACACCGGAGGTGGCCGCCGCCGCGATGGGGGTCATCATCAGGCCCGCGCCGAACATGGTGAGGACGCCGGGCCCGAGGATCGAGGTGAGGAAGGCCCCGTCCACGGTGAGCCGGCTCTGCCAGGCCAGGCCCGCCGCCGAGATGAGCCCGCCCGCCGCGCCGACGATCCGGCTGTCCACGTAACTCATCAGCCGGGGCGCCAGCTTGGAGCCGACGATGATGCTGACGGTGTGCGGCAGGAAGGACAGACCCGCCCGCACCGGGCTGTAGTGCAGCACATTCTGCATGTACAGCGACAGGAAGTACCAGGTGGCGAAGGTCGCGGCCCCGGCCGCGAGCAGGACGGTGTTGGCCGCGGACACCGAACGGATACGGAACAGGCGCAGCGGCATCAGCGGCTGGGCGGTCCTGGCCTCGACGGCGACGAAGCCGCCGAGCAGGACGGCGCCCCCGACGATCGGCAGCAGCGCGGTGGCGGACGTCCAGCCGTGCGACTCGCTCTCGGCGATGCCGTACGCGAGGGCGGCGACACCGCCGGTGACCAGGACGGCGCCGGGTACGTCGAGACGGCGGCTCGTACCGCCGCGGCTCTCGGTGAGCCACAGCGCCGCGCCGACGATCACCAGCGCGCCGATCGGCACGTTGACCAGCAGCACCCAGCGCCACGACAGGTAGTCGGTCAGCAGGCCGCCGACCAGGCCGCCCGCCGCGCCGCCGCCCGCGCCGACCGCCGTCCAGGTGCCGATCGCCCTCGTCCGCTCGGGGCCCTCGGGGAAGGACGTGGTGAGGATGGCGAGCGTGGTGGGCGCCAGTACGGCGGCGCCGATGCCCTGGAGGGTGCGGGCGGCGATCAGCAGCCCCGAGGACTGCGCGAGGCCGCCCGCGAGGCTCGCGGCCGTGAACAGGCCGAGGCCGACGAGGAAGACGCGCTTGCGGCCGAAGAGGTCGGCGGCCCGGCCGCCGAGCATCAGCAGGCCGGCGAACGTGATCGCGTACGCGTTCACCACCCACTGCTGACCGGCCTGGCTCAGCGCCAGGTCCGTACGCATCGACGGCAGCGCCACGTTCACGACGGACACGTCGAGCACCACGAGGAACTGGCCCGCGCACACCGCGACCAGCACCGCCCATGCGGGCGGCGCCGGGCGCCCGGTACGGCGGGGGGTTCGTTCGCGCTGTCCGAGGAGATCGCTCATGGGGACCATGCTGCCGTCCCGCCTGTCACGAAAGCATCGGGATTTTGGCCTACGTCCACCCCGCCGGGACCTAGGACATCTTCCGGGGGGCACGTGCTTCGGGACCGGTCCCGGGACAGGTGGGTTTGGCTGTACGCATGAACCATCAGCCTTCCGCGGGCCCGGCCCGTTCCCGTCCGCTCGTCCGTGCCGTGCTGTTCGCGGCCGTGGCCGCCGTCCTCGTATCGTGCGGCGACGGCGGCGCGGGCGGCTCCGGCCGCTCCGACGGCGCGGGCCGGGCCGTACCGGCGTCCCGCACACCGACGACCGCCACGACATCCCCGAGTCCCACGACCCCCAGCCCGTCGCCCGCCCTGACGCTGCCCGTGCCGTCGGACGGCACGGACACGGAGCTGTGCCGGGACGGGCGCTGCGAGGTCCGGGTGACCGAGGGCGACACGATTCCGGTGCCCGCGCGGTCCGGTGTCGGACGGCTCACGGTGACCTCGGTCGGGGGTCACACGGTCATGCTGACCGCGCCGCTGATCCAGTCGCAGTTCGACTCCGACGGCGGCTGCCAGATGAGCGTCACCGGCCCGTCGGACGAGGACTCCGGCTCCACCGACCTGACCTGCGAGGCGGGCACCAAGGGGAGGGTGAACAAGCTGAGTCTCCAGCTGCTCGGCGTCGTGGGCAGGGCCGCCGTGCTGCGCATCGGCCTCGCGGCCTCGGGCACCGGCGCATAAGGCCCCGGCCCGGCCCCCATCCCGGCACCCCAGCCCCGGCCCGGCCCAGGTCCCGGCCCGCGTCCCGGCGGAAATAAGGTGAACCCCATGACGGATGTGGTGGCGGCGTTCGAGGCCGCGAAGGGGTTCATGCCACGGGACGAGGGCCTGGCCCTGTACGCGGCGGCGAAGGAGGTCGCGGCCGGACTCGGGCTGCCGCTGCTGGAGGTGGGCACGTACTGCGGGCGGTCGACGATCCTGCTGGCGGACGCGGCCCGGGGGGCGGGCACGGTGGCGGTGACCGTCGACCACCACCGGGGCAGCGAGGAGCAGCAGCGGGACTGGGGCAACGGCGAGTACCACGACCCGGAGCTGGTGGTGGAGGAGGCGACGGGGCTGATGGACACGCTCCCGTCCTTCCGCAGGACGCTGTACGAGGCGGGCCTCGAAGAGCACGTGATCGCGGTGGTCGGGAGGTCACCGCAGGTCGCCAGGGTGTGGCGGCAGCCGCTCGGGCTGGTGTTCATCGACGGCGGGCACACCGACGAGCACGCGGGCGGCGACTACGCGGGGTGGGGGCCGCTGGTCGCCGAGGGCGGCCTGCTGGTGATCCACGACGTGTTCGCGGACCCGGCCGACGGCGGGCAGGCGCCGTACCGGGTGTACCGGCGCGCGCTGGACTCCGGCGCCTTCGCCGAGGTCTCGGCGACGGGGTCACTGCATGTGCTGCGCAGGCTGCCGGGCCCGTTCGAACCGTAGCCCGCCGCGCCCCGCACAACCCGCGCGGCTTACGGCCGAGCGGCCCACGCCACCCGTCGCCGTCACGACCACCTCGCCCTCCGTAGCTCCCCGGCCGCGCCGCGCGACCGCTCTTCAGCGATGTCCGCGAGGCCGATAGAGTCGCTGGCGTGTTCAGGAACGAGTCGTACGGGGGCGGCAAGCGCCGCTCTCTGATCATCGCCGTCGCCGTGGTCGTACCGGCGTGCCTGGCAGGCGGTCTGGTGTACCACGCGGTGGGCGATTCCGGGGGCTCGGAGCAGGACAGCGCGGTACGGGCCGCGCCGACGTCCTCGCCGTCGGCCTCACCGACCTCGGCGGGTACCGGCGACGACGGCCAGAAGGGCTCGGCGCCCCAGGCGGACCTGGCGGGCACGGCCCCGACCGCGCAGGCGACGGCCTCCCCCCGACCGCTCAACACCGCAGGCGCGATGAGGCCGTTGGCGGGAAAGGTCGTCGTCCTCGACCCCGGCCACAATCTCAACAACGCCAAGCACACGGCGGAGATCAACAAGCTGGTGAACATCGGCACCGCCCGCAAGGAGTGCGACACCACGGGGACGGAGACCAACTCCGGTTACGCGGAGGCGACGTACACCCTGGACGTCGCGCACCGGGTGCGGGCGATCCTGCTGGCGCGCGGCGCGCAGGTGAAGCTGACGTACGACGGCGACCGGGCGTTCGGCCCCTGCGTGGACGAGCGGGCCCGGATCGGGAACGCGGCGCACGCGGACGCGGCCCTGTCGATCCACGCGGACGGCGCGCCCGCGTCGGCGTCCGGCTTCCATGTGATCGCGCCCACGTCGGTGCACGTGGGCATCGCGGACACCCGTAAGATCGCGGCGCCCTCGTATCTGCTGGCCACGACGCTGCGTTCGCGTTTCGCCGCGGCGACCGGCGAGCACTTCGCCGACTACCTCGGCGGCGGTACGGGGATGACGGTCCGCGACGACCTCGGCGGGCTCAACCTGTCCACCGTTCCGAAGGTGTTCATCGAGTGCGGGAACATGCGCAACGCTCATGACGCCAAGTCGTTGACGGACTCCGCGTGGCGGCAGCACGCTGCCCAGGGGATCGCCGACGGCCTCACCGCCTTCCTCGAAGGGAAGAGGTGACAGGGCTGTAGCAGTCCGGTATGGATCGTGCACCAATGGTCATACCTGGCTGTCCGGACATGATCACACCCGTACGATGGGGCACCGCCCGATTGAGTACGGCCGAGTTAACCGAACTGACAAAGGACAGGACCTGACGTGAACATCCGCTCCCTGACCCGAGGAGACGGCGCGGTGATCGGAGCAGCGGTGCTGCTGCTGATCGCCTCGTTCCTGCCGTTCTTCAGCTTCAAGTCGCCGTTCAACGGCGCGGAAAGTTCGCGGAACCTGTGGCACTCGGACTACTTCCCGATCCTGCCTTCGGTGACGCTGGCCGCGCTGATCGCCGCCGCCGCGGTGGTGCTGGCGCGTACCGGTCCGCTCGTCGGGCGGCAGATCCTGGGGCTCTCCCTTGAGCAGTGGGCCGTCGCGATCTCGCTGTTCGTGGGCTGGACCGCCCTGTGGGCGACGCTGTTCGACAACCCGGACGGCGTCGACAAGGGCGCGGGCAACTGGCTGACGCTGCTGTTCGGCGTCGTCATCGCGGTGGCGGCCCCGCTGTCCAACCGTCTTCCCGCGCTGAAGGCCCCGCTGCTCGGCGCCCCGCGGCCCGCGGCCCAGCCGTACGGTCTCGGCCCCGGCCAGCAGCCGTACGCGGCGGGTCCGCCGCAGGCCGGTTACGGGTACCCGGGCGGCGCGCAGTCCGTCGAGACGCCGTACGGTCAGCCGCAGCAGGCCCAGCAGCCGTACGGTGCGCAGCAGTCGGCGCCGCAGCCGGCCGCCGCGCAGGGTCCGTCGTCGGACTTCACCGCTTTCTGGTTCGCGGTGCCGGTGCCGCGCCCGTTGTTCGCGGAGGACAACCCGGGTGCGCAGATCGCCGAACTGACGCCGGGTACCTGGTACTTGGCCGTGGACCAGCGCGGCTCCGCGCTGATCGCGCAGACCCAGGACGGGCGGCGCGGTGTGCTCCAGGACAGCAGCGGCATCCAGCGCGGCTGATCGTTTCTCCTTCCGGTACGCGACAGCGGCCGGTCCCGCTCCGGACCTCCGGACGCCGGGACCGGCCGCTGTTCTTTTCCGCCCGCCCGCCTGCTCGCCCCCCCAGGCCGTCACCCGGCCCCCAGCCGCCCGCTGCCTGCGAACGCCCCGCGCCCGGCCGCCGGTCTTCCGGCCCGCGGCGGGCGCGCGTACCCTCCCATTATTCCTGACGCACCGTCAGATCACTTGCCCCCAGGAGGCGTTCATGCGGCTCGGACTCGCGCTCGGTTACTGGGGCCGCGGCCCGGACCCCGGCCATGTGGGGCTGGCGCAGGAGGCGGAACGGCTGGGCTACGACTCGGTGTGGACCGCGGAGGCGTGGGGCTCGGACGCCTTCACCCCGCTCACCTGGATCGCCGCGCACACCAGCCGGATCAGGCTGGGCACGGGTATCGCGCAGATGGCGGCCCGCTCCCCCGCCGCCACCGCGATGCAGGCGCTCACCCTCGACCACCTCTCCGGCGGGCGGATGCTGCTCGGCCTCGGCCTGTCGGGACCGCAGGTGGTGGAGGGCTGGTACGGCCGCCCGTTCCCGAGCAGCCCGCTGACCGCGACCCGCGAGTACGTGGACGTGATCCGCCAGGTGCTGCGCCGCGAGGCGCCGGTACGGCTGGACGGCCGTTTCCACGCGCTGCCGTACGCCGGTCCCGACGGCACCGGGCTCGGCCGCCCGCTGAAGCCCATCACCCACCCGCTGCGCGCCGCCCTGCCGGTGCTGCTGGGCGCCGAAGGTCCCAGGAACATCGCCCAGACGGTACGGATCGCCGACGGCTGGCTGCCGCTGTACTGGTCGCCGTTCCGTACCGACGCCTACGACGCGCCGCTCGCCGACGCGTCGAAGGACTTCATGGTCGCCCCGCTGGTCCGCGCGCAGGTCTGCGCGGACCCGGCCGACGGGCTGCTCCCGGTCAAGGCGATGCTCGGCTTCTACATCGGCGGCATGGGCGCGCGCGGCCGTAATTTCCACGCCGAGCTGATGGGCCGGATGGGGTACGAGGAGGAGGCCGGGCGGATTCAGCGGCTCTTCGCCGAGGGCCGCCGGGAGGAGGCGGTGCACGCCGTGCCGGACGCCTTCGCCGACGAGATCTCGCTGGTCGGGCCGCGTGAACGGATCGCCGACCGGCTCGCGGCCTGGCGGTCGGGCCCGGTCACCGACCTGCTGGTGACCGCGCCCGACCGGGAGACGCTGCGGGTGCTGGCGGAGCTGAACGCCTAGCGGGCGGCCCGGCGGAGGGCTCCGAACGCGTCAGCCGACGATGTCCTGAGCCGACGATGTCCTGAGCCGCCGCCGCCCTCAGCCGACGATGTCCTGAGCCGCCCCTGCCCTCAGCCGCCGATGTCCTTGAGCGACGGCACGTTGTCGGTGACGTCCGCCCCCGCGCTCTTGCCCGCTTCCTTGACCTTGTTGATCACGTCGTCGAAGCTATTCGCCGCCTGGTCGGCGGAGTCGCCCTTGCGGAGCTTGGCCGGCAGGTCCTTGAGCGCGTCGATGCCCGCCGTCAGCGGTGCCACCGCCTTGCTCAGCGTGGGGTCGGCCTTGGCGTTCCCGGCCGCCGCCTTCAGCCTGTTGTAGGCGAAGGTGCCCGCGAGACCGGCCTTGACCAGCGCGAAGGTCCGGCCGCTCGCGCCCTTCTTGAACTTGCCCGCCTTGTACGGCTTCACGATCCACTGGTACGTGGCCCCGGCCGCGAGGCCCGCGTTGGCGACGAAGCGCGTCTTGGCCAGCTTCTGCTTCTCGACGGTGCTGGTCGGCGACGCGCTCGGGTCCGAACTGCCGGTCGACATGGAGTCCGTGGACTTGCCGCAGGCGGTCGCCGTGAAGAAGGTGACGGCGAGCAGGAGCGCGACGATCGTCCGGCGCAACGGGATGCGTGTCGGCACGGGGACCTCCGGGGTGGCATACGGGCTACGGGTGCGGGGCGTGCGTGATCTTTGGCAGCATCACCCGGCCCCGGTCCGCCCGCCACTCGGGAGTTCTGGCCAGATCCTCACGCTTCGCGAGGGCGCGCCGTCACCGCGGAATCGAAAGGAGTTTCAATCGCCGGAGCCGGGCAATGCGGTTGTCATGGCCAGACGGTATGGCGGTAACCCCGCCGCGGCGATCATCCTCATCGTCGCAGACATCGCTGCACTGATCCTGATCCTGTGGATCTTCTTCTTCGTGTTCGACGCCAACCGGGCGAACGACCTGGTCAACTGGGTCCATCACTCGGCGAATTGGCTCGCGGGCTGGTCGAAGGACCTGTTCACGGTGGACAACGCCAAGTGGCGCACCGTGCTCAACTACGGTCTGCCCGCAGCCGTCTACCTGCTGGTCGCGCACGCGGTGGCAGGCCGGGTCAACCGCGCCTGACGTACGGCACGCGTCTCAGCAGCAGCCCGTCCTGCCGGACGCCTCGGGTTCCAGCCCGACCGGCAGCCGTTCCCCGCTGAATACGGCGGTGGTCGCCTCGTCCCCCCCGAGCGCGGCCACCGCCAGCAGCACGGCGGCGGCGGTCCACGCGGTGCGCTCCACCGGCCAGACGGCGTCGTCGTCGTAGACGTACCCCGTCCAGTACAGGCCGTCGTCCGCGCGCAGGTGCCGCATGTCGGCCAGCAACTGTACGGCGCGGTCGGACTCGCCCACCGCCCAGAGCGCCAGGGCCAGTTCGGCGGTCTCGCCGCCGGTCACCCACGGGTTGGGCACCACGCAGCGGACGCCGAGGCCCGGCACCACGAAGCGGGACCAGCCCTCCTCGATCCGCTCCAGCGCGCGCGGCCCGCGCAGCGCGCCGGACAGCACCGGGTAGTACCAGTCCATGGAGTAGCGGCTCTTGTCCAGGAACCGCTCCGGGTGGCTGCGGATCGCGTGCCCCAGCGCGCCGGTCGCCAACTCCCAGTCCGGCTGCGGCTCTTCGCGGTGCTCGGCGATGGCCAGCGCGCAGCGCAGCGCCTGGTGGATCGACGAACTCCCGGTCAGCAGCGCGTCGGTGACGACTCCCCCGCCGTGCTCGGCCGCCTCCCGCTTCCAGCCGATCTGGCCGCCGGGCTGCTGGAGCCCCAGCACGAACTCCACCGCCGCGTAGACCGTCGGCCACAGCCGGTCCACGAACGCGTCGTCCCCGGTGGACAGATAGTGGTGCCACACGCCGACGGCCACGTACGCGCAGAAGTTGGACTCCTGGCCGCGGTCGGTCGGCCGCTGCGGGTCGCCGTCCTGGTAGGCGGCGTACCAGGACCCGTCCTCGTTCTGGTGCCTGGCCAGCCAGTCGTACGCGGCCCGCGCGCGCTCGTGCTCGCCCGCCGCGTCCAGCGCCATCGCCGCCTCGACGTGGTCCCAGGGGTCGAGGTGGTGGCCGCGGAACCAGGGGATCGCGCCGTCCTCGCGCTGGACCGCCGCGACGGCGTCCACCGTCTCCGCGGCCTGCTGGGCGGTGAGCACACCGGGCAGCGCCAGCCGCTCCGTGCGGTCCGGCCTCCGGCTGGGATACGTCACTTGGCGGCGCCCGGGGCGGCTGTGACGTCGGTGTCGTCCGCGGACGGCGAGACGGCGTCCACCGGCAGGTGCGGCTTGGTCGCGTAGGCCACGAAGCTCTTGCCGATCAGCGGGTTGAGCGCCTGTTCGGCGACCCTTGTGGCCAGCGGTTTCTTCATGATGTCCCAGACCAGCAGCTTGTGGTACAGCTTCACCGGCAGCGCCTTGTCGTTGTCCACGCCGACCGCGCACTTGATCCACCAGTACGGCGCGTGCAGCCCGTGCGCGTGGTGCGTGCCGTACGGGCGCAGGCCCGCCTCCCGCATCCTGCCGAGCAGTTCGTCGGCCTTGTAGATGCGGATGTGGCCGCCCTCGACCTCGTGGTAGGCGTCCGACAGCGCCCAGCAGACCTTCTCCGGGCCGTAGCGCGGCACCGTGACCGCGATCCGGCCGCCGGGGCGCAGCACCCGCACCATCTCGGCGAGGACGCCCTTGTCGTCGGGGATGTGCTCCATCACCTCGGAGATGATGACGACGTCGAAGCTCTCGTCGGGGAACGGGAGTTGGAGGGCGTCGCCCTCCATCGCCACCGCCGACGCGCCCTCCGGCGCCTCGCCCTCCTCCTTCATCGCCGCGAACCAGCGGGCGACTTCGCGGATCTCCTCGCCGTTCCTGTCCAGCGCCACCACGTGCGCTCCGCGCCGGTAGCACTCGAAGGCGTGGCGCCCGGCGCCGCATCCGAGGTCCAGCACGCGGTCGCCTGCGGCGAGCGGGAAACGGGTGAAGTCGACGGTCAGCATCAGCGGTTGCTCCCTACCGGGCCGGACTCGGTCTCGGGGGGCACGTCCCCCATACGTTCACCTTGCGCGAGGGCGCGCCCTTCAGGGGCGCGGGGCACCGCGTGCCCGGCCGGTGCGGCGCCGCGGCTCACCGACCGCCCCAGCGGGGCGGACGCGGTCGGTTCCGCGACCACCGGCCCGGTGGCGGCTTGCTCGCGCCCACGCGGCGGCAGCCGCACATCGGACACAGGCCCGCGAGCCCGCGGGGCGGAGGCGATCGCTTCGCGGTACAGGGCCACCGTCGCCTCGGCGGCCCGCTCCCACGTGAAGTGGGCCAGGACGCGGGCGCGGCCGGCGGCGGCGAGCCGCTTGCGAAGGCCGGCGTCGTCGAGAACACGTTCAAGCCCAGCGGCAAGCGCACCGGCGTCGCCCGGGGGCACGGCGAGGCAGGTCT
The DNA here is from genome assembly GCF_044749865.1 of Streptomyces sp. NPDC088910. Taxonomy (NCBI): domain Bacteria; kingdom Bacillati; phylum Actinomycetota; class Actinomycetes; order Kitasatosporales; family Streptomycetaceae; genus Streptomyces; species Streptomyces sp. NPDC088910. Next base: position 391,341 of record NZ_JBIVIV010000001.1, read on the forward strand.
CGCCGTCGGGCCCTGCGACCTCGGGGATGGCGCCGCCGGTGGTGGCGACCAGCGCGGTGCCGGTGGCCATCGCCTCGGCGGCGGGCAGGGAGAAGCCCTCGTAGAGCGACGGCACGCAGGCGACCTCGGCGCCGCGCAGCAGGTCGACCAGCTCGGCGTCGCTGATGCCCTTGACGAATTCGACGGCGTCCGCGAGGCCGAAGTCGGCGATGGCCTCGGCCACGGGCCCCTTCTCCGGCCGTTTGCCGACGACGACGAGATGGGCGTACGGCCGCTGCGCCCGTACCTTGGCGAGCGCCTCGATCAGGAAGACCAGGCCCTTGAGAGGCACGTCGGCGCTCGATGTGGTGACGATCCGGCCGGGCACCTCGGCCACGGAGGGGTCGGGCGAGAAGAGCCGGGCGTCGGCGCCGATCGGGACGGCGCGGATGCGGTCCGGCCGTACGCCCAGGTCCTCGATGATCTCGTCGCGCGAGGAACCGGAGACGGTCACCACGGACGGCAGGCGGCGGGCCACCCGCTTCTGCATCTGCGTGAAGCCGTACCAGCGGCGTACCGACAGCCGTCGCTTCCAGCCCTGCGCGGCGGCCAGGTCCAGGCGGCGGTCCACGGTGATGGGGTGGTGGATCGTGGTGACCAGCGGCAGGCCGAGGCCGAGCAGCCCGTAGCCGAGCGTCTGATTGTCGTGGACGACGTCGAACTCGGCGCGGCGGGCGGCGAGATGGCGCCGGGCACGCAGGCTGAAAGTGAGCGGTTCAGGGAAGCCGCCGGTCCACATGGTGGCGACCTCGAGGGCGTCGACCCAGTCGCGGTACTCGCCGCGCTTGGGGGTGCGGAACGGGTCCGGCTGCCGGTACAGGTCGAGGCTGGGCAGCTCGGTGAGGGTGACGCCCTCGCCGACCGCGTCCAGCACGGGGTAGGGCTGCGCGCCGATCACCTCGACGCTGTGGCCGAGCGCGGCCAGCTCGCGGGACAGGTGCCGGACGTACACGCCCTGGCCGCCGCAGAAGGGATTTCCCTTGTAGCTGAGCAGGGCAATCCGCAGCGGCCTGGCCTGTGAGGTCACTCCGGCCCCCTTCTCGGTCGCGATTGAGCCGGAGCGTAACCGCTGTCGCGCTAATCTAGAACAAGTTTCAGACTTGATGGTACAGAAAGCCAGTCCACCGGCCGCCGGACGGTCGGATCACGCCGCCGGGGGCGGGGCCCGGTGCGGGCCGAGGGTGACTCGCACCACGTCACCCGCCCTGCCATCATGCACGCAGCGCGGGACACCGGCGGCACGGGCCGACCGGCCCGCGGACCGGCACGCAAACGGGTACGGGAACGGCACGGGATGGGACACATGAGCACTGACTCCAAGCCGTCCAGCCCGCCGCTCCCGCGCGTACCGTCGCACTCCCCCGCGCCGCACTCGCCGCCGCTGACGGAGCGGCAGGAGGCCCGGCGCCGCCGCATCCTGCACACCAGCGCGCAGCTCGCCTGCCGGGGCGGTTTCGACGCCGTGCAGATGCGGGAGGTCGCCGAGACCTCGGGCGTCGCGCTCGGCACGCTCTACCGCTACTTCCCCTCCAAGATCCATCTGCTGGTCGCGACCATGCAGGACCAGCTCGGGCAGTTGCACGGGACGCTGCGCAAGCGGCCCCCGGTGGCGGCCGAGCCGGCCGACCGGGTCGCGGAGACCTTGATGCGGGCCTTCCGCGCGATGCAGCGCGAGCCGCATCTGGCCGACGCGATGGTGCGCGCCCTCACCTTCGCCGACCGTTCGGTCAGCGCCGAGGTCGACACCGTCTCGCGGCTGACCACGGCGATCATCCTGGACGCGATGGGCCTGGACGCGCCCCCCACGGCCGAGCAGCTCTCGGCCGTCCGGGTCATCGAGCACACCTGGCACTCCGCGCTGGTCACCTGGCTCTCCGGCCGGGCCTCGATCGCCCAGGTGAAGATCGACATCCAGACGGTCTGCCGTCTGATCGACCTGACGTCCCCCGAGTAGCGCCCGCGCGGGCGCTGCCCGGCGCGCTCCCGGCCGAGGGTCACGGGCGAAGATCACGGATGAAGATCACGGGCGAAGATCACGGGCGAAGATCACGACCGTGGCTGGCCGCCACCGCCCGGCGACCGGGGCCCCACGACCCCTTCACGGGAACTTCACCGGGCCCTCGCCGACCCGTCGCCCGTCGTACCGTCGGAGCGGGATCGCCGGTAACCGGATACCCGGTCAACACACTTACACCTCAAGGGAGTTGACTGTCCGCGTGCGCGTAAGCGCGCGCAGCATATGGGGCAATAATGCCCCACTGCAACCTTGTCTCCGAAATTTCCAGAAACGATCTGGACCCCGCGTGAGCGGAACGGCAGACTCGGAACCACCATTCAGAAGGGACACCATGCCGCTCAGAAGCACCGCAACCGCCCGCCAGGAGCGCCTCGGTGCGGAGCTACGGAAAATGCGGGAAGCCGCAGCGATCACCGCGCGGGACACCGCGCGGCTGCTCGGCACCGACCCGGCGAAGGTGAGCCACATCGAGGCCGGGCGGCTCGGCGTGAGCGAGGAGCGGTTACGCAGACTCGCGGCGTTCTACGAGTGCGGCGACACCGCGCTGATCGACGCGCTCGTGGTCATGGCCAACAGCCAGGGCCGCAAGGGCTGGTGGGAGACCTACCGCGGCGTCGTACCGGCCGGGCTGCTGGACATCGCCGAGCTCGAACACCACGCCACCCGGCTCCGTACCATCCAGATCACCCACATTCCGGGTGTGTTCCAGACCGAGGACTACACCCGCACGGTCTTCGGCTACGCCATCCCGCCGTTGCCGGACAACGAGCTGGAGGCGCGGGTGGCCCAGCGCATGGAGCGTTCGGGAGTGCTCTACCGGGAGACGGCGCCGCCGTACGAGGCGCTGATCCACGAGGCCGCGCTGCGTATGCGGTTCGGCGGCGGGAAGGTGGCGCGCGCCCAGCTCGAACACATCCAGGAGCTGAGCCATCTGCCGCACATCAGCGTGCGGGTGATCCCCTTCGCGGTGGACGGTCACATAGGTTCCGGCCACGCGATGCTCTACGCGAGCGGTCCGGTACGGCCGCTCGACACCGTTCAGATCGACTCCGCACACGGCATCAGCTTTCTGCACGCGGCACCGCATCTGTCCAATTACCGCGTGCTCTACAACACTCTCGCGGAGGTTGCGCTGGATCAGTCCCGGTCACGGGACTTCATCCGCGACATCTCCCAAGACCTCTGAAAGGCCCGCCGATGATCGCGCCCGCGCCGCTCGTTTGGCAGAAGTCCACGTACTCGCAGGAACAGGGCGAGTGCGTCGAGCTGGCCGAGGACGGCGGCGCGGTCCTGCTCCGCGAGAGCGACGACCCAGGGGTCGTGCTGTGTACGACGCCGACCGCGCTGGCCCGCTTTCTGCGGGCCATCAAACGCGGCGGGTGAGGCGGGGACGGTTCCGGGCCGCCGCGCCCGGTCCGGGCCAGTCCGGCCCGGCCCGGCCCGGCCCGGCCCGCAAGGGTGACGACGGGTAGCCCGGCCGGGTGATTCCGGCCGGGCGGGCTGTTCACACCGTCCGTCCGGTCACTCCTCCGGCGGGAAGACCGGCTCTCCCGACCCCTGCACGGTCAGGGTGATGGCCTCCACCGGGCAGCTCTCGGCCGCCGCGAGGAGGCCCTCCGAGGCGTCCGCCGCCGCCTCCACCGCGCGGGACTGGCGGGGCACGCCGCCCAGCACGAAGGCGCCGGGGGCGCCGATCGCGCACAGTCCCGAGCCGATGCAGACGGAGCGGTCCACGTCCACGTGCCAGCGGTCGCCCATCAGTCGGTGCCGCCCGCCGTGCCCGCTGCCCCGGCGGCCTCCCGCGCCGGGGCGGCCGGGTAGTCGGCCGGGAGGTGGATCATCTTGTGCTCCAGGTACTCGCTGAACCCCTCGGGCCCGAACTCCCGCCCGAGACCTGAGTCCTTGTAGCCGCCGAAGGGGCCGAGCATGTCGAGGCTGAAGGTGTTGACGGAGTACGTGCCGGTACGCACCTGGCGCGCGATGTCGATGCCGTGCTCGGTGTCGGAGGTCCACACGCTGCCGGACAGGCCGTAGTCGGAGTCGTTGGCGATGCGTACGGCGTCGGCCTCGTCGTCGTACGGCAGCAGGCAGATCACCGGGCCGAAGATCTCCTCGCGGGCGATCCGCATCCCCGGCGCGACGTCGCCGAACAGCGTCGGCTCGACGTACCAGCCGGTGTCCAGGCCGCTCGGCCGGCCGCCGCCGGTCAGCACCTTGGCGCCCTCGCGCTGGCCGATCGCGATGTAGTCCAGGGAGCGCTGCCGCTGGCGTTCCGCGACCAGCGGGCCGACCTCGGTGGCCGGGTCCAGCGGGTCGCCGACCACCAGCGCGGAGGCCGCCGCCGCCAGCCGCTCGGCGATCTCGTCGTAGTGGGTACGGGGGGCCAGGACGCGGGTCTGGGCCACGCACGCCTGGCCGTTGTTCATCCACGCGTTGGGCACGATCCCGGCGACGGCCGCCGTCAGGTCCGCGTCCGGCAGGATCACGGCCGCCGACTTGCCGCCCAACTCCAGTGTCACGCGCGTGAGATGGCGCGCGGCCACCTCCATCACCCGCTTGCCCGCCGCGACCGAGCCGGTGAACGACACCTTGTCCACGCCGGGGTGGCCGACCAGGTACTCGCTGACCTCGCGTCCGGCGGGCACGATGTTCAGCACCCCGTCCGGCAGCCCGGCCTCCCGCGCGATCTCCGCCAGCAGATACGCGTCGAGCGGCGACTCCGGCGACGGCTTGAGCACCGCCGTGCACCCGGCGAGCAGCGCGGGCCCGAGCTTCGCCGCCGCCGTGAACTGCGGTACGTTCCACGGCACCACGGCCGCGACGACGCCGACCGGCTCGCGCCGTACCAGGATCGGCCCGAGCGCTCCGGCCCGCCGCTCCTCGTAACGGAAGTCGCGCGCCACGGTGATCGCGGCGTCCCAGACCATCATCGCGCCGAGCGCCTGGGCCAGGACGCTCCAGGAGACCGGTGAGCCGTTCTCCCGGCTGATCAGCCGGGCTATCTCCTCGTGCCTGACCAGGACGGCGTCCTTGATCCGGCCGACGACCTCGATCCGTTCCGCCAACGTCGAGCGGGGCCAGGGCCCTTCGTCGAACGCGGTGCGGGCCGCCGCCACCGCCCGGTCCACATCCGCCCGCGACGCGTGCGGCACCCGTCCGAACACCCGCTCCGTGTGCGGCGACACGACCTCGATCGTCCCCCCGTCCCCCGCCGGATCGACGAACGCCCCTCCGATGAACAGCTTTCCGTGCTCGATGAAGTCGGAACCAGGACCGGGATCGTTCATCGCTGTCGCCTCCGCCGCTCTCGCTGTCTCCGCTCGAACCATTTCTGACGCTCAGTCAGAACTGATACCAGTTCTCGTTATAGTGGGCAATGGACGCGGCACGCCCGGCGGCGGCCGGAGAGGAGCCATCCCATGGCGGACCACGGCACGGCCGGCCGGCGGCAGGAGCGGGGGCGGGTGGTCGACCACGGCGGCGGGGTGTGGAGCGTGCCGGTGCCGATTCCCGACAACCCGCTCGGGTACACGCTGGTGCACCTGCTCGACACCGACGACGGGCCGGTGCTGGTGGACAGCGGGTGGGACCATCCGGACTCGTTCGCGGCGCTGGAGCGCGGGCTGCGGGAGGCGGGCACGTCGGTGGGTGACGTCCTGGGAGTGCTGGTGACGCACCACCATCCCGACCACCACGGGCTGAGCGCGCGGGTGCGGGAGGCGTCGGGGGCGTGGATCGCGATGCACGCGGCCGACATCGACGTGGTGCGGCGCACGCGGGAGGCCGAGCCGGGTGTGTGGGTGGAGTACCTGCTGGCGCGGCTGGCGGCGGCGGGCGCGCCCGAGGAGCACCTGGCGCCGCTGCGCGAGTACGGCGGGCAGGCGCTGCCGGGACGGCCGCCCGCGCTGCCGGACCGCGAGATCGTCCCCGGCGAGCGGCTGCCGCTGGCGGGCCGCCGGCTGCGCGCGGTGTGGACGCCAGGACACACGCCGGGGCACGTCTGCCTGTATCTGGAGGAGAGCCGCCGGCTGTTCTCCGGTGACCACCTCCTGCCGGAGATCTCGCCGCACATCGGCCTGTACGAGGACCCGGACGCCGTCGTCGAGACCGACCCGCTCGGCGACTACCTCGACTCGCTCGAACGCATCGCCCGCCTGGCCCCCGCCCAGGTGCTCCCGGCGCACCAGTACGCCTTCGCGGGCGCCGCCGGCCGGGTCGGCGAACTCCTGGAGCACCACGCCGCGCGCCTGGCCGAGCTCCTCGCCCTCATCACCCCCGGCCCCCGCACCCCCTGGCAGCTCGCCGAGGCGCTGCCCTGGAACCGTCCCTGGTCGCGCATCCCCGCGTCCTCGCGGACCATCGCCGTCTCCGAGACCGAGGCGCATCTGCGGCGGCTGACCAAGGCGGGGCGCGCCGAGCCCGTGCCGGGGTCCGACCCGGTGACGTACCGGGCCGTCTAGCGCGGCACCGGGACGTTAGGGTGTTCCTCATGCTCCTGCGCCGCCGCGCCACCACCGTGGCCACCGTCGCCGTCCTGGCACTGGCCGCCCTGACGGCGGCGCCGTCCGCCGTCGCAGCGTCGCCCGACACGCGGTCGCGCGTGACGGCGGCGAGCGCGACGGCCTCGCCCAGCCCGACCGGTGACACGAAGAAGGACGGCGGATCGGCGGGCACCAGTACGTGGCTGATCGTCAGCATCTTCTTCGTCGCGAGCGTCGGCGTGGGCTTCCTGCTCAGCGGCCGCAAGGGCCGCAGGCAGCGCTGACTCCCGCGCGGGGCTCGTCCGGGCGGTGCTTCACAGCCGCTGGATGATCGTGCCCGTGGCGAGCGCGCCGCCCGCGCACATCGTGATCAGGGCGAACTCCTTGTCGGCGCGCTCCAGTTCGTGCAGCGCGGTGGTGATCAGCCGGGCGCCGGTGGCGCCGACGGGGTGGCCGAGCGCGATGGCGCCGCCGTTGACGTTGACCTTTTCGAGGTCCTGGTCGAAGACCTGGGCCCAGGACAGGACGACGGAGGCGAAGGCTTCGTTGATCTCGACGACGTCGATGTCCCGCAGCGTCATCCCGGCCTTGCCGAGGACGGCGCGAGTGGCGTCGACGGGTCCGTCGAGGTGGAAGTGCGGGTCGGAGCCGACCAGGGCCTGGGCGACGATCCGGGCGCGGGGGCGCAGGTGCAGGGCGCGGGCCATCTTCTTGGAGGCCCACATCACGGCGGAGGCGCCGTCGGAGATCTGCGAGGAGTTCCCCGCGGTGTGGACGGCGGTGGGCATGACGGGCTTGAGCCCGGCGAGCCCGTCCATGGTGGTGTCGCGCGGGCCCTGGTCGCGGTCGACCAGCCGCCACATGCCGAGCCCGGCGTGCTGCTCGTCCTCGGTGGTGGGCACCTGGACGGCGAAGGTCTCGCGCTTGAAGCGCTCCTCGGCCCAGGCGCGGGCGGCGCGTTCCTGCGAGATGAGGCCGAGCCGGTCGACGTGCTCGCGGGTGAGCCCGCGGCGGCGGGCGATCCGTTCGGCGGCCTCGAACTGGTTGGGCAGGTCGACGTTCCACTCGTCGGGGAACGGCTTGCCGGGCCCGTGCTTGGAGCCGCTGCCCAGCGGCACCCGCGACATGGCCTCGACTCCGCAGCCGATGCCGATGTCGATGACGCCCGCGGCGACCATGTTGGCCACCATGTGGTTGGCCTGCTGCGAGGACCCGCACTGGCAGTCGACGGTGGTCGCGGCGGTCTCGTAGGGCAGGCCGACGGCGAGCCAGGCGTTGCGCGCGGGGTTCATGGACTGTTCCCCGGCGTGGGTGACGGTGCCGCCGACGATCTGCTCGACGGCGTCGGCCTGGATGCCGGTGCGGCCGAGCAGTTCGCGGTAGGTCTCGCCGAGCAGGTAGGCGGGGTGGAGGTTGGCGAGCGCGCCGCCGCGCTTGCCGATCGGGGTGCGTACGGCTTCGACGATGACGGGTTCAGCGGCCATGAAGCTCGTCCTCTTCTCAACTAAACTAGTACGCGTTCTAGTTCTTCCCGCAGTCTTATTACCCGCGGTACGGCGCGCGCAAGAGTCGCGCACGGCCCACGTCGTTCCCGTACGTGATCCACACGCCCGCGGCCCTTGCGACTTGTGGAACTCGTTACTACCTTCGGTCGTATATCTGATGGACCGTCAGACAACTTATGACACGTCAGACCTGGAGTGCCGATGCCCTGTCCCGCGCTTCCCGAAGGCTTCGACTTCACCGATCCGGACGTCTACCAGGACCGCGTCCCCCTCCCGGAACTGGCCGAACTCCGGCGGACCGCCCCGGTGTGGTGGAACGCCCAGCCGCACAACACCGCGGGTTTCGGAGACGACGGCTACTGGGTGGTGACCCGGCACGCGGACGTCAAGGCGGTGTCGACCAACCCGGAGGTCTTCTCCTCGTACACCAACACCGCGATCATCCGCTTCAACGACCGGATCAGCCGCGACCAGATCGACGTGCAGCGCTTCATCATGCTCAACATGGACCCGCCCGAGCACACCCGGCTGCGGCAGATCGTCCAGCGCGGCTTCACCCCGCGGGCGATACGGGCCCTGGAGGACGCGCTGCGGGCCCGCGCCCAGCGGATCGTGACCGGCGCGGCGGAGGCGGGCCGGGGGAACTTCGTCACCGACGTCGCGTGCGAACTCCCGCTCCAGGCCATCGCCGAACTCATCGGCGTGCCGCAGGACGACCGGCTCAAGCTCTTCGACTGGTCGAACAAGATGGCCGCGTACGACGACCCGGAACTCGCCATCACCGAGGAGATCGGCGCCGAGTCGGCGATGGAGCTGATCTCCTACGCGATGAACATGGCCGCCGCCCGCAAGCAGTGCCCGGCCGCCGACATCGTCAGCAAACTCGTCGCCGCGTCCGACGAAGGCAGCCTGACCTCCGACGAGTTCGGCTTCTTCGTGCTCGTGCTGACCGTCGCGGGCAACGAGACGACGCGCAACGCCATCACCCACGGCATGCACGCGTTCCTGACCCACCCCGAGCAGTGGGAGCTGTTCAAGGAGCGGCGCCCGGACACGACATCGGACGAGATCGTCCGCTGGGCCACCCCGATCGTGTCCTTCCAGCGCACCGCCACCCGGGACACCGAACTCGGCGGCGCGAAGATCAAGGCGGGCGACCGGGTGGGGATGTTCTACTCCTCCGCCAACAACGACCCCGAAGTCTTCGACGACCCGGGCACGTTCGACATCCTGCGCGATCCCAACCCGCACCTCGGGTACGGCGGCGGGGGCCCGCACTACTGCCTCGGCGCGAATCTCGCCAAGCTGGAGATCAACCTGATGTTCAACGCCATCGCCGACAATCTGCCGGACATCCGGCTGCTCGGCGACCCGCGGCGGCTGCGCTCGGCGTGGATCAACGGGGTCAAGGAACTGCGCGTCGACTACGGGGGCCCTCACCGTAGGTGAGAGCCCCCGTCCGTCCGCTGTCGTCAGCCGTCGGCCGCGCGCCTGCGCCCGCGCGCGGTCCGGTCCGGCTCCGGCGTCAGATGCCGGTCGTCAGCAACTGCCGTGTCATGTCGCGGTACTTGGTGAGCGCGATCCGCAACTCCTCGGTCCCGGTGCCGTCGCTTCCGTCGTCACCGTGCCACGACCCGCGCAGCGCGGTGCGCCGCTCCTCCAGCAACCGGGTCAGCCGCGCCGCGGCCTCGTCCAGTACGGCGTCCGCCTCGCGCACGGCGCGCTTCGGGTCGTCCACGAAGCCGCCGACCGCGCGGTCCATCCGCCGGCTCAGCCGGTCCACTTCCTCGGCCCCGCCGTCGGCCGCACCGGACGTGCCGTCCGTCGCGGTCGTGGACGTGTCCGTGTCCGTACGTATGGACGCGGGCGTGGACGTGTCCGTACGCGTGGCCGTGGTCTCCGTCTCGGAGGCGGTGCCGGGCTTGGTGGCGAACGCCGAGGTCCCGGTGCCGGGACCGGACGTGCGCTCGGCCTCCGGCTCGGTCGCGGTGGTCCCGGTCGTCGACTCGGCGGGCGTACGCGGTGCCGGTACGGACGTGCTCGCGCTGGTACCCGTACCCGTGCCGGTCGTCGCCCGCCCGGTGTCGGAGCCGGAGGTCCCGGCAGCCTCAGCGGTTTCGGCGGCCTCAGCGGTCTCGGAGGACTTGGAGGCCCCCGAGGTCCAACGGGCCGACGTGCCCGAGCCGGTGGAGGAAGCCGCTTCGGGCTCCTTCTCCCGCTGTTCGGAGAACTCGGACCTGTCCAGTCTGCCGGGCCGGTCGGTCCCGGACGACGCCTTGGAGGCGGCCCGGCTCCCGGTGCCGGTCTCGGCCTTGTCGGCCTCGGACTCGGACCCGGTCCCAGTGCCGGTCCCGCTCCCGGTCCCGTACGTGGTCGTCCGGGTCTTGCCGGACCCGATCCTGTCCGTGCCGTTGCGCTCCGTGCCGGTCCGGTCCGCGCTGCTGCGGTCCGTGCCGTTCCTGTCGGTGCCGGTCGCGGCCTTCTCCGCCTCGGTCTTCTCGGCCTCGGCCCGGTCGGTACCGGTCTTCTCGGTGTCGCGGTCACTCATCGCTTCATCTCCCTGTCCGTGGTCCTGCTGAGCCGACTCGTCCGGCCGGCGCAGGGTGGTGCACCCCGCTTGGGGGGTCGAGCGGCGCCCAGCCGAACGTCACAGACGTTCGTCCGCGTCGTCGTGCTCCCGCCGCCCGCCGCTAAGGGCCGCGAACCGGCCGCCGAGCGCACCGCGCCGACCGCCCGCCTTCGCGTCCTCGTCGGCCGCGGCGTCGTGCTCCACGACGGGCTCGTCGGCCTCGTCAGCCCGCTCCGTGGTGTTCTTCGTTCCGCGCGCGCTCTCGGTCATCAGCTCGTCGAAGAGCCCTCGCGCGCCCAGCAGCGCCTTGCGCAGGTCTTCCGTGGACTGCCGCTTCTGCGGCGCCGCGGAACCGGGGGCCCCTACGGAGTCGACCAGCGTGTGGGCCTGGCGGTAACCGTGCACCGCGTGCGGGTGGTGGACGGACAGCGCGTCGAAGTGCTCCGGCTCCCGCGCGGCCGGGAAGCCCCGGTCGGCGGCGATCTCGCCGATCAGCGCGTCGGCCTGGCCGACCGCCGCGACGGGCTCGTCCACGAACCGCGCCTGGAGGGCGGTCCAAGCGGCGGTGTACCGCTCCCGCTCCTGCTCGGAGACGGGTCGCAGTTCGAGGTCGCCGTGGCGCTTGACCCGCTCGGCGAGTTCCGCCCGGGTGGCCTTCACATCGCCGTCGTGCCGTTCGAGCACGCGGTCGTACTCGGGTCCGAAGCGATGCTTCAGCCGCGCTCCCGAACCCACACCTCCCGTACCGTCGCCCCTCATCACCAGGGTCGCGATCAGCGCCAGGACAATCAGCGCCACTACGACGATGGCTACAGTCGCTCCGGTGGACATGGCGTGCCTCCCGTTCCTACGGGTCGTCAGACAGTGACGTTCTCTCCCTGCTCGGCTTGCCACTGCCAGGCACCGCAAACGGACGGCTTCAGGACGACGGGCTCGAACCCTCAGGCCGGAGGCGTACCGCCGGCCGCCGGCTGGTGCCGCGTACGGCCCTCGGGGCGGTCCCCGTCGCCGCCGCACAGTTCGCCGCTCAGCTTCGTGACCAGGGCGGCCAGGTCGGCGTGGGCGGCCGGGTCCCAGTCGCCGAGCAGATCGGCGAGGACCGTGCGCCGCGCCTCGGTCAGGCGTCCGGCCAGCGCGTGTCCGGACGCGGTGAGGACCAGCGGACCGCCGTCGCGTACGGCGAAGCCGCGGGACAGCGACTCGTCGGCCGCCGCCTCGATGACCTCGGCGGGCACGGTGGTACGGGCGGCCAGCTCGGCCGGGTCGCCCTCGCCGTCGTGGGCCAGCCGCAACAGCAGCCAGCCCGTGGCGGGGTGGATGTCGAGCCCGGCCAGACCGGTGATCCGGGTGTAGAGGTCGCGGCGGGCTTCCCGGCTGCCGAGCAGCGAAAGGCAGCGGGCGATCTCGTCGAGCGAGGACCGCTCCACCGGGTTGGTGCCGAGCGTCTCGCTGGCGTCCGGCACGGTCACCGTGCCCCGCAGCGGCTGCTCCTTGAGCAGCCACGCCAGCAGGAAGCCGACCAGCACGATCGGCACCGCCCACAGGAAGACGGTGGTGATCGAGTTCGAATACGCGTGCAGCACGGGCCCCTTGACGGCCGCGGGCAGCTTGCCGACCGCCGTCGGGTCGGCCTGGAACTGCGCCGGATTGACCCCGGCGGGCAGCGACTTGCCCGCGAAGGCCGATGTCAGCTCGTCGGAAAGGCGGTTGGCGAAGATCGTGCCGAACAGCGAGACGCCGAAGGACGCGCCGATGGAGCGGAAGAAGGTGGCGCCCGAGGTGGCCGAGCCCAGGTCCTCGTACCCGACGGCGTTCTGCACGGCCAGCACCAGCACCTGCATCACCAGGCCGAGACCGAGGCCGAAGACCAGGAAGTACAGGCTCATCACCCAGGTGCTGGTCGTCTCGTCCAGGGTGTGCAGCAGGACGAGTCCGACGGCGATGACGCCGGTGCCCGCGATCGGGAAGACCTTGTAGTGGCCGGTGCGGCTGACGATCTGCCCCGACACCGTGGACGACAGCAGCATGCCGATCACCATCGGGATCATGTGCACGCCGGACAGCGTGGGCGAGAAGCCGTGCACGACCTGGAGGAAGGTCGGCAGGAACGTCATCGCGCCGAACATCGCGAAGCCGATGATGAAGGAGATCACCGAGCAGAGCAGGAACGTACGGTTGCGGAACAGCTTCGGCGGCAGCACCGGCTCCTGCGCGCGGCGCTCGATCGCCACGAACAGCGCGATGAGGACGACTCCGGCGACCGCGAGGCCGATGATCCCGGCCGAACTCCACGCCCAGGTGGTGCCGCCGAGCGAGGTCATCAGCACCAGGCAGGTCGCCGCTGCGGCGATCACCGCCATGCCGAGGTAGTCGATCCGGTGGGCGGTGCGGCGGACCGGGATGTGCAGCACCGCGGCGATCACGGCGAGCGCGATGATCCCGATGGGGAGGTTGATGTAGAACACCCAGCGCCAGGAGAGCTGCTCGGTGAACACCCCGCCCAGCAGCGGCCCGAGGACGCTCGCCGCGCCGAACACCCCGCCGAACACGCCCTGGTAGCGACCGCGGTCGCGCGGCGGCACGATGTCGCCGACGATGGCCATCGACAGCACGATCAACCCGCCGCCGCCCAGGCCCTGGAGGGCCCGGAAGGCGATCAACTCGCCCATGTTCTGGGCGATTCCGCAGAGCACGGAGCCGATCAGGAAGATCACGATGACGGTCTGGAAGAGCCGCTTCCTGCCGTACATGTCGCCGAGCTTGCCCCACAGCGGGGTGGCCGCGGTCGACGCCAGCAGATAGGCCGTCACCACCCACGACAAGTGGTCGATGCCGCCCAGTTCGCTGACGATCGTGGGCAGCGCGGTGGACACGATGGTCTGGTCGAGGGCGGCCAGCAGCATGCCGAGCGCCAGGGCGCTGATCGCGATCCGCACCGCTCGCTTGTCCTGGTGCTGCCCCGGCTCTGCCGCCGCCGGGCCCGCGGCGGTCGTGGTGTCCTGGGCCATGGAACGGCTCCTCGCGTCATCCCCCGACGGTCGGAACCTTATATTCCCACCATTTGTACGACTTTGGCCTCCGATACTCGCCCACTTGTGCGGTCAGCGGGCTGCGCTCGCCGCCGGAGGTCGGCATAATCGGCACGTCTTTGCGAATATGCGAAATGCGAACGACGGCCGGGAGGGGAACCAGTGGCGCCGCAGCCGGACGCTGCCCGCGAGGTGGACGCCGAGGCGTCCTCGGCGGGGATACCGGTCGTGCCCGGGGTGCCGCACGCTTCGCCCGAGGTGACCGCCCCGCGGCCGCCGGCGCCGCCGCCGAGCGAGCTGGTGCCGCCGGGGGCCCTGGTCACCTGGGACGACTCGGCCGAGCCGGGCTCGCCCGGCCTCCCCGGCGAGCAGGACGAGGGCGGGGAGACGCGGGCGGCGGAGCGTTCCGCCGCGCGGGCCGCCGCGCTCGCCGCCACCGAGGGCTTCCACCCGCTGCGGATGCGCCCCTACGTCGCCGAGCCGGACGGCGAGGCGGGCGAGACGACCGTACGGCCGCTGCTGGCGCCCGGCGACAGCGGTCCCGAGACCGCCGATGTCGGGCTGTTCGCCGCGCTGTACTCCGGCGTGGAGTACGCGCCGCGGGGGGACGCCGAGGCCGGGACCCCGGCCGCGTTCGCCGGGGCGGCGGCCGGGACGGGGCTGTACCAGGACCGGGGCAGGCACCGGCGCCGCAGACGGGGCCTGGTGGTGGCCGCGGCCGCGGTCGCCGCCTCCGCGCTGGCCGCGGGCGCCGTCGCCGTCACCGGACAGGTCATGGGCGACGAGCCGCGCACCGACCGGGCGCTGCCGCCGGACCGGACGTCCTCGATGCCGGACGTCGAGCTGCCGACGGAGTCCACCGCCGTCGTGGGCACCGTGGCCGTCGGCGCCCCGCGCCACACGCCCGCGCCGACCACGACCTCCGCCGCGCCGGTGGTGCCCGAGACCGCCACGGCGCCGCCGTCCCCATCTACGACGGCTCCCGCCGCCACCGGCTCCACGCCGTCGGCCCCCGCCGCGCCCGCCACGACCGGCTCCACGCCGTCCGCCCCCACCGCGCCGGCCGACCCGGCCCCCACCACGCCCCCCGTCACCCCGACCTCCCCCGCCTCCAAGATCCTCCAGCTCGGCGACACCGGCGCCGCCGTCTCCGATCTCCAGCAGCGGCTCCGCGACGTGTGGGTCTACCACGGCCACGTCAACGGCTCCTACGACCAAGGGGTTCGCGAGGCCGTCGCCATGTTCCAGATCTGGTACGGCGTCCGCGGCGACCCCATCGGCGTCTACGGCCCCCAAACCCGCACCACCCTCGAACACCAAACCAGCTAGCGCCGCTTTCCGAGTATCGGGCGCCCCCTCAAGACCCCGGGCTCCGCCCCGACGCTCCCGCACCTCACCACCCGCCCCAGCGGGGCAGACCGGTAATCCCCGGACCACCGGCCGGTGGGGGCTGGCCGCGCCGTTCCCCGCGCCCCTGACGGGGCGCACCGCCTTTCGCCGGGGCGGCGAGCCGGTCTTTTAAGGGGCGCGGGACTGTGTTTAATCTGCGGCTGCCGCCGCGTGGGCGCGCTCAGCCGAAGCGCTCCCGCACCTCACCACCCGCCCCAGCGGGGCAATCCGGTTGTCCCCGGACCACCGGCCGGTGGTGGGTTACCCGCGCCGTTCCCCGCGCCCCTGACGGGGCACACCCACTTCCGCCCAGGCGGCGAGCCGATCTTTCAAGGGGCGCGGGACTGTGTTTAATCTGCGGCTGCCGCCGCGTGGGCGCGCCCAGCCACGACGCTCCCGCACGTCACCACCCGCCCCGGCGGGGCAGACCGGTTGTCCCCGGACCACCGGCCGGTGGGGGCTGGCCGCGCAGTTCCCCGCGCCCCTGACGGGGCGCACCTCTTTCGCCCGGACGGCAAGCCGATCCTTTAAGGGGCGCGGGGAACTGCGCGACAAGCCACGACGCTCCTGCACGTCACCACCCGCCCCGGCGGGGCAGACCGGTTGTCCCCGGACCACCGGCCGGTGAGGGCTGGCCGGGCGGGCGAGGGCGGCGCCCCGCCGGGGGGCGGAGGTTCTAGGGTCGAGGGATGGTCACGCAGGCGTTCGGGGTCGCGGAGTTCCAGCTGGTGCTGCTGCGAAGAATGGCGGACCACCAACCGGAATTGGTGGACGAGGCGCTCCGGTCGCTGGGAGCGACACACGCCCAGGCGCGTGAGGCGCACAAGAGGTGGCAGGCGAGAGTCCACTCGCGCACGTTCCCGACCGGTGAGCGGAGGTACAGGACGGCGCTGGGCCCCCCGGAGACGGAGGAGGAGCGGCGGATCGGCGACCTGACGTGCCGGGCCCTGCGCTGGCCGACGCCCCTGTGGCCGGACCTGAGATTCGAGGTGCTGTGCGCACCGGGCGGCGGCTCGGCGGTGTGGAACGAGTGGCTCGTACGGGCCCCGGAAGCGCCCGCGCCAAGGCTGCGGGAGGTAGCCGACCTGACGCCGTGGTCGTGCACGGTGGACGACGCGGCCAGGGCCTTCCCGCCTGCGGAACCGCTGCCGCCGGACGCGCCGAGCCGTACCCGCGTGGCGCTGACACCGCCCGGCGGCGGCGCGAGGGTGGTCGCGCACTTCACATGGGGCCTGTTGCAGTACGTGGACCAGGGGGACTGGCGCTGAGCGCCCCACTTTTGTACCGTGAGGGAACAAAGTGGTTCCGCCCGCTTCCCTGACCGGCGGGCGGAACCACGTTGCCGTTGATCACCGATGTGCCGAGGAGCCCCAGAACATGCCCGTCCTCTCCGCGAAAGCCCTGCTGCTGGACATGGACGGAACGCTGGTGAATTCGGACGCCGTCGTGGAGCGCTGCTGGCGCGCCTGGGCCGGCCGCCACGGCCTGGACGCCGACGCGGTGCTGAAGGTCGTGCACGGCCGCCAGGGCCACGCGACGATGGCCGTCCTGCTCCCCGACCGCCCGATGGCAGAGAACTACGCGGAGAACGCGCTGATGCTCGCCGAGGAGACCGCCGACACCGACGGTGTCGTGCAGGTGCCCGGTGCCACCGCCTTCCTGGCCTCGCTCGACGGCCGCCCGCACGCGCTGGTGACCTCGGCGAGCGAGGAGCTGGCCACGACCAGGATGGCCGCCGCGGGCCTGCCGCTGCCGCCCGTCATGGTGACCGCGGAGCGGGTGAGCGCGAGCAAGCCGGACCCCGAGGGCTTTCTGAAGGGCGCGGCGGAGCTGGGCTTCGCGCCCGAGGACTGCGTGGTGTTCGAGGACGCCGAGGTCGGCATCGCGGCGGCGCGGGCCGCCGGAATGCGCGTGATCGGCGTCGGCCCGCGCGCCGCGGTCCACGCGCCCACCGCGCACGTCGACTCACTGGAGCGGGTACGGGTCGAGGCCGTCGCGGACGGCGGCCTCCGTATCGTCGTCGACTGAGACCTACGGACGCGACGTACGGGCCGGACCCTCGTCAGGGTCCGGCCCGCCGTGCCGTACGGCCCCGCGGAACGTCAGCCCGCGGCGGCCTCGTACAGGCTGAACCCGGCGAGCACCACCATCACAGCTGCCGCGATCTTCGTGATCAGCGCCAGCGGCACCCGCTTCATGAGCAGCCGCCCGCCGAAGATGCCCAGGGCCGCGACCGCCCACAGGCCGAGGACGGCGCCGATGCCGACCGAGACCGGGTCGTCGTAGCGGGCGGCGAGGTTGGCGGTCATGATCTGCGTGAGGTCACCGAATTCGGCGACCAGGATGAGCATGAAGCCGGTGCCCGAGACCTTCCAGAAGCTCTGGTTGGCGGGCTCGCGCACCTCCTCCTCGTCGTCGCCCTTGGAGAAGAGCAGCATGGCCGCGCCGCCGAGGAAGAGCAGTCCGACCACGCCCTGGACCCAGCGGTGGGGCAGCAGGGTGAGCAGGCTGCCCGCGGCGATGGCGAGGGCGACGTGGACGACGAAGGCGGCGGCGACGCCCACGAAGACGTACGAGGCGCGGTAGCGGGTGCCGAGCATGAGCCCGGCGAGCGCGGTCTTGTCGGGGAGTTCGGCAAGGAAGATCACGCCGAAGACGACGGCGATGACGGTCAGGCTGAGCACGGGGTCTGGTCCTCAATCGGTCGGGCGCCGCACCGAGAGATCCAGGGGAACGTCAAGCCGTATCTGAGATCGCTTCGGCACGGCAGCGTCGGAACACTGCGGCCGAAGGTCTCGCTGGCGGGCTGTACGCGCATCGCGCGGCACATCCGCCTCCGGGCGCCGGCTCAGAACAGCGAACTGCGGCTGAACTGAGCAGTATGTCGACGGTCCGGCGAAGAGCTACTCCCCTTCTGCTCCGACGAGTCTACGCGACGCCCGAACGGGGTACCGCACCGCGAGGTCGCGAGGTCGCGGGGCCCGGTCCCCCGGTCCGAAGGCCCGGTCACAGGGCCGGAACGCGGGTGATGCGGCCCCGCGCGACCAGTTCCAGGACGACGGAGACCGCGACCGCCTGGACGGCCATCAGCGCGATGAGGACGAAGAACTGCACGGCCCCGGCCGACACGGGGCTCGCGCCGCCCAGCAGCATGCCCACGAAGGCGCCGGGCAGGGTCACCAGGCCCACCGTCCTGGTCTGGTCGAGGCCGGGGACCAGCGCCCCGGAGGCGGCCGGTCTGGCGATCTCCAGGCGCGCGTCGCGGTCGGAGAAGCCCAGCGCCATCGCGGCCTCCACCTCGCCCGCGCGCAGCTTCAGCTCCTCCAGGGCGCGCCGCCCGCCGAGCACGGTGGCGGTGAGCGCGCCGCCGATGAGGATTCCGGCCACGGGGATGAGCGCGATCCCGTCGATCGGCACCAGGCCGGTCAGCACGAGCACGACGACCACCGGCAGCGCGCCCGCCGCGACGGGCACCGCGGCCCACCACCAGGTGCGGTTGCGGGTGATCCGGCGCCCCGCGGTCCGCGACGCGACCGCGAACATCAGCGCCACGAAGCCCAGCAGCGCCGCCTGGTGCTTGACGACCCAGCCGATGAGGGCGGCGACCACCGCGAGCTGTACGGCCGCCCTGAGGCCCGCCAGGGCGATGCCGCGCGCGTAGTTGTCGTGCTCGTCTGCGAGCCTGGCGTACGCGGCGACCCCGGCGGCCGCCACGAGCAGCGCGGCGAGAACGAAGCCGAGGGTCTTGTCGACCGGCAGCAGGGAGGAATTCGAGGCCAGCGACGTGGACAGCGTCTCGTGGGTGGACACTGGAGGAGCGGGTGCGGAAGCCACAGCGTCACTGTAGGCGGGCGCCCGCCCGGCGCCCCCGCCGATTCCCGCGCGGATCGTACGGATTTCCGATCAGTTCTCTGATCAGCGATGAACGGTCCCGGCGGAAAGTATTCTCGTAGTGATGTCTACTACGTCACGTGCCCTCGCCGGTTCCGGCGGTGCCCCTTGGCGTACGCTGTACGGCTGACGGTGGATGAAGATCTTCGACCACCGGACAGCACCCCTTCAGGACCCGGTTCGACGAGGCGGAACGCCGACGGAGAGCCGGACAGCACGGCAAGTACGAGGTGCCCGGCATCAGACGGGCGCTCCACGGGTACGAATTCGGCCAAGGACGAGGAGGCGCGGTGCTGCAAGGCCTGGGCTCCCTTTTCGACTGGCCCTGGATCTACGTGCTCGTGGCGAGTTCCGTGATCCTCGACGTCTTCGTGCCGGTGCTGCCGAGCGGTGTGCTGGTGATCAGTGCCGCCACCGCCGGGACCGCCAGCTCACGCGACGACATGCTCGACGTCTTCGCGCTGCTGGTGTGCGCCGCCGTCGCGTCCTGCCTCGGCGACCTGCTGGCGTACCGGCTGGCCTTCCGCGGCGGGGACTGGTTCGACCGGAGAGTGGCGTCCTCGCGGCGCCTGGCGGGCGCGCACGAACGGCTCGGACAGGTACTGCACCAGGGCGGCGGCGCCCTGGTGATCCTCGCCCGCTTCGCACCGGCCGGCCGCAGTGTGGTCAGCCTGGGCGCGGGCGCCGCCCGCCGCAGCCCGCGCGAGTTCCTGCCCTGGTCGGCGCTGGCCGGGGTCGCCTGGGCGACGTACAGCGTCGGACTCGGCTGGATCGGCGGCAAGTGGCTGGGCGCGAGCTGGCTCGGCACCCTGATGTCGTTCGTCGCGCTGCTGGGCGCCGGCGCCTTCGCCGCGTACGTCTTCCGCCGGGAGCGCCGCAGCGCGCTGGCGGCGGCGCTGGCCGCCGTGCCGCTCACCATCCCGCCGCAGGTGACGCCCCCGGACCGCGGCTCGGTCGTCGAGGCGCTGTAGCCGCCGCGGCCTCCGCGAGCGGTGGTTCCTGACCGCCGCGTGGCCGCCGCCTCACCTCGGGTGCGGTCCCGCACCCGGTCAGCGGCGACGACGCCGTCTGCTGGGGACCGCCCAGCCCGATCCGACGCCCGCCAGGTGCAGTGCGACGAAGACCAGTCCCGCGAGCAGCAGACTGATCGGCGTGAAGCCCGCGTCCGTGCTCGTGCTCGTGGCGTTGATGATGTACGCGATGGCGAAGATGACTGCCCCGATTGCGGCGAACATCCCGGACCTCCTGTAAGCCGGCCCTCGGGGCCGGCGGTGCTCGTGCGGTGCGGCGGCGCCGGGTGGCGTCCCCACCCACCGGTTGCCCCCGAACTCCCCCCTGACGCACACGGGTTCGAGCGCGCGCGGGGTCGCGCGCCCTGTGCGCCCCACCAAAAGCCGCGATCCGGATTTTCGGAAAGTATTCTCACTCGTTTCGGCAATAGGCAGCACTCTGCGTCACGGAAAGAATGAGGCCGTATCACCCGCTTACGGGAAGGACAGCACATGTCGGTTGATGCGGGCCAGGACACCGCACTCGGCAATCCGCACGACGACCAGGCGCGTACGAGTCTGGACACGTCGGCCGCCAGGAATCTGGCGACGACCACCAAGTCCGCCCCGCAGATGCAGGGCATTTCCTCCCGGTGGCTGCTGCGCGTACTGCCCTGGGTGCAGGTCAACGCGGGCACGTACCGGGTGAACCGCCGGCTGAGCTACTCGGTCGGCGACGGGCGCGTGACCTTCGTGAAGACGGGGTCCGAGGTCCGGGTGATCCCGCAGGAGCTGGGCGAGCTGGCCGCGCTGCGCTCGTTCAACGACGTCGGCGCGCTGACCGCGCTGGCGGACCGTTTCGTCCAGCGTGAATTCGCGCCGGGCGAGGTCATCGCCGAAGCCGGGACGCCCGCGGACACCGTCTATCTGCTGGCGCACGGCAAGGTCGAGAAGCTCGGCGAGGGATCGTACGGCGAGCCGACCCGGCTCGGAGTCCTCGCCGACGGCGACCACTTCGGCGACCAGGCGCTGCTCGGCGCCGACGGCGAGTGGGAGTACACGGCCCGCGCGGCCACCGTCACCACGGTGCTGGCCCTGCCCCGGCAGGAGCTCGAACCGCTGCTCGGACAGTCCGAGGCGCTGCGCACGCACCTGGAGGCGCACCGCGCGATCCCGCGGCAGCGGGTCAACAAGCGCGGTGAGGCCGCGATCGAGCTGGCGTCGGGCCACAAGGGCGAGGAAGCGCTGCCCGGCACCTACGTCGACTACGAGGTCAAGCCGCGCGAGTACGAGCTGAGCGTCGCCCAGACCGTGCTGCGCGTCCACAGCCGCGTCGCGGACCTCTACAACGAGCCGATGAACCAGACCGAGCAGCAACTCAAGCTCACCGTCGAGGCGTTGCGCGAGCGCCAGGAACACGAGCTGATCAACAACCCCGAGTTCGGGCTGCTGCACAACGCGGACTACGACCAGCGCATCCAGCCGCACGCGGGCCCGCCGCTCCCCGACGACCTCGACGAGCTGCTCAGCAGGCGCCGCGGCACCAAGTTCTTCCTCGCCCACCCGCGGGCCATCGCCGCCTTCGGCCGCGAGTGCACCAGGGCGGGCCTCTACCCCGACCCGGTGGAGGTGCACGGCCACACCGTTCCCGGCTGGCGCGGTGTGCCCATCCTGAGCTGCAACAAGATCCCGGTCAGCACCGCCCGTACCAGCGCGATCATCGCGGTCCGCAGCGGCGAGGACAACCAGGGCGTCATCGGTCTCAACCAGACCGGGCTGCCCGACGAGTACGAGCCGGGGCTCAACGTCCGTTTCATGGGTATCGACGACAAGGCGATCATCAGCTACCTCGTCAGCACGTACTTCTCCGCGGCCGTCCTGGTGCCCGACGCGCTCGGCATCCTGGAGAACGTGAACGTGTCCAACTGGCGCTGACCGCACGGCGGTTCTCCTGAAAGCGGCTCCCCTGCCCGGCCTGGCAGGGGAGCCGCTTCGTTGTGTCCGCCGGACGCGTTCCCGGCCGCGTCCGCCGTGCGCGTTCCCGGCCGTGTCCGCCGGGGCGCGCGCCCTGGTCAGCGGCGCAGTACGAGGTCCCGGAAGACGTCGGCGGAGACGGCGAGTCCGCCGCCGAAGGGATCGTCGAGGTCCCAGATCAGGAACAGCAGGAAGGCGATGAGCGCGCTGAACAGACCGGCGAGCAGCAACTCCTTCGGTGAGCGCCGGATCTGGAGGGTGAAGATCAGTCCGACCGTCACCAGCGCGCCGGTGATCAGGCCGAACCACACCATCCCCGGCATCGTCGCGCCCACGCTCTGGCTGCGCGACGTGCGGGCCTCGTCGACGGCGGCGACCTCGTCGACCAGCGGCTGGTACGCCTGGGCGCCGAGGTCGGACGTGGGCGCGTACTGCGAGACGTCCTTGCGGAGCGTGTCGAGCAACGCGTTGCCCCGCGGATCCAGTTCGCCGTGGTTCTTCATGTACGGCCACTCCTTGTCGGCCACGAACGCCGCGTAGGCGTTCACGTCCGCGCGGATCCGGTCGCGTACGTCAACGGGATACACCTGCGCCCGCGCGCTCACCTCGTGCAACGCCTGTGCCTCGGCGAGGACTTCGGCCTGTGCCCCGCTCCTCCCCTCCCAGACACCGGCGATGGCAAGACCGAGCACGATCGCGTAGACCACGCCGATCATCATGACCATGTACTCGATGACGTCGGGTGTCTCCGACGGATCGTCGTCCGCGTGGACCTTGCGCGTACGCAGGACGACCACGCCGAGGACCACAGCGCAGACCGCGGCCATCGCGATCACCAGCGCCAACCACTGCGACATGCGGAAATCCCCCTTGTTTCACGTTCAGTTGTTCCTGCTGCGACCGGAGTTGGAGCCGGAGGAGCCGGGCCGCAGGACGGCGACGGCCAGCACGGCGGGCACGGTGGTGAGCATCATCGTGATCATCAGTGACCGGCGGTGCTCCTTCGGCGCCGCGACCGGCGCCGGCGCCTTCTCCGGCCAGTGCACCGCCACCGGGGCGGCGGGCGGCGCGGGTTGGGACCGCGGCACCGGCGCGGGAGCCGGTACGGGTGCGGCGGTGGGTACGGGCTGCGGTACGGGTGCGGGCGCCGGGGGCTTCGGCGCGGGTCTGGGACGTGGCGTCACCGCCGCTTTCTGACTCGGCGTGGGAGTCGGGGTCGGAGTGGGTGTCGGCGTGGGCGTGGGGGTCGGAGTCGGTGTCGGGGTCGGTGTGGGCGTGGGCGTAGGAGTCGGGGTGGGGGTGGGAGTCGGCGTGGGGGTCGGTGTCGGGGTCGGGCACGGCTTCGGATGGTGGTGGTGGCGGTGGCAGAGCCACGTCCAGGGCCACTGGTCCGGCCAGTACCCGCACCAGGGCACATACGGGTCGGGGTGGTGGTAACCGGGCCCGTGATGATCGGGCCGGTGCCGTCCGGGGTCGTGGTCCGCGGGGTCGTGGTGCCCGGGGTCAGGGTGATCCGGGTCAGCGTGGTCCGGGCCGTGATGACCGGGGTCGTGCCATACGGGCTCGTGGTGCGTCGGCTGGTGCCGTACGGGCTCGTGGCGGTCGGGCACACGGCTGGGCGCGGGCGAGGTCGTCGGCGCGGCCGTGGGCTCGGGGTCGGTCCTGTGGGTGGGAACAGACGTGGGCGCGGCCGTACGCGTCGGTTCGGGCGCGGGCGCGGGTGTGGTCGTGGGAGCGGGATTGGGTGTGGGTGCCCGGGTGGGCGGGGATGTGGGACCGGGATCGGGCCGGGAGGGCCGCGTCCGTGTCGGTGCGGGTGTGGGTGTCGACGTCCGGGTCGGTTCCGGACCGGGCGACGCGCGGTGCGCCGGCGCGGGCGACGCGGCCTCGGACGGTACGGGCGACGCGTGGTGCGACGGGTGACGGGACGGCTCGGCGGGGCATGACTCCGCTCTGCCGTGGCCCGCTCCCGCCGGGCACCGCGCGCGCGGCTCGGCCGAGGCCACCGCGCCGAGTCCCCACGATCCTGCCGCCATCGTCACGACAAGCAGCGCCGTCCAACCGCGGACGCGCCTCCCCCTAGAAGTGGTCACCCTTCATGGTCAGCATGCGCGCGGCACGTGCCGACGCTTCCCGCGACCGTTCCCCCAAAGGAGTAACGAAGGCGTCAAACCCTCGATTTTCCGCGCGAGTCAGGGCCGCCCGCACCGGCCGCCGCGCGGGCGTGACCGGACCCGACTCGCAGCGGTTGAGGACCAGTTGGGCGCGGTCGCGGGCGCCGGTCCCCCGCGCGGCGGGGCGCGTCAGGCGGGGTCGTGCGGTGCGGCGGCCCCGTCCGTACACGCGTCCGCGCGGGGGGTCAGCGGGAGGTCGGCCGCGACCCGGAATCCGCCTCCGGCGAGGGGGCCCGCCGTCAGGGTGCCGCCGACACTGCGGACGCGTTCGCGCATGCCGATCAGGCCGAAGCCGGGGCCGAGGTCGGGCCCGTGGGCGGGGCCGTGGGCCGGGCTGTCGTGAGGGCTGTCGTGGGGGCCGAGGTGGAAGGTGGGTCCGGGGCCGGGCCGGGGACCCGAGCCGACGGCCGCCCCGCCGTCGTCGGTGATCTCGACCAGCAGCGAGCCGGGGCCGACGCGCACGGTCACCTCGGCCCGCGCCCCGGCCCCCGCGTGCCGGGTGGTGTTCGTCAGGGCCTCCTGCACGATGCGGTACGCGGCGGCCTCGACGGCGGGCGGGATGTGCGGGTCCGCGCCGCCGGAGGAAGCACCTCGCGCCGTAAGCACGTTGAGCCGGGCCCCGGCCGGGCGGGCGAGGTCCGACAGCGCGGCCAGACCGGGCAACGGCCCCTCGTCGGCGGCCCGTTCGCCGTACCGCAGCACCTCCAGCGTGGTGCGCACCTCGACGCGGGCCGCGCGGCAGGTGTCCGCGATGCCGTCCAGCGCCTTGGACACCGCCGCCCGGTCGAACTCCTCGGGCGCCACCGTCATCACGTGCGCGGCCACCGCCGTCTGCACGCCGATCAGCGTGATGCTGTGCGCGAGCAGGTCGTGCAGGTCACGGGCGATCCGCAGCCGTTCCTCCGCCACCCGCCGGGCCGCCACCTCCTCCCGCGTCCGCTCGGCGCGCTCGGCCCGCTGCGTGGTCGCGGCCACCAACTGGCGGTGCACGCGCACGGTCGCGCCCGCCACCAGCACCGCCGCGATCCAGCCCGAGGTCCGCAGCGTGTCCACCGCTCCCCCGGCGTCCGAGACCCAGTCCGCCGCCACCGTGCCGCCGACGACCACCGTCCCGATGGCCGCCGCCCGCCACACCGGGCTCGTGGCCGCCGCCGTGAACAGCAGCGTCATCGAGCCCAGCACCGGCGCCGCGTGCGGATACCCGAGCGCGTGGTACGGCCCGAGGAACGCGACCGTCACCACCAGCGCGGCCGTCGTGTGCGTCCGCCGCCACAGCAGCGGGATCTGGCACCAGACCAGCAGCGTCCAGCCCAGCGCGTCGGGACGCGTCCCCGGCGTCAGCAGGGCCAGCGGCACCGACAGCGCCGCCAGCCCCGCCGCGAGCGCCGCGTCCTGGCGCGTCACGCGGCGCCCTCGCGGGCTCACCCCCGTTCGCCCGGCGCCGGGCGGCTCAGGGCGCCGGGCCACCAGACCCGGCGGCGCAGCAGCAGCGCGGCCGAGGTCACCAGGAAGGTGCGGACGAGGAAGGTGTCGAGCAGGACGCCCACCGCGATGACGAAGCCGAGTTCCGCGAGCTGGACGAGAGGCATGTTCATCAGGACGGAGAAGGTCGCGGCCAGGACGACACCGGCCGAGGTGATGACGCCGCCCGTGGAGTGGAGTGCGCCGAGGGTGGCTTCGCGTGGGCCTGCGCCGTTGAGCGCCTCTTCGCGCATGCGGTGCATGAGGAAGATGCCGTAGTCGACGCCGAGGGCGACGAGGAAGACGAAGGAGAGCAGCGCGAGTCCTGGATCGGTGCCGTGGAAGCCGAGGACCGGGCCGAAGACGAGGCCGCCGATGCCCAGGGCGGCGCCCCAGACGGCGACGACCGCGGCGACGAGCAGCAGCGGCGCGACGAGGGACCGCAGCAGGAGGACGAGGATGAGCAGGACGGCGGCGAGGGTGATCGGGATGACGATGCCGCGGTCGCGCTGGTTGGTGTGCTGGAGGTCGAGCTGCTGGGCGCTGGGGCCGCCGACGTAGGAGCCGGGGAGTCCGGCGCGCAGGGCCTTGATGGTGGCGGTCTCGGCCGCGGTCTGCGGCGGGCCCGCGGTGGTGACGAAGAATTCGCTCCAGCCGTCGGCGGTGCGCCCGGCGCGCACGTCGGTGACGCCTCGGGTGGAGCGGGCGGCGGCCCGCGCGGCCTCGGCGCGGTCGGCGGGCGCGATGACGGCGACGGGACGGCTGCCCTGGTCGGGGTAGGCCGCGCCGAGAATCCGCATGGCGGTGATCGCGTCGGGCTCGCTGCTGAACATGTCCTGCTGCTTGACGCTGCCGGGCAGGTTGAGCACGCCGACGGCGAGGGCGCCGAGCAGCAGCACACCGCCGACGAGCACCGCGACCGGCCTGCGGCCGACGCCGTCACCGATCGCGACGAAGGCGCCGCGCCGCTGCTTCGGCTCGCTGCCGTGGGCGGGGATCAGCGGCCAGAACACGCGGCGGCCGAGGACGACGAGGACGGCGGGCAGCAGCGTCACCATGGCGAGCAGCGCGCAGACGACCCCGACAGCGGCCGTCGGGCCCATGCCCCGGCTGCTGTTGAGGTCCGCGGCCAGCAGGCAGAGCATGCCCGCGGCGACGGTTCCCGCGGAGGCCAGGACCGCGGGCGCGGCTTTGCGCAGGGCGGTGCGCATGGCGTCGTACGGGCGCTCGGTGCGGCGCAGTTCCTCGCGGTAGCGGGCCACGAGCAGCAGCGCGTAGTCCGTGCCGACGCCGAAGACGAGGATGGTCATCACACCGGAGCTCTGGCCGCTGACGGTGACGCCGAACGCCTGGTTGAGGCCGTAGGTGACCGCCATCGACAGCACGTCGGCGGCGCCCGCGCAGATCAGCGGGATCAGCCACAGCACGGGGCTGCGGTAGATGAGGATCAGCAGGACGGCGACGACGAGGACCGTGGTGTAGAGGAGCGGGCCGCCGAGCGCGCTGTAGACCTCCGCGCTGTCGGTGTCCAGGGCGCCCTGTCCGCCGACCTTCACCGTCAGCCCAGAGCCGCCCTTGGCGACGTCCCTGACCCCGTCCACGAAGTCGGTTCTGGCCTGGGAGTCCTGGCCCGGCGCCGTGGTCGACATCGGGTACATCAGCGTGGTGCCGTCCTTGGACGGCACGGCCCGCGGGGTGTCCCCGGTGAGCCGGTTCGTACGGGCGATCTCGGCGGTCTGCCGCGCGGCGGTGGCCCGGTCGGCCGCGGTGAGGCCGCCGTCGCGGTGGTAGACCACGACGATGTCGGTCGTCTCGCCGCCGGGCAGCGACGCCTGGATCTTCGCCGCCCGCGTGGAGTCCGCGCTGTTCGGCAGGTAGTCCACGACGCTGTCGCGCTGGACGTCACCGAGCCTGGCGGACAGCGGTATCGCGACCGCCAGCACCCCGACCCACAGCGCGAGCATCAGCCACGGCAGCTTCCGCGCCCGGCCCCCGCCCGCCCCTGCGCCCGGCGGCGCGGCGCCCCCGTCACGTACCCCGCTGACCTGCTCCGCGGTCCTCATCCCGGCCTCCCCTTGCGACGAACGACTGATCGCCTCCATCGTCAAGGCGTGACAGCCACGGAACGTCGCGCCAGCGGCGGACATCGCCGTACCCCCGCGGGCGGTACAGGCCGCGCCGTTACATCCACGGGAGTACGGACGCGGCCCGGTCGGCCGGTGTCCCCGGCCCGGTGTCAGCGCAGGTGATCGGGGAGTGCCGCCTTCGCCGCCTCGAACAGCAGCGGCCAGGGCGGAACACGGAGCGGGACAGGGAAGAGGCCCCTGTCCAAGGACGCTGGACAGGGGCCCGGGGGCTTCCGAGGGTGGGCGTGGACGGTTTCGAACCGCCGACATCCGCCTTGTAAGGGCGGCGCTCTACCACTGAGCTACACGCCCTCGGTGAGTTCGACGTCACAGGTTACCCTGCCCTGGGGCGTGATCAGCAACCACGGGGCCGTGGGGACCGGGCGGTGTGTTCGGGGCGGCCTGGTGGGAGGATGGGTCCGACGGTGGTCGGCGGCGATCTGCGGGAGAGAGTGTCACGGTGACGACGGCACGTTCGTGGTGGCGACGCGGCGACAATCACCGTGCGGAGGCGCAGGCGGCGAAGGACGCCGCGTCACAGGCGTTCTACGAGCTGGACACGGCGCAGCGCGATCTGGAGATCTCGATAGAGACGATCTCGGCGGTGGACGACTCCCCCGAGGCGCGCCGGGCGCTGGCCGGATTCCGGTCGCTGGGCGAGCGCATCGACCAGGTGAGCGCGGCCTACATCAACACCGTGGACGCGCACGACATCGACCGGGACGAGCTGGACGCGGGCACGGCGGCGCGGGCGCGCACCGAGCTGACGAAGGCCAAGGACGAGCTGGACAGGGCCAAGACCGAGCTGGAGCGTTTCTCCGCGGGTCTCGCGCCGCTGCTCGGCAAGGCGGAGACGCAACTCGCCCGGCTGGCGCCCGCCGTGGAGCGGGCCAAGCAGTCGCTGCTGGCGGCGACGAACGCGCTGGACGGGGTCCGCGCGGTCGGGCTGAAGGCGGACGACCTCGCGGCCCGGCTGGCCGCGCTGGCACCCGAGCTGACCAGGCTGAACGAGGGCGCGAGCAAGCACGGCGTGCAGGAGACCGTCCAGCGGGCCGACGATGTGCGCCGCAAGGCGGACGCGGTGCGGACCGAGGCGGAGCGGCTGCCCGAGCAGGCCAGGGAGATGGACAAGCGGCTGGTGTCGCTGCGCACGCGGGTGCAGGCGCTGGCGACGCGGGCCGAGGGCGTGGACCCGGTGCTCAGCGAATTGCGGCGGCGGTTCTCGCTGGCGTGCTGGCAGGACCTCCAGCAGGTGCCCGAGCGGGCCGCGCAGGCGGTACGGCAGGCGGAGACGGCGCTGGCCGAGGCGCGCAAGGCGCGGGACGAGCAGCGCTGGCCGGACGCCACGTCACGGCTGGCGACGGTCAGGGCGCTGATGGACGACGTGGAGGGCGCGGTGTCCGCGGCCGGTGACCGGCTGCGGCAGCTCAACGAGGTGAGCAAGGACCCGAAGGGCGAGGTCGAGAAGACCCGCTTCGCGATCCGGGACGCGCAGCGGCTGGCCATGCAGGGGCGTTCGACGCCGGAGCCGCGGCACGCCCGCCCGCTGGACGACGCGGTGGCGCGCCTCGACCGCGCGGTGGCCGCGCTGGAGGGCAGGCACCCGGACTACTGGGCGTTCCTCACCGAGACCGCAGCGGTGCGCGAGACCGCGAACCGCGTGGTGGCCAACATCCGTGAGGACCGCGCGGCCGGGCGCTGAGCACCCCTGGCCGGTCTCCTGCTCCGGCGACCGGCGCTACGGCCGGACCGGCGTTGTACGGCCGGACCAGCGTTCATACGGCCGGACCGGCATACGTACGATCCGACCGCCGCCCGTACCGGCCCCCGTCCCGTCCCTTCAGCTACAGCAGCCGCCACCGCAGCATCCGCCGCCGCCGTTGCCGCTCGCCGGGGCGGGACCGGCCGACGACGAGGACGAGGACGACGAGGAGCCGACCGCGACCGTCGAGAGCAGCTTCACGGTGTCGTCGTGACCCTTGGGGCAGACGGTCGGGGCGTCCGACTGGGACATGGGGCGGCGCAGCTCGAAGGTGGAGCCACAGGTCTTGCAGCGGTACTCGTAGCGAGGCATGGGCCCAGGGTAGCGGGGACGCGGCCCGCGGAGGGCGTTCCTCCACAGGTCACCCCGGCGTCGCCGGCCGCCGGGAACGATGTGCCGGACTTCGCGCACTGCCGCCCGCTGCCGCAAGCCTCGCGCCGCCGGCCCGTGACCCGGGGTGACCCGCGCGGAGCGCCGGATTCCGGACCCCGGCCTATCCTGGAGGAGCGGCGGCCTCGATTCCCCTTCAGCGAAGGAGGCCGGTCATATGCGACTCGACGATCATCTGCCCGTGGACCACAAGCTGAGCCAGATGTACCGCTTCGGCGCCGGTCTGATGGGCCTGATCCTGGTCGTCTTCGGGATCCTCGGACTCCTCAACGGCGTGTCGTTCCTGTCCAAGGCGGGCGACCGGATCGCCGGGCTGAACTCCAACGGCGCGCTCAGCACGATCTCCATCGTCATCGGCGTGCTGCTCTTCGCCGGGATGGTGAAGGGCGGCAACTTCGCCTCGACCCTCAACATCGTCGTCGGCGTCGCCTTCCTGCTCAGCGGGTTCGTCAATCTCGCCCTGCTGGACACCGGCAGCAACCTTCTGGCGTTCAAGATGTCGAACGTGCTGTTCAGCTTCGCGGTCGGCGTGATGCTGATGTTCTTCGGCATGTACGGGCGGGTGACCGGCGGGCTGCCGCACGACAATCCGTACTGGCGCAAGCGCCACCCCGAGCAGGCAGCCCGCGAGGAGGAGGCCCGGGCGGCGGTGACCACCCGGCGGCCGCCTCCCCGCGGACTGCCGCAGCACTGACCCCGTGACGGTCCTGCCGGAGTGACTACTTCTTACGAGCCAGCGTCAGGCCGTCCGCGACGGTGAGCAGGACATCGTCCACCCGGTCGTCCGCGCGTACGTGGTCGTTGAACGCGCGGATGGCCGCGGCGCCGCCGGTCGCGTCCTCGTCCACGACCTCGCCGTGGAAGAGCGTGTTGTCGACGACGAGCAGGCCGCCGGGGTTCATGCGCGGCACCAGCTCCTCCCAGTAGTCGGTGTAGGACCCCTTGTCGGCGTCCAGGAACACCAGGTCGATCCACTGGCCGCCGGGCAGCGCCTTGAGCGTGTCGATGGCCGGGGCGATCCGCAGGTCGACGCGGTCGGCGACGCCCGCCTTGGCCCAGGCGTCCTGGCCGACGGCGGTCCACTCCTCGGAGACGTCGCAGGCGATGAGCCTGCCGTCGGCGGGCAGGGCCTGGGCCATCGACAGGGTCGAGAAGCCGGTGAAGGTGCCGACCTCCACGATCTGCTTGGCGCCGGTCAGGCGGACGAGGAAGGCCAGCAGCGGGCCCTGCTCCTCAGCGGTCTGGAGCCCGGCCACATCGGCGAGGCGGGCGTGCGTGGTCTCGACCAGTTCCCGCTGGACGGCGTCCAGCGGCGGGTTGTGCGCGAGGACGTATCCGTAGAGCTCGGGTGTGAGCTGCGGGTTCTTCGTTTCGGTCAAGGGTCTTCTCCCTGGTGCGGCGCTCAGGGCCCGTCCGGGCCCTAGGGTGACGGAATGCTCGTGGATGACGCGGTCGCCTTGGTCCCCAGCATTCCAGGCCGGAGGGCTCTGCTGGGGCTGGCGGGCGCCCCGGCCGCCGGGAAGTCGACTCTGGCGCGGCGGCTGGTGTCCGGGGTGAACGACCGGGTGGGCGCGGGGACGGCCGCGTATGTGCCGATGGACGGGTTCCATCTGTCCAACGCGCAGTTGGACCGGCTGGGGCTGCGGGACCGCAAGGGCGCGCCCGAGACGTTCGACGTGGACGGCTACGTCCACCTGCTGCGGCGGCTGCGCGGTGACCGTCAACACCCGGTCTACGCGCCCGACTTCGACCGGCGCCTGGACGAGCCGGTGGCCGCCGGGCTGGTCGTCGCGCCCGGTGTCCGGCTCGTCGTCACCGAGGGCAATTACCTCGCCGACGACGGTGCCGGGTGGGAGCAGGTCCGTGACCTGCTGGACGAGCTCTGGTACGTCGACGCGCCGCGTCAGCTGCGTGAGCGGCGGCTGCTGCGACGGCACGTGCGCGGGGGGCGCAGCGAGCTGGAGGCCCGGGCCTTTATCGCTGCGAGCGAGCGGCCCAACGCGCGACGCATAGAGCGCTCCCGCGCCTATTGCACCCGGGTGGTGGCCCCGGGGCACTGACCCCGGGCCCCGAAGCGGTTCCTCTCCGCCGGGGCGCCGGCCACGCGCTTTTTTGGGGGCGCGGGGAACTGCGCGGCCCGCCCCCACCGGGCTGTCAGCCCGAGAACAGACAGCGTCTGCCCCGCTGGGGCCGGTTTTCAAGGCGCGCCACCGTCGGTGGCTGGTCGCGCAGTTCCCCGCGCCCCCAAAAAACAGGCCCTGCGCGACCGCAGCGCACCTGCTGCGTGCCCCTGGAAACAGGGCCCTGGGGCAGGCTGGCCCTGCGTGGGGGCGGCGTTAGAGGGCGTTGCGCATCCGCAGGATGATCTCTTCGCCGGCGGCGACGCCGACCGTGGGGAGGCCGGTGACGTGGGGGGCGGTCCAGCCGGAGTCGGCCAGCTCGCCGTGGCCGGGGCGCCAGCCCTCATCGGCGGCGAGGAGCAGATCGGCGTCGAGGAGGGAGTCGCCGGCGGCGAGGACGCGGTCGGCGCCGGTGCGGCGGACGACCTCGGCGAGGGCGGCGGACTTGCTGAGCGGCAGCGGCACGGCGTAGATCTTGCGGCCCTGGAGGGAGACGGTCCAGCCGCGGGGTTCGGCCCAGGCGGCGAGTTCCTTGACCCAGCCGGCGGGGAGGCGTTCGCGGTCGACCACGAGGTAGGCGAAGAGGTCTTCCGCGATGCGCTCCTTGCGCAGCCACGCGGGGTCGGCGGTGGCGGCGAGGTGGGCGCGTACCTCGTCCAGCGGCGCGGAGCCGTCGGCGAGACGACGGCGGATCTCGGCGTTCCAGTCGTGGTCGGTGCGGCCGTCGACCAGGAGGTGGCCGCCGTTGGCGCAGATGGCGTACCGCGGCTGGGGTCCCGGCAGGCTGATCCGGCGGTACTGCTTGCGGGTGCGGGTGGTGGAGGGCACGAACTGCCCGGCCTCCGCGGCGAGTCGCACCAGCAGCGCGGCGGCGGTCTCGGTCATGTAGGACAGCGGCTTGGCCTCGTGCACCTCGACGCAGAGCAGGCGCGGCGCGTGCTCGTCGGCCATGGTGAGGGCGAGCGCCGCCGTGGAGTAGATCAGGGTGCGGTCGAGGTCGCTGGCGACCAGCGTGCGGTTCTGACGGGTACTCACTTCGCGTCCACCGCCTTGCCGTCGGTCCCGGTGGCCCCTCGGGTGTAGCGGGGGTGGATGAGACCCACGCAGGAGTACGGCAACCCGTCCACCTCCTCGACCGGTACGCCGCGCTGTGCGGCCAGCAGGCGGACGTGGTCGAGGTCGGCGCCGACGCCGCGCTGGGCGAGGATCTTCCAGGGCACCCGGCGCAGCAGCACGCGGGTGGTCTCGCCGACGCCGGGCTTGACGAGGTTCACGTCGCCGATGCCGTACTCCTCGCTGATCCGCTCGACCGCGGCCCAGCCCGCCCAGGTGGGTGAACGGTCGGCGGAGCGCAGCGACTTGACGTCCTCGGCGACGGCGTCGCCGACCCGGTCGAAGGCGGCGGTGACGGTGTCGAGGAAGAGCCCGGAGACGTCGGCGCCCGCCAGCTCGCGGTAGAACTTCGCGCCGTGGTAGTCGTCGGGCCCGGTCAGGTCGGCGCGCAGCACGGTGCGCGAAATGAGGCCGGAGACCGTGGAGTTGAGGCACGCGGAGGGGATCAGGAAGTCGTCGCGGGTGCCGTAGGTGGACACGCAGCCGCCGGGGTCGGCGAGCACCGCGATGTCCGGGTCGAAGACGCCTTCGCCGTCGAAGTCCTTGACGGCTTCGGCCAGTTCGCGGGTGATGGCGCCCTTGCCCGTCCAGCCGTCGACGAACACGGCGTTCGCCGCGTCGTGGTGGGCGGCCAGCCAGCTCAGCGCGTTGCGGTCGATGCCCCGGCCGCGGACGATGGAGACGGCGTAGTGCGGCAGGTCCAGGCCGTGCGCGTGCCGGGCCCAGCGGCGCATCAGCACGCCGACCGGGGTGCCAGCGCGGGCCAGCGAGACCAGGACGGCGTCAGGGCCGCGCTCGGCGAGCACGAGTTCGGTGACGGCGCCGACCGCGCGCGCGATGCGTTCGGCGGAGCCGTCGAGGGCGGCCTTGAACAGGTCCTGGTACGCGGCGCTCGGCTGGTACTCGACGGGCAGCGACTCGGCGTAGTGCGCGCCGCCGCTCTGGATGGCCTCCTCGCGCTCCTCGGTCGGCGCTTCCAGCTCGACCTCCGACAGGTCCTTGAGCAGCCAGCCGACCTCGTCCGCCGCGTACGACGAGAAGGCGGGGCCGCGCAGGGGCTCGGGCAGCGGTCGGGCGGTGGCGCTCACAGGGGCGGGGCTCATCGGTGCGGCGTGTCCGTTCGGTCGGGGACGGGACTCGGTTCCGGCGGTGAGCCGGGACCGCAACCGGGCGTGCAGCCGGGGCCGCGGCCGGTAGGTGGGGACGACGGCGACCAGTACGCGGTCGGTGTGCGCGGCGAGCTGGGCGATCAGGCCGCCGGGCCCGTACAGCTCGGGGGTCTCGCCCGCGGAGTCGATGACGCAGACGACCGCGTCGAAGCCCGCGCCCGCCACGTTGTACGCGTACCGGTCGCCGGGGCCGTCGCTGGGCTCGTCGTGGGCGGGGAACACGATCCGGCTGCGGATGGCGTAGCCGGGGTCGTCGACGGCCAGCACCGGCGAGCGGGTGGTGGTGGAGTAGCGCACGTCGAGAGCGCCGCCAGGGGCCGCCTGCGAGCCCCCAAGGCCCGCGTCCGCTGCGGCGGTGTGCCGCCCCAGGCCCTCAAGGCCCGCGTCCGCTGCGGCGGTGTGCCGTCGCAGCGCCTCCGCCAGCCGCAGCGGGGCGTACATCAGCTCCTCGTTGCCGAGGACGAGGACGCGGCGGGCGCCGGGCGGGAGCGCGGCGGCCAGCCGCTGTCCCATGGCGGGCAGCGCGGCCTCCAGGGCGGCGCGGTGCTCCGGCAGGAAGCCGTGCCTGCCGCCGTCCGGCACCCCGGCCGGCCAGTCCAGCTCGACGTGCGTGAGGTCGTAGTAGTCGGCGGGCGCGGGCGGCGGCGTCTCGTGGGCGGCCACCAGGGCCTGGCCGCGCTCCAGCACGCCCTCGGGGAGCGTGACGGCCCCCGCGACCAGGGCGACGACGTCCACGCGGGCGCCGAGTTCCGCCGCGAAGTCCTCCAGCCGCGCCTGGTCGGCGGCGGACCGCATGTCGGTCAGGGCGACCACCACATACCGCTCACGCGGGTGGCGTCCGTGCAGGTCACGGATGGTGTTGAGGATGGTCTGGCCGGTGGAGAACTCGTCGTCGACCAGGACCAGCGGGCCGCTGCCCGCCAGCAGCGCCGGGTCCTCGGGGAGCAGCAGGTGCCCGGTGGCGTGGCTGTGCTCCTCCTGGAAGCCGCCGCCCGCCGCGACGCCCGCGACCTCGCGCCGGGTGGAGTGCAGGTACGGCACACCGCCGACGCCGTCGGCGACGCAGTGGCCGAGTCCCGTCGCGGTCTCGGCGTAGCCGAGGACCACGGCGTCGGCGACCGCGTCCGGGCCGAGCAGGTCGCGGACCCGCTCGCCGAGCGCGTACGCGGAGCCGTAGACCGCGCGCGGGTCCTGCGGGACGTGCTTGCCGAGGATGTTGGAGACCAGCAGGTGGGCGCGCTTGGGGTTGCGGCGCAGCGCGAGGCCGAGCACTCCGTGCAGGCCCTCGCCCACCAGGCCGATGCCCAGCCGGTCCGCGACCCACTGGCCCGGCCAGGGCGTGTGCGTTGCCATGCGGTGCTTCTCTTCCGTTCGGTGCGAGCGCGGCGCGGGGGCCGTGCTCAGGGCTGGGCGCGGCGCCTGGCCGTGCTCAGGACTGCGCTGGAGGCTGTTCCGGGACCGCGCTCAGGACTGCGGCAGGCTCGCCGCGAGCAGTTCCACGAAGCCGATGTCCTCCTGGGCGACGCCGAAAACCTCGGCGCGGCGCATGGTGCGCTCCGCCCAGGCGCGGTGCGGCTTCACCTCGTTCATCTTGTTGGTGTACGCGGACCGCATGACGCCGCCGCCGGAGCGGTCCTCGTCGAGTATGTCGGCCGCGTCGCAGAACTCCTCGTGCGTGACGACGCTCAGCGCGTGCACGACGGGCACGTGGGTGGGGTGGATGCAGGTCTTGCCCTGGAGGCCGTTGGCGCGGTCCAGCTCGATCTCGCGGAGCAGTCCGTCCATGTCGCGCTCGATGAGGGTGTCGCGCAGGTCCTCGGCCTCGGGGGTGAAGGGGCTGCGGCGCAGTTGCGGCTTGAACATCCGCTCGTGGTGCCTGAAGTACTCCCAGACCGGTCCCGTCACGGTGAAGCCGCTGCCGTCGGCGCGGCCGAGGACGTTGACCACGTCGGCGATCACCGAGGCGACGATCTGCACGTCGTAGGCGGTCATCGCGGGGGCGCGGCGCAGGCCGTAGGAGGAGCAGAAGTCGGTGACGCCCAGGCGCAGGGCGAGCACCCGCTCGCGGTATTTGTCGACCGTCCTGGATATCCCGTAGAGCGTCTCGACCCGGCTCTCCAGGTGCAGGAGCTGCGGGGACTCCAGTACGGGCATGGCGAAAAGGCGCCGCCCGCTGGCGGCCTCCGCGTGCGCCATGGCCTCCAGGAAGGGGACGCCGGTCTCCTCGGTGAACTTGGGCAGCACGAATCCGGACAGCAGTTCCACGGTGCCGCCGAGCCGTGTCACCAGGTCGGTGATCTGCGCGGGCGTGCGGACCCGGATGAACAGCAGCGGAAGGGCCGCCTCCTGCCGGGTCGCGAGATCGGCGAACTGCCGGACGAGATTGGCCTCACCTGCGACGACGTCGCGGTCGTCGATGGAGTCCTCCAGGCACAGGACCATCGACACCACACCCCGGGCGGCCTGCTTCACCACGTCGTCCGCGAGCTGCGGGCGGGTGGCGGGGCTGTAGAGGGTGGCGCCGAGGGCGACCGCGAGCATGCGTGCGGGCGAGTCGGCAGTGAACTCCTGCGGCTCGCGGTGAAACAGTTCGCTCCTGGCTTCAGGAGCGAGGTGCCCGAAGTGTCGCATACGCCCCATTTCGAGGTAGTGAGCCCGATGATATCTGGCCGATTATCGTACGTGCGAGCATGGGGTAGAGGTTCCCTCCACACGTGAAAAACAGGTAACCGCGGCGGGTCCACCGCGTGACCGTCCCGCCCGGCGTTGTGGCGCACGCCACGGGGAGGGCAGGATGACCGGTATGACGCACGTGATGGTGAAGGGCTCGAACACCCCACTGGACGCCCCCGGAATCCGGGCGGTACTGCGCTGGACCCCGGCGTCCGGTTCCCCCGATGTTGACGCCTCCGTGCTGCTGCTCGGTTCCAACGGCAAGGTCCGTTCCGACGCCGACTTCGTCTTCTACAACGAACCGCGCCACCCCTCGGGGCTCGCCCGTCACCTGCCCAAGAAACGCGTCTCCGGCAGCCTGACCGACACCGTCGAGGTCGACCTGGCCGCCCTCGGCTCCGACGTGGACCGCGTCGTGATCGTCGCCTCCTGCGACGGCGGCCCCTTCGCGCAGGTCCAGGACCTGTGCGTGCTCCTCTACGACACCACGGGGCCGCAGCACGCGCCCGTCATCACCTTCGAGGTGCGCCCCGACACCGGCTACGAGACCGCCCTGAACTGCGGCGAGATCTACCGCAAGGACGGCGGCTGGAAATTCCGCGCCCTGGGCCAGGGGTACGACACCGGTCTGGTCGGCGTGGCCACCGAATTCGGCATCGCGGTGGACGACGTCGAGGGCGGCGACTCCGACCGTACCGCCGTACCGGCCACGACCGCGCCGCCCACCGTCTCCCCGGCGGCGCCGCCCACGGCCGGGCCGGTGTCCCAGCAGACCGCGCCGTACGCCCAGGAGCCGGAGCCCGCGCCCACCAGTGCGTACGGATACCCGCTCCAGGCTCCCTCGCCCGGCCACGTGCCCGCACAGCCCGCCTACGGCTACCCGCAGCCCGTGGCGGCCACCACGGCCCCTGCAGTCCACCAGCAGCCGCAGCAGGGCTACCCGGCGTACGGCTACCCGCAGCCGGTGGCCGCCGCCGCCAACGACGGCGGCTTCCAACTGCCGCCGCAGGGACCCCAGTTCCAGTCGGGCAGCTGACCCGCGCGGACAGCGCGCCGGACGCGGTCAGACCTTGGACTTGTAGCCGCGGCCCCACTGGAGGCCCCAGCCGTAGAGCCGGTCGATCTCGGCCTGGAAGCCGTAGACGTACCTGACCTCGCGGCGCACGACCAGCTCGCCCTTGCGGTTCTCGATCAGCACGACGGCGCACGAACGGGCCTGCGGCTCCCGCTCGTTGAGCGGGATCTCGATGCGCGGGCCCGAGGTCGGGAAGATCTCGACCTTCGCGTGCGTGCGGTCGAAGGCGGGCGTGCCGTCGTAGATGTAGACGAAGACCAGCAGCCGCCGGAATTCGTCCCGCTTGTCGAAGTTGATGTACAGCGTCTCGCCCGAGGTGCCGCCGAACCGGTCGTCGCCGCTCATCTGGATGTACGGCGGCGCGTCCAGGTCGCCCAGCAGATTGCCGAGCGGCTGGACAACTCCCTTGCTCCCGTCGGCCAGTTCGTACATGCAGGCCAGGTCGAGGTCGACATTGACCATGGCGGGTCCGGCCGCCTGCACCACGCGCGGTTTGAAGACGTCGAGCTGGCGGCGGAAGAACCCGCCGTTGGAGGTGGCCCAGCCACCGGTGTCGGATGTCCGCATCGACCACGAGAGGTTGACCCGGAGGTTGCCGACGGCCGCTCCCTGCTTGGACAGCGACACCATCGGGTGCCGCTTGGTGAGTTCCACGGTGTGCGCGTTCGCGACGTCGAACTGCTGCCCGCCGCTCGGCCGCAGAAAACTCCACCAGGCCATCTGCCCTCGCCCTCCCCTGACATGAGGCTGCCCCCGCCGGACGGCGGGGGCAGCGCTGGCGCGACCGGGGTCAGACCCCGCTCGCGACTTCCGCCTTGTCGTCGTCCTTGTCACCGTCCGGTTGCCCGGAGTCTTCCCCGAGTCGGCGGTTGCGTACCACCGAGGACCAGTACGAAGCGGCGATCAGCACCACGCCCACCAGACCGGTGATGACCTCGCTGACGTCGTACTTGATCGTGACGAGCAGGATGACGGCCAGCGCGCCGATCGCGTAGTGCGCGCCGTGCTCCAGGTAGACGTAGTCGTCCAGGGTGCCCTTGCGGACCAGGAAGACGGTCAGCGACCTGATGTACATCGCGCCGATGCCGAGACCCAGCGCGATCTCGAAGATGTCGTTGCTCACCGCGAAGGCGCCGACGACACCGTCGAAGGAGAAGGACGCGTCGATGACTTCGAGGTAGAGGAACATGAAGAACGCGGCCTTGCCCGCCAGGCCCACGACCTGTCCGGTGCTGACGCCGTTGCCGCTCTTCGCCGCGACGGGCTCCGCTCCGCCCGCTTCCGCGCCGTCCTCGTCGTCCGCGCCGTCCTCGTCGTCGTCCTCCAGCCGCTCCTCGAAGAAGCTGGAGACACCGCCGACGATGAGATACGTGAGCAGGCCGCCGACGCCCGCCAGCAGCACCGTCTCACCCTTGTCGATGGTGCCGTGACCGCCGTGCAGCGGGACGCCGGTGGCGACGGTGGTGGCGGCGACGAGCAGCGCGACCAGCGCGACCACGACGGAGAGCATGTCCAGCTTGCCGACCTTGGCCAGCGGCTTCTCCAGCCAGCCCAGCCAGGTGATCTCCCGCTCCTCGAAGATGAAGTCGAGGAAGATCATCAGCAGGAACATGCCGCCGAAGGCGGCGATCGCCGGGTGCGCGCCGGTGACCAGCGCCTCGTAGCGGTCGTGGTCGTTGATCGCGACCCTGACCGCTTCCCACGGACTGAGCTTGGCCGTGATGGCGACGATGATGATCGGGAAGACGAGCCTCATGCCGAAGACGGCGATCAGCACGCCGATGGTGAGGAACATCTTCTGCCAGAAGGCATTCATCTTGCGGAGGATGCCCGCGTTGATCACCGCGTTGTCGAACGAGAGTGAGATCTCGAGGACCGACAGGATCGCGACAATGGCCAGGCCCTTCCAGCCCCAGAGGACGCCGGCCAGGGCGAGGCCGGCGGCAGTGATGCCGAACGACCAGCCGAATGTTCTGAGGAGCACGAGCTACCTACCTATTTCCCTGATGATCACGAGGACCCCCGCGAGGTACGCGGCTTTACGAAACGTTGACCCCGAAGTCTAGGGCGATGCCGCGCAGTCCGGAGGCGTACCCCTGACCTACCGCACGGAACTTCCACTCGCCGCTGTAGCGGTAGAGCTCGCCGAAGATCATCGCGGTCTCGGTCGAGGCGTCCTCGGTCAGGTCGTAACGGGCCAGTTCGGCGCCGTCCGCCTGGTTGAGCACCCGGATGTACGCGTTGCTGACCTGGCCGAAGGTCTGGGAACGGGCGTCGGCGTCGTAGATCGAGACCGGGAAGACGATCTTGTCGACGCGCTCGGGGACGAGGCTCAGGTCCACCAGGATCGTCTCGTCGTCACCGCCGGTGCCGCCGACCAGTTCGTCGCCGGTGTGCTCGACGGAACCCTCCGGGCTCTTGAGGTTGTTGTAGAAGACGAAGAACTCGTCTCCCAGGACCCGGCCGTTGCCGCAGAGCAGCGCGCTGGCGTCCAGGTCGAAGTCGGCTCCGGTGGTCGAGCGGGAACTCCAGCCGAGACCGATCTGCACCTTGGTGAGATTCGGCGCGGCCTTGGAGAGGGAGACATTGCCTCCCTTGGCGAGCGTGACGCCCATCGTGTTTCGTTCCTCCCCGTCGCAGGGTGTGCTGGGTGGGTCCTGGGTGCTGGGTGGGCCCTGGGTCCGCCAGGGACGGGCGGCGCCCGGTGGCCGGGCGCCGCACCGCGATCAGACGTTGACGCCGAAGTCCTGGGCGATGCCGCGCAGTCCCGAGGCGTAGCCCTGACCGATGGCGCGGAACTTCCACTCCGCGCCGTGCCGGTACAGCTCGCCGAAGACCATGGCGGTCTCGGTCGAGGCGTCCTCGGTCAGGTCGTAGCGGGCCAGCTCGCGCTGGTCCGCCGCGTTGAGCACCCGGATGTAGGCGTTGCGCACCTGGCCGAAGCTCTGCTGGCGGCTCTCGGCCTCGTAGATGGAGACGGGGAAGACGATCTTCGCGACATCGGCCGGGACACCGGCCAGATTCACGTTGATGACCTCGTCGTCGCCCTCGCCCTCACCGGTGAGGTTGTCACCGGTGTGCACCACGGAGCCGTCGGGGCTGGTGAGGTTGTTGAAGAAGACGAAGTGCGCGTCGGAGAGCACCTTGCCCTGGTCGCTGGTGAGCAGCGCGCTCGCGTCGAGGTCGAAGTCGTTGCCGGTGGTGGTGCGGGCGTCCCAGCCCAGACCGACGACGACGGCCGTGAGATTCGGCGCCTCCTTGGTCAGCGAGACGTTGCCACCCTTGCTGAGGCTGACTCCCACGAGTCCTCCCAAATCGGTTCGTGCGTGCTGTGTGCGTGGCGTACGCGTGCACAGATCCTGCGCTGGTGCCGGATCAACGTGCCGAGCTTAGTGACGGGTTCCCGAGGTCTACAGCGATTCGAGCGCCTTTGCGTAGTCGTGAAGATCGCGGGCGTCCGGCAGCCCGTTGACGACGGTCCAGCGCACGGTGCCCTCCTTGTCGATGACGAAGGTGCCGCGCAGGGCGCAGCC
The DNA here is from genome assembly GCF_044749865.1 of Streptomyces sp. NPDC088910. Classification (NCBI taxonomy): domain Bacteria; kingdom Bacillati; phylum Actinomycetota; class Actinomycetes; order Kitasatosporales; family Streptomycetaceae; genus Streptomyces; species Streptomyces sp. NPDC088910. The sequence continues at coordinate 432,820 of NZ_JBIVIV010000001.1, forward strand.
CTTGTCCTCGGCGAAGACGCCGTAGGCGCGGGAGACCGCGCCGTGCGGCCAGAAGTCGGACAGCAGCGGGTAGTCCAGGCCCTCCTGGTCGGCGAAGACCCGCAGCGAGTGCATCGAGTCGCAGGAGACGGCGAGCAGTTGCACGTCCGCGTTCTGGAACGCGGGCAGCTCGTCGCGCAGCGCGCACAGCTCGCCGGTGCACACGCCGGTGAAGGCGAAGGGGTAGAAGAGCAGCACGACGTTCTTCCGGCCGCGGAAGTCGGCCAGGCGCACGGTACGGCCGTGCTGGTCGGGCAGGGCGAAGTCGGGTGCCGGGGCGCCGACCGCGGGGATCTCGTGGGCTGCGCTGATCTCGCTCATCGCGCGGGCGTCCCTTCTCGGGGAGGCGCGGGACCCGGCGCGGCCGTCGCGACCGCCGCAGGGCCGCGACACAGGGTGGGCCAAGCGCGCGGTTCCCCGCTCCCCCGAGGGGGCGCGGGGAACCGCGCGGCCAGCGTGTGACGGGCGACGGACGGCCGCGGGGCGCAACCCCTGCGGCGGGCCGCCGGTGCCGGGAAAGCTACCGCTTCCCCGCGCGGGCCGTCTTGGGTGTCACGAGACGGCTGCCGGTCCAGTCCTTGGCGGCGTTGACGCTGCTGGTCTGGGCGAGGCCCGCGGTCTGCGCGGCCTCTCCGATCTCGCTGGGCTCGACGTGGCCGTCACGCCCGGTCTTCGGGGTCATGAGCCAGATCGGGGCGCCGGGGTCGACCGTCGACGTGGCGTCGACGAGTGCGTCGGTGAGGTCGCCGTCGTCCTCGCGGAACCACAGCAGGACGGCGTCGGGCACGTCGTCGTACTCCTCATCGGCGAGCTCCTCGCCCGTGAGCTCCTCGATACCCTCTCGAAGCTCCTGGTCGCAATCCTCGTCGTACCCGAGCTCCTGGACCACCTGTCCGGGCTCGAAACCAAGCCGGCTCGCCGGGTTGGTCCGCTCCTCCGCGTGGTCCGCGGTCGCGCTCACGCTTTGCCTCCTGTCATGGGGAAAATCTGCCCGCGCCTGTGCGGGTTATTGGCGGTAGTCCACACGGGCTGGGCGGATCGCGCAAGTACCCGGCGTACGAGACCGTCGAAACGGTGACGATTCGACCGTGTCACCGCAACCCGCACACTCAATGGTGACGCACATCACGGCGGTTTGCCGGTGTTGTGCGTGATTGGAGCCGCGAGTCGGTCGTACGAGCGACTGGGCGTAGAGTTCAGGTTTGGCCTCCCCCAACCTCAGGCCGGGAGGCTCCCGGCCGACCACCGGCCCTGGGGCCGCGCGGCTCATGAGCTGCGGTTACCGCTCGGTAGAGATGACGTATCGAACGACGCGGTACACGATGGAGGCGGCGCGACCCAGCAGAGCTCCACCTAGCAGCGAAGGAACAGCGTGGCTTCCGGATCCGATCGCAACCCGATCATCATTGGCGGCCTTCCCAGCCAGGTCCCGGATTTCGATCCCGAGGAGACGGCGGAATGGCTCGACTCGCTCGATGCGGCCATCGACGAGCGCGGCCGTGAGCGGGCCCGCTATCTGATGCTCCGCCTCATCGAGCGCGCGCGCGAGAAGCGCGTCGCGGTGCCCGAGATGCGCAGCACCGACTACGTGAACACCATCGCCACCAAGGACGAGCCGTTCTTCCCGGGCAACGAGGAGATCGAGCGCAAGATCCTCAACGCCACCCGGTGGAACGCGGCGGTCATGGTCTCCCGCGCCCAGCGTCCCGGGATCGGCGTCGGCGGCCACATCGCCACCTTCGCCTCCTCCGCCTCGCTCTACGACGTGGGCTTCAACCACTTCTTCCGCGGCAAGGACGACGGCCTCGGCGGCGACCAGATCTTCTTCCAGGGCCACGCCTCCCCCGGCATCTACGCCCGCGCCTTCCTGCTCGACCGGTTGAGCGAGGCGCAGCTCGACGCCTTCCGCCAGGAGAAGTCGAAGGCGCCGAACGGCCTTTCCAGCTACCCGCACCCGCGGCTGATGCCGGACTTCTGGGAGTTCCCGACCGTCTCGATGGGCCTCGGCCCGCTGGGCGCGATCTACCAGGCCCGGATGAACCGCTACATGGAGGCGCGCGGCATCGCCGACACCTCCACGTCGCACGTGTGGGCGTTCCTCGGCGACGGCGAGATGGACGAGCCGGAGTCGCTCGGCCAGCTCTCGATCGCCGCCCGCGAGGGCCTGGACAACCTGACCTTCGTCGTCAACTGCAACCTCCAGCGCCTCGACGGCCCGGTGCGCGGCAACGGCAAGATCATCCAGGAGCTGGAGTCGCAGTTCCGCGGCGCCGGCTGGAACGTCATCAAGCTGATCTGGGACCGCTCCTGGGACCCGCTGCTGGCCCAGGACCGCGACGGTCTGCTGGTCAACAAGATGAACACCACCCCGGACGGCCAGTTCCAGACGTACGCGACCGAGACCGGTTCGTACATCCGTGAGCACTTCTTCGGCGACGACCAGCGGCTGCGCAAGATGGTCGAAGGCATGTCCGACGAGCAGATCCTGCACCTCGGGCGCGGCGGCCACGACCACCGCAAGGTCTTCGCGGCCTACACGGCGGCCAAGGAGCACAAGGGCCAGCCGACGGTGATCCTCGCGCAGACCATCAAGGGCTGGACGCTGGGTCCGAACTTCGAGGGCCGCAACGCGACGCACCAGATGAAGAAGCTGACGGTCGACGACCTCAAGCGCTTCCGCGACCGGCTGCACCTGCCGATCACCGACCAGCGGCTCGACGAGGGCTACCCGCCGTACTACCACCCCGGCCGGGACTCCGAAGAGATCCAGTACATGCACGACCACCGCAAGGCGTGCGGCGGTTACGTGCCCACGCGCGTGGTGCGGGCCAAGCCGCTGCCGCTGCCGCCGGAGAAGACGTACGCGACCGCGAAGAAGGGCTCGGGCCAGCAGTCGATCGCCACCACCATGGCGTTCGTCCGCGTCCTGAAGGACCTGATGCGGGACAAGGAGATCGGCAAGCGCTTCGTGCTGATCGCCCCCGACGAGTACCGCACCTTCGGCATGGACGCGTTCTTCCCGAGCGCGAAGATCTACAACCCGATGGGTCAGCAGTACGAGTCGGTCGACCGTGAGCTGCTGCTGGCGTACAAGGAGTCGCCGACCGGGCAGATGCTGCACGACGGCATCTCCGAGGCGGGCTGTACGGCGTCGCTGATCGCGGCGGGCTCGGCGTACGCCACGCACGGCGAGCCGCTGATCCCGGTCTACGTCTTCTACTCGATGTTCGGGTTCCAGCGCACCGGCGACCAGTTCTGGCAGATGGCCGACCAGCTCTCGCGCGGCTTCGTGCTGGGCGCGACCGCGGGCCGCACCACGCTGACCGGTGAGGGCCTCCAGCACGCGGACGGCCACTCGCAGCTCCTGGCCTCCACCAACCCCGGCTGCGTCGCGTACGACCCCGCCTTCGGCTACGAGATCGCGCACATCGTGCAGGACGGTCTGCGCCGGATGTACGGCGAGACCGCGGACGGCAAGCCGGGCGAGGACGTCTTCTACTACCTCACCGTCTACAACGAGCCGATCCAGCACCCGGCCGAGCCCGCGGACGTCGACGTGGACGGCATCCTCAAGGGCATCTACCGCTTCAAGACCGGCGAGGCCGGTACGATCCCCGCGCAGATCATGGCGTCGGGTGTCGCGGTGCCGTGGGCGGTCGAGGCGCAGCGCATCCTCGCCGAGGACTGGAACGTACGGGCCGACGTATGGTCCGCGACGTCCTGGAACGAGCTGCGGCGCGAGGCCGTCGCGATCGAGGAGCACAATCTGCTGCACCCGGAGGAGGAGCAGCGCGTGCCGTACGTGACGCGCAAGCTGTCCGGGGCCGAGGGGCCGTTCGTGGCCGTCTCGGACTGGATGCGGGCGGTGCCCGACCAGATCTCGCGCTGGGTGCCCGGCACGTACTCCTCGCTGGGCGCGGACGGCTTCGGCTTCGCGGACACCCGTGGCGCGGCCCGTCGCTTCTTCCACATCGACGCGCAGTCGGTGGTCCTGGCGGTCCTCACCGAACTGGCCCGCGACGGCAAGGTCGACCGGTCCGTGCTGAAGCAGGCCGTCGACCGCTACCAGCTCCTGGACGTGGCCTCGGCCGACCCGGGCGCGGCGGGCGGCGACGCGTAGTTCGGCTCTCGGGTTCGCCCGGGCTCCGCACGACAACGGCCTCCGGGCCGAGAGGGCTCTCCCTCTCGGCCCGGAGGCCGTTCGTACGCCCGCGCGGCGCGGGCGGGGCTACTGGGCCACGTAGAGCAGCGCGATGAGTGTGTCGAGCGCGCCGAGGAACAGCGCGATCAGGGCCAGCAGGGGTTTGCGGCCGCTCCAGCGGCGGCCCATCGCGAGCCAGCCGCAGACGACCGCCACGGGGCCGAACACGATGCCCAGGACGAAGAAGCCCACGACCGCGCTGATGACTCCGATGATGCCGAGCCTGCCGCCGGTGCGCTCCACTTCGACTCGGGTGCCGCGGGAGCGTTCGGTCGTGGCGAAACGTCGAGCCATGGTTCCCTCCTCGGGGTCCCGTCCTCGGGTCCTGCCGGTTCGATTGCCCGCTGCGGGCACCGCTATGCCGCGCGGAGGCCGCCTACCGGCCGCGTATCGCCTTGTGAGTGCCTTCCGGCGGGAGGCGGGCACCGGGGGGTGCGTCCGACTGGCGGCAGCCGCGTAACCTCCGGTCAGATCATTCCGTTTCCAAACGTGATCTGACTCACCCTTGACCCGGCCACCCGTCCGGGTCTTCTACGCTGGACCGCGGAGCCGCGCCCAGGGACGCCGTTGTCCGCACGTACTGCCCCACAGCACCTGACGCCCCACCTCCCGCCCCCATATCCCCGCCGCCCGGTTGAACCCGGGACGAATCCGCGAGGCATCTGCGAGTGAGCCTTCTCGAAGCGCGACTGAGCCCCATGTCGATCCGCGCCCTGCTGGCCCTGTCGGTCGTCTTCATCATGCTGGCGACCACCGGCTGGACGGCGCTGCGCCCCGGCGGGGCCGGTGACCCGCGGGCCGCCGCCCTGTCGTCCTGGCGGCACGGCACCATCGCCTCGCACAAGCTGCCGGACCCCGACAGCGGCGCCCGGACGATCGCGCGCTTCTTCGCGTCGCTCACCGGCGGCCAGCGGCTCGCGCTCACCGAGCGGTACCCGCTGATCGTCGGCAATCTCAACGGGGCGCCGCTCACCTTGCGCTACCGGGCCAACCACGCGGCCATCGAGCAGGCCCGCACCGCGGAGACCGCGCGCTCGCACAGCGACCAGTTCACCGTGGCGGGCCGGATCGACGCGGCGCGGCGGGCCGCGCGCTACACCTCGCTGCTCAGCGGCCACCGGCAGATCCTCTCCTTCGACCCGACGGGCTCCGGCCGGGTCGCGGAGGTCTTCGGCGACCTGAAGGCCGCCAAGCGGGTCTCCGTCGTCGTCCCCGGCGTCGACACCAACCTGCTCACGTTCGAGCGCGCCACCAAGTCGTACGCGGCCCCGGTCGGCATGGCGACGGCGCTGTACGACGCGGAGCGCGCCGCCGACCCCGGCGTGCGGACGGCCGTGATCGCGTGGGCGGACTACACCACGCCGACGGGGCTCGGCCTGGACGCCTCGACGGGCAACATGGCCGAGCGCGGCGCCACCCGATTGAACGCGCTGCTCAGCGCCTTGCCGCAGCACGCCGAGGTGTCGCTCTTCTGCCACTCCTACGGCTCGGTGCTGTGCGGGGTGGCCGCCCCCGACCTGCCGGGCCGCTCGGTCTCCGACATCACGGTCTTCGGCAGTCCCGGCATGCGCGTGCAGCGCGCCTCGCAGCTCCACACGTCGGCGCACGTGTGGGCGGCGCGGGACAGCTCCGACTGGATCAGCGATGTGCCGCACCTGGAGATCGCCGGGCTCGGCCACGGCGCCGACCCGGTCAACGACTCCTTCGGCGCCCGGGTGATCAGCGCCGCCGGAGCCAGCGGGCACCCCGGCTACTTCGCGCCCGGCACCACCAGCCTGGCCAACTTCACGCAGATCGCCCTGGGCAACTACGCGGCGGTCGCCTGCCAGGACGCGGACGAGGGCTGCACCTCGGGGCTCGCCTGAGGGCCGGGCCGGGCCTCGCACCGTCCGGTGGCGGGCTGCGGGGGCGGGCTGTCACAGGGCCGCCCTACGCTGGCCGCATGGCCACCTTCGAGGAGTTCGCGGACAGCGCCCTGGCGCTGCCGCGGGCGCACCGGCAGATCACCTGGGGCAGCGAGCACACCTTCCGGGTCGGCGAGAAGATCTTCGCCATGGGCAACCCCGACGGCGCCCATGTGTCGCTGAAGGCGTCCAAGGAGGATCAGACCGAGCTGATCGCCGCCGACCCCGGCACCTTCTCGCCCGCCCCCTACGTCGGCCGCTTCGGCTGGGTGCGCGCCGCCCTGGACTCCGTCGACCCGGACGAGCTCGCGGAACTCCTCACCGAGGCCTGGCGCCGCACGGCTCCGCGCCGCCTGGTCAAGGAGTTCGACGAGGCCGCGGGACGCGCGTAGTTCCTGACGGGGTACCGCCAAGCGGGAGGCCGCTTACGATGGCCCGTATGGGTGATGTGCTGGCCGGAAACAACGCTGAATGGGAGTTCGAACCAGAAGCGGTGGTGATCCGGTACAGCAGAGGCGTACGGGGCGTGAGGTTTCTCCAGGCCCTCGGGGAACGCCGGATTCCGCATGAGGCGCTGGACGGGATCGAACTGCTGGACGGACGGCGCGGCACCGTCGTCCTGCGGGCGCTGCCCAGGCCCGGCGCCGATCCGGTGATCGAGGCGGCCGGCGGCCAGCTCAAGGAGAGCGCGGACCCGTACCGTCTGGTGCTGCCCGCGCAGTCGCGCACGCTCGCGGAGTACTACCGGGACGAGCTGCGCCCCCTGCTCGGCCCCCAGGTGCGGCACAGCCTTGACGACGGCCCGGCGGAACGTTTCCTCGTGGCCCCACCTGCGGCGCCGCGCTCCTTCAAGGCGTACGACGCGAAGGCGCTGTTCGACGGCCGCACCGTCAGTTTCCGCTGGTTCTGGACGGGCGCGTCGTCCGCGAAGTGGAAAGCGGGCGACCAGAGCTTCCCGGTGGAACAGCTCAGCGGCCTCGACTGGCGCTCGCCCGAACTCCTCCACGGCCATCTGCGGCTGCTGCGCCGCGACGCCGACCGGCAGGAGCAGCCCGGCGAGGCCGACCAGGACCCGGCCGCCGTCGTCTTCGGCCTCGGCTACGGACCCGTGCACGAGTCGCTGCCCTTCGCCGCGGCGGTGCTCGCCGCGATCAAGTCCGCCCGCGTACGGCCGCAGCCGTAGGGCGCGGTCGTACGCGGGCGGGTGGCGCCGTGTAGCGCCGTGTGTGGCTGAATCCGTACGGCTACTCGCGCGCCGCCGACGTACTGCTCATGTCCGGGTAGCGGTCGCCCGCCACCTGCGCGGCGATCGGTTCGAGCAGCTCCAGCTCGGCCGGGGTGAGCGTGATCCGGGTGGCCGCGGTGTTCTCCAGCACGCGGGCGGACTTGCGGGTGCCCGGGATCGGCACCACCGGCAGGCCGTGCACGGCAGCGCGCTGCTGCACCCAGGCCAGCGCGATCTGGCCGAGGGTCGCGCCGTGCGCCTCGGCGACGGCGCGGACCGGGGCCAGCAGGTCCGCGTTGCGCCGGGCGTTCTCGCCGGTGAAGCGCGGCTGGCTCTGCCGGAAGTCGCCGCTGCCCAGCTCGGTGGCCGCGTCGGTGAACGAACCGGTCAGGAAGCCGCGGCCGAGCGGCGAGTACGGCACGAAGGCGATGCCCAGTTCGGCCGCCGCGCCGACCGCGGACTGCTCCACGTCCCGGCTGAACAGCGACCACTCCGACTGGATCGCGCTGATCGGGTGCACCGCGTGCGCCTCGCGCAGTTCCGCGCCGGTCACCTCGGACAGCCCCAGCCAGCGGACCTTGCCCTCCGTGACCAGCTCGCCCATCGCGCCGACCGACTCGCTCAGCGGGACCGCCGGGTCGCGCCGGTGCATGTAGTACAGGTCGATGACGTCCGTGCCGAGGCGGCGCAGGCTGCCCTCGACGGCCTGCCGGATGTACGGCGGGTCGTTGCGGATCGCCCGGTACGAGGAGTCGTCGCGCTTGCGCTCGTTGGCGAACTTCGTCGCCAGGACGATCTCGTCGCGGTGCGCCTTGACGAAGGGGGCCAGGAACTCCTCGTTGTCGCCGATCCCGTACATGTCGGCGGTGTCGTAGAGGGTGACGCCGACGCCCAGCGCCGTCTCCAGCGTCTCGCGGGCCGCGGCCTCGTCGGTGTCGCCGTAGAACTCGCTCATGCCCATGCAGCCCAGCCCCTGGACACCGACCGCGGGTCCTCCGGTGCCGAGGGTCGTGGTGGCGATACGTGAGGTGTCGTCGCTCATCAGGCGCCTGTCCTTTCCTGCACTGCGGGGTGCCGCACGGCGGGGGTCCGCGGCGCGGGGTCCTGCACGGTGGAGCACGCGTACGTGCTGATCTTGAAGTCGAGGACCGTCAGGGTGTCCTGGAGCTCGGCGATCCGCTGGAGCACGTCCAGCCGGGTGGACTCCAGCAGCGCCTGACGGTCGGGGAACGTGTGGTCGCCGCTGCGCACCAGCTCGGCGTACCGGACCATGTCGGCGACCGGCATCCCGGTCAGCCGCAGCTTGCCAACGAAGGCCAGCCAGTCCAGATCACGGTTGGTGAACCGGCGCTGGCCGGTGTGCGAGCGGTCCACGTGCGGCATCAGGCCGATCCGCTCGTACCAGCGCAGGGTGTGCGCGCTGAGGCCGGTGAAGGCGGCCACCTCGCTGATCGTGTACTGGTCCTGGCCGTCGGGCCGCAGGTGCCCGTCGTCATCCGCGCAGCTCGTCGTATTACTCGGTTTGCTCTTCGCCACCTGCACGACCGTCATACGCTCCACGCTAAGACCTTGGAGTGCACTCCAAGCAAGTGGGCTCCGCGCGCCGGGCCCGCTCTGATCCCGCCCCGGCCTCGCTCCGGCCTCGCTCCGGTCCCGCCCCGAAGCGCGGCACGGACACGCTTTAAGCTCGCACGCATGGAGAGCTTGCGCCTGATCGAGCAGTGGCCGGTGACGAACGCGGCGGCGGCCGTGGTGCGGCAGGACGGGACGGTGGCCGGGTCGCACGGGCCGACGGGACAGCGGTTCCGGCTCGCCTCGGTCACCAAGCCGCTGACCGCGTACGCGGCGCTGGTGGCGTACGAGGAGGGCGTCTTCGAACTGGACGACCCGGCGGGTCCCGAGGGCTCCACCGTGCGGCACCTGCTCGCGCACGCGTCCGGGCTCGCCTTCGACGAGGACCGGGTGACGGCGCCGCCCGGCACCCGGCGGCTGTACTCCAACGCGGGCTTCGACGTGCTCGGCGAGCACCTGGCCAAGGCCGCGGGCATCCCCTTCGCGGAGTATCTGCGGCAGGCCGTGCTCGAACCGCTGGGCATGACCGCCACCGGTCTGTCCGGCGCGGGCTCCCCCGCCGCCGACGGTGTCTCCACGGTCGACGACCTCGTCCGTTTCGCCGCCGAGCTCCAGGCCCCGCGGCTCCTGCACCCCTCCACCGTGGCCACCGCCACCTCGGTGGTCTTCCCCGGCCTCAAGGGCGTCCTGCCGGGCTACGGCCACCAGAATCCCAACGACTGGGGCCTGGGCTACGAGATCCGCGCCGCCAAGTCCCCGCACTGGACCGGAGCCCTCTCCTCCCCCGCGACCTTCGGCCACTTCGGCCAGTCCGGCACCTTCCTGTGGGTCGACCCGGTCGCCGGAACCGCCTGCGTCGCGCTCACCGACCGCGACTTCGGGGAGTGGGCGGTGCCGCTGTGGCCGCGCTTCACCGACGCCGTCCTCACCGAGCTGCGCTAGGGCTTTCGGGGAGGGCGGTCAGCCGTACGACGGCTCGGCGTGCATCTCCCACACCAGGTACTCCGCCGGGCCCTCGCACCGCGCCGTGAGCGCGTCCGCGCCGGTGATCCGGGCCGCGTCCCCCGCCGTCAGCAGCTCGTCACCGAGCCGCACACCACCGCGGACGACATGCACATAGCGGTACGGGGCCGACGGCAGCGGCGCGCTGTCCGCCGTCACCGGGCGGCCCACGTACAGCGCGGCGGCGCGCTGCCGCAGCCGCAGCGCCCGCGGGGGCGCGTCCGGGGCGCCCGTGGCCAGCAGCGTCAGGCCGGGGCCCGGCGGGGCCGGGTCGCTCACGCTCGCGTAGGCCGGGGCCTCCCCGAACGTGTCGGGGTGCAGCCACATCTGAACGAACGTCAGCCGCGTCCCGCCCGCATTGCGCTCGACATGGCGTACGCCGCCGCCCGCGCTCAGCCGCTGGAGCCCGCCGGGGCCGAGGCGGTGCGGCGCGCCGCCCTCGTCCCGGTGCTCCAGCTCGCCTTCCACCACCCAGGTGACGATCTCCGTGTCCCGGTGCGGGTGTTCCCCGAACCCCGCGGCCGGTTCCAGGCTCTCCTCATTGCACGCCAGCAGCAGGCCGAACCGGACGTTCTCGGGGTCGTAGTGACCCCCGAACGAGAACGCGTGCCGCGTCACGATGCCCTTCTGCGGCACCGATCGCATCCTGCTCGCGGCCCGCCGCACGTCGATCACCGCCCCACGATACCCAGACCCCACCCCGCCGGGCCGTGGGCCTGCCCGTGCGGCTGCCGCCGCGTGGGCCCGCTGTCCGCACGACCTGTGCCCCGTCTGGGGCGCTGGGGGCACCCCCGGCCGGAGGTTGGGGGAGGAACTGCGCGGCCAGCCGCCGCGCTCCCGCAGGTCACCACCCGCCCCGGCGGGGCAGTTCGGATGTCTCCGGACCACCCGCCGGTGGGGGCTTGTCGCGCAGTTCCCCGCGCCCCTAAAGACCAGGCCCCGCGCAGGGTGGACGTACAGGGGGGCGGGCCCGCGGCGGGGCCGGGTCTCGCGCGGCGAAGCCGTACCCGTGGAGCGCGCCCCGCAGGGGATAAGGCAGGCTTGTCCTCGTGCCCGAGCCCTCGCAAAGCCCGCAACCTCCCGCAGAGACAGGCCGCGGCAGCCATGCCGCCACGCTCCGGCGGCTGGAGAAATCCGCCGGAAGGCTCGCCGCGAACGCCATCGCGCGGATGGACGCGCAGTTGCCGTGGTACCGGGCGATGCCACCGGAGAACCGGTCGTGGATCGGCCTGGTGGCCCAGGCCGGCATCGCCGCGTTCACGGAGTGGTTCCGGCACCCCGAGGCGCCGCAGGCGATCAGCACCGACGTGTTCGGCACGGCGCCGCGCGAGCTGACCCGCGCGATCTCGCTGCGGCAGACCGTGGAGATGGTGCGGACCACCATCGAGGTGATGGAGGCGGCGATCGACGAGGTCGCCGCCCCGGGCGACGAGGGCGTACTGCGCGAGGCGCTGCTGGTGTACGCGCGGGAGATCGCCTTCGCGACGGCGCAGGTGTACGCGCAGGCCGCGGAGGCGCGCGGCGCGTGGGACGCGCGGCTGGAGTCGCTGGTGGTCAACGCGGTGCTGTCGGGCGAGGCGGACGAGGGCGTGCTGTCCAGGGCCGCCGCGCTGGGCTGGAATTCGCCGGACAAGATCGTGGTGGTGCTCGGCACCGCGCCCACCGGGGACAGCGAGTTGACGGTCGAGGCCATCCGGCGGGCCTCCCGGCACGCGAAGCTCCAGGTGCTGACCGGGGTGCTCGGCGAGCGCCTGGTCGTGGTCGCCGGCGGCGACGACGACCCGATCCGGGTGGCGAAGGCGCTGATCGGCCCGTTCGCGGCGGGCCCGGTCGTCGCGGGCCCGGTCGTCGGCGACCTGCTGACGGCGACGCGTTCCGCGCAGGCGGCGGCGGCCGGACTCAAGGCGTGCGCGGCGTGGCCGGACGCGCCGCGCCCGGTGCTCTCGGACGACCTGCTGCCGGAGCGGGCGATGGCGGGCGACCGCTACGCTCGTGAACAGTTGGTGGAGGAGATCTACAGACCGCTGGAGGAAGCGGGCTCGGCGCTGCTGGAGACGCTGAGTGTCTATCTGGAGCAGGCGTCATCCCTCGAAGGTGCGGCCCGCATGCTCTTCGTGCACCCCAATACCGTTCGCTACCGGCTCCGACGTGTGACCGATGTCACCGGCTGGTCACCCTCCGATGTACGCTCCGCGTTCACCCTGCGCATCGCGCTCATCCTGGGGCGACTGTCCGACGCCGACCGGACACACTGAGCTTTTGTTGGACACATACAAATCGCCTGACAGTTCTTGGTCCCTGTCCCCACGGGCGGTCATCCCCGTCCGCGAGAGAGAGTGTGAAGGTGCTCGTACTCGTCGCTCCCGGCCAGGGCGCGCAGACGCCCGGCTTCCTGGCCCCCTGGCTCGAACTCCCCGGTGCCGCCGACCGCCTGTCCGGCTGGTCCGCCGCGGCGAACCTCGACCTCGCCCACTACGGCACGAAGGCGGACGCGGACGAGATCCGCGACACCAAGGTGGCACAGCCGCTGCTGGTCGCCGCGGGTCTGCTGTCCGCGGGCGAACTGACCGGCGGGGCCTCCCCGCTGACCCCGGACGCGGTGGCGGGTCACAGCGTCGGTGAGATCACCGCGGCCGTACTGGCCGGGGTGCTGTCCGCCGAGGACGCGATGACCTTCGTCGCGGCCCGCGGCCGGGCCATGGCGGACGCCGCCGCGGTCACCGAGACGGGCATGTCCGCGGTGCTCGGCGGCGACCCGGACACGGTCCTCGCCCACCTCGCCGGTCTCGGTCTGACCCCGGCGAACATCAACGGCGCCGGCCAGATCGTGGCGGCCGGCACCATGCCGCAGCTCGCGGCGCTGGCCGCGGACAAGCCGGAGAAGGCCCGCGTCATCGCGCTGAAGGTGGCGGGCGCCTTCCACACCGAGCACATGGCCCCGGCCGTGGCGACCCTGGAGGCGCTCGCGCCCTCGCTGGCCGTCACGGACCCGGCGCTGCCCTATGTGTCGAACGCCGACGGCCGGTTCGTGGCGTCCGGCGCGGACATCGTACGGCGGCTCGTCGCGCAGGTGTCCAACCCGGTTCGGTGGGATCTGTGCATGGAGACCTTCAAGGAACGCGGCGTCACTGCGATGATCGAGGTATCGCCCGGTGGCACGCTCGTCGGCCTCGCCAAGCGGGCGCTGCCCGGGGTGCGAACCCTCGCGCTGAAGACGCCGGACGATCTGGAAGCGGCCCGCGCCCTCGTCGCCGAATACGGCACCCCCGCCGAAGCCGTAGACGCAGCCGAATAGGAGCCGTGCAGAGATGACAGCGAAGATCAGGCCGAGCAAGGGCGCGCCGTACGCGCGGATCCTCGGTGTCGGCGGCTACCGGCCGACCCGCGTGGTGCCCAACGAGGTCATTCTGGAGCACATCGACTCGACGGACGAGTGGATCAGGTCCCGGTCCGGGATCGCCACCCGGCACTGGGCGGGTCCGGACGAGACCGTCGCCGAGATGTCGCTGGCCGCGGGCGGCAAGGCCATCGCGGACGCCGGGATCAGCGCGTCCGACATCGACGGCGTGATCGTCGCCACCGTCTCGCACTTCAAGCAGACCCCCGCCATCGCGACCGAGATCGCCCACCGGATCGGCGCGGGCATGCCGCCCGCCTTCGACATCTCGGCGGGCTGCGCGGGCTTCACCTACGGCCTGACGCTGGCCAAGGGCATGGTCACCGACGGCACCGCCAAGCACGTCCTGGTGATCGGCGTGGAGCGGCTCAGCGACCTCACCGACAAGGAGGACCGTGCCACGGCCTTCCTGTTCGGCGACGGCGCGGGCGCGGTCATCGTCGGCCCTTCGGACGTACCCGCCATAGGTCCCACGGTGTGGGGTTCCGACGGCGAGAAGTCCGAGACGATCAAGCAGACCGTCTCCTGGGAGGTCTACCGGGACACGCCCGCCGGGGAAGTCCGTTTTCCGGCGATCACGCAGGAGGGCCAGTCGGTCTTCCGGTGGGCCGTGTTCGAGATGGCCAAGGTCGCCCAGGAGGCGCTGGACGCCGCCGGGATCACCGCCGACCAGCTCGACGCGTTCATCCCGCACCAGGCGAACATGCGGATCATCGACTCGATGATCAAGGCTCTGAAGCTGCCGGACCACGTCGCGGTCGCCCGTGACGTGGAGACCACGGGCAACACCTCGGCCGCCTCGATCCCGCTCGCGATGGAACGGCTGCTCGCCACGGGCAAGTCCAAGAGCGGCGACACCGCGCTGGTCATCGGCTTCGGGGCGGGTCTGGTCTACGCGGCAACTGTGGTTACTCTCCCTTAGTCACACACACCCTCGCGGCGCCGCAGTCCCGCACGCCGCTCACCCAGCAACACATCAAGGAGCGCCGTCAATGGCAGCCACCAAGGAAGAGATCGTCAGCGGTCTCGCCGACATCGTCAACGAGATCGCCGGTATCCCGCAGGAGGACGTCCAGCTCGACAAGTCCTTCACCGACGACCTGGACGTCGACTCGCTGTCCATGGTCGAGGTCGTCGTGGCGGCCGAGGAGCAGTTCGGTGTGAAGATCCCGGACGACGACGTCAAGAACCTCAAGACCGTCGGCAACGCCGTCGACTACATCCTGGCCGCCCAGGTCTGACCGGGCCCCGCCCGCCAGAAAGCCCTACCGGGACGACGCGACTGTCGCCCGCCCTTCTAGACGTGGAGAGACAATTCCTGTGAGTCCGACCAATCGCACCGTGGTCGTCACCGGTATCGGAGCAACCACACCGCTGGGTGGCGACAGCGCGTCGACCTGGGAGGCGTTGCTGGCCGGCCGGTCCGGCGTCCGCACGCTCGACCAGGACTGGGCGGCGGATCTGCCGGTGCGGATCGCCGCGCAGATCGCCGTCGAACCGGGTGAGGTGCTGCCCCGCCCGCTGGCCCGCAAGCTGGACCGCAGCGCGCAGTTCGCGCTGATCGCGGCCCGTGAGGCGTGGGCGGACGCGGGCTTCACCGCGAAGGCGGGCGAGGACCCGGCGGTCGACCCCGACCGGCTCGGTACGGTCGTCGCCTCCGGCATCGGCGGCGTGACCACGCTCCTCGGCCAGTACGACGTGCTCAAGGAGCAGGGCGTCCGCAAGGTCTCCCCGCACACCGTGCCGATGCTCATGCCGAACAGCCCGTCGGCGAACGTCGGCATCGAGGTCAACGCGCGGGCCGGTGTGCACACCCCGGTCAGCGCCTGCGCCTCGGGCGCGGAGGCCATCGGTTACGCCATCGAGATGATCCGCACCGGCCGTGCCGACGTGGTCGTCGCGGGCGGTACCGAGGCGGCCATCCACCCGCTGCCCATCGTCGCCTTCGGCAACATGATGGCGATGTCCAAGAACAACGACGACCCGCAGGGCGCGTCGCGGCCGTACGACTCCGGGCGGGACGGCTTCGTCCTCGGTGAGGGCGCGGGCGTGATCATCCTGGAGTCCGAGGAGCACGCCACCGCGCGCGGCGCCCGGGTGTACTGCGAGGCGGTCGGCCAGGGCATCTCGGCCGACGCGCACCACATCACCCAGCCGGAGCCTTCGGGCCGTGGCATCGCCGCCGCGCTGACCAATCTGCTGCACAACTCCGACCTGAAGCCGGCCGAGATCGTGCACGTCAACGCGCACGCGACCTCGACCCCGCAGGGTGACGTCGCGGAGATCAAGGCGCTGCGCCAGGTCTTCGGCGACGACGTGGACCACATGGCGATCTCCGCCACCAAGTCCATGACCGGTCACCTGCTGGGCGGCGCGGGCGGTATCGAGACGGTCGCGACCGTTCTCGCGCTGTACCACCGCATCGCCCCGCCGACGATCAACCTCAACGACCCGGACCCGGAGGCCGACGCCGACATCGTCCGCGCCGAGGCCCGCCCGCTGCCCGAGGGCACCATCGCCGCCCTCAACGACTCCTTCGGCTTCGGCGGCCACAACGTGGTGCTGGCGCTCCGCTCCTGGAACCGCTGAGGCGCTGCCCGCTGAGCTGTGACGCGTGTGCCCCTGCCGGTCGGTCCGGCAGGGGCACACGCGTGAGGTCGGACCGCCGGGCGCACTGGCGCGGCGGGGTTCACCGGTAGCCGGCGAGCCACAGGGCGGATCCAAGCGCCCGGAGGCGAGACGGCGGCAAAAAAAGAGGGGCGCTACTTCGCTTCGGGGTCGAGGTCGGGGTCGGGGTCGGGGTCGGGGAAGCTCGCGAAGTACGAGGCGGCCATGTCCTCGTCGCCGTGGCCCTGGGCGGAGGCGCGGTGGAAGCGGTCGGCCCCGGCGGCGGTGAGGTCGAGGCGGATGCCGTGCCGGTCGGCGGCGCCGAGGATGAGTCCGGCGTCCTTGGCGGCGGCGTCCACGGTGAAGTTGGGGGCGAAGTCGCCGCTGAGGATGACGGCGGACTTGGCGCGGAGGTAGGGCAGGTCGAGGGGGCCGCCCCCGATGGCTTCGAGGATGTGGTCGCGGTCGACGCCGAGCCCCTTGGCGAGCGCCATGACTTCGGCGGTGCCGTGGGTGACGGCCAGCACCCAGGTGTTGAGGACGAGCTTGAGGCTGCTGGCGGCCCCGGCCGTACCGTCGTCGCCGAGCCAGATGGTGGTGCGGCCGACCGCGTCGAAGACCCGTTCCGCGACCGGGCGGGCGGCGGCGGGGCCCGCGGCCAGTACGGTCAGCTCCCCGGCTTCGGCGACCGGCCGGGTGCCGAGGACGGGCGCGTCGAGGAAGTGCGCCCCGGTCTCGGCCGCCAGCGCGCCCAGTTCGGCCAGCGCGTCGGGCCCAACGGTGCTGCTCTGGACCCATACGACGCCCTCGCGCAGGGCGGGCGCGGCGGCGCGCATCACCTCCAGGACGGAGGGCCCGTCGAAGAGCATGGTGATCACGGCGTCGGCGTCGCGTACGGCGTCGGCCGGGTCGTCGGTGACGCGGATGCCGTCGGCTTCGAGCGGCTGGGCGCGGGAGCGGGTGCGGTTCCAGGCACGGACCTCGTGCCCGGCGGCGGACAGATTGCGGGCCATCCCGGCGCCCATGATTCCGGTGCCGAGGACCGCGACGGTGAGAGTGTCGGACATACCGGCAGGCTATGCCGCGCGGCCCCGCTCGGGGCGCCGACGTACCGCCGACGGGATTAGACCACTTGGTGGAGCCAGCGGACGGGGGCGCCCTCGCCCGCGTAGCGGAAGGGCTCCAACTCGTCGTCCCAGGGCTTGCCGAGCAGCCCGGACAGCTCGCTCTCCAGGTCGGCCTCGCCCATGCGGGCGCGCTGCATCGCGGCGCGCAGCCGGTCCTCGGGGATCAGGATGTCGCCGTGCATGCCGATGACGGCGTGGAAGATGCCCAGCTCGGGGGTGGCGCTGTAGCGCTCGCCCTCGGCGGTCGCGCAGGGCTCCGCCGTGACCTCGAAGCGCAGTTGGTGCCAGCCGCGCAGCGCGGACGCCAGTTTGGACGCGGTGCCGGGCTCTCCCTGCCAGGAGAATTCGGCGCGCCAGGTACCCGGCGAGGCGGGCTGCCGGATCCAGTCCAGTGTGACGCGCACGCCTAGGACGCCCGCGACGGCCCATTCGACGTGTGGGCAGAGCGCGCGCGGTGCGGCGTGCACGTACAGAACTCCACGTGTCGTCACCGGTACCTCCAGTGTGGGACGAGGTTCGCCTTCCCCAGCGGCCTCACACCCGAACTGGCTGCTCTCGGGGCAACATTAGACATTCTGCACTATTCACCACAATCAGGACAACAATCTACGTTTGACGCCCGGCAGTC
This sequence comes from Streptomyces sp. NPDC088910, assembly GCF_044749865.1. Taxonomy (NCBI): domain Bacteria; kingdom Bacillati; phylum Actinomycetota; class Actinomycetes; order Kitasatosporales; family Streptomycetaceae; genus Streptomyces; species Streptomyces sp. NPDC088910. Next base: position 450,522 of record NZ_JBIVIV010000001.1, read on the forward strand.
GCCGATCTCCCGTCTTTTCGCCCGGGTGTCAGGGAAAAAGCTACCGTGCGGCGTCCTTGAGGGAGTCACGTACCGTCGTGCTGGTACGAGATGTCACCCACTCGTCGGAGGGGAGCACCGGATGCGACCGATGCTGCGCCGTGGCCTCGCACTGGCCGTAGGGGCCGTTCTCCTGGGCGGATGCACCGTCAGCGGGTCTCCGCCCGACGGCGGTCGGGGTGAACCCTCCGCACACACCTCGCATTCCGCTTCGGGGCCGCGCGACCCGTCCCCGAAGCCCTCGCCGACCCGCCCCTGGAACGTCCGTCCGCCGTCGGTGGCCGCGCTCGGTGACTCCATCACCCGCGGTTTCGACGCCTGTTCGCCGCTGTCGGACTGCCCCGACGTGTCGTGGTCCACCGGCGACCGCGACAAGGTCGACAGCGTGACGCACCGGCTGGCCGCGACCGTGCCCGCCACCAGGAGCTGGAATCTCGCCCAGTCCGGCGCCCTGGTCGCGGACCTGCCCGCCCAGGCCGAGGCCGCGGCGGCCCACCGGCCCGCCATGGTCACCGTGCTGATCGGCGCGAACGACGCGTGCACCGCCACCGCCGCCGCGATGACCTCGATCGCCGACTTCCGGGCCGACTTCGCCCGCGCGCTGTCGTATCTGCACCGCGTGCTGCCCGGAACGCAGGTGCTGGTGGCCAGCATCCCCGACCTCAAACGGCTGTGGTCGGTCGGGCGGACCAACGTCCTGGGCAAGCAGGTCTGGAAGCTCGGCCTGTGCCCCTCGATGCTGCGCGACGCGGACTCGCACAGCGCGGCGGCCGAACAGCGCCGCGACACCGTACGGGACCGCGTGATCGCGTACAACAAGGTGCTCGGGCAGGTCTGCGGACAGTACGAGCGCTGCCGCTACGACGGTGGCGCGGTCTTCGCGTACCCGTTCGGCACGGACGACCTGAGCCGCTGGGACTGGTTCCACCCCAACGAGCGGGGGCAGGCCCAACTGGCCAGGATTCTGGCCCGAGTCGCCTTCGGCGCGAGTCCCGCGTAGGGGCGGAACCGGTCATTTCACGGAGGGATCCGGCCTTTTCGGCGGCGGGCCCGGGGACGGTGCGGGGGGATGGCCCTCAGTCGTCGGGCCGGCCCTCCTCGGCGGGCTCGCCCGGCGGCAGCACTTCCCTGGCCAGCAGCGTCGCGCCCGCGACGGCGCCGGGCATCAGGAAGACCGCCACCAGCGGCACGAGGAAGGCCAGGACGAGCGGCACGCCGAAGCCGAGGACCAGCGGCAGCCGGGCCCGCAGCACGCGGATGCGTTCGCGCAGCGGTACGTCGCGGCGCTGCATCGCGACCGCGGCGAGTTCCAGGGTGAGGAAGAAGCCGGAGACGCAGAAGCCGACGGCGGGCACCACGGTCTGCCCGAGGACCGGCACGAAGCCGAGCGCGAACAGCACGATCCCGAAGGCCGCGACGCGCACCAGGACCCGGACGCTGTCCACCGTCGAGACCCACAACTCCCGCCACAGCCCCAGCTCGGGCCCCTCGGGCGCCCCGCCCTCGGCCCGGTCCACGCGCGCCGCGACCGTCTCGTAGAACGGCTGCCCGACCAGCAGCGTCACCGCCGTGAACGAGATCACCGCCAGCAGCAGCCCGCCCCCGACCACGACCGCGTCCAACAGCCCCCGGAACGCCCCGGACCACGGCGACGCCCAGTGATCCGCGAAGGGCGTCGCCCACGCGACCATGTCGTCCGTCCACACCAGCAGCGCCACGAGCGCCGCCGCGTACCCGACCAACGTGATCAGCGCGGGCACCATCCCCAGCCGCCACTCCCGCCCGTGGCCTGCGGCCCACTTCTGGCCCAGATACAGCAGCCGCACTCCACCCCAGATCTCCCGCATGCGCGGAGCTTAGAGGACAAGCACGTCGGCCGCCGCCGAGAGGCATACAAGCGCGACGCGGCACCCGCCGCCGGGTCACCCTTCGGCCCAACCCGCCCGCCAGCCACCACGCGCAGCGCCCAACTCGCCTTCGCCGAAGGCGAGATCCCCTGCGGGGCTGCCGTTGGCCGGTACTCGAACCGCACGGCGCGCGGTCGCCGAAGGCGAGATCCCCTGCGGGCAGCCATCCGCGCCGCTGCCCGCATCGCACGGACCGCAGTCGCCAACAACGAGAGCCCCTGCGGGGCGGCCGTTGGCCGTAGCCCGAGCCGCACGGATCGCCGTCGCCGGACGGGAGATCCCTGCGGGACGGCCATCCGCCGAATCTCGGATCGCACGGGCCGCGGTCGGCGACGGTGGGGGCCCCTGCGGGGCGGCCGTTGGCCGTAGCCCGAACCGCACGGACCGCCGTCGCCGAACGCGAGAGCCCCGCGGGGCGGCCGTTGGCCGTAGCCCGAATCGCACGGACCGCGGTCGCCGACGGGGGGGGACCCCGCAGGGAGGCCGGCAGCCGAATCCCTACCTGCATGGGTGGGGGTCCCCCCGCCGAAGGCAGGGGGAGGGCGGGGTCAGGGAGCGGGGACGGAGAGCGGGGCCGTGAGGCGGGGCGAGGCGATGGAGCGGCCGGCGACCACGGCGTAGGCGCCGGGCACGAGCCGCCACGCGGCGGCATCCTCGTCCCAGACCTCGGCGGCCCGCCGGGGCACCCGGACGGTCACCTCGACGGCCTCCCCCGCCTCGGCGGCGACGGAAGCGAATCCGGCCAGCCACCGCCCGGGCCGCGCGACGTCCGAGGTCGCCCCCTCGGACGACGCCCCGTCGAGGTAGAGCTGGACGACCTCACGCCCGGCCCGCGCCCCGGCGTTCCGCACCCGCACGGTCGCGGTGACCAGCACGTCCGGCTCCGAACTCTCGGCGACGACCAGCGACTCGTACTCCCAGTCGGTGTACCCGAGCCCGTGCCCGAAGGGATAGGCGGGCGCGACGGCCTGCCGCTCCCACACGCGGTACCCGATGAACACCCCTTCGTCGTAGGCGAGTACGCCGTCCTGCGGCGTGACCCGGCTGACGGGCGCGTCGGCGAGCCGTACCGGCCAGGTCGTGGGCAGCCGCCCGCCCGGCTCCTCCACGCCGAGCAGGACGTCGGCGAGGGCGGCCCCGGCCTCCTGCCCGGGGAACCAGCCGAGGAGCACGGCGGCCACGTCCTCGCGCCACGGAAGCTCCACCGGGGAGCCGGAGTTGACCACGACCACGGTCCGCGGATTGACGGCGGCGACGCGGGCGACGAGTTCGTCCTGGCGGCCGGGCAGCCGCAGATCGCGCCGGTCGAAGCCCTCGGACTCGACGCGTTCCGTGGTGGCGACCACGACGACGGCGGTGTGCGCGGCCCGCGCGGTCTCGACGGCCTCGGCCAGCAACTCCTCCGGGTCGCGGGCCGGTTCGCCGTGCAGCAGGGCGAACCCGACGGCGAGGATGGGGAGTTCGACGCTCTTGGGCACGGCGTGCACGAGGCTGATCTCGACCCGCTCCCCCGCCGCCAGTTCGACGGTCCCGTGCTCGGCGGGCGTGCCGAGGAACGCCTCGAACGGGTCCTCGTGCTCGCTGCCCTCGACGCCGTCGAACAGCACGTGTCCGCCGACGGTCAGGGTGAAGCCGCCGGTGCCGCGGGTGCCGAAGCGGTGCGCGCCGCTGACCCGCGGGGTGAACCAGCCGCGGGTCTCGACGGTGTGCAGCGCGTCGTACGCGACGCCTTCCGGCAGTTCGCCGAGCCACTGGAGCTGGCCGTTGGGCAGCTCCTCCGAGCCCAGCTCGGCTCCGTGTTCGTCGCGGGCGACGGCGGTGAGGGCGAATCCGGGTCCGGCGACGGGCAGTTCCTCGGTGGGGTCGGCGCCGACGCTGTGGCTGAGGGCGACGCCCGCGTGCAGCGCGGCCCGCAGCCCGTCGAGCGGCGAGACGACGTGGTCGGGGAAGACCTGCGCGGAGCCGCCGCCCAGGACGCGCGGGTCGCGGGCGGCGGCGCCGATGAGGGCGATGCCGCCGCCGAGCGGGGTCGGCGCGAGCGGCAGCACGGGCGCGTTGCCGCGTACCTCGTTGCGTACGAGCACGAAGCCGCGGCGGGCGATCTCGCGGGCCAGCGCGTCGCCGTCGGCCGGGGCGGGCCGGTCGGCCACGGCGACGGCGGGCGGCGCGCCCTCCAGCAGGCCGGTGCGGGCGGCGAGCAGCAGGACCCGGCGGGCGGCGGTGTCGACGGCCGCCTCCTCGACGGCCCCCGCGCGTACGGCGGCGGCCAGCGCCTCGCCGTAGACGGTGACCGGTCCCGGCATGGCGATGTCGAGGCCGCCCAGGAGCGCGCCGACGGTGTCGCGGGCGGCCAGCCAGTCGGAGACGACGACGCCGTCGAAGCCCCATTCGCCGCGCAGCACGCCGTTGACCAGCGGGTCGTGCTCGGTCATCGTCGTGCCGTTGACAGCGTTGTAGGCGGCCATGACGCCCCAGGGGCGGGCGCCCGCGACGATCGCCTCGAAGGGCGCGAGGTACAGCTCGCGCAGCGGCCGGGGCGCGATCCGGTTGTCGACGGTGAAGCGCTCGGTCTCCGCGTCGTTGCCGACGAAGTGCTTGACGGTGACGCCGACTCCGCCGTCCTGGACACCGCGCACATAACCGGTGCCGATGGCGCCGGTGAGATACGGGTCCTCGCTGTACGCCTCGAAGTGCCGTCCGCCCAGCGGCGACCTGTGCAGGTTGACGGTCGGCGCGAGCAGGACGTGGACGCCCTTGCGATGCGCCTCCTGGGCGAGCAACCGTCCTGCGCGGCGGGCCAGTTCGGGGTCCCAGGACGCGGCGAGCGCGGTGGGGCTGGGCAGCGCGGTCGACGGGTCGCCCGCCGTCCAGCGCTTGCCGCGTACGCCGATCGGGCCGTCGGACATCACCAGCGAGCCGAGGCCGATCTGCGGCAGCGCGGGCAGCGTCCACATGTCCTGGCCCGCCAGCAGCCGCGCCTTGGCGTCGAGGTCGAGCTTGCCGAGCGCCGCGTCGACCGCCCGCTCGCGCTCCGCGTCCCCGCGCGCGTCCGCGCGTACGCCCTCGTCCCCTGCTCCGGCCGCCGCCCCGCTGATCGCCGTCATCTTCCGTCCCCTTCCGCCTGTCCCGTACCGCTCCCGTCCCACCGCGCCCACGCTACCTGTCGTACGGTAGGGATAGATGCCATTTCGTAATCTTGTAGGCTCCCGAGCGGCAAAGGCTCCCGAGCGGCAGGGGAAGGGGGCGGGGTGGCGTGGCGGGAACCAGGAGTGAACGGCGGGGCGACCGGCGGGCGGAGATCATCCAGGCCGCGACGGAGGTGATCGCCGAGCGCGGCTACCGGGGCGCCACATTGGTGGCGGTGGCCGAGCGGGTGGGGCTGACCCAGCAGGGGCTGATGCACTACTTCCCCACCAAGGACGCCCTGTTGGTGTCCGTGCTGGAGGCGCGCGACCAGTGGGACATGGCGTCGGCGGCGCTGCACGGCCGGTCGTGGCCGCTGGAGGTGGTGGCGGAACTGGTCGAGTACAACGCGACCAGGCCCGGCATCGTCCAGGCGTTCACCGTGCTGGTCGGCGACAGCGTCACCGAGGGGCACCCGGCGCAGGAGTATTTCCGCGAGCGCTACGCGCGGGTCCGCGAGGGCGGCGCGCAGGCGCTGCGCGCCGAGTACGGCGACCGGCTGCCGGGCGGCCTCACCCCCGAGCGGGCGGCCACCTTGCTGGCGGCGGTGATGGACGGCCTCCAGGTGCAGTGGCTCCTCGACCCCGGCGCGGTCGACATGTCGGCGGCCTTCCGCGACTTCCTGGCGCTGCTGGCCCCGCCGTCGGAGCCGGGGACGGCCGGACAGCCGTCGCCGTCCGAGCCGGGGACGGCCGGACAGCCGTAAGGACCGCGCTCCTGGGAGCGCGGTCCTTACCGGGGCCGACCGGGTGAGCGGCGGAGAACTCAGACGACGCTCAGGTCCACCGTGATGTTGCCGCGCGTGGCGTTGGAGTACGGGCACACCTGGTGCGCCTTCTCCACCAGGTCCTTGGCGGTGACGTCGTCCACGTTGGGGATGGAGACGGCCAGTTCGACGGTGAGGCCGAAGCCGCCGGAGGCGATTTTGCCGATGCCGACCTTGGCGGTCACGCGGGAGCCGCTGATGTCGGCCTTGGCCTGGCGGGCGACGACGCCCAGCGCGCCCTGGAAGCAGGCGCTGTACCCGGCGGCGAAGAGCTGCTCGGGGTTGGTGCCGTTGCCCGCACCGCCCATCTCGGTCGGCGGGTTCACGATGACGTCGAGCTTGCCGTCGTCGGTGGCGACGCGGCCGTCACGGCCGTTCTCCGCGGTGGCGACGGCGGTGTACAGGACGTCTACGGGCTGGATGCTCATGAAAGTGTCCTCCTGAGGGGCGGGCGGCCCGCAAGGCACGCGAGCACGCCTGCAACATTTTGTTGAATTTTCGGCCGGGTGTCGAGCCCGGCCGGTCGGTCGGCGGCCGGACGGCGGGTCACTCCGCCGGAAGAGAGACGATCATCTTTCCGGTGTTGTCACCGCGCAGCACGCCCAAGAACGCTTCCAGATTGTTCTCGATTCCCTCCACCACCGTCTCGCGGTACCGCAGCCGGCCGTCACGCAGCCAGCCGGCGGCCTCGCGGACGAACTCGGGGCGAAGGTCCTCGTGGTCGGTGACGAGGAAGCCGCGCAGGGTGAGCCGCCTGCCGACCATCAGGCCGAGATTGCGCGGCCCCGCCACCGGCTCCGTCGCGTTGTACTGCGCGATGGCCCCGCACAGGGCGGCCCTGCCGTGCACCCGCATCGCGCCGACCGCGGCCTCCAGGTGCTCCCCGCCGACGTTGTCGAAGTAGACGTCGATGCCGTCGGGCGCGGCGGCCTTCAACTGCCCGGCCACCGGGCCGTCCTTGTAGTTGAAGGCGGCGTCGAAGCCGTACTCCTCCACCAGCATCCGGACCTTCTCCGCGGAGCCCGCGCTGCCGATGACCCGCGAGGCGCCCTTGAGCCGGGCGATCTGCCCGGCCTGGCCGCCGACGGCGCCCGCCGCGCCCGAGACGAAGACGACCTCGCCCGGCGCGAATTCGGCGACCCTCAGCAGACCCGCGTAGGCGGTGAGCCCGGTCATGCCGAGGACTCCGAGATACGCGGTGAGCGGCGCCTGGTCCGGGTCGACCCGGACGGCGCGCGCGGCGTCCACCAGGGCGTACTCCCGCCAGGCGAGGCCGTGCAGCACATGGTCGCCGACTGCGAAGTCCTCGGCCCGCGAGGCCACGACCCGGCCGACTGCGCCGCCGTGCATCGGCTGGTTCAGCTCGTACGGCGGCGCGTACGACTTCGCCTCGTTCATCCGGCCGCGCATGTACGGGTCGACCGACAGGTGCAGATTGCGGACCAGGATCTGGCCGGGGCCCGGCTCGGGGACGTCGGTCTCGACCAGCGCGAAGTCTTCCGGCACCGGCCAGCCCTTGGGGCGGGCGACCAGGTGCCATTCACGGCTCTTCGGCATGGGGGAAGTCCTCCTTCGGCGACGGTTCGACCACTGGTCGGCGTCGATCACTGATCAACCGCTGATCAACCATGGAAATGATTCAGGTGCTGAACTAACCATGGACCTTGATGTTTCATGATGTCAAACATTTGGGTAAACTGTTGGTCATGACACGTCGCCGAAGCGATCCCCTGACCGTCGAGGTCGTCGGCCTGATCGGCACCGTCGCCGCCCGCTACCACCAGGAGTACGAGTCGGCCGCCGCCCGCCACCGGCTGACCGGCGCGCAGGCCAAGGTGCTCGCGCTGCTCAATTCGGGGCCGCTGCCCATGCGGCGGATCGCCCGCTGGCTGAAGTGCGAGCCGTCCAATGTGACCGGCATCATCGACCGGCTGGAGGTCAGGGGGCTGGCCGAGCGCCGTACCGACCCGGCCGACCGCCGGATCAAGCTGGCCGCGGCCACCGCCGAGGGCCACGCCGTCGCCGACAAACTCCGCGACTCCCTGGACTTCGCCCGTGAACCGCTCGCCGGGCTCTCCGAACAGGAACGCACCATGCTGCGCGACCTGTTGCGGCAGATGCTGGGCGACGACCCGGCGGACGGCGCGCACCGCGACCACAGCCTCGGTGACACCCCGGGCGCGGGCCGCGAGCCGGGCGAGGGCGACGGCTGAGGCCCGCTGATCCGTCCCCGCGGGGACCCTACTGGCACCACCAGAGCACATGCGTGCACGTCGGCGACGGTGTCGCGGGCGAGGACGGCGGCGCGGTCGTGGTCGGCGGCGCGGCGGTCGTCCTCGACGGCGACGCGCTCGCGGTGCGCGAGGGCTTCCCCGCCGGGCTGGACGCGGGCGCGCTCTCGGAACGCGAGGCCGAAGCCGACGGCGAGCCGGACGCCTTGTCGGATGCCGAGGGCGACGCGCTGCCGCTGGTCCGGCCGCCACCCTTCGGGACGCCGGGGGTGCCGCTCGCGCCGGTGGACGGCCGGGGCGCGTCGGGCGAGGGGGAGACCGCGGAGACGCCGGGGCCGGGATCGGTGGACGGGCTCGGCGAGCCGCCGGAGAAGGCCGCGACGCCGAACATCGTCAGCGAGCCGACGACCGCGACCGCGCCGACGCCGAGGATCGCCGCCCGCTGGTGACGGCCGCGGCGGCGCCTGGCGGTCCCGCGCAGGTCGTGGTCCTCGCGGTAGCCGCCGCCACCGGCTCCGAGCAGGCTGTCGGCCAGGGCAGTGGGGGCGTCCCGTCGCGGGGCTTCGCCGTACGCGGGGACGTACGGGTCGGCGTACGGGGCGGTGTACGTCCCGCCGTACGCGCTGTCGTCGCCCGCCGTGCCGGGGTCCGTGTCCGGGTCCTCGCCGACGCCGGGGCCGACTGCGACGGCACTGCCGGTACCCGTGCCCGCGCCGCCGGGCTCGGGCTCGGCGGCGGTCGGGACGGGGGCTGCCGGGACGGCGGCGGGGCCCGCGTCCGGGCCGAGGCCCGAGTCCCTGAGGAGGTCGTCCACGAGGGAGCCCTCGACGGGGGCCATCGGTGTCGCCGCGCTCACGGACGGCGCCGGGCCGGCGCCGTCCGCTGCGGCGGCCTCCTCGGTGACCGGCGGCAGTTGCGCCGTGTCGGCCTCGTCGGGCAGCCCCGACCGGTCCGCGATCGCGCCGCATCCGGGGCAGGAGAAGGCGCCGTTGAGGTGTCGTCGGCACGTGTGGCAGTAGTTCATGGCGGATGGACTGTAAGGGACCGTCGCGGTGCGGCGGAACCCCGGAGTTCCGCTTGTCCCGGCTTCGCCGGGAAACTCCCCTGCGGACAAGTCGCCGCAGCTCAGGCCAGGTCGGGGCGGTCTGTACAGCGTCGGGCCGATGCCCGGCGGCGGCTCAGCCGGGCCAGACGAGACTCTGCGTCTCGCTGTAGGCGTGCAGCGCGTACGACCCCACGTCCCGGCCGACGCCGCTGCGCTTGAAGCCGCCGAAGGGCGCCTCCATGTTGCGGCCCACGGTGTTGATCCCGACGCCGCCCGCGCGCAGCCGCCGCGCGACCCGGAAGGCGCGGGGCACGTCGGCGGACCACACGTAGTCGATCAGGCCGTAGTCGCTGTCGTTGGCGAGCGCGACGCCCTCGTCCTCGTCGTCGAACGGCAGCACCACGACGACGGGCCCGAAGATCTCCTCGCGGACCACCCGCATGTCGGGCGCGCAGTCGGCCAGCAGTGTGGGGGCGACGTAGAACCCCCTTTCCAGCGGCGGGCGTTCACCGCCCGCCAGCAGGGTGGCGCCCTCCTTGCGGCCGAGCGCGACATACGCCTCGACGCGGTCGCGGTGGGCGGCGGAGATGACCGGGCCGACGACGGTGGCGGGTTGGGCGGGGTCGCCGACGACGAGCCGTCGCGCGTACCCCGCCAGTCGCTCCACCAGCCGTGGGTAGACCGCGCGTTGGGCCAGTACGCGGGTGGGGGCGGTGCAGATCTGGCCGCTGTAGAAGCTGAAGGTGGTGCCGATCCCGGCGACGGCCGAGTCGAGGTCGGCGTCGTCGAAGACCAGCGCGGCGCCCTTGCCGCCGAGTTCCATCAACTGCCGTTTCATACCGCGCCCGCAGGTCTCCGCGATGCGCTGCCCGACGGCCGTGGAGCCGGTGAAGCTCACCATGTCGGTGTCGGGCGACCCGACGACCGCCTCGCCGACGTCGGCGCCCGAGCCGGTCACCACGTTGAGCACACCCGGCGGCAGCCCGGCCTCGGTCAGCGCCTCCGCCATCCGGTAGACCGACAGCGGGTCCTGCGGGGCGGGTTTGACCACGACGGTGTTGCCCATCGCGAGCGCGGGCGCGACCTTGCCCGCCGGATTCGCCCAGGGGTTGTTGTAGGACGTGACGCAGGCGACGACGCCGACCGGCTGCCGGACCGCCAGCGCGCCGAAGACGCCGCCCGCGCCCATCGCGGACGCCTCGTTGAGCTGCGGGAGCAGCGCGGTCTCGGTGGGTTCGAGCGCGCCGCGCGCGTATCGCAGGAAGCGGGCGGCGGCCACGCCGACCTGCATGCCGCGGGCGGTCGCGGCGGTGGCGCCGCTCTCGGCGCCCGCCAGGGCCGCGTACGGCTTCAGTTCGCGCAGGATGATCCGCCCGGCGCGCTCCAGTATCCGGCCGCGCTCCTCGGGGCGGGTGCGCGACCAGCCGTCGAGCGCCTGCCGGGCGGCGGCGGTGGCCGCATGCGCCTGTTCCGGGCTCGCTTCCGGCGCCCGCCCGACCACGCGCTCGGTGGCCGGGTTCAGCACGTCGTAGTGCCCGCGCTCCGGGGCGGTCCACCGGCCGCCGATGAACAGCGCGTCCTCGATCGCCGTCCCGTCCGTACCTGTTGACGTATCCGTCGGCCCGTCCGCCGCCCTGTCCACCGCCATGCCCGCCTCCTCGGCCGCCGGTCCCACCGGAATCCGGCACGGGCACAGCATGCCTGACGGACCGTCAGATGAGGAGAGGCGGACGGCACCTGATCCGCCCGGCCCGACGGCGTGCTGACGGAATGTCAGGCGGGGGGGGTCGGGCAGAGGCTCAGGCGGAGAGCAGGCCGCGGCCGAGCCAGTCCTTGGTGTCGCGGACGCCGGGCAGCACGAAGAAGTAGCCGCCGCCGACCGGGGAGATGTAGTCGACCAGCGGCTCGTCGATCAGCCGGGTCTGGGTGGCCTCGAACTGCCGCTGTACGTCCTGCTGGTAGCAGCAGAAGACCAGCCCCATGTCGAGGTTGCCGACCGCGTCCACGCCCCGGTCGTAGTTGTAACCGCGGCGCAGGATGCGGGAGTCGTCGGTCCTGGCGGTGCGCGGGTTGGCCATCCTGATGTGCGCGTCCAGCGGGATCGCGTTGCCCTGCGGGTCCTTGGCGTAGAGCGGGGTGTCGGTCTCCTTCGCGCCGTCCAGCGGCGCGCCGGTGTCCTTGCGGCGGCCGAACATCAACTCCTGCTCGGTGAGCGAGACCCGGTCCCAGAACTCGACCAGCATCCGGATGATCCGGATCGCCTGGTAGCTGCCGCCCGCCGCCCACGCGGGCTCGCCGAGCGCGTCCGTCACCCACACCAGGCGGTCCATCTCCCGGCCGGAGCGCACGTCCGGGTTGGCGATGCCGTCCTTGAAGCCGAGCAGATTGCGCTGCGCGCCGGTCGGCCGGGGCGCGTTCTGGAAGCCGTCCATGCGCCACTTGATCTGCATGCCGCCGCGGGTGTGCCGGGCGATGTCGCGCAGCGCGTGCAGGACGGTGTCCGTGCTGCCCGCGCAGATCTGCAACGACAGGTCGCCGTGGCACTGCGCGGCCTGGAGGTTGTCGTTGGGGAAGGTCCGCATCGGGGTGAGGCGGCGCGGCTTGGCGCCCGCGAGGCCGTAGCGGTCGTCGAAGAGCGAGGAGCCGACGCCGACGGTGACGGTGAGCGCGTCGGCGGGGACGGTCGGGCCGAGGATGCCGTTGTCGGACGGCGGCGCGCCGACGCCCAGGTCGTCGGGGGTGCCGCCCGCGGTGAGGAAGCGGGCCCGCTCGGTGATCGTCCTGAACAGGTCGGCGAGTTCGGCCCTGGTGTCCGCGATGACGTTCAGCGAGACGAAGGTCGCCGCGGCGGGCTGCGGGGTGATGACGCCCGCCTGGTGCGCGCCGTGGAAGTCCACCGCCGCGGCCTGGCCGCGCTGACCCGCGTCGGCCGCCTGGGCGCTGCTGCCGCCGGCCGCCGTGCTCAGCGCGAGGCCGCCGCCCGCCAGCGCCGCCGCGCCCGCGCCCGCGCCGAGCGCGGTCTTCACGAAGGACCTGCGGCCCGCGCCCATCGGGCAGGTGCCGCCGCCCGCCGCGTCACCGCCGTAGCCCTCGTGGCCTTCGGGTCGGGTGGAGTCGGCGGGCATCTGCTGCTTCCCTTCGGGGAGTTGTTCGGGTCCTGGCGCCGTACGGTCCTCGCGCCTCATGCGGACTTCCGGATTTCGAGCAGGTCGGGGACGGGCGCGAGGTCTTCCAGGAGCTGGCCGGTCGCGCCGTCGATCGTCGCGCGGGCCGCCGCGTCGAGCGAGCCGACCGGGGTCCAGGCGGCGCCCTTGTGCGTGCTGTCGAGCAGCCTCTGAAGGCGGGCGATGTCCGCGTCGATCAGGGCCAGTTGGCGCGGGTCCCGCCGGGTGATCAGCGGCCGCAGCACCGTCAACAGCTCTTTCGTACCGGCCAGGTTGGCGTTCGCGGTCGCCAGATTCGTCCCGCTGCCCTCGTCGGTGTCGCCGGTCAGCTCGAACTGGAGGGTGTTCTCCAGGATCTCGTGGCTGCGCAGCGGCAGGTCGGACGGGTCGAAGTCCTGCGTGGGGAACGCCTTGCGCAGGCCCGCCACGTCGGCGCCGAGCCGGACGGCGAGCGGCTTGAGCGAGGCCGCGGACTCGCCGTGCCACAGCCCGTACTCGATGCGGTGGAAGCCGGTGAAGGACGGGTCCTTCTCGCCGCCCGGCAGCCCGTCCTTGCGGCCGTTGATCTTCGCGTCGAAGTCGGCGAAGGTCCCGTAGGCGGCGCCGAGCGCGGAGTACGTGTCGTGCGCGGTGAGCCAGTCGGCGCGCGCCGCGGTGAGGTCGCCCGCCGCGAGGTCGGCCGTCAGTGTGCCGGTCTGTCCGACCAGCGTGCCGAGCCCGGTGTTCACATAGGCGCGGTACGACGCGAGCGGCGGCTGGAGTTCGGACGCGGCCAGCGGCAGGACGGCCTTGGTGGTGCTGCCGCCGGAGACCCGTACGGACGCCGAGGTGACCGCCTTGCCGCTGGTCGGCACGCAGCGCCAGGCGTATTCGCCGCTGCCGACGGTGGCGACCAGGTCGCGGGTGGTGCCGGGGGCCAGGCCCTCGATCTCGCCGTAGACGGCGTTGGTGGCGGGGTTGATCAGATAGACCTCGGACGCCTTGTCGCCGGTGTTGCGCATCGAGAAGGTCCGGCGGCCGGGCTTGGGGGCGCTGAAGCCCTTGCCGCACTCGGTCGGCGAGACGGCGACGGTCTGCGCTCCCGCGGGCTTGCCGTCGCCGAAGGCCACGACCAGGCCGCCGATCACGGCGGGGATCGCGACGACGGCGGCCGGGAGCAGCCATACGGGACGGGAGCGGGTGCGGGCGGGCGCCGCCGTGACACCGGGCACAGGGGCCGGGTCCGGTGCGGCGGCGGGGGCCGGTGCGGAAGCGGGGGCCGGTGCGGAAGCGGGGGCCGGTGCGGCGGCGGGGGCCGGTGCGGAAGCGGGCGCCGTCTCCGCCCCGGTCGGCTCGGCCGTCGGTGCCTCGGCCGCCTTCTTGGACACGGGCGCGGGCGCGGGCTTGCGCAGGCCGCGTACGAACAGCGTCATAACGATCGCGAGGTAGCCGACGTAGGCGGCGACCTGGAGCCAGGTCATGGCCGGGGTGAGGTTGAGGACGCCCTGGAGGAGGGCGGCGTACCAGGAACCGGCGTCGATGTGCGCGCTGAGGTCGAAGGCGTACGCCGTCTTCCCGGCGATCACGCCGCCCTCCTGGAGGTCGCGCAGGCCGTAGCCGAGGACGCCCGAGGCGATGACGATCAGGACGGCGCCGGTCACGGTGAAGAAGCGGCTCAGATTGATCTTGAGCACCCGCCGGTACAGGCCCCAGCAGAGCCCCGCGGCCAGCACCAGGCCGATCGCGGCGCCGGCCAGCGGGCCGCCGGACTCCCCCGCGGCGCGGGCGGTGGTCCACAGGAAGAGCGCGGTCTCCAGGCCCTCGCGGCCGACCGCGAGGAAGGACGTGAGGATCAGCATGCCGCCGCCCATGGCGAGCGCGGCCGTCACCTTCTCCCGGATCTCACCGGACAGATTGCGGGCCGAGCGGCGCATCCAGAAGACCATCGCGGTGACGAAGGCGACGGCCACGACGCTGAGCGTGCCGCCGAACGCCTCCTGCGCGGTCGCCGACAGATTCGCGGCGGTGAAGGTGAGGACCGCCCCGAAGCTCATCGACAGGGCGATGGCGGCCAGGACGCCCGTCCACACCTGCGGGAGCCGGGACTTGGCGTCGCCGCGCACCAGGGTGGCCACCAGGATCGAGACGATCAGCCCGGCTTCGAGACCTTCCCTGAGTCCGATCAGGAAGCTCGGAAACGCGTCGTCCCACATCGATGTTCGTCCTCCCGGACCCGTGCTTAGGTGTGCCTGGCCTGACTTAGGCATACCTATCCTGCGGATCGGGGCCCGCGAAGTCTCTATGGTCCGGTTCCGTATTGGGTAAAAAGGACACCACGTGACACCGGATGACACCGGATGTGCGCGGGCCGCGCGGGCCGCTCCCCGCTCAAGGTGGGATCGGCGATCCCTGGACAAGTGGGGCCTTCATCCGGCCGTCGCCGCCGCCCACGCTGGAGTCATGACCACGCACACGGACACGACCACCGGCACGACCACGGACAGCACCGCACCGGCCAGGATCGCGATCGTCACCGGCGCCAACCGCGGGCTCGGCCGCGCCACCGCGCTGCGGCTCGCCGCGGACGGCGTCGATCCGATCATCACCTTCCGGTCGCACGAGGACGAGGCGGCGGCCGTGGTCGCCGAGGCGAGGGCGCTCGGCCGCACCGCGTACGCGCTCCGCCTGGACACCGCCCGGACCGCCGGATTCGCGGACTTCGCCGACGAGGTGCGGCGGCTGCTCAAGGAGGGCTGGGGGCGGTCGGACTTCGACTACCTCGTCAACAACGCGGGCTCCGCCGTGACGGAACCCTTCCTCGAAGCCACCGAGGAAGGCTTCGACACGATGCTGAACGTCCACTTCAAGGGCGTCTACTTCCTCACCCAGCGGCTGGTCCCGCTGCTCGCCGACGGCGGCCGGATCGTCAACCTCTCCACCGGGCTGACCCGCTTCACCAGCGAGGGACTGTCGGCGTACGCGTCGATGAAGGGCGCCGTGGAGGTGTTCACCCGCTATCTGGCCAAGGAGCTGGGCCCGCGCGGCATCACCGTGAACGCCGTCGCGCCCGGCCCCACCGGCACCGACTTCGGCGGGGGCTTCATGCGGGACGACGAAGGCGTCAGGGCCGCGCTCTCCGGCCAGGCAGCGCTCGGCCGGGTCGGGACCGCCGAGGACATCGGCGGGGTGATCGCCGCGGTGCTGTCCGACGGGACCGGGTGGATCACGGGACAGCGGATCGAGGCGTCGGGCGGGTTCCTGCTCTGACCCGGCGGGTTCCCACTCTGATCCGGCGGGTTCCCGTTCCAGCCGGGCGGGTTGCTCCTCCGACCTGGCGGTTCCCTCGCCCGCCGCACGGGATACGTATCCGCACGCCGTCCCTTTGTGTTCCTCTCCCCCCTCCCCCCTCCGCTGGAAAGCGCTCGCCCGCCCCCGCGAATGCGGCATCGCCCGCCCCCACTCACCGTCAGGAGCGAACCGTCATGACACGTAAGAACGCACTGGACACCGCGGTGCCCGATCTCAGCGGAAAACTCGCCGTCGTCACGGGCGGGAGCGACGGGATCGGGCGGGGGCTCGGCGGGCGGCTGGCGCGGGCGGGCGCGGAGGTCGTGCTGCCGGTACGGAACGCGGCGAAGGGCGCGGCGGCCGTGGAGCGGATCCGGGCCGAGGTGCCCGGCGCGCGGGTGTCGACGCGGGAGCTGGACCTGGCGTCGCTGGAGTCGGTCGCCGCGCTCGGCCGGACGCTGGTCGCCGAGGGCAGGCCGGTCGACATCCTCGTCAACAACGCGGCGGTGATGACCCCGGCGACCCGGCAGACCTCCGCGGACGGCCTGGAGTTGCAGTTCGCGACGAATCACCTCGGGCACTTCGCGCTGACCGCGCATCTGCTCCCGCTGCTGCGCGCCGCGGGCGGCGCGCGGGTGGCGACCCAGTCGAGCATCGGTGCCCGCCAGGGGGCGCTGGCCTGGGACGACCTCCAGGCGGAGCGCGGCTACGCGCCGATGAAGGTCTACAGCCAGTCGAAGCTGGCGGTGCTGATGTTCGGCCTGGAACTGCACCGGCGCAGCGTCGCGGGCGGCTGGGGCATCACCAGCACCCTCGCGCATCCGGGCCTGACCTCGACCAATCTCCAGACGGCCGGGCCGAATCTGGGGCGCGCGAAGCGGACGACCTGGATGGACCGCGCCTTCCGCTGGCAGTCCAGGCTCGGGCTGTTCGTGCAGACCGTCGACGACGGGCTGCGGCCGGTGCTGTACGCGGCGACCGCGCCGGGGGCGGTCGGCGGCGCCTTCTACGGTCCCGGCGGCCTCGGGCATCTGACCGGGCCCGTGGTGGAGCAGCCGCTGTACCGGTCGGCGCGGAGCGAGGAGGAGGCGCGGCGGGTCTGGCAGGTGTCGGAGGAGCTGGCCGGGGTGCGCTTCCCGGACGGCGTGGCCGCCGAGAGCTGAGCCGCGGACGTGCGGGGGGGGGAAAAGACCGTGGCCGTACGGGCGGGAGGGCGCGGACGTACAGGCGGGAGACCGGGACCGGACAGGCGGGAGGGCGCGGACGTACAGGCGGAAGACCGCGACCGGACAGGCGGGAGACTGGGGTCATGGACCGAGAACAGCTGGCGGACTTCCTGCGCACCCGGCGTGAGGCGCTGCAACCCGAGGACGTGGGGCTGCCGCGCGGGCCGCGGCGGCGTACGCGGGGGCTGCGGCGCGAGGAGGTCGCCGCGCTGTCCGGCATGTCGACCGACTACTACAGCCGGATCGAGCAGGCCCGCGGCCCGCAGCCGTCCGCGCCGATGCTGGGCGCCATCGCGCGCGGCCTGCATCTCTCGCTCGACGAGCGCGACCACCTCTTCCGGATGGCGGGGCACAGCGCCCCGGAGCGCGGATCGGGCAGCGACCACGTCAGCCCCGGCCTGATGCGGATTCTCGGGCGCCTGGACGACACTCCCGCGCAGGTCATGACGGATCTCGGCGAGACGCTGACGCAGACCCGGATGGCGCTCGCCCTGCTGGGCGACGAGACCGGGCACACCGGGATGGCCCGCAGCTTCGGCTACCGCTGGTTCACCGACCCCGTCACCCGCCGCATCTACCCCGAGGCCGACCACCCCACCCACAGCCGGATCTTCACCGCCGGGCTGCGCGAGACGCTCTCCCGCCAGGGTCCCGGCTCGCGGGCCGCCGCCCTCGTCGACGCCCTGCTCGCCGTGAGCCCCGAATTCGCCATCCTCTGGAGCGCCCACGAGATCGGCGTCCGCCACCCCGACGACCTCAAACGGATCCGTCACCCCGAGGTCGGCATCCTCCACCTGCACTGCCAGGTCCTCCAGGACCCCGCCCAGTCCCAGACCCTCCTGGTCTTCACCGCCACCCCCGGCACCGACTCCTACGAGAAGCTCCAGCTGCTGTCGTCGCTGGGCGAGCGCGGCGCGACGGCGTAGTCAGGGAGTCACGTACGGGTACGTCCCGTACGGGTACGGCCCCGTACTGCCGCGGTCCGGGGTCAGACCTGTTCCGACTCGCCTTCCACCGCGAGCTGCCACTCCGCCTGGAGGCGGGCCAGTTCCGTCAGCTCGTCCGGGGTCCACGAGGTGCGACCCGCGCTGAGCCGACGTATCCGGGCATTGAGCTCGGCCGCGTCGGCGAACGCGGAATCGGGAGCCGGAGGCGTGCTGGGCATGGGCGCAAACATATCCACGATCCGATAAACGCCCGGTATACGCCGAGCCCATCCCCCGGACCCCCCGGGTGTAATCCATCCCACTCCGGGGCAGACGCGCGGCCGGCCCCTCCGCGCCCCCGGTCAGCGCCTCTCAGCGCCGGTCAGCCTTCGGTCGGCGGCGGCCCGGCAGGGGCACCGGCGCCAGGGCGGGTGAGCCGCGCGGACACGGGGCTCGTTGGCCAGGTTTTTACGTTCCGCCGGGACGGCGTTCCGGATCATGGCCGCCCCGGCCTCGCGAGCCCGAACCGGACCTGCGGGGGCCCGCATGAGGCGGCGGCGCCGGGCCGTACTCCGCTTGCCGGGCCGGAGGACAACGGCGGGCGGACCGGGGGCGGTCGCGGTCTTGTCGGCCGCCGGGGCCCGGCCTAGCGTCGGGGCCTCATCCACTCGTCACGCGTTCGGTACGCCGACCACGGGGTCCGTCGTGCCGCGTGACGGGGTGCGAAGCCGAGGAGCGTGGCCGTCATGCCCGCCGAACACGTCACGCACAGCGCCGGAACCGGACCCAGCCGCCGGGGGCTGCTGCGCGCGGGCGCGGGCCTCACGGCCGCCGGGGCGCTCGGCGCGGCCGGAGTCCTCGCCGCCGCGGGACCGGCCGCCGCCGACCTGCCGGTCACCCCGCCCTTCTCGCTGGAGGGCGGCGGGGACCAGGTGTTCTGGCGCAAGCCGCTGCACGAGACGTCCTGGGCCATGCAGTCCTTCGCCTACGACAACGTCAACGGCCACATCTACTTCGCCCAGCACCGCCCCGGGGACAACGAGAACGACTCCGACGACGGGGACCCGTCAAAGGCGCACATCCACTACGGCGACATCTGGATCGTCCGCACCGACCTGGCGGGCAACGTGCTCGGCACCATGGCGCTGCACCAGTTCGGCCACGGCTCCTCGATGGCCGTCGAACCCACCGGCGCCGGTTCCGCGCCGTACCTGTGGATCGAGGGCGACAACTACAACGTCGCCAAGGGGGCGTACGAGGACAGCGGCTACCGGCTCACCCGGTTCCGTTACACCGAGGGCATCACCCTCACCTACGGCAACCCGTCGGTGATCCCGATCCAGGACCGTACGCCCACCATCACCACCTACGCGGGCCTGCCCCGCCCCGCGATCGACCCCGTCAACAACATGCTGCTGGTCCGCTACGCCACCCAGTCCACCTCGCCCAACCCCTGGCGGCTGGTGGTCTTCCCGCTGGCGGACGCGGTGGCGGGACGGCTCTCCCAGGACGACAGGAAGGCCGAACGCGCGCTGCCCACCAACGCCCAACTGAAGATCCCGGACGACGCCGCCTTCCAGGGCGTCACCCTCTACGGCGAGTACGCCTACCTCCTCTACGGCAGGTCGGGCGGCCCGTCCTACCTCGCCGCCGTCAGCATGAACGACGCCGGGGGCGGGCACGGCGAGGTCTTCCGCACCACCGCGGGGGCGACGATCCCGGGCCGCGAGCCGCAGGGCTGCGCGATCTGGGTGGCCGACGGCCAGCCCCGCCTCACCTTCGGCTTCTCCGGCAAGACCGGCACCACGACCGACCCCAGCTTCGACGCGAGCCTCTTCTACAAGAACACCTTCGCCTGAGGGTGCCCGCGCCTTCCCCGTACGTCCCCCGCCCGAGCCGAACCGACGTGCCCGGCACGCGGCCGCCTGCCGAAGCGCGTGTGCGCCCGTCCGGCCCGGGTAGCCGGGCGCATAGGAGACGGAAGGACCGGTGAGTGGTGATGGATCCCGTCGGAACTCGGGCGGCAGGGGACGGCTCCGGAGCGGCGGACGGCTCGGGCGAGCCGTCGGTCGGCGAGCTGGTGTCGCGCGCGACACAGCAGATGTCGCAGCTCGTGCGCGAGGAAATGCGGCTCGCCCAGGCCGAGATGGCCCAGAAGGGCAAACGGTTCGGCATGGGCGGCGGGCTGTTCGGCGGTGCGGGGCTGCTGGCCTTCATCGGTCTGGAGGCGCTGGCCGCCACGGCGGTCGCGGCGCTCGCCCTCACGTTCTCGGTGTGGCTGTCGGCGCTGATCGTCGCGGTGGCGCTGCTGGCGCTCGCCGCCACGCTGGCGCTGGCGGGGAAGAAGGAAGTGAGCCGCGCGACGCCGCCGGCTCCCGAGCAGGCGATCGCCGGTGTCAAGGCCGATGTCGCCACCATCAAGGAAAAGACGAAGCGATGACCATCGACCCGCATGACGAGAAGGACCCGTCCACCCCCGAGGAACTGCGCGCCCAGGTGGAGAGCACCCGTGAGCAGCTCGGCGAGACGGTGGAGGAACTGGCCGCCAAGGCCGACGTGAAGGCCCGCGCCAAGGGCAAGGCCGCCGACATCAAGGACGAGGTCGGCGACAAGGCCGCCCAGGCGAAGGACAAGGCCGCCGAGGTCAAGGACAAGGTCGGCGACAAGGCCGCCCAGGCGAAGGACAAGGTCCAGAGCAAGGTCACCGAGCTGAAGGACCGCGCCCAGACCACGAAGGACGAGGCCCAGGACACCGCTCAGGACACGGCGGCCGACGCGTCGGCCTCGGCCCGGGCGAAGGCGGCCGAAGTCGGCGCGCTGGTCCGGGACAAGACGCCGGAACCGGTGCGGGAGAAGGCCGCCGCCGCCTCGGCCAAGATCGCTGAAGGCACCGCGGCGGTGGCCGCCAAGGTCAGCGAGAAGACCCCCGAGCCCCTGGCCGAGAAGACCCAGCAGGCCGCCGACGCCGTCAAGCGCCGCCCCGGCGCGGCCGTCGCCGCGGCGATCGGCGCCGCCGTGGTGTTCTTCACCGTCCGCTGGAAGAGGGGCCGCAAGTGAACGCCGCGAAGATCGTCTACCGCCCGGTCGGCCTGCTGCTCAGCGTGGCCAGTGGCGCGTTGGCCGGAGCCGCCTTCAAGCAGACGTGGAAGGTGGTGGGGCACGACGACGACACCCCGGACGCGCTGGACGAGGAGCGCGCCTGGAAGGAGGTCCTGATCGCGGCCGCGCTGCACGGGCTGATCTTCGCCGTCGTGAAGGCGGCGGTCAGCCGGAGCGGCGCCACCGCCACCCGGCGGCTCACCGGCACCTGGCCGGCCTGACCCGCGCCCCGCGCCCCGCGCACGCGGAAAGCGGGGCCGCGCCGCGCGGTCACACGCCGATCAGCCCTGACCCCCGCCGAGTTGTGCCACGAGGCCGCCAGGGCGACCACACCCGGCCCCGTCAAGGACGTGCCGCGGACGCCACTCGGACGGATGCTCGCGCGGGGGGTGTCGGCGCCATGATCGCCGCCCCCGGAGACCGTCCACGAAGTGCCGGCTTCGCGGCACGGCGCAGGGTGGGGCGGGTGGGACTCGAACCCACGACCGACGGATTATGAGTCCGCTGCTCTAACCGGCTGAGCTACCGCCCCGTACGGTGCGCCTCGCGCGCCGTCTGCCGCAGCATAGCTGCTCATACGATCTGTCGCCCTCGCGGGTCACAGACGCGTCATTGGGTGGACTCGCGGGGGCGGGGAGTTGGTTCCCCGGGACATGAAAAAGGACCCCAACGGGGTCCTGATCCGGCGCTCCCCCGACTGGACTCGAACCAGTAACCTGCCGGTTAACAGCCGGCTGCTCTGCCAATTGAGCTACAGGGGACCGAGCTCCCCCGACTGGACTCGAACCAGTAACCTGCCGGTTAACAGCCGGCTGCTCTGCCAATTGAGCTACAGGGGATCGCTCTGCGTGCACCGAATGCACTCGTCAGGGTGTCCCCGGACGGCGCGCGTTCGCTGCGACACATACATTAGCGCAAGTGAGGGGGTGCTCCGCCAACCAGTTGCGCCAGGGTTGTCACCCGGCTGCACAGGGTAGGCGCGCAGCACACGGCACCTTGGCCCGACTTGTCCTATGCCTGACGTGTCCGACGGAAAGAGGGTGGAGCCCATGCGCTACCGGCTGACGTTCATCAGTGGAGCCGTCGTCGGCTATGTGCTCGGCGCGCGCGCCGGGCGCGAGCGGTACGAGCAGTTGCGCAAGAGCGCGCAGCGCGTCGCGCAGAACCCGGCGGTGCGCAACGCGGCGGAGAGCGCCGCGCAGACCGGCAGGAACGCCGCAGTGAAGGCCGCGGACACGGTGACGGCGAAGGTCGGCGACCGGCTGCCGGAGTCGGTGACCGAGCGGGTGAAGGCACTGCGCGACCGCAGCGCGCCGCCCGAGGACGACTGGGGCACCTCCAACACCTGAGGAAGGGCATCCCCGCCCGCATCCCGCCGCATCCCGCCCGTTTCTCGAACACCTGACGCAACCTGATGCACAGCTGTCACCCCGTACCCGCCCCCCGTGGGGCATCATCTCGTCCATGGGGAAAGTCGCGGGCATAGACAGCTCCACCACCGGTACGACCGTCGTCGTGTGCGACAGCGAGACCGGGGCGGTACTCAGGCAGGGCCATGCGCCGCACCCTCTGGACGACGGCGAGAAGCCGACCGAGATCGACCCGCAGGCGTGGCTGCTGTCGCTGGGCGAGGCGGCCAAGGACGGCGTCCTCGAAGGGGTGCAGGCGATAGGCATCTCCGGGCAGCAGCACGGGCTGCTGGCCCTGGACGCGGGCGGGGTGGCCGTACGCCCAGCCCTGTTGCGCGGCGACAAGCGGGCGCAGGCGCAGGCCGTGGACCTCACCGACGAGCTGGGCGGGGCGGCCGGGTGGGCCGAGGCGGTCGGCTCGGTGCCGCAGGCCGCGTATCCGGTGGCGAAGCTGCGCTGGATCGCGCAGCACGAACCGCAGACGGCCACGCGCATAGCGCAGGTGATGCTCCCGCACGACTGGCTGGTGTGGCAGTTGCTGGGGCGGCCCGCGCGCCGTACGACCGACCGCGGCGACGCCTCGGGCACCGGCTACTGGTCGGCGGCCACCGGCGAGTACCGCACGGATCTGGTCGAGCGGGCGCTCGGCCACCAGGTGGCGCTCCCCGACGTACTGGCCCCCGCCGAACCCGCGGGACAGACCCCCGAGGGCCTGCTGATCTCCGCGGGCACCGGCGACAACATGGCCGCCGCCCTGGGCCTGGGCCTCGGCCCCGGCGACGCGGTGGTCTCCCTGGGCGCGGCGGGCACCGTCTTCGCCGTGCACCACGAGGCGCTGAAGGACCCGACGGGTACGGTCACCGCCTTCGCCGACGCGACCGGCCGCCATCTGCCGGTGGTGCAGGTGCGCAACGCCGTCCGTACGCTGCGCGGCACCGCCGATCTGCTGGGCACCGACCTGGCCGGGCTGTCCGAACTGGCGCTCCAGTCCACGCCCGGCGCGTACGGACTGGTGCTGCTGCCGTATCTGGAGGGCGAGCGGACGCCCGATCTGCCGCACACCGCGGGGACGCTGGCCGGGCTGCGGCGCGACTCGATGAAGCCGGAGCACCTGGCGCGGGCCGCCTTCGAGGGCATGCTGTGCGGGCTGACGGACGCGCTGGACGTGCTGCGCAACAAGGGCGTCGAGGTGCGCCGGGTGTTCCTGCTGGGCGCGGCGGGCGAGCTGCCCGCGGTGCGCGCCATCGCGCCCGCCCTGTTCGGCACGCAGGTCGTCGTACCGCCGGCCGCCGAGTACGCGGCGCTGGGCGCGGCGCGGCAGGCCGCCTGGTCGCTGGGCGCGGTGCTCGGCTCGCAGTCGCAGACCGAGCCGCCGCCGTGGGCCGAGGCGGCCACGCAACTGCTGGAGCCGGGCGACGACTCGGCCGTGGGGTCAGCGGTGCGTCAGCAGTACGTCGCGGTGCGCGAGCAGACTCACCCGGGGGCCTTTGCCTCGCTTTAATCCCATCTCGCTTTAATCCCATGCGGCCCGGCGGTGTCGGAAGATAAGATCCTCCGCCGATCAAGACGGGCAAAGGGCGGGCAAAGCTCGGCGGGCCGGGGCAACGTCCCCTCCCCCGCGCTGCGTCTCCGTACGCGCCTTCCGCCGCCTGCGTACGTCCCGCCGGGTACGCGGCGCCCGTACCGCCGACACCGAGGTTTCAGTGTGCTGATCAGACTCCTGCGGGCCCACCTGGGCCCGTACAAGCGACCCATCGGTCTCTTGGTACTGCTCCAACTCGTCCAGACCATAGCCACGCTCTACCTGCCCACGCTCAACGCCGACATCATCGACAACGGAGTGGTGAAGGGCGACACCGGCTACATCGTGGGGCTGGGCGGCGTCATGATCGGGGTGACCGTCGTCCAGGTCTGCTGCGCGATCGGCGCGGTCTTCTTCGGCGCCCGGACCTCGATGGCGGTCGGCCGTGACATCCGCGCGTCGGTCTTCGACCGGGTGCAGAGCTTCTCGGCCCGCGAGGTCGGGCAGTTCGGGGCGCCGTCGCTGATCACCCGCACCACCAATGACGTGCAGCAGGTGCAGATGCTGGTGCTGCTGACGTTCACGCTGATGGTGTCCGCGCCGATCATGTGCGTCGGCGGCATCATCATGGCACTCGGCCAGGACGTGCCGCTGTCGTCGCTGCTGCTGGCCGTGGTGCCGCTGCTCGGCATCGTGATCAGCCTGATCATCCGCAGGATGCGCCCGCTGTTCCGCACGATGCAGACCCGCGTGGACACCGTGAACCGGGTGCTGCGCGAGCAGATCACCGGCATCCGCGTGATCCGCGCCTTCGTCAAGGACGACTACGAGCAGCGCCGCTTCGCCGAGGCCAACGACAGTCTGACCGATGTGTCGCTGGCCACCGGAAAGCTGATGGCGCTGATGTTCCCGCTGGTGATGGGCGTGGTGAACATCTCCAGCGTCGCCGTGCTGTGGTTCGGCGCGCACCGCATCGACAGCGGCGGGATGCAGATCGGCGCCCTGACGGCGTTCCTGAGCTATCTGATGCAGATCCTGATGTCGGTCATGATGGCCACCTTCATGTTCATGATGGTGCCGCGCGCCGAGGTCTGCGCCGAGCGCATCGAGGAGGTGCTGGGCACCGAGTCCAGCGTCGTCCCGCCGACCGCGCCCGTGCTGACCCTGCGCCGCCACGGCGACCTGGAGCTGACCGGCGTGGAGTTCGCCTACCCCGGCGCGGAGGCGGCCGTCCTGCGCGGGGTCGACCTGGTCGCCAGGCCCGGTGAGGTGACCGCGATCATCGGCTCCACCGGCAGCGGCAAGTCGACGCTGCTCGGCCTGATCCCGCGGCTGTACGACGCGACGGGCGGCCGGGTGCTGGTCGACGGCGAGGACGTCGCGGAGCTGGCCCCCGCGCTGCTGGCCGAGACCGTCGGCCTCGTACCGCAGAAGCCGTATCTGTTCTCCGGCACCGTCGCGACCAACCTGCGGTACGGCAAACCGGACGCCACCGACGAGGAGCTGTGGCACGCGCTGGAGGTGGCGCAGGCCAAGGACTTCGTGGAGCGGCTCGACGGCGGGCTCGACGCGCCCATCGCGCAGGGCGGCAGCAATGTCTCCGGCGGACAGCGGCAGCGCCTGGCCATCGCGCGGGTCCTGGTCCGCAAGCCGGAGATCTACCTCTTCGACGACTCCTTCTCGGCGCTGGACTACGCGACGGACGCGGCGCTGCGCCGCGCGCTGCTGCACGAGACCGCCGCCGCGACCGTGCTGATCGTCGCCCAGCGGGTGTCCACCATCCGTGACGCGGACCGGATCGTCGTCCTGGACGAGGGCCGGGTCGTCGGCACCGGCACGCACACCGAGCTGATGACCGACAACGAGACCTACCGGGAGATCGTCCTGTCCCAGCTCACGGAAGCCGAGGCCGCCTGATGAGCGACGACGAGCACAAGCCCGCCGCCGCGCAGCGCCCGCCGCGGCCGATGGGCGGGCCCGCGCGCTTCATGAGCGGCGGCCCGGTCGAGAAGCCGATGGACTTCGGCGGGTCGCTGAAGCGGCTGCTGGGTCTGATGCGTCCCGACCGTTTCCTGCTCTGCCTGGTGCTGGTCCTCGGCACGGCGAGCGTCGCGCTCGCGGTGACCGGGCCGCGCATCCTCGGTCACGCCACCGACCTGATCTTCGCCGGGGTGATCGGACGGCGGTTCCCCGGCGGCACCAAGCAGCAGGCGCTCGACGCGCTGCGCGCGCACGGTGACGGCCGGGTCGCCGACATGCTCAAGGGCATCGGTTTCACGCCGGGCCAGGGCATGGACTTCGACGCCATCGGCAAGGTGCTGCTGGTGGTCCTCGCGGTGTACGTGGCCGCGGCCGTCTTCAGCGTCTTCCAGATGCGCACCGCGACCAAGGTGATCAACCGGGCGATGTTCCGGATGCGCTCCGACGTCGAGGACAAGCTGGCGAAGCTGCCGCTGTCGTACTTCGACCGGCAGCCGCGCGGCGAGGTGCTGAGCCGGGCCACCAACGACATCGACAACATCGGCCAGACGATGCAGCAGACCATGGGCCAGCTGGTGAACTCGCTGCTGACCATCGTGGGCGTGCTGGCCATGATGTTCTGGATCTCCTGGCTGCTGGCGCTGATCGCGCTGGTCACCGTGCCGGTGACGCTGCTGGTGGCCACGCGGGTGGGCAAGCGCGCGCAGCCGCAGTTCATCCAGCAGTGGAAGACCACCGGCAAGCTCAACGCGCACATCGAGGAGATGTACACCGGCCACTCGCTGGTGAAGGTCTTCGGGCGCGCGGAGGAGTCGGCGGCGGCCTTCGAGGAGCAGAACGAGGCGCTGTACCGCTCGGGCTTCAAGGCGCAGTTCATCTCCGGCACGATCCAGCCGATGATGATGTTCATCGGCAATCTGAACTACGTGCTGGTGGCCGTCGTCGGTGGCCTGCGGGTCGCGTCGGGCGCGCTGTCCATCGGTGACGTCCAGGCGTTCGTGCAGTACTCGCGGCAGTTCAGCCAGCCGCTGACGCAGGTGGCGAGCATGTCGAACCTGATCCAGTCCGGCATCGCGTCGGCCGAGCGGGTCTTCGAACTCCTCGACGCCGAGGAGCAGTCGGCGGAGCCGGCGAAGCGGGACGTCCCCCGGGTGCCGGTGCGGGGCCGGGTAGCGCTGGAGGACGTGAGCTTCCGCTACGACCCGGACAAGCCGCTGATCGACCACCTGTCGCTGAAGGTGGAGCCGGGCCACACCGTCGCGATCGTCGGCCCGACCGGCGCGGGCAAGACCACGCTGGTCAATCTGCTGATGCGGTTCTACGAGGTGTCCGGCGGCCGGATCACCCTGGACGGCACCGATGTGGCCACGCTCTCCCGCGAGGAGCTGCGCTCCTCGATCGGCATGGTCCTCCAGGACACCTGGCTGTTCGGCGGCACGATCGCGGAGAACATCGGCTACGGCAGCGAGGGGGCGACCGCCGGGCAGATCGAGGAGGCGGCGCGCGCCGCGCACGCGGACCGCTTCATCCGCACGCTGCCCGAGGGCTACGACACGGTGATCGACGACGAGGGCGCGGGGGTCAGCGCGGGTGAGAAACAACTCATCACCATCGCGCGGGCGTTCCTGTCCGATCCGACGATCCTGGTACTGGACGAGGCGACCAGCTCCGTCGACACCCGTACCGAGGTGCTGATCCAGCGGGCGATGGCCAAGCTCAGCCACGGCCGTACCAGCTTCGTGATCGCGCACCGGCTGTCCACGATCCGCGACGCCGACGTCATCTTGGTGATGGAGTCCGGCGCGATCGTCGAACAGGGCACGCACGAGGAGCTGTTGGCGGCCAAGGGCGCGTACGCGCGGCTGTACGCGGCGCAGTTCGCGCAGGCCGTCGCGGAGGTCGACTGAGGTACGAGGGCCGGCCGGGACGGGTGTTCCGTCCCGGCCGACCGGCCGGAGCGGGGGGCCGGAAAACCCGAGGAGCCAGCGGGTACGGCGGCGCGGGGCGTTGGTAGCCTGTGCCGCCGTACCTCCGGAAGGGCAGAAGTGATGAGCAGCGCCACCACCGCGGCGTCGGTCGCGGGTACCGGCACGCGGGCGGGTACGAGTACCCGTATGGGTACGAGCACGGATTCGGGTACGGGTACGGGTACGAGTACGGCCGAGGGGCCGCGGCAGGGGCGACCGGGCGGTTCCGACCCGGTGCGCTGCCCCGCGCGGCGCGAGACCTCGACGCTGGCGCGGCGCAGCGCGCGGGTGCCGATCTGGTACCTGCGGGTGATCGGCGTCGTCGATCTGCTGTCCGCCGTATCCCTGACGATCCGTCAAGAGATGTCGAACCACAACACCGGTGAGCTGTTCACGCCGTTCATGCTCTTCGCGGGCTTCGGCTCGGCCGCCGCGACGCTCTTCATGGCCATGATGCTGGCCCGCCACAAGCGCGTGGCCTGGATCGTCTTCATGGCGCTGTGCGGCGGCTACGCGGCCCTGTCGGTGTGGGCGCTGTGCTACGACGACCTGCGGCGGCACCCGTTCAACTGGGTCTCCACCGCGCTCACTTTGACCGTGCTGTGCTTCGGCGCGCTCGGCCGCCGCGAATTCCACGGCAAGGGCGACCGCACCAACCCGCAGCTCGCGCTCGCCGTCCTCGGCGTCGGCGCGCTGCTGTCGGTCCTGGTCGGCACCACCCTGGTCACGGCCGTCGGCCCGGAGCGCGCCAGCGTCGGCGACCGCGTCTGGTACGTGGCGCTGCGGCTGACGACGCTGAGCCGCGACTCCGACATCGAGCCGAATCTGCACATCAGCCCGTGGGTCAGCAGCGGCCTCAACCTGGCGGGCCTCGGTCTGCTGCTCGCCGTGCTCTACGCGCTCTTCCGCTCCCCGCGCGGCCGGGACCTCCAGAGCCGCGACGACGAGGACCGGCTGCGCGAACTGCTCGCCCGGCACGGCGCCCGCGACTCGCTCGGCTACTTCGCGCTGCGCCGCGACAAGTCCGTCATCTTCTCGCCCAGCGGCAAGGCCGCCGTCGCCTACCGCGTGGTCGGCGGTGTGGCCCTGGCCTCCGGTGACCCGATCGGCGACGTCGAGGCATGGCCGGGCGCCATCGACGCCTGGCTGGTGGAGACCCGCGACCACGCCTGGATCCCCGCGGTGATGGGCGCCAGCGAGGAGGGGGGCACCGTCTACGCCCGGCACGGCCTGGACGCGCTGGAATTGGGCGACGAAGCCATCGTGGAGACCGACGAGTTCACCCTGGACGGCCGCGCGATGCGCGGCGTGCGGCAGGCGTACAACCGGGTGCGGCGCGCCGGTTACACCACCCGTATCCGGCGGCACCGCGACATCCCGGCCGACGAGACGGCCGCGCTGATCGAGGCGGCGGACCGCTGGCGGGACGGCGCCACGGAACGCGGCTTCTCGATGGCGCTCGGCAGGCTCGGCGACCCGGCCGACGGCGACTGCGTGATGATCGAATGCCTCGACGGCGAGGGCGAGTTGAAGGCGCTGCTCAGCTTCGTGCCGTGGGGCCCGAAGGGGCTGTCGCTGGACTTGATGCGGCGCGACCGGGACAGCGAGAACGGCCTGGTCGAGTTCATGGTCCTCGACCTGATCGAACGCGCCGCCGACGTCGGCGTGGAGCGGGTGTCGCTCAACTTCGCGATGTTCCGGTCGGTGTTCGAGGACGGCGCCCGGCTGGGCGCGGGCCCGGTGCTGCGGCTGTGGCGCTCGGCCCTGATGTTCTTCTCCCGCTGGTGGCAACTGGAGTCGCTGTACCGCGCGAACGCCAAGTACCGGCCCATCTGGGAGCCGCGCTTCCTGCTCTTCGCCAAGAGCGCGCATCTGCCGCGGATCGGGCTGGCGAGCGCGCGCGCCGAGGGGTTCGTGGTGGCGCCGAGGCCGCTGGCGCGGCTGCGCAGGGACGGCTAGGGCCCGGGGGGCTCCGGGGGGTCTCAGTCGAGGTAGCCGCGGAGCTGGTCGGCGAAGGCGTGGTCGCGGAGCTTGTTGAGGGTCTTGGACTCGATCTGGCGGATGCGTTCGCGGGTCACGCCGAAGATGCGGCCGATCTCCTCCAGGGTGCGGGGGCGGCCGTCGGCGAGGCCGTAGCGGAGCTGGACGACCTTGCGCTCGCGCTCGCCGAGCGTGGACAGCACCGCTTCCAGGTGCTCGCGCAGCAGCAGGAAGGCCGCGGACTCCACGGGCGAGGCGGCGTCGCCGTCCTCGATCAGGTCGCCGAGCGCGACGTCCTCCTCCTCGCCGACCGGCGCGTGCAGCGACACCGGCTCCTGGGCCAGCCGCAGCACCTCGCTGACCCGCTCCTCCGGCAGGTCGAGCTGGGCGGCGACCTCCTCGGTGCTCGGCTCGTAGCCGCGCTCCTGGAGCAGCCGCCGCTGCACCCGCACCACCCGGTTGATCAGCTCCACCACGTGCACGGGGACCCGTATCGTCCTGGCCTGGTCGGCCAGCGCCCGCGACATCGCCTGGCGGATCCACCAGGTCGCGTACGTCGAGAACTTGTAGCCGCGCGCGTAGTCGAACTTCTCCACCGCCCGGATCAGCCCGAGATTGCCCTCCTGGACCAGGTCGAGCATGGTCAGGCCGCGGCCGATGTACCGCTTGGCGACCGAGACGACCAGCCGCAGATTGGCCTCGATGAGGCGGCGCTTGGCCATCCGGCCGAGCACCACCAGGCGGTCGAGGTCGACGGCGAGCTGCGAGTCCAGGTCGGGGAAGGCGCCGAGCTTCTCCTCGGCGAAGAGTCCGGCCTCCACCCGGCGGGCCAGGTCCACCTCTTCGGCCGCCGTGAGCAGCGGGATACGGCCGATCTCGCGCAGATACTGCCGGAAGAGGTCGGCGGACGGGCCCGCGGACTCCTCGCGCGGCGGCCGTACCGGCACCGCGTCCTCGTCGTCCCGCTCGTCGGTGACCACGCGTTGCTCCGGCACCCGCGACCCCGTGAGGTTCCCTGGCGGTTCCGCCTGGGGCTCCATCGCCACCACCTCGGCCGCGGTCGTGAGGGTCTGGATCTGGGTGTGGATCTGGGTCTGGGTCTGCACGGAAGCGACCTCCAGAAGTGAGCGCGTCCTCGGGCTCGCAGCGCGTCTTGCCGGACAGGCCCTGGGCGCCGTCACCCAGTGTGGCCCACGACGCGGCTCCGCTACGAGGGGCGTGCGCTCCCTTTTTCACACAAGGTCACCGCTCAGGTCCGTGCGGTGACGCAAGGCATATGCCCGGGCGTACGCCCGCGGCGGCTACAGCCCCGCCGCGCCCTGTTCGCGCAGCCGCTGGCCGTACTGCTGGAGCGCCCACAGCTCGCCCAGCGACGCGGTGACCTCGGGCGAGTCCTGCGGGACGCCCTGGGCGGCGAACCGCGCCTGTGTGGCGTGCACCTGGGCCACGCGCCGCTCCACCGCGTTGATCCGCACCCGGACCAGCACCTCGCCCGCGTAGAACTCGGGCGACTTGTGCATCACCGGCTCGACGGCCAGTTCGGTGACCATCATCCGTACGGTGTCGTCGGGCGCGGCCTCGCGGACCCGTACGAGATAGTCGCCGTCGGCCGCCTCGACGCCGCCCGCCTCGGCGATCACCCGGCGCACGGCGGCGTAGGGCGGTCCGGTGAACTCGTCCTCGCCGTACGCGTCGAAGGCCGGGGAGACCAGCTTCGGGTACTGGAGGGCGAGCTTGAGCAGCTCGCGCTCGACGCGGTGGGCGGGGCTGCGCAGGTCCAGGCGGGGGCCGCGCGGCGCGTTCTGCGCGGGGACGCCGGAGGACTGCCGGTCGCCGCCCGCGTACGGACCGCCCTGGCCCTGGCGGCCGTACTGCGGGCGGTTGTCGGTGCTGCCGCCGCCCGCCGCGCGGGCCCTGGCCATCGCGCGGACCCGGCGGATGATCGACTGTTCCTCGGACTGCGTGCCGATCCCGGCCATGCCGACCAGCCGGATCGCGTAACGGTCGCGCAGCGCCTGGTTCTTGATCGCGGCGACCACGGCGACCCCCGCGTCCACGGCCGCCACCCGGCCCTCGTCGGTGTCCAGGTTGTAGCGGGACACGATGGAGCGCAGCGCGAAGGCGAACAGCGGGGTGCGGCCGTCGATCAGCCGCTGGATGGCCGCGTCGCCCTCGGCGAGCCGCAGTTCGCACGGGTCCATCCCGCCGGGCGTGATCGCGATCGACGTCTCGGCGGCGAATTTCTGGTCGTCCTCGAACGCCCGCAGCGCGGCCTTCTGGCCCGCCTCGTCGCCGTCGAAGGTGAAGACCACCTCGGCGGTCGAATTGTCCATCAGCAGCCGGCGCAGGATCTTGATGTGGTCGCCGCCGAAGGAGGTGCCGCAGGTGGCGATGGCCGTGGTGACCCCGGCGAGATGGCAGGCCATCACGTCGGTGTACCCCTCGACGACCACCGCCCGCCCGGTCTTGGCGATCTCCTTCTTGGCCAGGTCGATGCCGTACAGCACCTGGGACTTCTTGTAGAGCGGCGTCTCGGAGGTGTTCAGGTACTTCGGCCCCTGGTCGTCCTCGCGCAGCTTGCGCGCGCCGAAGCCGATGACCTCGCCGGTGATGTCCCGGATCGGCCAGATCAGCCGCCCCCTGAAGCGGTCGATCGCCCCGCCCCTGCGGCTCTCGGAGGCCAGTCCCGCGGTGATCAGCTCCTTGTCGGTGAAGCCCTTCCCCCGCAGATACCGCACCAGGTGGTCCCACCCGGCGGGCGCGTACCCCACCCCGAAGTGCTCCGCCGCCGCCTGGTCGAAGCCGCGCTCGGCCAGGAACCTCCGGCCGATCTCCGCCTCCGCCCCGCCCAGTTGCTCCACATAGAACTGCGCGGCGGCCTTGTGCGCCTCGACCAGCCGGATCCGCTCGCCCTGCTGCCGCCCGGGGACATGGCTGCCCTCCTCGTACCGCAGCGTGATCCCGGCCTGCCCGGCCAAGCGCTCGACGGCCTCGGTGAACGACAGATGGTCGAGCTTCATGACGAACGCGAGGGTGTCCCCGCCTTCCCCGCAGCCGAAGCAGTGGTAGAGGCCCTTGGAGGGGCTGACCTGGAAGGAGGGGGATTTCTCGTCGTGGAAGGGGCACAGGCCCTTGAGATTGCCGCCGCCGGCGTTCTTGAGCTGGAGGTATTCGGAGACGACGGCGTCGATCGGGACCGCGTCCCGTACCGCCTTCACGTCTTCGTCTCTGATCCTGCCCGCCACTCGCGCAAGTCTACGGCGCTGGTGGGACAGCGGAGCGCCGGGCGGTGGGTGGCGACGAAGGTCTTGACCCGGGCGGGGGTGAGGACTAGCTTCGCCAATCGTTAGGAACCTTTCCTATTGGGGTTCCGAAGTCGTGGGGAGACACAGCCGCATGCCCGAGCTTCGCAGAAGGCCGCTCCGCAGATGGACCACCGCCGCGGCGACGGCTGTCACCGCGACCGCCGTGCTGGCGGCGCTGTCGCTGGCGGGCGGCGCGGACACCGCCCAGGCCGCGACCACCGGCGAGGTCCGGGTGAACCAGGTCGGCTACGCGGGAAGCGGCGCCAAAGAAGCGTTCCTGCTGGCCAAAAGCGCGGTCGGCGAGGCGTCGTGGAAGCTGGTCGAGCGCGGCGGCCGGGTCGTCGCGCACGGCAGCACGGGGGCGAGCCTGGGCCGCTGGAACAGCGCGTATCCGGCCGTCTACTTGATCGACTTCAGCGCGGTGCGCACGCCCGGCACCTACCGGCTGGTGGTCGGCGGCACCGCCACCGCCTCCTCCCCCGCCTTCACCATCGGCTCGGCGAAGGCCGTCTTCGGCCGTCCCGCCGCCGACGCCACCGCCTTCTTCCAGGCCCAGCGCGACGGCGCGAGGACGATCCCCGGGCAGCTGCGGCGCAAGCCGTCGCATCTCAACGACGCGCACGCCGCCGTCTACGCGTGGCCGTCGTTCACCGACCCCGAAGGCGACACGATCAAGGCCGCGCCGAAGAAGATCGCGGGCGCGGCCCCGGTGGACGTCTCCGGCGGCTGGTTCGACGCGGGCGACTACCTGAAGTTCACCGAGACCACCTCGTACGCCGTCGCCGCGCTCCAGATCGCCGCCCGGCAGACCGGCGCGGGCCCCGCCTCGGCCCTCGGCGGCGAGGCGCAGCACGGCCTGGACTGGCTCGACAAGATGTGGGACGGCACAACGAAGACGCTGTACATCCAGGTCGGCCTCGGCTCCGGTACGGACAGCGGCAGCGTCGTCGGCGACCACGACGTGTGGCGGCTGCCGGAGAAGGACGACAAGGACTCCGCGCACCCGTTCCTGAAGAACCGCCCGGTGTTCAGGGCGGGCGCCCCCGGCGCGAAGCTCAGCCCCAACCAGGCGGGCCGGCTCGCCGCCGACTTCGCGCTCGCCGCCCAGCGGTACGCGGCCACCGCGCCCGCCAAGGCCCGCGCGTATCTCAACACCGCGGCGCAGATCTACGGCCTGGCCGACACCCGCCCTGGCACGCTCGTCACCACCGTGCCGTACGGCTACTACCCCGAGACGAGCTGGAAGGACGATCTGGCCTTCGGCGGGGCCGAGTTGGCGCTGGCGGCGCAGCGGCTGCACGACCGGCGCGGCGCGGACTGGCTGAAGCAGGCGGCGAGTTGGGCGAAGGCGCACCAGAGCGAGGCGGGCGCGGACACGCTGAACATGTACGACACCAGCGCGCTCGCCGACCTCGACCTGGCGCGGGCCATCAGCGCGGCCGGGCACCCGCGCGGACTCGCGGTGACGTACGCCGACCTGGTCGGTTACGTGAAGGGCCAGATCGCCGCCGGGCAACGGCGGGCGGCGGCTGACCCGTTCCACGCGGGCGCGGTCTACGACGACTTCGACGCGGACTCGCACACGCTGGGTCTCGCGGCCACCACGCGGCTGTACCGCTCGGTGACCGGCGACACCTCGTTCGACCGCTTCGCGGTGCAGCAACTCGACTGGCTGCTGGGGGCGAACGCCTGGGGCACGTCCTTCATGGTCGGCCAGGGGCAGACGTTCCCGCGCTGCACGGCGGGCGAGTTGGGCAACCTCGCGGGGAGCCCGACCGGTTCACGACCGCTGGAGGTGGGCGCGATCGTCAACGGGCCCAACGGCGCGGAGCAGTTCAGCGACGGCCTCGGCGACTACCTGGACGGCATGCGGCCGTGCCCGCCCGGCGGCGCGGACCCGTACAGCGCCTTCAACGGGCGCGGCAGCCGGTACGTGGACGACGTGCGGTCGTGGCAGAGCTCGGAGCCGGCGCTGGACATGGACGCGTCGGGGCTGCTGGCCTTCTACCTGTCGAAGTAGCGTTCGGGGACAGGCGGAGAGGCGCTGGGCGACGGCCTACGCGGGACCCCGCGCGAGGTCCTTGGTGACGAACACGTAGTGCGGGCCGATCGGTTCCACGACGAATTCCTCGCCGATCGCCGTGAAGCCGAAGTGCTCGTAGAAACCGGCGGCGGACGTACGGCCGTTGCACCAGGCCAGTTCGGCGCCGCGGGCCGCGGCCTCGCGCAGGCCCGCGATCAGGGCCGCGCCGCCGAACCCCTGGCCGCGGACCTCGGGCGCGCTGCCCATGCCGCGGAAGCGGTACGCGGACGCCCCGGCCGTATCCGCGTCCGCGAGGGCGTCGTCCCCCGACAGCGGCTCGGGGAAGAAGGTGGCGCAGCCCCGTACCGCGCCTTCCTCGTCGTAGGCGGCGATGTGGAACGTGCCGTCGCGCGAGTCCTCCGGATAGACGGCGGTCTCGCGCGGCAGGCCGGTCCGCAGCACCGCCCAGCGCAGGGCGAAGATCTCCTCGACGGGCACGACGGCGGTACGGGTGACGGGCACGGCGGGGTGTCCCTTCCTGGTCGGTCCGGCCGGTCCAGGAAGGAAGCTCCTGGTCAGTCCAGGAACGAGGTTAGTGGCACCGCCGGATCGGACAGCCGCTCGGGGTCGACCGCGCGGCCGGAGCGGATGAGCTGCTGGATCGGCTCGGTGACGTCCCACACATTGACGTTCATCCCCGCCAGCACCCGCCCCTCGTTCAGCCAGAAGGCGATGAACTGCCGCTTGCCCACATCGCCGCGGCACACCACCTGGTCGTACGAGCCGGGCGCCGCGTTCCCCGAGAACTCCATGCCCAGGTCGTACTGGTCGGAGAAGAAGTACGGAACCCGGTCGTACGACACCGGGCGGCCGAGCATGGCGCGGGCCGCGGCGGGGCCGCCGTTCAGCGCGTTCGCCCAGTGCTCGACGCGCAACCGGCCGCCGAGCAGCGGGTGTTCGGCGTTGGCGACATCGCCCGCGGCGAAGATGTCGGGGTTCGAGGTGCGCAGCGAGGCGTCCACGGCGATGCCGCCGCCCTCGGCCGGGTCGACCAGGTCGAGTCCCGCGCTCTCGGCCAGCGCGGTGCGCGGGGCGGCGCCGATCGCGGCGAGCACGTCGTGCGCCGGGTGCTCCTCGCCGTCGTCGGTGAGGGCGGCGAGCACCATGCCGTCCTGGCCGGTGATCTCGGTGAGCCGGGCGCCGAAGTGGAAGCGGACGCCGTGCTCGGCGTGCAGGTCGGTGAAGACCGCGCCCAGTTCGGGGCCGAGCACCGAGTGCAGCGGGGTCGGCGCGGACTCCACGACGGTGACCTCGGCGCCGTAGCCGCGGGCCGCGGCGGCGACCTCCAGGCCGATCCAGCCCGCGCCCGCCACCACCAGGTGGCCGTTCTCCCGGCCGAGGCTGGTCAGCACGTGCTTGAGCCGGTCGGCGTGCGCGAGCCTGCGCAGGTGGTGCACCCCGGCCAGGTCGGTGCCCGGGATGTCCAGGCGGCGCGGCTCGGAGCCGGTGGCGAGCAGCAGCTTGTCGTACATCAGCGTCGTGCCGTCGCCGAGGCGGACGAATTTGGCGGCCGGGTCCAGGTGCACGACCGGCTGGCCCAGGTGCAGCTCGATGTCGTGCTCGGCGTACCAGGAGGTGTTCTGCACGAAGACCGAGTCGCGCTCGTCGGCGCCGGTCAGATAGCCCTTGGACAGGGGCGGGCGTTCATAGGGGTGGTCGCGCTCGTCGCCGATCAGTATCACCCGGCCGGTGAAACCCTCGGCCCGGAGCGTTTCGGCCGCCTTCGCCCCGGCGAGCCCTGCTCCGACGATCACGAAGGTTTCGTGTGCGTCCACCACGGTGGCCCTCCAGGCGGGTCGGCGATCGGTACGTGTGCGAGCGTACGTGTACGTGTCGTGCGGTGCTGCGTGCGTGGTGCTTGTGCGTGGTGCTTGTGCGTGGTGCTTGTGCGTTCTGTTCGTGCGTCGTGCGGTGCGTCTGAGGGCGCGTCGTGCTCGTGCGTCCTGCTTGTGCGTACATACGAGCGTCCCGCACGTCAGGGCCGTCCGGAAGAGCGCCGCGCCGTCCATCCCCTCGTGCTTCTTCTGCCCAGTGGGCATCCGGCCATATGCCGGGCGGGTATCCCGGCGTACCGGACGCCCCGTTTCCGGCGGTTACGCGTGCAGCCGGGCGTGCAGGGCGGTGGCCGCCGCGTCGGTGAGGGAGGCGATCTGGTCGACGACGGCGCGGCGGCGGGCGCGGTCGTCGGGGGCGGCGTCGAAGATCCCGCGGAACTGCGGGTCAAGGCCCTCGGGGGCCCGCTCCAGCAGCCGCTGCGCCAGCTCGCCGATCACCACGCGCTGCTCGGCCCGGCGCTTGGCCTGCGCGGCGCGCTGCATGACGTACCGGTCGGCGACCGCCTTGAGAACGGCGCATTCGAGCCGCTGCTCGCGCGGCACGACGAGCTCCGCGCGGTAGCGGGTGAGGCGGCCGGTGCCGTAGCGCTCGCGGGTGGCGCTCTCGGCCGCCAGGCAGAAGCGGCCGATGAGCTGGGAGGCGGCGTCCTTGAGCCGCGCCTGGGCGAGGGCGGTGCCGTCGTAGCCGTGCGGCCACCAGGGCTGGTCGAGCAGCCGGTCGAGGGCCGCGGCCAGCTCGGCCGGGTCGGTGCCGGGCGGCACATAGCGGGCGGCGGCGCAGCCGAACACCTCGGCGCGCTCGGGGGCGGAGGTCAGCGCGCCGGGGTCGATGTGCCCGGCCTGGAGGCCGTCCTCCACGTCGTGCACCGAATACGCGACGTCGTCGGCCCAGTCCATGACCTGCGCCTCGAAGCACTGGCGGCCGTCGGGCGCGTCCTTCCGCAGCCAGCCGAAGACCGGCAGGTCGTCCTCGTACGCGCCGAATTTGGGGCTGCCGGGCGTGGTGGGGTGGCCGCCGCGCGCCCACGGGTACTTGGTCGCCGCGTCCAGCGCGGCGCGGGTGAGATTGAGGCCGACGCTGACCAGCGCGTCGCCGCCCGCCGGGTCCGGCACGAATTTCTTCGGCTCGATCCGGGTCAGCAGCCGCAGGCTCTGCGCGTTGCCCTCGAACCCGCCGCAGTCCTCGGCGAATTCGGCCAGGACCAGCTCGCCGTTGTGCCCGAACGGCGGGTGCCCGAGGTCGTGCGCCAGACACGCCGTCTCCACCAGGTCGGGGTCGCAGCCGAGCGCCGCGCCCAGTTCCCTGCCGACCTGCGCGCACTCCAGCGAGTGCGTCAGCCGGGTGCGCGGGCTGGTGTCGATCGCCGCCGCGCTGTTGACGCCCGGGTCCACGACCTGTGTCTTCCCGGCCAGCCTGCGCAGCGCCGCCGAGTGCAGCACCCGCGCCCGGTCACGCTGGAACGCGGTACGGCCCGGCCTCTTGTCCGGTTCCGTGACATACCGCTCCATATCGGCCTCGCCGTAGGGCCCGTACCGCTCGTACGGGCCCAGGTGCGCGGATGCCGCCCGCTGTGACCGGTCCTTCTCTTCCATACCCGTGACGGTAACCGGCCCCGGTGACCGGCGGCGTACGCGCGGGTGGCGGACCGGGCGCGCGACCGGCGGCCGGGCCGCCGTGGCCCGCGCTGACCTGCCCCGACGGCGGGCGTCGGCGCCCAGGAGCGTTCCGTCGTAGCGGAGGGCTTCGTCGTAGCGGAGGGCTTCGTCGTAGCGGAGGGCTTCGTCGTACCGGCGCAGTACGAGTTCGGCCATTGAGCGCGACCACGGCCTCGGCGACGGTCGGCGCGGCGGCGGAGGCGTACGCGGGCAGCACGGGCACCCCGTCGAGGCGCGCGCCGGATTGCCTCGTCGTTCGCGCGGGCGCGACAGCCGGTTGCGGTGCTCTCACCCGGCCGCGGGTCCGCTGTGAGGCCACCGGCCGCCGGAGACCCGCTCGCCGGAGAGCAGCAGCTCACGGGCGGTGCGGCCGGCCGCGAAGTACACCCAGGCGGGGGTCGGTCCGCCCGCCGTGCGCACGTGCGTACGGCGGCGCTCGTAGAGGTTGGCGGGGGCGCCCGGCGCGTACTCCTCCAGCCGGTCGAGGTCGGCGAGGACGTCCGCGTACGCCTCGGGGCCGACCGCCGTCAGCGCCCCGTGGACGACGCCCTCGCCCGCCGGGTCGGGGACGGCGTACGGGTAGCCGGGGCCGTGGAAGAGCAGCGCGCCGGGCAGTTCGGCCGGTGTCCAGGTCAGGGCCCGGCCGCGCAGCACGCCGTGGTTGCGCCCGCCGGGCAGCAGCGTGCCGTAGAGGAAGAAGGGGAGGCGGGGGTCGGTCACGCGGGCGCTCCGGGGGCGTTGTCAGTGGTGGGTCCTACTGTGATCCATGACGCAACCGGGCGGGGGTGTCCGGCGTCGGTCACGGAGGGGGCACGGGTCGGCGAGGGGCGGGTGCGATGGCGGGTCAGGGGGTGGACGGTATGACGTGGGCGCGGGCGTGGGGGGCGCGGGTCCGGGGGTGGAAGCCGTCATGGGCGCGGTTGCCGCGCACGCGGCGGGGGTGGCGGCGGCTGCTGCGGTGGAGCGTGGCCGGGTGCGTGCTGGCGCTGCTGCCCGCGACGTGGCTGCGGCTGGCCGACGGCGGGCGCGTCCGGACGCTTGCCGACGTGCCGAAGGAGCCGGTGGCCGTGGTCTTCGGCGCCGGGCTCTGGGACGGTAAGCCGTCGCCGTATCTGGCGCACCGGCTGGACGCGGCGGCGACGCTGTACCGGACGGGCCGGATAC
This sequence comes from Streptomyces sp. NPDC088910, assembly GCF_044749865.1. Classification (NCBI taxonomy): domain Bacteria; kingdom Bacillati; phylum Actinomycetota; class Actinomycetes; order Kitasatosporales; family Streptomycetaceae; genus Streptomyces; species Streptomyces sp. NPDC088910. The sequence continues at coordinate 490,276 of NZ_JBIVIV010000001.1, forward strand.
GCGTGGTGCTGGTCACCGGCGACAACAGCCGTACGTCGTACAACGAGCCGGGTGCCATGCGCACCTACCTGGCCGCGCACGGCGTGCCCGCCGACAAGGTCGTCCTGGACTACGCGGGCTTCGACACCTGGGACTCGTGCAGCCGCGCCAAGCGCGTCTTCGGGGTCGACCGGGCCGTCCTGGTCAGCCAGGACTTCCACATACGCAGGGCCCTGGCGCTCTGCGAGGCCGCCGGGATCGACGCCTACGGGATCGCCGTCGACGAGCCGCACGACGCCACCTGGTACGCGGGCGGCGTACGGGAGTTGCTGGCCGCGGGCAAGGCGGCGGCGGACGTGGTGATTCGCCCGAACCCGCACTTCCTGGGGCCGCGCGAGCCGGGGGTCGCACGCGCCCTCACCGCGGGCGGGGCCGTGCGCTGAGGCGGACGGGCCGGAGGTGGTGGAGCGGACGGCGTTCCCGGTGAACCGGGGGGCGTTGTGCGGCGAGGGCCGCGCCTCGACCGAGGTGCTGTCCACGGCGGTGCGGCTGACCGGGCCGCTGGTACGGGGCGCGGACGGCGAGTCGGCGCCCGCGAGCTGGGAGGAGGCGCTGGACCGGGTCGCGGCGGGGCCGCTGCGGGTCCGGGCGGAGGAGTACACCCCGGCCTTCTGCATGCATTGCATGCAATGCATGCAGAAGCTAGCCTCGGCCGTGTGCAGCAGACCGATGCCGCCCGCGCGCGGCTGCGTGACCTGATCCTGGACGGCGCTTACGCGCCGGGCCAGCGGCTCACCGAGACCGAGGTCGCGCTGTCGCTGGAGATGAGCAGGACGCCGGTGCGCGAGGCGTTCCGCGCGCTGGTCGCCGACGGGCTGGTCCACTCGGCGGGGCGCGGTGTGCGGGTGGTCGCGCTGGACGCGGAGGCGCTGCGCCACGCCTACCAGGTGCGGGCCGCCCTGGAGGCGCTCACCGCCGAGCTGGCCGCCGGGCGCCAGGCCGAGGGCCGGATCGCCCCCGCCGACCTGGCCGAGCTGGTCCGCGAGGCGGACCGTACGGAAGAGGCCACGCTGGCCGGGCGCCTCGCCGAGGCCGTCGCCCACAACCGCCGCTTCCACGGCCGGATTGCCGTACTCGCCGCGAACCCCGTGGCGCTCGCCTCGCTCGACCGGCTGTGGGACCAGATCCTCGTCTCCACCCGCGCCTCCCTCGACCCGCCCCACCGGCCCGCCCAGGTCAACGCCCAGCACCGGGAGCTGCTGGCCGCGATCACCGGGGGCCGGGCGCGCGAGGCGGCCGAGGCGGCCCGCCGCCATGTCCTGGACACCTGCGGCGCCCGATTCACCGACTGAGCGACCCGAAGGGACGTCGAGCCATGCCGTCAGCCCGTCAGCACTCCTACGAGACCGAGGTCGTCTGGACCGGCAACCGCGGCACGGGCACCAGCTCCTACCGCGACTACGACCGTACGCACGAGGTCACCGCGGCCGGACTCCCCGCCATCTCCGGCTCCGCCGACCGCGCCTTCCGCGGTGACGCCGACCGCTGGAACCCCGAGCAGCTGCTCCTCGCCGCGCTCTCCCAGTGCCACCTGCTGTCGTACCTCCACGTCTGCGCCGTCAACGGCGTGGTCGTCACCGGCTACACCGACCACGCGACCGGCACGATGCGGGAGACCGGCGACGGCGGCGGCCACTTCACCGAAGCCGTGCTCCGGCCCGCCGTCGAGGTCGCCTCCCCCGCGATGGCCGCCGCCGCCCAGGCCCTCCACGAGGAGGCCCAGCGGCTGTGCTTCATCGCCAACTCGGTGAACTTCCCGGTGCGGCACGAGCCGTCGGTGACGGTCTCGGCCCCATGAGCGTCCGGTTACGCGCCCGGTGCGGTGCCGGGTGCGGTCTCGGGATCCCCGTCCCCGTCCCCGTCCGCTTCGGCGTCGCCGACCGTCAGCGTCCTCGTCACGTAGCTGTAGCCGTCCTCGTCCTCGGGGTCCTCGTCCTGCGGCCACAGGCGGACCGCCCGGCCGCCCGCCGCCCGGATCGCCGCGCCGTCCAGTTCCACCGACGCTTCACGCACCCCGGCGTCGAGCCACGAGGTGAAGACGGTCACCGGGCCGTCCGGCGGCAGCGGATACGTCCAGAAGCTCGCCTCCCATGTCAGACCGCTGCCGCCGCCGCCCTGGCTGATCAGGCGGATCGCCTCCGTGTCGTCGTCGCCCGGCCAGGGCACCGGCATCCCGCCCTGCGTCGCGACGCGTCGGCCGTCCGCGTACCGCAGGCCGAGCCGCAGATTGCTCTGCGGCTCGGGCGGACGCAGCGGGTTGGACCGGCCGTCGAGGGGATTGCCCAGCCAGGCTCCGTTGGCCGGGGTCCTTCGCAGGACCGCGCGCAGGTGGAACACGAAGCCGTTGGGGTACGCCCGCAGCCCGCCGATCCAGACCGCCGCCCGGACCGAGCGCAGCAGCACCACGTCACCCGGCACCGACGCGGGAAGCACGTAGACGGACCGTTCCCACGGGGGACGCGGCCGGGGCTCCGGCTCCGGCGCGGTCGGCGGTTCTGGCACGTCCTGGAAGAAGCTCATCCCGTCACCGTCGCACTCTCGCTCCCCCTGCCGCCCGCCCGGAATCGGCCATGCCACCCCCGTTTCCGGCCGCGCGGCGTCACGGCTGGCCGTGCGGCTCCCCGCGCCCCGAGGGGCACAGGTAAGCAGTGAGGGACGACGCGGAGAATAATTCGAGTCGGTTACCGATTGTTGCCGGGGAAACAGGGGGCACCCCGGGGTCGGACGGATGGGGCGGCGGCGGGCTACGATCGCAGGCATGAGCGCCGCAGACGTACCGTCCAGGACAGCCGACCAGCCCGACACGCCGTCGAACGGCGCGGCGGGAGCGGCGGGCCGCGCGAGCGCGGGCGGAAACGCGGGCGGCAGCGCCGGCGCGGCCACCCTCGCCGAGATCGCCCGGGCCGCGGGCGTCTCGGCTCCGACTGTTTCGAAGGTGCTCAACGGCCGCGGCGATGTCGCGCCCGCCACGCGGAGCAGGGTGGAGGAGCTGCTGCGCCTCCACGGCTACCAGCGGCGGCGCGGCAACGCGCAGCCCGCGCCGCTGCTCGACCTGGTCTTCCACGAGCTGGAGAGCGCGTGGGCGATGGAGGTCATCCGGGGGGTGGAGAACGTGGCGCGGGTCGAGGGCCTGAGCGTGGTGCTCTCGGAGTCGGCGGGCCGCCTGAGCCCCGGTCAGACGTGGGTGGACGGGGTGCTGGCCCGGCGTCCGACCGGCGTCATCCTCGTACTGTCCGGGCTCGACCCGGCCCAGCGGGCGCAGCTCACCAGCCGGGACATCCCGTTCGTGGTGATGGACCCGGCGGGCGACCCCGGCGAGGACGTGCCCGCGATCGGGGCGACCAACTGGCAGGGCGGGGTGGCCGCCACCCGGCACCTGCTGGAGCTGGGGCACCGGCGGATCGGTGTGATCGGCGGCCCGGCGGGGATGATGTGCAGCCGGGCCAGGATCGACGGGTACCGCGCCGCGCTGGAGACCGCGGGGGTCGCCTTCGACCCGGCACTGGTCAGGGCGGGCGACTTCCACCACGAGGCCGGTTACACCGCGGGACTCGAACTGCTGCGGCTGCCGGAGCGGCCCACCGCCGTCTTCACCGGCAACGACCTCCAGGCGCTCGGACTGTACGAGGCGGCGCGCGAGCTGGGGCTGAGCATTCCGGGCGACGTGAGCGTGATCGGCTTCGACGACCTGCCGCTGTCGCGCTGGATCAGCCCGCCGCTGACCACGGTCAGGCAGCCGCTGACCGAGATGGCGGAGGCCGCCGCCCGGCTGGTGCTCGACCTGAGCCGCGGCAAGCAGCCGAGCACCCTGCGGGTGGATCTGGCGACCCGGCTGGTCGAGCGCAGCAGCACGCAGTCCCCCGCCTAGGCGTCCTCGCACCCCCGCGCGCTCACCCACCCGCGAGCCCGCACACTCACACGCCCGCATGCCCGCATGCACGCCCGCACGCCCGCACGCCGAGGCGTACGCACACCGCCCCCGTCCGAAGTGCGGTGATTGCCGGGGGTGTTGACGGCCGGGTGGGGTGCCCGTAGGGTCTGCGCCGCAGTCGGAATTCGTATCGAAACATTCGATGCGTTCCTCCCTCGTCCCACGCGCATCGCTCGCAACCACGCGTACCGAACTGCCTGCTCCAATCCCCCACTTGGAAGAGGTATTCACACATGTTCTCCAAGCGAGCCCTCAGATCCGCCATCGGCGGATCCGGCGCGGCGCTGCTGGCGGCGACGGCGGCGCTGATCGCCGTCACCGTGCCGTCGGCGCACGCCGCGGACCCGCCGCTGCGCGACCTGGCCGCGGCCAAGGGCATCTACATGGGCACCGCCCTGACCGCGAGCGAGGCCACAGGCACCAGCGGGCCCATCGCGGGCGCCCAGTTCGGCATGGTCACTCCCGGCAACGAGATGAAGTGGGACACCGTCGAGCCGAGCCGCGGCACGTACAACTGGGCGCCGGGCGACTCGATCGTCAACTTCGCGCAGGCGCACAACATGCAGGTCCGCGGCCACAATCTGGTGTGGCACAGCCAGCTCCCCAACTGGCTGACCTCCGGCAGCTTCAGCAACACCGAGCTGCACAACATCCTGATCAAGCACGTCACCGACGAAGCCACGCACTACAAGGGCAAGGTCGTCCACTGGGACGTGGTCAACGAGCCGTTCAACGAGGACGGCACCTTCCGCCAAGACCTCTGGTACAACCAGCTCGGCTCGTCGTACATCGCGGACGCGTTCACGGCCGCCCGCGCCGCCGACCCGGGCGCCAAGCTCTACCTCAACGACTACAACGTCGAGGGCACGGGCCCCAAGAGCGACGGCATGTACAACCTGGTCAAGTCGCTGAAGCAGCAGGGCGTTCCGATCGACGGCGTCGGCTTCCAGGCGCACCTGATCCTCGGCCAGGTGCCGTCGACCTTCAAGGCCAACCTCCAGCGCTTCGCCGACCTCGGCGTGGACGTGGCCATCACCGAGCTGGACATCCGGATGCAGACCCCGTCGGACGCCGCCAGGCTCCAGCAGCAGGCCAATGACTACACCTCGGTGGTCAACGCCTGCCTGGGCGTGTCGCGTTGTGTGGGCATCACGGTGTGGGGCGTCTCCGACGCGACCTCGTGGATCCCGGGTGTCTTCCCCGGCCAGGGCGCGGCTCTGCTGTACGACGACAACTACCAGCCCAAGCCCGCCTACACCGCGGTGCGTACGGCGCTCGGCGGCAGCACGACCACCACACCGCCGACCACACCGCCCACCACGCCCCCGACCACTCCGCCCACCACACCGCCCGGCGGTGGCGGCTGCGCGGTGTCATACGGGGTCAACCAGTGGAACACCGGCTTCACCGCGAATCTGACGGTGAAGAACAACGGCTCCGCGCCGGTCAACGGCTGGACGCTGAAGTGGACTTTCGCGCCGGGCCAGACGGTCACGCAGGCGTGGAACGCGACGGTCACCCAGAGCGGCACCGCGGCGACGGCCACGAATCTGTCCTACAACGGGACGATCGCGGCAGGCGGCACGGTGGACTTCGGCTTCAACGCCAACTGGTCGGGCAGTAACCCGAAGCCGACCGGCTTCACTCTCAACGGCGCCGCCTGCACGGTGAGTTGAGAGCCGGGCGAGCGGGCGGCTACTCCTCGACGACCTGATGCACCGGCACCGCCACCGCGTCGTCGTCGAGACACCGCCCGCTCGCCGAACGCGGCGATGTCGAGGGGCGGGGCGGCGTCGGGCGGTCCGCGGGCGAGTCCGACGCGGGGGCGTACCCCGGTGCCCCGCCGGGTGACCGGATCGTTCCGCAGCGGGGCATGATCGGGTCTACCCGCGGGCCCGCGCCGGAGGCACGATCGAGTCATGGCTGACAACACGAACCCCGCGAGCGCGACCGCGCTCATCGTCATCGACGTCCAGGAGTCCTTCCGGCAGCGGGAGAGCTGGCAGGCCGCGTCCGACCCCGAGGTGGCCACGCGGGTGGCGCGGCTGGTCGACCACGCCCGCGAGCAGGGGCACCCGGTGATCTGGGTGCTGCACTCCGAGCCGGGCTCGAACACGGTCTTCGACCCGGAGAGCGGCCACGTACGGCTGATCGACGGGCTGACCCGCGCCGAGGGCGAGCCGCTGCTCGTCAAGACCGCGCACAACGCCTTCACGACCACGAATCTCCAGCAGATCCTCACCGCGCGCGGCATCCGCTCGCTGATCACCTGCGGCATCCGCACCGAGCAGTGCGTGGAGACCACGACGCGGCTGGCCTCCGACCTCGGCTACGACGTCACCTTCGTGGTGGACGCGACCGCCACCGAGCCGATCGAGCACCGCGACGCGCCGGCGGGCCGCCCGCTCGCCGAGGTGCTGGCCGACCCGCGCACGCTGCTCCCGGCGGACATCATCGCGCGCACCGAGTACGCTCTCGCGGGCCGCTTCGCCACCGTCTCGACCGTCAAGGAGCTGACCGGATCGTGACCCGGGTCGTCTTCCTGCTCGTGCCCCACCTGCATCTGCTCGACCTCGCGGGTCCCGCCCAGGTGTTCTCGACGGCCGCCGACTACGGCCTCGGGTACCGGCTGGACTACGTCGCCGAGCGGGATGACGTCCCCACCGCCCAAGGGGTCGCGCTGCGCGCGGCCACCGAACCGCCCGCGCTGACGGCCGACGACCTGATCGTCGTACCGGGCTGGCGGGCCCACACGCTGCACGAGAACGGCGCGCTCACGCCCGCGACCCTGGAGTGGCTGCGCGCGCACCACGCGGGCGGCGGCACCGTCGCGAGCGTGTGCGCGGGGGCGGACGCGCTCGGCCGGGCCGGGCTGCTCGACGGCCGCCGCTGCACCACCCACCACGACGTGCAGGACGAACTCGCCCGCGACTATCCGCGGGCCACCGTCGTACGCGACGTCCTCTACGTCGTGGACGACCGCGTCGTCAGCTCCGCCGGGATCGCCAGCGGCATCGACCTCGCGCTGCACCTGGTCGCCGTCCGCCACGGGCCGGGCGCCGCTGCCCGCGTCGCCCGGCAGATGGTCGTCTACGCCCGGCGCAACGGCGACGAGCTCCAGACCAGCGCCATGCTCCGGCACCGCGGGCACCTCAGCGACGCCGTGCACCGGGCCCAGGATCTGATCGACGCCCGCTTCGCCCACCACCTCGCCCTCGCCGACCTCGCCGCCTCCACCGGGCTCAGCGAGCGCACCCTCACGCGGCGCTTCACCGCCTCCACCGGGCTCACGCCGCTCCGCTACCAACAGGAGCTGCGCATCGAGCGCGCCGAGCATCTCATCGGGCAGGGGGCCACGCTCGAAGCCGCGGCCCGCGCCGTCGGTTTCCAGGACGCCCGCATGCTCCGGCGCCTCCGCGCCCGTCGGCGCCCGGACCTCGCCTCCGCGTGAGGCCGTGGCCCCTTTCGCGCTCACCTTGCGCACGGCTCGTGCCCCGTCGGAGCGCGGGGAGCTGCGCGGCCCACCCCCACCCGCCGGTGGTCCGGGACCAACCGAACTGCCCCGCCGGGGCGGGTGGTGACCTGCGGGAGCGCGGTGGTTGGTCGCGCAGTTCCCCGCGCCCCTAAAGATCGGCCCACCGCCCGCAGCAGAGGAACCGTCCCGGGGCCGCGCCCCTGAAGACCGGCCCACCGCCCATCGCGAAAGAACCGTCCAGGACGGGACCCTTCGGGGGCACCGTACGCCGCCAAGGGTCCTACCCTGACGGGTAGTCAGGTGTGAGGGAGGGGGACGTCATGAGCTGGACGGCGGAGAGCGTTCCGGACCAGTCCGGAAGGACGGCCGTGGTGACGGGCGCGAACACCGGCATCGGTTACTGCACGGCCAGGGAACTGGCCCGCCGCGGCGCCCGCGTGACGCTGGCGTGCCGGGACGCGGAGCGCGCGACGGCGGCGCTGAAGCGCCTCCAGGCCGAAGTGCCCAACGCCCAGGCGGTGTTCAGGCCGCTGGACCTGGCCGACCTGGGAAGCGTGCGGGCGTTCGCGGAGGCGTACGAGGAGCCGTCGCTGGACCTGCTGGTCAACAACGCCGGGGTGATGGCACTGCCGTACGGCCTGACCTACGACGGCTTCGAGAAGCAGTTCGGGGTGAACCACCTGGGGCACTTCGCGCTGACGGGCCTGCTGCTGCCACGACTGCGGGCGGCGGACCGCGGGGCCCGGATCGTCGTGGTGTCGAGCGTGGCGCACGTGCTGGCCGGGGTGCGTCTCGGCGACCTCAACGCGACCCGCGGGTACCGCCGTTGGACGGCGTACGGCCAGTCGAAGAGCGCGAATCTGCTCTTCGTGCACGAGCTGTCGCGGCGGCTCGCGGCGGCCGGTTCGGGGATCGTGGCCGCGGCGGCGCACCCCGGTTACGCGGCGACGGACCTGCACACGCGTTGGGCGCTGATGGAGGGCCGCAGGGGCGTGGAGCGCGTCTACGTCTTCGGCAACCGACTGCTGGCGCAGTCGGCCGAGCGCGGGGCGCTGCCCACGCTCTACGCGGCGACGGCGCCCGGTGTCGCCCCCGACTCCTTCACCGGCCCGCGCGCGCCGGGCCTGCGCGGCGCGCCCGCCCGCGCCTGGCGGCTGCCCAGGACCCGTGACGACGTGACCGGCGAGCTGCTGTGGGAGGCGTCGGAGCGGCTGACGGGGGTCACGTACGCCCTGTGAGCCGCCGGGCGCGACCCCGGACCGGCCGTACCAACTCACCTATGTCGAGCGCACGTTCGGCTCATGGAATCGCCGAGCGCGGGTACCCGGCACTTCAGGAGGTGACGCGGTCATGGCGATCAGTGGTGCTGCGGGACGTATGCCCTGGTGGGCGCGGACAGCTATCGGAGTGGTCGTACTCGCGCTGCTGTTCCTGTTGCTCGGCAAGGCCAATCTGCTGCCCGGTATACCGAATCCGTTCGCGGAGAAGGACAAGGACCGCAGCGGTCCCGTCCTGTTGAAGTCCATCCAGGACATGAACCGCTTCGAGGGCGCGAGCGGCAACTTCGAGGTCGTCGTCGACCTGGAGAAGGACGCCAAATTCCTGCCGTCCGCGGTGCGCGGCAAGCGCACGCTGTACGTCGGCGCGGGCAGCGTCGACGCGTACGTCGATCTCGGTTCCGTCGGCAACGACGCGGTGAAGGTCTCCGCCGACCGCAAGTCCGCGACGATCCGCCTGCCGCACGCGGCACTTGAGCGGACCTCGCTGGACACCAAGCATTCCTACGTCGTCTCGCAGCAGCGCGGCTTCTTCGACCGGATCGGCGACTTCTTCGGCGACAATCCGGGCAACGCCCAGCAGCTCAACGAGCTGGCCGCGCAGAAGATCCAGGACGCCGCCAAGCAGACCGAGTTGGGCGCGCGGGCCGAGACCAACACCAAATTCATGCTGGAGCACCTGCTGACCTCGCTCGGCTTCGAGCACGTGAACGTCGTCTTCGGCCCGCCCCCGAAGACCGCCCCGACGCCCAGCGGCAGCGCGACTCCCACCACGGCCAGCCCCACGTCCTCCTGACCCCGTCTCAAACGGTCGCCAGGTCCGCACCGCTACGGTGCGGCCCTGGCGACCTTCTTTGTGCTCATCGCGGGTGCGCGCCTCGGATCGTGGGCGTGGGACGCCGCGGCGCCGGCATGGCCGGGCCGTGCCCCGGCGTACGTGAAAGCGCCGGGGGCGGCGCTTCCGCACGAAGCGTCGCCCCCGGCGGGGTGGGGTCGGGAACGGGTCGCCGGTCGGTGAGGGTGCCCCCAGGGCAAGGGGCGTCCGGCGGCGGTCCGGGCCCGGCCCGGTCAGGTGGTCGGCGTGGGGGGACGGGCGGCGGCGCGGCCGGCCTCCAGGCGGGCGACGGGGATGCGGAAGGGCGAGCAGGAGACGTAGTCGAGCCCGACGTCGTGGAAGAAGTGGACGGACTCGGGGTCGCCGCCGTGCTCGCCGCAGATGCCGAGCTTGAGGCCGGGGCGGGTGGCGCGGCCGGCCTCGCACGCGGAGCGGACCAGCGCGCCGACGCCGTCGCGGTCGATGGTCTCGAACGGGGAGACGCCGAAGATGCCCTTCTCCAGGTAGGCGGTGAAGAAGGACGCCTCGACGTCGTCGCGGGAGAAGCCCCACACGGTCTGGGTGAGGTCGTTGGTGCCGAAGGAGAAGAACTCGGCGGCCTCCGCGATCTGACCGGCCGTCAGCGCGGCGCGCGGCAGCTCGATCATCGTGCCGATGGCCATGCCGAGCGAGGCGCCGGTGGCCGCCTCGACCTCGGCGATGACGCGGTCCGCCTCCTCGCGGACGATCTCCAGTTCCTGCACGGTGCCGACCAGCGGGATCATCACCTCGGGGCGCGGGTCGCCCTTGACGGACTTGCGGTGCGCCGCCGCCTCCGCGATGGCCCGTACCTGCATGGCGAACAGGCCGGGGATGACCAGGCCGAGGCGTACGCCGCGCAGGCCCAGCATCGGGTTCTGCTCATGGAGCTTGTGAACGGCCTGGAGCAGCCGCAGGTCGTTCTCGTTGGCGTCCCTGCGGGACTCGGCGAGCGCGACCCGTACCGACAACTCCGTGATGTCGGGCAGGAATTCGTGCAGCGGCGGGTCCAGCAGCCTTACGGTCACCGGCAGTCCGTCCATCGACTCGAACAGCTCGATGAAGTCGGCCTTTTGCAGCGGCAGCAGCGCGCCGAGCGCCTCTTCCCGCTCGGTGTCGGTGTCGGCGAGGACCAGTCGCTCGACCAGCTCGCGGCGCTCGCCGAGGAACATGTGCTCGGTACGGCACAGGCCGATGCCCTGCGCGCCGAAGCGGCGGGCGCGGTTGGCGTCCTCGGCGTTGTCGGCGTTGGCGCGTACTCGCAGCCGGCGGACCCGGTCGGCGTACGCCATGATCCGGTGCACCGCCTGGACGAGTCCGTCGGCCTCGTCGGCCCCCGCGTGCATGCGGCCCTCGAAGTACTCGACCACCGGGGACGGTACGACGGGCACCTCGCCGACGTACACCTTGCCCGAGGAGCCGTCGATCGAGATGAGGTCGCCCTCCTCTATCACCACGCCCCCCGGCGCGGTCAGCCGTCGCCGCTTGGTGTCGACCTCCAGCTCCTCGGCGCCGCACACGCAGGTCTTGCCCATCCCGCGGGCGACGACGGCGGCGTGCGAGGTCTTGCCGCCGCGGCTGGTGAGGATGCCCTCGGCGGCGATCATGCCGTTGAGGTCGTCGGGGTTGGTCTCGCGGCGGATCAGGATGACCTTCTCGCCGGACCGCGACCACTTGACGGCGGTGTACGAGTCGAAGACCGCCTTGCCGACGGCGGCGCCGGGCGAGGCCGCGATGCCCCAGCCGATCCGGCGTACGTTCCCGCTGTCGGCGACCGTGTCGTCGAAGCGCGGGAACATGAGCTGCGCCAACTGCGCGCCGTTGACCCGTTGCAGCGCCTCCGCCTCGCTGATCAGGCCCTGGTCGACGAGCTGGGTGGCGATCCTGAAGGCCGCCGCCGCGGTCCGCTTGCCGACCCGGGTCTGGAGCATCCACAGCTTGCCGCGCTCGATGGTGAACTCGATGTCGCACAGGTCGCGGTAGTGCGTCTCCAGCGTCTCCATGATCGAGATGAGCTGGTCGTACGACGCCTTGTCGATGCCTTCGAGGTCGGCGAGCGGCACGGTGTTGCGGATACCGGCGACGACGTCCTCGCCCTGGGCGTTCTGCAAATAGTCGCCGTACGTGCCCTGGTGGCCGCTGGCCGGGTCGCGGGTGAAGGCGACGCCGGTGCCGGAGTCAGGGCCGAGGTTGCCGAAGACCATCGAGCAGACGGTGACGGCGGTGCCCAGGTCGCCGGGGATACGTTCCTGGCGGCGGTAGAGCTTGGCGCGCTCGGTGTTCCAGGAGTCGAAGACCGCGCGCACGGCGAGGTCCATCTGCTCGCGCGGCTCCTGCGGGAAGTCCCGGCCGGCCTCCTTGGCGACGATCGCCTTGAAGTCGTCCACGAGCTGTCGCAGATCGGCCGCGTCCAGACCGAGGTCGCTGTCCGCGCCCTTGTGCCGCTTGGCCTCGTCCAGCGCGTCCTCGAAGAGGTCGCCGTCCACACCGAGCACGGTCTTGCCGAACATCTGCACAAGACGCCGGTAGGAGTCCCACGCGAAGCGCTCGTTGCCCGCCTGCTGGGCGAGCCCGGCAACCGACGCGTCGGACAGGCCGATGTTGAGGACGGTGTCCATCATGCCGGGCATGGAGAACTTCGCGCCCGAGCGGACCGAGACCAGCAGCGGGTCGTCCGGCTGGCCGAGCCTCTTGCCCATCCGCTGTTCCAGCGCGTCGAGGTGCGCACTCACCTCGTCGCGCAGCGCGGAGGGTTCCGCGCCGGTTTCCAGATAGACCCTGCACGCCTCGGTGGTGATGGTGAAACCCGGAGGGACGGGCAGGCCGAGGTTGGTCATCTCGGCGAGGTTCGCTCCCTTGCCGCCGAGCAGGTCCTTGAGGTCTTTGTTGCCCTCAGTGAAGTCGTAGACGAACTTCTGCTTCTTCTGTCGTGCCGACACGGGACTCGACTCCTCGCGACCGGGATGCCCTGACGGCGGGGAGCGTACCCAGGTCGAAGGCGCCGCAGTGCGTCCATGACCTCGACACACGGCGGTAACCGCCCGTCTGCCGGTGTCTCCCGTGCGGGGGGCTCGCCGACCGGTGTTCGCGCTCCGTTCACGAGTCGAACGGACGGTTTCACTCCGGTGGTCGCTTCGGCGACGCGGTCTACGGAGCGTCACGTGGCGCCGTGCCGCGTGGACACAGCGGGGGTGGCACCGCGTGCCATGCCTTCGGAAGGTGCGACACCCCTCTTTGCGCTCGTTTGAGCGCGAGCCCTATCAACCGTGGCGCGAATCACGCCACGCGTCTCACATGCTGGACGGCGGCCAGGGCCCGCTCCGGCCGTGCGCGGCCGGCGTTACCGGACGGTTAGCCGCCCGAGGTGTCGGATTCGGCGTCCTCCGTGAGCACGGCGCAGTCGTACGGGTCGTTGAGCCAGCCGTCCGGGAGGACGACCCGCTTGCCGGGGGCGGTACGGCCGCGCGGGCCGTCGGCGTGCGCGGGCCAGGGCTGGGTGAGGTCGAGGCCGCCGAGGTGCTCGTCCATCTCGGCCAGCGACGAGGCCGTGGCCAGCGCCCGGCGCGCGTCCGAGCCGACCGAGAAGCCCTTGGTGTACCAGGGCACGTGCTTGCGGAAGTCGACGACACCGCGTGCCTCGTCCCCGATCCACTCCCCCAGCAGCTCCGCGTGCCGCCGCATCACCCGCGCGACCTGCCCGAAGTCGGGGGTGGCGGGCGCGGCGCCACCCTCGAAGGCGGCGACCAGGTCGCCGAAGAGCCAGGGCCGCCCGAGGCACCCCCGGCCGACCACGACACCGTCGCAGCCGGTCTCCCGCATCATCCGCACCGCGTCGTCCGCGCACCAGATGTCGCCGTTGCCGAGCACCGGGATCTCGGGCACGTGCTCCTTGAGCCGCGCGATGGCGTCCCAGTCGGCGGTGCCGCCGTAGTGCTGGGCGGCCGTGCGGCCGTGCAGCGCGACCGCCGTCACGCCCTCCTCCACCGCGATCCGGCCCGCGTCGAGATACGTGAGGTGGTCGTCGTCGATGCCCTTGCGCATCTTGATGGTGACCGGCAGGTCGCCCGCGTTGCCGACCGCCTCCCGCAGGATCGCCCGCAGCAGATTGCGCTTGAACGGCAGCGCGGACCCACCGCCCTTGCGGGTCACCTTCGGCACCGGGCAGCCGAAGTTGAGGTCGATGTGGTCGGCCAGGTCCTCGTCCACGATCATCCGCACGGCCTTGCCGACGGTCGCCGGGTCGACACCGTAGAGCTGGATGGAGCGCGGTGTCTCCGAGGCGTCGAAGTGGATGAGGTGCATGGTCTTCTCATTGCGCTCGACCAGCGCGCGCGTCGTGATCATCTCGCTGACGAACAGCCCCTTCCCGCCGCTGAACTCGCGGCAGAGCGTGCGGAAGGGCGCGTTGGTGATGCCCGCCATCGGGGCGAGCACGACCGGCGGCCACACGGCGTGCGGGCCGATCCGGAGGGTTTCCGGGCGGGTGAGCGTGGCGGCGTCAGCGGTCATGCCGTCCATTGTCGCGTACTCGCGCACGGCCCTCGGCCGAGATTGGTTGTACGATCAAAATGATTCTGGTCGTACAATCGTTGGTGTCAGCACCTATGACGCCGCCCCGTACCGGCGACGAGCGCCAAGAACCGACAAGAGGAGCCCGGACGCATGCCTGAGCTGACGCACCGGCGTCGGATGCTCATCCTGGGGATCTGCTGCATGAGCCTGCTGATCGTCAGCCTGGACAACACGATCCTGAACGTGGCGCTGCCGTCGATGAGGCGGGACTTCCACGCCTCCGTCTCCGGCCTCCAGTGGACGATCGACGCGTATCTGGTGGTGATCGCCTCACTGCTGCTGCTCTCCGGCTCCACGGCCGACCGACTCGGCCGGAAGAAGATCTTCCGGATCGGGCTGGTCTTCTTCACGCTCGGTTCGCTGCTGTGCAGCCTCGCGCCCGGTCTCGGCTGGCTGATCGCCTTCCGGATGATCCAGGCGGTCGGCGGCTCCATGCTCAACCCGGTGGCGATGTCGATCATCACCAACACCTTCACCGACGCCCGCGAACGGGCCCGCGCCATCGGCGTGTGGGGCGGTGTCGTCGGGATCAGCATGGCGGCCGGACCGATCGTCGGCGGCGCGCTGGTGGAGACCGTCGGCTGGCGGTCGATCTTCTGGATCAACCTGCCGGTGGGCGTGCTCGCCCTGATCCTCACCTCGCGCTACATCCCCGAGTCCCGCGCGCCCCGGCCGCGCCGCGTCGACCCGGTCGGCCAGGTGCTGGTCATCGCGCTGCTGGGCTCGCTCACCTACGGCATCATCGAGGGCTCGGGCGCGGGCTGGACCTCCCCGCTGATCGTCGGCTGCTTCGTCGTCACGGTGCTCGCGCTGCTCGGCCTGACGCGGTACGAGAAGCGGCGCACCGACCCGCTGATCGACGTGCGCTTCTTCCGCAGCGCGCCATTCAGCGGCGCGACCCTCATCGCGGTCAGCGGCTTCGCCGCGCTCGGCGGCTTCCTCTTCCTCAACACCCTCTACCTCCAGGACGACCGGGGCCTGTCCGCCCTCGACGCCGGGCTCTACATGCTGCCGATGGCCGTGATGTGCCTGGTCTTCGCGCCGCTGTCCGGGCGGCTGGTCGCCTCGCGCGGCCCGCGCCTGCCGCTGGTGCTCGCCGGTCTCACCATGACGGCCAGCGGCGTGATCTTCGCGGTGCTGGACGCCGAGTCGTCCAACGCCCTGCTGTTCACCTCCTACGTCCTGTTCGGCATCGGCTTCGGCCTGGTCAACGCCCCGATCACCAACACCGCCGTGTCCGGCATGCCCCGCGCCCAGGCCGGGGTCGCGGCGGCCGTGGCGTCCACCAGCCGCCAGATCGGCCAGTCGCTGGGCGTCGCCGTGATCGGCGCCGCGCTGGCCGCCGGAATGCAGACCACCGCCTGGTGGATCATCTCGGGCTGCGGCGCCTCCGTCCTGCTCATCGGTACGCTCACCACCGGACGCTGGGCCCGCGGTACGGCCGAACGCGCGGCCGATCTGCTCGTGCCCGAAGAAGACGACACCCCCCGAATCCCGGTGAGCACCTCATGACGACGACGCCAGAAGCCACGAGTTCCGTCGGTACGGTCTCCGGCCCTCCCGTCGGTACGGGCTCCGGTCCTACGGTCTCCGCCGGTCGTACGGCCTCCGTTGACGCTGTCTCCGTTGACGCTGTCTCCGGCGGCGGGGAAACCGGCCGTACGGACACGGTCGGCCCGGCGGACACGGCCGATGCCACCGCGGAGCGGATCTGGCGCAATCTGCGCACCTACGTACTGGAGCGCAACGAGCGCCGCAAGGAGACCTCGGAAGCGCTGGGCATGAGCTTCTTCCGGGTCAAGGTGCTGCGCCGGGTCGCCGCTTCTCCCGCCCGGCTCAGCGAGTTGGCGGCCGAGCTCTCCTCCGACCGCCCGTACACGACGCTGGTGGTGGACGACCTCGCCAAGCGCGGTCTGGTCGAGCGGCACGAACACCCCGCGGACCGGCGCTCCAAGATCGTGACGGCCACCGCCGAGGGCCACGCCGCCGCGGACCGCGCCAACGCCATCATGGGCGCCCCGCCGGAGTCGCTGAGCGCCCTGTCGGCCGCCGATCTGACGGCGCTCGACCGCATCGTGGCGGCCCTGGCGGCCCAGGACTGAGCCCGCCTCGACCACCGCTTCGACCACGGCTTCAGCCGCCGCCGCGACCACCGCTTCAGCCACCGCCGCGACCGGCCGGCTGTCCCCGTCCCCGAGGGGGTGATGGTCTAAGGTCTGGACGGTGACGCCAGAAGCCGATGACCGCGCTGCCGAGGAGGCCAGGCCCGCGTTCCCCACCGAGCGCCGACGGGCCCTGGTGGAACTGCTCAGGGAGCGGCGCAGGCTGACCGTCGTGGAGATCTCGGAGCGGTTCCAGGTCACCGCGGAGACGGTGCGCAGGGACCTGGTGGAGCTGGAGCAGACCGGCGCGCTGCGCAGGGTGCACGGCGGCGCGATCCTGCTGGACAACGAGCACGGCATCCCCGGTCTCGCCCAGCGCACCCGGATCATGGCCGAGGAGAAGACGGCGATCGGCGCGGCGGCGCTCGCGCACATGCCGACCGGCGGCGCGGTGCTCATCGACGCGGGCAGCACCACCGGACGGCTCGCCGATCTCTACGCAGGCGGGCCGCAGTTGGTGGTGATGACCAACTCACTGCCCATCGCCGTCACGATGACCGGCAAGCCGGGCGCGGCCGTCTACACGACCGGCGGGCGCGTCCGCAACGACACGCTCGCCGAGGTCGAGATGCTGACGCTGCGGGCGCTGGACGAGGTCAAGGTCGACGTCGCGTTCCTGGGCACCTCGGGGATAACGGTGGACCACGGCTTTTCCACCTCGGACGTCTCCGAGAGCGCCGTCAAGCGGACGATGATGGCCTCCGCCCGGCGGGTCGTGGTGCTGTGCGACCACTCGAAGATCGGCACCGCGCTGTTCTCCCGTTTCGCGCCCGTGGACGGCCCTGACCTGCTGATCACCGACTCGGGGATCAGCGCCACGCAGCTCGCGGAACTGCGCGGCGCCGGCCTTGAGGTGCAGGTGGCCGAGCCGGTCTGACGTCGTCACGGCGTCGCCCGCCGAACCGTTGCCCCCCCTGAGCGTCCCCCCTTAACCGTCTCAACCGTCGTCGCCGTCCTTCACCGCCCGGCCGTCGGACGCGTCGAGCGCGGACGCGAGCAGTTGGGCCAGGTGGACCGCTCCGGCGCCGGCCGCGAGGTCGTCGATCTGGGTGCGGCAGGAGAATCCGTCGGCCAGCACCGGTCCGGTGCGCTCCGCCGTCTCCAGCGCGGGCAGCAGGGCGGTCCGCGCGACGGCCACCGAGACGTCGTAATGGCCGCGCTCCACACCGAAGTTGCCCGCGAGTCCGCAGCAGCCGCCGACCGCCGTGACGTCGGCGCCCGCCGTGCGCAGCAGTTCCTCGTCCGCCCGCCAGCCCATCACCGCCCGCTGGTGGCAGTGCGGTTGGGCGACGGTCCGGACGCCCGACAGGTCCGGGGGGCTCCAGCCGGGCGTACGGCTCAGCAACTCGGCCAGGGTGACGGTGAGATCGGCCACCCGCCGCGCCCTGGGGTCGTCGGGCAGCAGCTCGACGCCGTCCCGGCGCAGCACGGACGTGCACGACGGTTCGAGGCCGACGATGGGCACACCGTCGGCGACGGCCGGCTCAAGTGCCGTGTACGTACGGCGCAGTTGTCGGCGTGCGCCGTCGAGCTGGCCGGTGGAGATCCAGGTCAGTCCGCAGCAGACCTGACGGCCGGTCAACTCAACGGCGTATCCGGCCTGTTCCAGTACGCGAACGGCCGCCGTGCCGACCTCGGGCGAGAACGACTGGGTGAAGCTGTCCACCCACAGCAGCACGCGGGGGCGGGACGGGCGCGGGCCGCGGTCGGCGCGGTCGGCGCGGGCGTCGCGGTCGGCGCGGTCGGCGCGGGCGTCGCGGTCGGCGCGGGCGTCGCGGGCGTCGCGGTCGGCGCGGGCGTCGCGGTCGGCGCGGTCGGCGCGGTCGGCGCGGTCGGCGCGGAAGGACGCCCGGAAGGTGTGGCGGGCGAAGCGGGGCAGCCCGCGCCGTCCGTCGATCCCGCCGAGCCGCTTGACCAGCGCGCCGACCCACCGGTTGCCGAGCAGCGCGTTGCTGACACCCGCGAGCCGGGTGGCGAGCCCGGCGGTGCGCGGCAGCCAGCCCAGCGAGTAGTGCGTCACCGGGCGGAGCCTGCGCCGGTAGCGCTGGTGCAGCACCTCCGCCTTGTACGTGGCCATGTCGACGCCCGCCGGGCAGTCGCTCGAACACGCCTTGCACGACAGGCACAGGTCCAGTGCCTCGTGCACCGCCGGGTCGGCCCAGCCGCCGTCCACCAGGTCGCCCCTGATCATCTCCTGGAGCAGCCGGGCCCGGCCGCGGGTGGAGTGCCGCTCCTCCCCCGTCGCGAGGTACGACGGGCACATCGCGCCGCCCGAGGTCGTGAGGTCGGCGCGGCACTTGCCGACCCCGACGCAGCGGTGGACGGCGCGGGTGAGGTCGCCGGAGTCGTGCGGGTAGGCGAACGCGCCGGTGACGACGGGCAGTTGGGGCCGGACCCGCAGGTCGGCGTCGAGCGGCGCCGGGTCGACCAGCACACCGGGGTTGAGCAGGGCGCCGGGGTCCCAGACCGCCTTGACCGCGGCGGCGGCGCCCAGCGCGGCGGGCGAGTACATCCGGGCGAGCAATTCGCCGCGGGCGCGGCCGTCGCCGTGCTCGCCCGACATCGAGCCGCCGTGCGCGGCCACCAGGTCGGCGGCGTCCTCGAGGAACGCCCGCATCCGGGCCGCGCCGCCCTCGTCCCGCAGACCGAAGTCGAAGCGGCCGTGCACACAGCCGTCGCCGAAGTGCCCGTACAGCAGGCCGTCGTAGTGGTGCTGCCCGAGCAGCGCGTCCAGGTCCCGCAGGTAGGCCCCGAGCCGTTCCGGCGGTACGGCGGCGTCCTCCCAGCCGGGCCAGGCGTCGGCCCCGCCGGGCGTGCGGCCCGCCAGGCCCACCCCGTCGGTACGAATCCGCCACAGCGCGGCGATCCGGCCGGGGTCGGTCACCACCTGGCCGTCCACCGCGCCGGACGCGGCCAGTACGGCGCGGGCCGCGTGCTCCGCCTCCGCGAGGCTCGCGCCGCCGGTCTCCACCAGCAGCCAGCCCGCGCCGCGAGGCAGCGCGGGCACGGCGGCGGCCCCCTTACGGCGGACCACGACCTCGACCAGCCGCCGGTCCATGCCCTCGACGGCCAGCGGGCCCAGGGCCACCAGCGCCGGGGTCGCGTCGGCGGCGGCGGGCATGTCGGGGAAGCCGAGCACCGCGAGCGCGCGGGCGGCGGGCCCGGGCACCAGCCGTACGGTGGCGTCGAGCACCAGCGCCAGGGTGCCTTCCGAGCCGACCAGCGAACTCATCACGTCGAAGCCGCGCTCGGGCAGCAGCGCGTCCAGCGCGTAGCCGGACGCCTGGCGCGGGAAGCGGCCGTACTCGGTCCGCAGGACGGCGAGGTGCGCGTCGGCCGTCTGCCGCAGCCGGGTGTTCAACTCCGCGTTCGACGTGCCGTGCTGATCGGCCGTAACCTGGCGGCCGTCGGCCAGCAGCAGCCGGGCGGACACCACATTGTCACGGGTGTTGCCCCAGGCCACGGCGTGCGCGCCGCAGGCGTTGTTGCCGATCATCCCGCCGATGGTGCAGCGGTCCGCGGTCGACGGGTCGGGCCCGAGCAGCAGGCCGTGCGGCGCGGCCTCGCGCTGGAGGCGGGCCTGGACGGTACCGGCGCCCACGGTCGCGATACGGCGCTCGGGGTCGATCTCGGCGACCGCGTCGAGCGCGGTGAGGTCGAGGACCACGCCGGGGCCGATCGCGTTGCCCGCGACCGAGGTTCCGGCGCCGCGTGCCACCACGGACAGCCCGAGCCGGTGGCAGTGGGCGACGGTGTCGACGGCATGCGCCGCCGACTCCGCGCGCACCACGGCGACCGGGGGCACCCGGTAGTTGGACGCGTCGGAGGAGTACAGCGCACGGGTGCCCGCGTCCAACCGCACGCTGGGGCCGAGCAGTTCACGCAGGCGGCGGGCGCCGCCCGCCGCGTCGCCCGGCCCGTGGGGTGCGTTCGGCTTGTCCATCGCGTTCGTTCCGTTCCTGTCGTCGCTTCCCCGCCGCGTCCGGACGGCGGGGCCACGAGGTCGTCGCCGCGAGGTCGTGTCCCGCCGCCGTCACCACGACGGCGGCACCCCGCGGCCGGCGGGGCGTCGGTACCGGTCCCGCCCACCTCTCCGGCGCCGCCCGCTGCCCCGTCACGCGGCGGAGTCCCGGTCGGCGGCGAGGTGCCCGCGCCGGTCGTCGGGCGGGCCGTCCTCGTAGTAGACCGCCTCGGCCGGGCAGACCGGCTCCCACGCGCCGCTGTCCACCCGCTCGTCCGGGTGGATGTACGGCGCCCGCGCGCCGTCGCCTGCGCGGTCGGCCGGGCGTTTTCGCCGGTGCGCGCCGTGTCGGGCGCGGCGGCGCACGCGCGTCCGGTCACTCGTCGGCCAGGACATTCGTCGGCCAGGACATTCGTCGGCCAGGACATTCGTCGGCCAGGTCATTCGTCGGCCAGGACATCGGGCCGACCGGCCGCTCCCCCCTTGGTGCGGCCGGTCGGCCTCCCCCCGGGCCCGCGGACGTGGCGGCTTCCCCTCCGCGTCCGCCCGCGGGCCGGTCATGACGCGCTGCCGGGCGCTGACGCCTGGTACACGCTCTTGGTCCAGGTGAAGAAGTCCACGGCGGTCTGTCCCTGCTCGCGGTAGGTGTTGGTGGAGGAGTCGCCGACCCCGCCGAAGGGGACGTTCAGCTCGACCCCGCTGGTCGGCCGGTTCACCTTGATCACTCCGGCCCGCACCTCGGAGCTGAACCGGTGCACGGTGTCCAGGTCGTTGGTGACCACACCGGCCGTCAGGCCGAAGCGGGAGTCGTTGACCAGGTCGATGGCCTGGTCGAGGCCCGTGGCGTCGAGCACCGCGACCACCGGGCCGAAGACCTCCTCCTGGGCGACGGTGTCGGCGGGCCGCACGCCGGTCAGCACCGTGGGGCCGAACAGCAGGCCGTCCGGGTCCGCGCCGCCGACCACGGTCCTGGCCCCCTCGGCCAGGGCCTTGTCCACGTAGCCCAGATCGGTGGCGAGTTGGGCGCCGCTGACCACAGGGCCCATCCGTACGCCGTCGGTCAGTCCGTCGCCGGGCCGGTAGGCCGCGGCCTCCTCCCGCAGGGCGTCGAGGAAGGCGTCCTTGACGCCCGGCAGGCAGATCACCCGGCTGGTCGCGGTGCACGCCTGGCCGGTGAGGCCGAAGCCGCCCGCGGCGACGATGCGCGCGGCCACCGCGGCGTCGGCGTCGTCGCAGACCACGACGGCGTTCTTGCCGCCGAGTTCGAGCTGCACCCGGATGCGGCGCGGCGCGGCGGCGGTGTAGATGCCCGCGCCGACGCCCACCGAGCCGGTGAAGGTGACCGCGTCGATCCGCGGCGACGCGACGAGTTGGGCGCCGATCCGGGCGCCGGAGCCGGTCAGCAGGGTGAACACCCCGTCGGGCAGGCCGGCTTCCTGGAGCACCCTGGCCAGGTGCCAGGCGCCCGCGGGGGCTATCTGGGCGGGTTTGAGCACCACCGCGTTGCCGCTGACCAGGGCGGGCGCGGACTTCCAGGCGGGGATGGCGATCGGGAAGTTCCAGGGAGTGATGACCGCGACCGCGCCCAGCGGTTCGCGTCGGCTGTAGACCAGGTCGGTGCCCGCGGCCGAGGGGTACGTCGTGCCGCCGATCCGCCAGCCCTCGCTGCCGTAGAAGCGGAGGATGTCGGCGGCCCGCGCGACCTCGCCGCGCGCCTCCGCGAGGGTCTTGCCCTCCTCGCGGGTGATGTCCCGGGCGGCCTCGTCCGCGCGGTCGTCGAGGAGCGCGGCGGCCCGCTCCAGAATCCGGCCGCGGGCGGGGGCCGGGGTGCGTCCCCAGTCGCGGGCGGCGGCGTGGGCGGCGTCCAGCGCGCGCTCCACGGTGGCGGCGTCGAGGTCCGCGCTGAGGCTGACCCGCTGACCGGGGACGGCCGGATTGTCCCGTACCGCCGTCGGGGCGCCGGTCCATCGCCCGCCCACCAGGGACTGAATCTCCAGGACGTCCATGCTGTCGGTCATCTCCTGTGGTTCTCAAGGCCGTTGGGGCCGTCGGAAGTCGTCGGTGGCATCGGGTCCTCGGTGGCGTCGGATCGTCGGTGGCGTCGGGTCCTCGGTGGCGTCGGGTCCCCGGTGGCCCCGGTGGCCCCGGCGCCGTCAGCTCCTTCGGGTCGTACGGGTCCCCGCGTCACTTCAGCGCGAGGGCGTTGGCGGTGGAGCCCGCCGCGCCGGTGAGGTGGAGCGGGGCCGCGGTGAACAGCCCCTCGTGGACGCCGTCCTGGGCGCAGTCCTCGGCCAGGGCCGCGAGGTCGAACAACTCGCCCACCGCGAGCCCCAGTTCGGCGATCAGCGTGTGGTGCAGGAAGGTCTCGGGCCCGCTCATGTCGAACGGCATGGCCTCCACCGCGGGGCAGTCGGCCGCGACCGCGGACAGCTCCAGGCCGCGCAGCCACCGTCTGGTCTCCTGATCGACGGCTAGGCCCGGCGAGGCGAAGAAGCCCTCCGCCGCCAGCGCCTCGCGCGCCGCCCGGTCCAGCCCCTCGTACCACCGGGTCCAGCCGAAGTGCAGCAACAGGACGTCGCCGGGCCGCGGTTGAGTGCCCTGCGCGGCGAGCGCGGCCGTCACGTCGGCCGCGGTGTAGGCGACCCCGCGGGAGCAGTCGCCGCCGTGCCGCCCATGTCCGACCAGGTCGGCCAGGACGAAGCGGCCCGCGATGCCGCGCCGCGCCCAGTGCTCGATGCCCAGCGGCCCCGCCGCCGCCGCGATGTCGGCGGCCCGGTGGCCGCCGTAATAGGTGCCCTCGGGGCCGCGCACGTGCGCCAGCCCGTCCCACTGCGAGGACCCCTGCGGGTAGAAGGAGTCGAGGCGGTCGTCGAAGCCGTTGCCGAGGTCGATACGGGTGTGCGTGTGGCGGCCCCTGCCGAGGATCGGCGGATCGGGCAGGGCCAGGTCCCAGTTGAGCGAGAAGACCCGGCCCCGGGTCACCAGCGCGGCGGCGTCCCTGACCCGCTCGGGCGTCTGCCGCGCCACGGCGCCCAGTTCGCCGACGACGGCCTCGGCGGTGCCTGTGGTGCCGGTGAGGGCCGCCGCACCCGAAGCCGAGTCGTACGCATCCGACGTACCCGAAGCCGAGTCGTACGCATCCGACGTACCGGAAACCCCGGCCGTCGAAGCCGAGGCCGCACCGGATGTCCCGTCCTCCCGGCCCCCGTCGGGCTCCTCGCCCCGCGTGCCGGTCATGACGCGTCCACCGAGATCATGGCCTTCATGGCCACCCTGCCCGCCGCCGCGTCGGCCAGCGCCTTCGGCCCCTCCTCCAGCGCGTAGTGGTCGGAGACCAGGTCGTCGACCTCGACCGCGCCGCTGGAGACCAGCTCGATGGCGCGCGGCCAGGTGTGGGCGTAGCGGTGGACGGTGGTGAGGGTGAGTTCGCGGTAGCGGATCAGGGTGGACGACAGCGTGATCGTCGGCGCGGCGGGCACTCCGACCAGTACGGCCCGGCCGCGCGGCCGCAGCCGTGTCATCCCGTCGTCCAGCGCGGTGGGCGCGCCCGAGCACTCCAGGTAGCAGTCGAGGTCGGCGGCCACGTCCTGGAAGGCGGTGCCGGGGTCGGCGCCGACGTGAGCGGTCTCCACGCCGGGCGTGGAGTGCGCGAGCCGGGCCAGTCGGCGCTCGTCGACGTCCGCGACGATCACCCGGCCCGCCTTCTCGGCCAGGGCCACCCGCGCCACCAGGGTGCCGATCGGGCCCGCGCCCGCGATGAGCACCTGCTCGCCGGGGAGTACGGCGGCCCGGCCGACGGCCCATACGGCCACCGACAGCGGTTCGAGCAGGGCCGCCCGCGTGGCGGTCATCGCGGCGGGGACGGCGTGCACCGCGCGGCGCGGCAGCACCACCCGCTCGCGCGCCAGCCCGGCGTGCGGCGGCATCCCGAGGAAGCGCATCCGCGCGCAGAGGTTGTACGTACCGGCCAGGCACTCGCGGCACCGGCCGCACCAGAGGCCGGGTTCGACGGCGACCAGGTCGCCGGGGGCGAGGTCGGTCATCCGGTCACCGGTCTCCAGGACGGTGCCGGACGCCTCGTGGCCGAGCACGTGCGGCCCGGTGAGCCGGAAGGCGCCGATCCGCCCGTGCGCGTAGAAGTGGGTGTCCGAGCCGCAGAGACCGACCCGCGCGACCGCGACGCGTACGTCATCGGCGCCGAGCGCTTCCTCGTCGGTCTCGCCGAGCGCCGCGTCATGGGCGCCCCGCAGGGTGAGAGCACGCATCACGCCACCTCCGCGGCATCGCTCGCGTGCGCGAGCGGATCGGCGAGGTCCGGCGGATCGGGTTCGCCGGAGGGTTCGAGGGTCGGTTCGAGGCCGAGGAAGTCCGCGGTCGGCCCGAGTTGGTGGAGGAGCATGTGGACGCCGGGCACGACCGTGCATCCCGCGCGCCGCGCGTGGTCGAGCAGCCGGGTCCTGGCGGGCTTCATGATGATGTCGCTGACGGCCGTGGCGGGGCTGAGCGCGGCGAGGTCGACGGGCAGCGGATCGGCGGCGCGCATGCCGACCGAGGTGGTGTTGACCAGGACGTCGACGTCGGCGGCGGAGTCCCGCTCGCGCACCTCGCAGCGCACGGCCGGGTAGTGGCGGCCGACCTGCTCGGCCAGGGCGACGGCGCGGGCGGTGGTCCGGTTGCGGACGGCCAGGTGCGAGACGCCCGCGGCGGCCAGCGCCATGGCGACGGCGCGCGCGCTGCCGCCCGCGCCGAGCAGCAGCACCCGCGCGCCCTCCAGCCGCACCCCGTGCGCGCGCAGCCCCGCGACCAGGCCGGGGCCGTCGTACTGCCCGCCGAGCAGCCGCCCGTCGGGCAGCCTGCGGATGACGTTGCTCGCCCCGGCCCTGACGGCATCCTCGGTGAGGTCGTCGAGCAGCCCGGCGATGTGCTCCTTGTGCGGCATGGTGACCCCGATGCCCGCCAGGTTCTTCCAGGCGCGCGCCGCGGCGACCGCCTGCGCCAGGTCCTCGACCCCGACCTGGTACGGCACCACGGCCGCGTCGATGCCGCGCTGGCGGAAGAAGCGGTTCATCACCTCGGGCGTGCGCACATGGGCCACCGGGTCGGCGAAGTGCGCGTAGATCCGGGTGTGCCCGGTGATGGGGTGGGACGTCATGATGCGGTGAACTCCGTCCAGTCGTCGATCCAGGTGCCGAGGTCGGGGATGAGTCCGCAGGCCAGCGCCGCCATCCGGGCGGCGCCGCAGGCGCCGGCCTCGGCGCCGACGGGCAGCCGGACCGAGCCGAGCACGCGGGCGCGGACGGCCCTGATGTAGCCGGACGTGTACCAGCCGCCCGCGGCGATCAGCGCGTTGCCGGGGCCGCCGAGCGCGTCGAGCAGGCCGATCGCGTCGCGGCAGCGCCAGGAGGTCAGTTCGACCAGGACGGCCCACGCCTCGGCGTCCGGCAGTCCGCGGAGGGCGGCCACCACGGCGGCCGGGTCGAGCTGGGCCATCGGCCGGGCCGCGCTGCCGAGGGTGACGGCGAATTCGGCCGCGCGGCCGGTCGCGGGCAGGCGGGCCGCGGCCCTGCCGAGCGCGTCGACGTCGGCGAGGGTCCGTTCGGCGCCGAGCCGGTCGTCGAGAAGGGCGCGCAGCAGGCGTCCGGTGCCGAGGACGCCGAAGAGGTAGTCGCGGCCGGGGACGATGTGCGGACCGCGCTCGAATCCGGCGGCCACCGCCCGGGTCAGCGGGCCGGGGTCCTTGGCGGCGGGCCGGGAGCGGATCAGCGCCTCCCCGGTGCCGAGGCTGTCGAAGCAGTCGTCGGGGTGTACGGCCCCGGCGCCGATCGCGCCCGCCAGGTGGTCGTGGCCCGCGACGGTGACGACCGCGCCGCCGACCAGCGGCAGACCGGCCCGCGCGGTGCCGGTGGGCGACCCGGCGGGCAGCAGTTCCGGCATCGCGGCGGGGTCGAGCCCCGCCCGGTCCACGCCGTGCTTCCACCACTCGCGGGCGGTGACGTCCATGAAGCCGCTGCGCGCGGCGAGCGACCACTCGGCGGTGGCCCGGCCGCCCGCCCAATGGGCGGCCCACTCCGGTACGTTCAGCCAGCTCACGGCCTTGCCGGTCGGGCCGGACCTCGTACCGGAAGCGGTGGACGTAACCGTCCGGGGCCCAGCGGACGACGCCGACCGTCCGTCCAGTCGGGGCAGCAGCCACGCCACCTTGACGGCCGAGGCGCGGGTGGTGGGCCGCAGGCCGGTGGTGGCGGTGAAGCCGTCGCCCTGTTCGGCGAGGAGAGCGGCCAGTTCGTCCGCCCCGCTGGTGTCGAACCAGGCCACGGCCGGTGCGACGGGTGTGCCGTCGGCGGCGAGCGCGTACCCTGCCTCGGCCATGCCCGCGAAGCCGACGGCGAGCGCGTGGCGGCCGGGCAGGCGGTCGGCGAGCTGCCGGAAGAGGCCGTCCAGCGCGCCGGACAGGTCCTCGTGCCCGAGCACCGTCGTCCCGGCGGCGAGCCGCCACGGGGTGTCGGCCCTGACCACCGCCAGCTCGTGGCCGCGCTCGTCGGTGGCGCACACCTTCACCGTGGTGGTGCCGATGTCCACGCCGACGACGCATGCCGTCCTTGCCATCACAGCCTCCTCAGCCGAAGATCCGGAATCCGCCGCTTTGTCCTGTCTACCGGTCGCGCGCCCGTCCGTACGGCCACGGCACGGTCCGGTCAGCGCGCCGCGCTCGGCACGTCCTCTCCGAGCGAGTACGCGGTGACCAGCCGTCGCAGCCGGCCTGCGATCGAGGCGACCACCTGCTCCTCGTCGAGGTCCCCGCGGAGATAGCCGTCGAAGGCGTCGATCCACAGGCTGCGGCCGATGGCGAAGCCGATGTAGCCGTCCACCCCGCGGATCTGCCGCACCCACTCCGCGACCGCGTCCATGTCCGCGCCGCCGCCGAGCAGCACCAGGGAGGTCGGGTACGGCGCCCCGGCCCGGCAGTGGTCGGCGACCACCGCGTAGTCGGCCTCGGCGGCCAGCGGCTCCAGCTTCCACACGTGCGGCCACACGCCCGCGTCCTGGTACTCCGAGACCGTCCGCAGCAGCAGTTCCGTGTGGTGCGCGCGCTGCCAGCGCTCCTTGTCGCCGCCTTCCGCGGCGAGTTGCGCGTCGGTCGGCGGGACCAGCATCTCCAGCATGAAGGGCCGCCGGTTGGCCAGGCACCAGTCGAGCACCTGGCGGGCGCGGGCGGTCTGCCGGGCCCTGCGCCCGGCGGGCAGTTCGGGGTTGTGCACGATGAGCGCCTTGACCATGTCCGGGCCGAGCGCGTCCAGGCGGGCGGCGAAGTCGTCGCCGCCGGTGAGGACGAACTCGCCGGTGTTGATGTCGAAGACCGGGGACCGGCTCTCCTCGACGGGCAGCACCAGGCAGCAACCGGCCTCCCGTACGCGGGGGATGGTCCGTTCGCCGTACTCCTCGTCTATCAGCACCCCGAGGTTGGCCGGGTCGGTGCCGCCTTCGGCGATCGTGCGGACCAGCGCGTCGAAGGCCAGGTCCTTCACCCGGCCGAACGCCTCCCGGCGTTCGGCGGCCGGCACCGCGTCACCGAACAGCCCGCGCATCACCGCCCGGTGGTCCATGGCCAGGACCAGGAGCGGATGGGGGACGTCAGTCATCGTGTGTCCTTTCGAGAGGGGGTGGGGCAGCGGCCGACCGGACGGGCGGGTCATGCCGGACCCCGGCGTTCACCGGTCCTGCGGCGGGCGACGAAGCGCGCGGCGAGGACGGCGACCAGCAGGGCGAGGCCGTTGAAGAGCGGCTGCACCCAGAACGGGACGCCGAGCAGGCTCAAGCCGTTGAAACCGACGGCGAGCAGCAGGATCGCGACGATCACACCGGGCACGTTGTAGAAGCCCGGACGGTAGGTGGTGACGCCCAGGAACGCGGCGGCGTAGGCGGGCAGCAGCAGGTCGGGGCCGAGACTGGGGGTCACGGAACCGGCCTGGCCGAGCTGGAGCACGGCGGCCAGCGAGACCAGCCCGCCGGCGCAGCCGAAGGCGAGGATCTTGTACCGGCCGGTGCGCACACCGGCCAGGAACGCCACGCGCTCGGAGCCGCCGATCGCGTACAGCCGGGCGCCGACCGGGGTGTGCTGGAGCAGGTAGAAGCAGATGACGGCCACGATCGCGACGATCCACACCGCCCAGGCGACCTGCACCGCGTAGCCGCGGCCGAGGGTCTTGGCCAGGCCGGGAACGGTCGTGAGGATGGCGCCGTTGCTGAGCATCAGGGTCATCGCGGAGAGCACGATTCCCATGCCCAGGGTCGCGATGAACGAGTTGATGCCGAACACCACGTTGAGCACACCGTTCCAGGCACCGGCCACCACCCCGCAGCCGGCCATCGCGAGGAACACCGCGGTCACCGGCCAGCCCTGGCCGGTCAGATAGGCGCCGAGCATCGCGCAGAAGCCGAGCAGATAGCCGACCGACAGGTCGAACTCGCCGACGATCAGCGGGAAGAGCACCGCCAGCGTCATCAGCGCGATCACGGACTGGCTGACCAGCAGCGAGGTCCAGTTCTGCCGGGTGGCGAAGTTGGGGGTGGCCATGCTGAACACCACGATCAGCACCACCAGCAGCACGATCTGGGCGTAGCGCTGGATGAGGGCTTCGCCGATCGTACGCAGGAGGCCGGCGCCGTGGGACCGCCCGGCAACCGGCTGCCGGTCGGCGGCCGGCTGCCGGTCGGCGGTCACGGCGCCCCCGGTCAGCGCGTCGGGCTTCGCTGTGTCGAGATCTTCTCTGCTCATCTCGGACCGTCCTCCTGTGGACTCGCCACGATCCTGGCCAGCTTGACGGGGTTGTCGGGGACGGGGATCTCCTGCGCCCCGGCGCCGGGGCGCAGCACCACCATCCGGTCGCAGTACGCGGTGAGCTGCTCGAACTCCGAGGAGAACAGGACCGCGCCCATGCCCTGGTCCACGCGTTTCCTGACCGCTTCGAACATCAGGAGCCGCGCGCCCGGGTCGACGCCGTTGGTCGGTTCGTCGAGCACCAGGACCTTCGGGTCGGTCGACAGCCACTTGCCGAGCAGCACCTTCTGCTGGTTGCCGCCGCTGAGGCTGCCGAGGGAGGCGGAGGGGTCGCGCGGCCGTACGTCGAGTTCGCGGATCACCCGGCCGATCGCCTCCCGCAGCGCCGACCCGCGGTGCCAGAACCGGCGCAGCGAGGGGAGCGCGATGTTGTCGGCGACGCTCAGGACGGCGACGCCGCCGTGCGAGAGCCGGTCCCTGGGCAGCAGCGCCACGCCCTGCCTGCGGGCGGTGGAAGCGGTCCAGGCGCGGGTGGGTTCGAACCCCCGCAAGCGGACGGTGCCCGAGCGGGGCGGCACGCCGCCCGCGAGGAGATACGGCAGTTCGTCCACGCCGGAGTCGGGCAGGCCGGTGACGCCGACGATCTCGCCCGCGCGGATGTCGAGGTCCAGCGGGTCGAGCCGGTGGCCGGTCAGCCCGCGGACCTCCATCAGAGTCCGGTCCGCGCCGTCCACGGGCGGCGCCCCCGCGCCGTACGCCTCGCGGGAGCCGGGGGCGGCGGGCTCCTTGCGGTGCCCGGCCCCGGCCGCCTGCTCGGCGGCCAGCCGCTGCTCAGGGAGCATGTACTCGATGATCCGGGCCGCGCTGACCTCGGCGGACGGTCCCTCGTACTGCGTACGACCGGCCGCCAGCACGGTGAGGCGGTCGGCGTACTGGGTGATCTCGCCGATCCGGTGGGTGACCATGAGGACCGCCGTGCCCCGGTCGGCGAGCCTGCGGACCAGGCCGAGGACCTGTTCCGCGTCGTCCTGCCGCAGCGAGGCGGTGACCTCGTCGAGGATGAGGATGCGGCTGCCCTGTCCGGTGGCGACGGCGAGGGACACCATCGCCCGTTCGGCGGGGCCGAGTTCGGCGCAGGTGGTACGGGCGTCGACCGGCACCTCGTGCTCGTCGAGCAGCCGCTGCGCGCGCCGTACCAGCGCCCGGTGGCTGAGCCCGAGGGCGGGGACGCCCTCGAAGCCGCCGAGCAGCGCGACGCAGTCCGCGACCCTGAGCGTGTCGACCAGCGGCGCCTCCTGGTGGACGACGCCGACGCCCGCCGCGCGGGAGTCCATCGGCGACGACCACTCCTGCGGGGCGCCGTCCACCAGCAGGTGGCCGCTGTCCGGGCCGAACACCCCGCTCATGATCTTGATCAGGGTGGACTTGCCCGAGCCGTTCGCCCCGGCCAGCGCGTGCACCGCGCCGGGGACCAGGCCGAGTGAGACGTCCCACAGGGCCTGGGTGGCACCGAAGGTCTTGCACAGCGAGCGCGCCGCCATGACCTCATCGGTTGCCCGGGTGGTCACTTCGTGCCCCAGAGTTTGTGGTACTCGGCGGCGACGTCGAACGGCAGCTTCCACTGGTCGTTGTTGCCGATCATGTTGTCCTTGGTGAGCAGGACCGTGATCGCGCCCTCGTTGGCCGGTTCGACGGCGGGCTGCTTCTGCACCGTGCGGATCATCTGGTCGACGGTCGCGTAGCCGTACAGCGAGGGGATCTCGATGACGGTCGCGCCCTGGATGTCGCCCTCGCGGATGAACTGCCGGTTGATCGGGTCGCCGACCGCGCTGACCAGCTTGACCTTGGCGCCGAGACCGGCCTGCCTGATCGCGTTGACCTCCGCCGCGGCGGCGGCGTCGAAGCCGGTGTAGACGTAGGTGGCGTTCGCGTGCTGCTGGAGGGTCGAGACGGTACGGGTGCCCAGGGCGCCCGAGGCGATCTCGTCGGTGGTGAAGTTGACCGGCTTGAGCACCTTGCACGCCGCGCACTTCTTCATCTCGGCGACGAAGGCGTTGTACGTGACCGTGTTGGACAGGTACTCGCTGGTGATGACCGGCTGGACCACGGCGGTGCCCTTGGAGTCGGCGATCACCCAGTCCGCCTGCATCCGGCCGTTGGCGCCGTAGTCGGGTGCCACGTCGAGGTCGAAGTCGATCTGGCCGGGCTCCAGTTGGGGCTTGGGGTTGGGGGAGCCGGTGCCGTTGTTCATCGAGATCACCGGAATCCCGGCCTTCTTGGCTGCCTCCAGGCCCTGCTGGACGAGCTTGGAGTCGATGGAGACCGTGGCGATCACATCGGCCCGGTTGGAGACGGCGTTGAGGATCATGTTGTTCTGGGTACGGGCGTTGGACTGGCCGTCGTAGATCGTGGGCTTCCAGCCGAGGGTCTTCACGATGCCCTTGACCGCTTCGGCGGGGGTGTTGCAGCCGCCGATGGCGACACCGCACGGGATGATCGCGACCTTGATGTCCTTGGGCACGGTGACCGGCTTGTCGGTCGGTCCCGCGAAGGACTCGGGACCCTTCTGCGCGGCCTGCACCGCGGTGACGAACTGGCTGACGTCCTGGCTCTGCCCGGAGTCGGCCGCGCCGCTGTCACCGCCGGAGCCGTCGTTGGAGGGCGCGCACGCGGTGGCGAGCCCGAGCCCGATGCACGCGGCAGCGATGACCGCTGCCCTCGCCCTTGACGTGAGGACTGTGGAAGGCATACCTCGCTCCTTTGCGGTGGTACACGTCGCCGTGGCGGCGGTGTCTGCGGGATCGCTTGTCATGGGATCGGAACCACTTCGATCGCCAGCCCGGAGATCTCCAGGGCCCGCAGCAGTTCCGGTGGGGCGTCGGCGTCGGTGATCAGGAGATCGGGCTGGGAGGTGTCGGCGAACCGGGCGAAGTGGTCCTTGCCGATCTTGCTGCTGTCGCAGAGGACGACGGTCCGCTTGGCGGCGCGGATCATCGCCTCCTTGACCGCGGCCTCGGCCGGGTCGGGGGTGGAGAAGCCGTGCCGGGGCGAGACCCCGTAGGTGCCGATGAAGGCGACGTCGACGTGGACGCGCGCGATGGCGCCGAGCGCGGGGGCGTCGACCTCGGCCAGGGTGTTGGCCCGGACGCGGCCGCCGAGGGTGTGGACGCTGAGTCCTTGTTTGCCCGCGAGCGCGATCGCCGCCTGGAGGCTGTTGGTCATGACGACCAGCGAGGGACCGCCGGGAAATATCTCGGCCATCCGGCCGGTGGTGGTCCCGGCGTCGATGATCACCGCGCCCTCGTCGGGCATGTGCTTGACCGCGGCGTGGGCGATCAGGTCCTTCGCCACCGCCATCAGCCGCCTGCGCGACTGGAGGTCGGGGACGAGGTGCTCACGGTCGAGGAGGATCGCTCCGCCGTGCACCCGCTGGACGAGACCGCGGCGCTCCAGCAGCACCAGATCGCGGCGGATCGTCTCCGACGTCACCTCCAGCCGGTCGGCCGCGGCGACGACTTCGAGCCGCCCGTTGGCCTTGAGCTGGTCGAGCAGCGCTCGCCGACGTTCCTCCGCGAAGTGCGCGGATGTGCCGTTAACGCTCATCGCGGGCCCTTCCGTGCCAACCTCACTTTTGCTTCGTGTGGAATTCATACCTGTATCCACGCAATGCCACAAGAGGCTGCGCGAGGAAGAGTGTCCGAATGAGACATTCCGTGGCCGATGAGCGACCAAATATGACCACAGCGTGACGAGTTGATCACCTAGAGGAGCAGGAAGCGGGCATTCCCTCCCATAGGCTCCCTATGGAAACGCCACACCTGTCATGGGTCTGTGTGGATATTCCAAATCCGCAGACGCGTCCGGCCCCCCGTGCCGAGGAGGCGCGGGGGGCCGGAGGGGGGCCGGAGGGGGCCGGAGGGGGGCCGGAGGGGGGCCGGAAAGCGGGTCCGCCGGCGGCCGGAAGCCGGGGCTCGCTCGCGGATCAGCCCGCGATCGGCTGCCGCTCCTGCGCGGAGACCAGCGCGTGCAGCCGGTTGAGGCGCTCGCGGGTGAGGTCGTCGGCCGGGGTGTACGTGGTCAGGCGGGGGCCCTGCTGCGGGCCGAGCCACAGGTGGGTGAAGTCGAAGGAGAGCAGGCCGACTTCGGGGTTCAGATAGCGCTTGATGTGGCCGTCGGGCTGGAGCACCTCGTGCCGTTCCCACATCTCGCGGAAGTCGGGCGAGCTCTGCTGGAGCCGCTTGAGCAGCTCGCGCCAGGCGGGCTCCGCCAGGTGCTGGGCCATCGAGACGCGGAATTTGGCGGCCATCAGCCGGATGCTCTCCTCGCGGTCGACCATCCGCTCGCGCCACAGCGGGTCGGTGAACGACAGCCACATGACGTTGCGGTCCTCGACGGGCAGCGCGTCCAGGTCGCTGACCAGCCGGCCGTAGGTGCGGTTGTACGCGATCACGTCGTACCGGCTGTTGACGACCGCGGCGGGCAGCGGCGCGAGCTGGTCGACCATGGCGAGCAGCGCGGGTGACATGCCGGGGCATTCCAGGTGCGGGTGCGGGTCGGCGGTCCCGGCGAGGGTGAACAGGTGCTTGCGCTCGTTGTGGTCGAGCATCAGGGCGCGCGCGATGGCGTCGGCGACCTGCCCGGAGACCTGGATCTCCCGCGCCTGCTCCAGCCACGTGTACCAGGTGACCCCGACGGCGGCGAGCTGTGCGACCTCCTCGCGGCGCAGTCCGGGCGTCCGGCGCCGACGGCCGGGCGGCAGCCCGACCTGGTCCGGTGAGATCCGCTCCCGGCGGCTGCGCAGAAAGGACGCCAGCTCCTGGCGGCGGCTCTCCGCGGCGGCGGCCTCGGGCACATCGGCCCCGGAGACGTCCAGCGAGACGTTCCCCTGACCCGACGGGGCGGCGGCCGAGTCCGGCGACACGGTCCCCGTCCCCGCGGGAACGGGGACCGAATCCGGGGAAACGGCGCCCGAATCCGGGGCGACAGTGCCCGGGCCCGGGGTCACGGTGCTCGGCGGGAAAGCGCTGGCGTCTGCGGTCATATTCCCAGAGTGCCCGATCCGGCAGCCGGTTGCCAGGTGGTGCGTATACCTGGATAAACGCTCTCTGGTACCACCCTGAGAACGGGTCCAGTGTGGACCATGTGACCGACCGAATGGAACCCACCATGACCTCCCGGGCTCAGGTGCTCCCCCGCGTGACCCGCATCGGGGCGCCCGCCCGGAACTCTTCCGTCCCCACCCGCTCGCACTCCCCCGCCCCGGCCCCCGGCCTGAGCTCCCTCGGCCTGCTGACCGTGCTGCTCGGCGCGGCGCTGCCGATGGTGGACTTCTTCATCGTCAACGTGGCCCTGCCCACCATCGACCGCGACCTGCACGCCGGACCCGCGGTCCTGGAGATGGTCGTCGCGGGCTACGGCGTCGCCTACGCGGTGCTGCTCGTGCTCGGCGGGCGGCTCGGCGACATGTTCGGCCGCCGCAATCTCTTCCTGTGGGGCCTCGGCCTGTTCGCCGTCACCTCGCTGGCCTGCGGTGTCGCCCCCTCCGCCTGGACCCTGGTGGCGGCCCGCGTCGCCCAGGGCGCCGCCTCCGCGCTGCTGCTCCCGCAGGCGCTGGCCACCATCCAGTCCGCGACCTCGGGCGGCGCCCGCGGCAAGGCGCTGAGCTACTACGGCGCGACCGCGGGCATCGCCAGCGTCGTCGGCCAGGTGCTCGGCGGGGTGCTGGTCTCCGCGGACATCGCGGGCAGCGGCTGGCGGGCGATCTTCCTGGTCAACGTGCCGGTGGCGGCCGTCGCGCTGGCGCTGGCGCTGAAGTCGGTGCCGGAGACGCGGTCCGCGCACCCGGCCCGTATCGACAAGCCCGGCACCGCACTGCTCGCGGTCACGCTGATCACCCTGCTGCTGCCGCTCACCGAGGGCCGGGCGGCCGGCTGGCCGCTGTGGTCGTGGGTGCTGCTCGCGGTCTTCCCGCTCGCCGCGGCGGCCTTCGTGGCGGTCGAGCGGCGCGGTGAGCGCGACGGCGGCAATCCGCTGATCCCGCCGTCGCTGCTGCGCGTCCACAGCGTGCGCAGCGGTCTGCTGCTCATCGTGCCCTTCTGCCTCGGCTTCGGCGGCTTCATGTTCGTCGTGGCGGTGGCCATGCAGGACGGGCTGCGCTTCGGGGCGCTGGAGGCGGGGGCCGCGCTGGCCCCGCTGTGCGCCGCCTTCTTCGCCGCCTCGCTGCTCGGTCCGCGGATGGTGGCCCGCTTCGGCCGCCGTGTGGTGACCGCGGGCTCGCTGGTCCAGGGCGTCGGCCTGGTGGCGCTGGCCGCGACCTTCCACTACGGCGGCACGGGTCTGAGCATCGCGGAGCTGGCGCCGAGCATGGCCGTGATCGGCTTCGGCCAGGGCTTCGTCCTGCCGGTGGTGCTCCGGATCGTGCTCAGCGAGGTGCCGGCCGCGCAGGCCGGGGTCGGCAGCGGCGCGATGGCGACCACCCAGCAGTCCAGCCTCGCGCTGGGCGTGGCCACTCTCGGCACGCTGTTCCTGACCCTGTCCGGTTCGATCGGTGTACGGGACGCCCTGGTCTGGGCGCTGGTCGCGCAGCTCGCGGCGGTGGTCGCAACGGTCGCGCTGAGCACCCGGCTGCCGCGCAGAATCGTCTAGCGACGGGCACCTCGGCCCGAAGTCCCCGCCCCGAACCGGCGCCGGGCCCCGCGCCCCCGAGAAGACCGGCCCACCGCCCCGGGCCGAGGACGGCCCCCAGGGGCACGGTCGCACGACATGTGGACTGACAGATGTTGATATCTGTCAGTCCACATGTGACGGTGGAGGCGCACACCCGTCCCGCCGACGACCCCGAAGGGGACCCCCACCGATGCGCACCCGCACCCTCGGCACCACAGGACCCGTCGTCTCCGCCCTCGGCCTCGGCTGCATGGGCATGTCCGGCGCGTACGGCGCCTCCGACGACGCCGAGTCCGTCGCCACCATCCACGCCGCGCTGGACGCGGGCGTGACCCTGCTCGACACCGGCGACTTCTACGGCATGGGCCTGAACGAACTGCTGATCCGCGACGCCCTGCGGGCCCGCCCCGGCAGCCGCGACCAGGCCGTCATCAGCGTCAAATTCGGCGCGCTGCGCGATGTCGAGGGCGGCTTCGGCGGCTACGACGGCCGCCCGGTCGCGATCCGCAACTTCCTCGCGTACTCCCTGAACCGGCTCGGCACCGACCACATCGACATCTACCGGATCGCCCGCGTCGACCCGGACGTGCCGATCGAGGAGACCGTCGGCGCCATCGCCGAGCTGGTCCAGGCCGGGCACGTCCGGCACATCGGGCTGTCCGAGGTCGGCGCGGAGACGCTGCGCAGGGCCGCCTCCGTCGCCCCGATCGCCGACCTCCAGATCGAGTACAGCCTCTTCTCGCGCGGCATCGAGGACCGGATTCTGCCCACCGCCCGCGATCTCGGCATCGGCGTGACGGCGTACGGCGTGCTCTCGCGCGGGCTGCTCAGCGGCCACTGGACCCGGGGCAGCGGCACGGAGGCGGGCGACTTCCGCAGCTACAACCCGCGCTTTTCCGGGGAGAATCTGGAGCGCAACCTCGGCCTGGTCGAGGCGCTGCGCGAGGTCGCGGACGGCAAGGGCGTCACGGTCGCGCAGGCCGCCATCGCCTGGGTGCTGTCCCGCGGCGACGACATCGTGCCGCTGATCGGCGCCCGCCGCAGGGACCGGCTCACCGAGGCGCTCTCCGCGCTCGACCTGACGCTGGCCGCCGCGGACATCGCCGACATCGAGCGGGCCGTCCCGGCCGCGGAGGTCGCGGGCACCCGCTACGACCCCCGGCAGATGACCCATCTGGACAGCGAGCGCTGAGCCGGCGGCGCCCTGCCGCACACTGGACGGCGACGGCCCCGGCGATCTCGGCGGCCGTCGCCGTCGCAGAAGCCGTGTCCCGACCCGCCGAAAGGCCGCCTCTCCCATGCCGCCGGAGCCCCTGACCCGTGACCGCGTCCTCGAAGCCACCGAGGACGTGCTGCGCCGCTACGGCCCCGCGAAGGCCACGGTGGTCGATGTGGCGCGGGCGCTCGGGGTCAGCCACGGCAGCGTCTACCGGCACTTCCGCAGCAAGGCGGAGCTGCGCGAGGCGGTCACCCAGAAGTGGCTGGCCGAGGCGCACGCGGCGCTCGCGGACATCGCCGCGGAGGACGGGCCGGCGCCCGAGCGGCTGCCGCGCTGGCTCGCCGAACTCTTCGCGGCCAAGCGGCGCAAGGCCGGGCTCGACCCGGAACTCTTCGCCACCTTCCAGGTGTTGGCGCGCGACAACAGCGGCGCCGTCAGCCGCCACGTGCAGGAGACGATCGACCAGCTCGCCGGGATCGTCGCGGACGGCGTCAGGCGCGGCGAGTTCGCCCCCTGCGACCGGGCGGCCACCGCCCGCGCCGTCTGGGACGCCACCTGCCGCTTCCACGACCCGGCGCACGCGGCCGAGTGGACCCTGCCGGGCGTCGACGCCGAGTTCACGGCGGTGTGCGAGCTGGTGCTGCGCGGACTGCGCGCGGACTGACGCACGGGACGACGAGGGCGGGGCCGCGCGATCCGGTCCGTCCGGCTCGCGCGGCCCCGCCCGTGTGCAACCGGC
Organism: Streptomyces sp. NPDC088910; assembly: GCF_044749865.1. NCBI lineage: Bacteria > Bacillati > Actinomycetota > Actinomycetes > Kitasatosporales > Streptomycetaceae > Streptomyces > Streptomyces sp. NPDC088910. The sequence continues at coordinate 527,949 of NZ_JBIVIV010000001.1, forward strand.
GTCAGCAGCCCAGCAGTCGGCTGCCCAGGTAGGTCTCCACCTGGTCGAGCGACACGCGCTCCTGCTTCATCGTGTCGCGCTCGCGGACCGTCACCGCGTTGTCCTCGAGCGTGTCGAAGTCGACGGTCACGCAGAACGGCGTGCCGATCTCGTCCTGGCGGCGGTAGCGGCGGCCGATGGCGCCCGCGTCGTCGAACTCGATGTTCCAGTTGGCGCGCAGGGCGGTGGCCAGGCCCTTGGCCTTCGGGGAAAGCTCGGGGTTGCGGGAGAGCGGCAGGACGGCGACCTTGACCGGCGCGAGGCGCGGGTCGAGCCGCATCACGGTGCGCTTCTCCATGACGCCCTTGGCGTTGGGCGCCTCGTCCTCGTTGTACGCGTCGAGCATGAAGGCCAGCATCGCGCGGTTGACACCCGCCGCGGGCTCGATGACGTACGGGAACCAGCGCTCGCCCGCCTCCTGGTCGAAGTAGGAGAGGTCCTGGCCGGACGCCTTGGAGTGCGAGGAGAGGTCGTAGTCGGTGCGGTTGGCGACGCCCTCCAGCTCACTGAACTCCTGGCCGCCGAAGTTGAAGCGGTACTCGATGTCGGCGGTGCGCTTGGAGTAGTGGGAGAGCTTCTCCTTGGGGTGGTCGAACCAGCGGATGTTCTCCTCCCGGATGCCCAGGCCCGTGTACCAGTTCCAGCGCTCCTGCATCCAGTACTCGTGCCACTTCTCGTCCTCGCCGGGCTTGACGAAGAACTCCATCTCCATCTGCTCGAACTCGCGGGTGCGGAAGATGAAGTTGCCCGGCGTGATCTCGTTGCGGAACGACTTGCCCATCTGGGCGATGCCGAACGGCGGCTTCTTGCGCGAAGTGGTCTGCACCTGGGCGAAGTTGGTGAAGATGCCCTGCGCGGTCTCGGGCCGCAGGTACGCCACCGAGCCCGCGTCCTGGGTCGGGCCGAGGTGGGTCTGGAGCATGCCGGAGAACTGCTTGGGCTCGGTGAAGGCGCCCTTGGTGCCGCAGTGCGGGCAGTTGATGTCGGCGAGGCCGTTGGCCGGGGGCTTGCCGTGCTTGGCCTCGTACGCCTCCTCCAGGTGGTCCGCGCGGTAGCGCTTGTGACAGGAGGTGCACTCGGTGAGCGGGTCGGAGAACGTGGCGACGTGGCCGGAGGCCACCCAGACCTCGGGGGCGAGGATCACCGACGAGTCGATTCCCACCACGTCCTCACGGGAGGTCACCATGGCGCGCCACCACTGGCGCTTGATGTTCTCCTTCAGCTCGACGCCCAGCGGCCCGTAGTCCCAGGCGGCCTTGGAGCCGCCGTAGATCTCACTGCTCGGGAAAACGAAGCCACGGCGCTTGCTCAGGCTGACGATGGTGTCGATCTTGTCGGCGGCCACGGTGCTCTCTTCAGTACGACGAAGCGGTCAGTTGCCTCAGATTACCGGCGGGTGCGGTCCCCTTATCAAATCCGTTCCGGAACCCGGCTCCAGGAACCCGGCCGGGAGCGGATCGCGGACCCCGCCCTACGGATATTGACAATCGTTTCCACATCAGATGAAAATGACAGTCATGAACATCCATCGCCGCCCGATATCCGCCGTCTCCGTCGCCGCCGCGGCCGTGCTCGGCCTGCTGGCACTGTCGGCCTGCTCCGGCGCCGACGCCTCCGAGAACACCTCGGGTGATTCCAAGAGCGGCGGAAAACTCAAGGTCACGGCCGCTTTCTACCCGCTGGAGTACCTGGCGGCGCAGATCGGCGCCGACCATGTCGCGGTGACCGACCTCACCAAGCCGGGCGTGGAGCCGCACGACCTGGAGCTGACGCCGAAGGAGACCGGCAGGCTCGGCCAGTCCGATGTGATCGTCTACCTCAAGGGCCTCCAGCCCGCCGTGGACGACGCCGTGAAGCTCTCCGGCGTCAAGCACAAGGTCGACGCCGCGTCGCTGACCACCCTGGAGTCCCACGGCACCGAGGTGGACGGCACGCACCACACGACCGGCGACAACGGCACCGGCGGCGGCAGCGAGGAAGGCGCGGGCGCCGACCCGCACATCTGGCTGGACCCGGTGAAGTACGCCGAGGTCGCCAAGGGCGTCGGCAAGGCGCTGGAGCAGGCCGACCCGGCGAACGCGGCGGCGTACGGCAAGAACACCGACGCGCTGGTCGCCCGGCTCACCGCCCTGGACACCGCATTCCGCGACGGCCTGAAGAACCGCGCCTCCGACACCTTCGTCACCACGCACGCCGCCTTCGGCTACCTCGCCGAGCGGTACGGGCTGGTCGAGGAGGCCATCAACGGCATCGACCCGGAGAGCGAGCCCAGCGCGGCGCGGGTCAAGGCGCTGCACGACCTGGTGAAGAGCAAGCACGTGTCGACCGTCTTCTTCGAGACGCTGGTCAGCGACGCCACCGCGAAGACCCTCGCGGGCGACCTGAGGCTGCGCACCGACGTCCTCGACCCGATCGAGGGCATCACCGACAAGTCCAAGGGCACCGACTACTTCCAGGTGCAGCGGAGCAATCTGACGGCCCTGCGCGCGGCGCTCGGCGCGAAGTGACGGAGGTCACCGCCATGGACCAGCAAGCCGTCGAAGCGGCCGGGGACACCGGCGCGGTCATGGACCCGGTCATCGCGCTCAGCGGCGCCACCGCCACCCTCGGCGCTCGCCCCGTACTGCGCGGCATCGACCTGACCGTCGGGCGCGGCGAGGTCGTGGCGCTCCTCGGCGCCAACGGCTCGGGCAAATCCACGGCGGTGCGCGCGGTCATCGGCCAGGTGCCGCTGACCGGCGGCTCGCTGGAGCTGTTCGGTACGCCGCTGCGCCGCTTCCGGCAGTGGGCGCGGATCGGGTACGTGCCGCAGCGCACCACGGCGGCCGGCGGCGTGCCCGCGACCGTACGCGAGGTGGTCTCGGCCGGGCGGCTGGCCCGTACCCGGCTGCGGCCGATGCGCCGCGCCGACCGGGCGGCCGTGGACCGGGCCATCGCCGTCGTCGACCTCACCGACCGCGCGGGCGACTCCGTGGACGCGCTCTCCGGCGGCCAGCACCAGCGGGTGCTGATCGCCCGCGCGCTGGCCGGGGAGCCGGATCTGCTCATCATGGACGAGCCGATGGCGGGCGTGGACCTCGACAGCCAGCGCATCCTCGCGGCGACCCTGCGCGCCCAGGTCGCGGCGGGCACCACCGTCCTGCTGGTCCTGCACGAACTGGGGCCGCTGGAACCGCTGATCGACCGCGCGGTCGTGCTGCGCGACGGCTGCGTGACGTACGAGGGCGCGCCGCCGCGAGCACTGGGACAGCACGCCCTGCCGGGCCACGACCACGTACACCCGCACGCGGACGCCTCGGCCGCGCCGGTCAGGACGGGACTGCTGAGCTGATGGAATTCCTCGACTACGCCTTCATGCAACGGGCCCTGATCGCCGCCGCGCTGGTCGGCCTCACCGCGCCGGCCATCGGGATCTACCTCGTGCAGCGACGGCAGGCCCTGATGGGCGACGGTATCGGCCATGTCGCGCTGACCGGCGTCGGCCTCGGCTTCCTCCTCCAGTCCAACCCGGTCTGGATGGCCACCGCCGTCTCGGTGGCGGGCGCCGTCGCGATGGAGCTGATCCGCTGGTACGGCAAGACGCGCGGCGACATCGCGCTGGCCATGCTCTTCTACGGCGGCATGGCGGGCGGTGTGATGCTGACCAGCCTCGCGCCGAACGGCTCCAACGCCAACCTGGAGACGTACCTGTTCGGTTCGATCACCACCGTCTCGCCGTCCGACATCACCACGATGTGCCTGCTGGCGGGCTTCGTCATGCTGGTGACCGTGGGCCTGCGGCGGCAGCTCTTCGCGGTGTCGCAGGACGAGGAGTTCGCGCGGGTCACCGGGCTGCCGGTGCGGCTGCTGAATCTGCTGGTCGCGGTCACGGCCGCGCTCACCGTCACGGTCGCGATGCGCGTGGTCGGGCTGCTGCTGGTCAGCGCGCTGATGGTGATCCCCGTCGCGGCGGCGCAGCAGGTCACCCGCAGCTTCCTGGTCACCTTCGTCAGTGCGGTGACCATCGGCGTCACCGTGACACTGTCCGGCACCGTCACCTCGTACTACGTGGACGTGCCGTCCGGTGCGACGATCGTCCTGATCACCATCGGGCTCTTCATCGTGCTCACCGCGCTCGCCACTCCGCTGGCCAGGAAACGCGCCAGGCGGGCCGCGGCGGAGCGGGAACGGTGCACCCTGGAGGTGGAGGTGCCCGCCGCCCGCGGCGCCGCCGACGAGGTACCCGCCTGAACGGAACGGCCTGGCACAATGGGCCGTCCGGACAGGTGCACGAAGCGACCCAGAAGGAGGCACCGGTGACCACCCATCCCGTACGTGGCCGCTCCACCCGGCAACGGGCCGCCGTGTCGGCCGCTCTCTCGGAGGTCGACGAATTCCGCAGCGCGCAGGATCTGCACGACATCCTGAAGCACCGCGGCGACTCCGTCGGGCTCACCACGGTCTACCGGACCCTTCAGTCGCTGGCCGACGCGGGCGAGATCGATGTCCTCCGGACCGGTGAGGGCGAGTCCGTCTACCGCCGCTGCTCCGGCGGCGGCCACCACCACCACCTCGTCTGCCGCGTCTGCGGCAAGGCCGTCGAGGTCGAGGGGCCCGCCGTCGAGAAGTGGGCCGACGCCGTCGCCGCCGAGCACGGCTTCGCCGATGTCGCCCACACCATGGAGATCTTCGGCACCTGCTCCGACTGCGTCGAGCACCCCCAGCCCTAGCCCACCCCCAAGGGCCTCCCCCGCCCTTCCCCGCCCCCGCCCGGACAGCTCTTCCACCGGGGCGGTAGGCCGGTCTTTCCCGGGCGCGACCCCCGGACGGCTCTTCCACCGGGGCGCCGGCAACGTGTCTTCAGGGGCGCGGGGAACTGCGCGCTCAGCCACCACCGGGCTTTCAGCCCGAAAACACACAGCAACTGCCCCGCTGGGGCCGGTTTTCAACGGCGCGCCACCGCCGTGGCTGGTCGCGCAGTTCCCCGCGCCCCTAAAAGCAGGCCCTGCGCAAGGGCACCGCGCGGCCGGGAAGGCCGGACCGCCGTCCAGGGCGGAGGAACCGTCCGGGGGCGGCCCCGGGAAGGATCGGGTCACCCCGCCCGGGAAGGGCTAGGCGCGTTGGTCGCCGGCGAGCTGGGCCTCGTTGGGGATGGCCCCGCCGAAGCGACGGTCGCGCGAGGCGTATTCGACGCAGGCCCGCCACAGATCGCGCCGGTCGAAATCGGGCCACAGCACGTCCTGGAAGACCATCTCGGCGTAACTGCTCTGCCAGAGCAGATAGTTGGAGGTGCGCTGCTCACCACTGGGACGCAGGAAGAGATCCACGTCGGGCATGTCGGCGTAGTAGAGATACTTGGCGAAGGTCTTCTCGTTGACCTTGGACGGGTCGAGCCGCCCGTCGGCGACATCACGGGCGATGGCCTGCGCCGCATCGGCGATCTCGGCGCGCCCCCCGTAGTTGACGCAGAAATACAGCGTCATCGCGTCATTGTCGACGGTCTGCTCCTGGGCGACCTGGAGCTCCTGCACGACGGACTTCCACATCTTGGGCATGCGCCCGACCCACCGGATGCGGATGCCGAGTTCGTCCATCTCGTCGCGGCGCCGCCGGATCACGTCCCGGTTGAAGTTCATCAGGAAGCGCACCTCCTCGGGCGAGCGCTTCCAGTTCTCGGTCGAGAAGGCGTACAGCGAGAGGTTCTTGACGCCGATCTCCAGGCAGCCCTTCAGCACGTCCAGGACGACGCCCTCGCCGACCCGGTGGCCCTCGGTGCGCGGCAGGCCGCGCTCCTTGGCCCAGCGGCCGTTGCCGTCCATGACGACGGCCACGTGCTTGGGCACCAGCTCGCTCTGGAGCTTCGGCGGACGCGCCCCCGACGGGTGCGGGTCGGGTGTCCGGTACGAGCTTCGGGAACGGGCCAGAATCCCGTGACGTGCCATGGTGGTACTTCTCCTCATGCCTTCTCGGCTCAGGTCTTCTCGACGAACCGCAGGGAGCGCAGTCCGCGCTCCAGGTGCCACTGGAGGTAGGCCGCCACCAACCCGCTGCCCTCACGGCAGTGGCGCGGCTCGCAGGCGTCCGCGGTCTCCCAGTCGCCGCCCAGCAGCGCGCCGAGCAGTTCCAGTGACTCCCGTGAGGGTACGACGCTTCCCGGCACCCGGCAGTCGCCGCAGACGACTCCTCCCGCCCCGACCGAAAAGAACCGGTTGGGACCGGTCATACCGCATTTGGCGCAGTCGTCGAAGCTGGGCGCGTATCCGTTGACGGCCAGCGACCGCAGCAGGAAGGCGTCGAGCACCAGCCGGGGCTCGTGGTCGCCCGCCGCGAGCGTCCGCAGCGCGCCGACCAGCAGCAGATACTGCTGCACGGCGGGCTCGCCCTCGTGGTCGGTGAAGCGCTCCGCGGTCTCCAGCATCGCGGTGCCCGCGGTGTAGCGGTCGTAGTCGGTGACGATCGAGCCGCCGTACGGCGCGATCGTCTCGCCCTGTGTGCACAGCGGCAGACCGCGGCCGACCAGTTCCCCGCCGCGGACGAAGAACTGCACGTCGACGTGGCTGAACGGCTCCAGGCGCGCGCCGAACTTCGACTTCGTCCTGCGCACACCGCGGGCCACCGCCCGTACCCGTCCGTGCCGCCGGGTGAGCAGCGTGATGATCCGGTCCGCCTCACCCAGCTTCTGGGTGCGCAGCACGATGCCGTCGTCGCGGAACAGACTCATGGGCCCATTCTCGCGTACGGCGGGAGCGGTACGGCGACGGACGGCCGACCGGCCGCCGCCGGGCCCCGGCTCAGCGGTCGGCGCCGGGCGCGACCAGGCCGGACTCGTAGGCGGTGATGACGAGTTGGGCGCGGTCGCGGGCGCCGAGCTTGCCCATGATCCGGCTCACGTGCGTCTTGGCGGTGAGCGGGCTCAGGCCCAGCGCCTCACCGGTCTCCGCGTTGTTCAGGCCGCGCGCGACCAGCGTGAGGACTTCGCGCTCGCGCTCGGACAGCCCGCCGAGCCCGGCCGGGGCCGGGGCGCTGACCAGCGGCCGGTCCGGCAGCCGCAGCACCCGGGCGATCAGCCGGGCGGTGGGGCCGGGCGACAGCAGCGAGTCCCCGGCCGCCACGGTACGGATCGCGTCCAGCAGCTCCGCGGGCCTGGTGTCCTTGACCAGGAAGCCGGACGCGCCCGCGCGCAGCGCCGACACCACGTGCTGGTCGTCGTCGTAGGTGGTCAGTACGAGGATGCGCACACCCGCCAGGTCGTCGTCGGCGGCGATCCGCCGGGTGGCCTCGATGCCGTCGAGCTCCGGCATGCGGATGTCCATCACGATGACGTCGGCGCGGGCGCTGCGGGCCTGCTCGACCGCCTCCAGGCCGTTCGCCGCCTGCCCGACCACCTCCATGTCGCGGGCGGACTCCACCAGCATCGCGAACGCGGCCCGCACCAGCGTCTGGTCGTCGGCGAGCAGCACGCGGATCGGCGGCGGCGAGGTCATCTGTGGTCTCCCTGGTGATCGACGGTGAGCGGCAGCACGGCGCTGACCGCGAAGCCCGTACGGTCCTGGCGCGGCCCCGCGGTGAGGGTGCCGCCGACGCTGCGGGCGCGCTCGCGCATCCCGGCGATGCCGAAGCCCTCGGTGCGCCCCTCGGCGCGGTTCGCGGGCGCGGGGCCGCCGCAGGAGCCGTCGTCCTCGATCAGCAGGTGCAGGGCCGTCTCCCGGCGGTCCACCCGTACGGTGATCAGCGGGCTCGGCACCCCCGCGTGCCGTACCGCGTTGGTGAGCGACTCCTGGACGATCCGGAAGGCCGCGGCGCCCACCGCGGGCGGCACCGGCGCGACGCCCACGGCGTCGCCCAGGTCCACCCGGGCCCCCGCCGCCTCGGCGGCCTTGGCGAGCGCCGGTATCCCCGCGAGGTCGGGCAGCGGGCCGTCGCCGTCCGCGCGCAGCACCCGCAGCGTCGTCCGCAGCTCGGCGCGGGCCTCCCGGCAGGTGTCGGCGATCGTGTCGAGCGCGGCGGCCACCGCCGTACGGTCGAGCCGGTCGGGGTCGGCGACCAGGATGTGCGCGGCCACCGACGTCTGCACGCCGATCAGGGTGATGCTGTGCGCGAGCAGGTCGTGCAGGTCGCGGGCGATCCGCAGCCGCTCCTCCGCGACCCGGCGGGCCGCCTCCTCCTCGCGGGTGCGCTCGGCGCGCTCGGCCCGCCCGACGATCGCGGCCACGTAGTTGCGGTGCATCCGCACCACCTCGCCCGCCACCGCGACCGCCACGATCCAGCCGGCGCTCTTGAGCATGTCGGTGCCCGCGTGCGGCGCGCTGATCGTCGACATGATGGCCGCCATCAGCGCGATCACCGTCGGCAGCAGCAGGAACGTACGCAGGGGCGGCCCCGCGACCGCCAGCGCGTACAGCGCCACCATGCTCGACGGGATCGGCGCCACCTGGATGTTCTCCAGGTAGTGGTACGGCGCCACGAACGCCAGCATCCCGAGCATGCACACCAGCGGCGAACGCCGCCGCCACACCAGCACCAGCGCGCTGCCCACCAGCAGCGCCCAGCCCGCCAGGTCCGGCCGCCCGCTGGCCGGCTCCTCCGGCAGACAGCACGCCAGGAACGCCTCCACGGCGAACACGAGCGCGGCGAACGCCACGTCGGCGGGGGCGACCCGCGGTCCCGGCGCCGCCGGGATGCGCGGGGCGCGCAGAAGGTCCATGGTGAGCGCCACGGACCCATCCTCCCGGACGCGGGGTGCGCCGAGCCAGGTCACGGGGTCGCGGCGGGGCGCAGACGGGCCAGCGGTACGGCCCTGAGCCGCGGTACCGCCCACGGACGTGTGGTGACGTTCATGGGCTCCTCCGAAAGCCGAGGTCTTCTCCTACCGTCAGCTTCCTCCGCCGGGCTCGGCTTCCTCGTCCCGCCCAGGACCGATCCGGGGGCTACTCCCCCAGGAGTACGCCCCCCTTCACGCAGGGCCTGTGCCCCGTCAGGGGCGCTGGGGGGCACCTTGAGAACAGGCCCTGCGCGCCAGGGCGACCGCGGGCGGACCGCAGGTCAGAGGGCCGCGGCGGCTCCGGCGAGGAGGCGGTCGATGTCGGTGAGGGGCAGGGAGAGACAGCGGCCGACGGCTTCGAGGACTTCGCGTTCCGCAGGAAGGTAGGGCCCGTCGGCGAGGGCGATGTGCGCGCCCTGGAGGAGAACCCGCTCGCGCCCGAGCGGGTCGAGGTGGTCGGCCAGGGGCTCGAGCGCCTCGTGGAGCTCGATGGACAGCCAGCTCCCGCACCCGTCGACCTCGTCGGCGAAGGAGTCGGGCCCGAGTGGGGCACCCCCCGAGCCGGAGGCGCCGTACCGGCCCTCGTCGGCGACGATGGCGGCGAGCAGCCCGAGCAACTGGTCCTCGGTGCAGTCGGAGAACCCGGCGGAGCGCACGGCGCCGACGGCGGCCTCGCGGGCCGGGCGGCCGGTGGCGCCGCCCGCGGTGAGGACGGCGAGCGCGATGGTGTGCACGGCGTCCCGCAGCATCGCGGAGAAGCGGGTGGTGGTGGGCCGCAGCAGGACGTCAGAGGCGTACTGCCGGTGGCAGGCGGTGCACTCGATGACGGTGCCCGCGGGGCCCCGGCGCAGGACCGGCACATTGAGCACGGTCAGTCTGCGGGTGCCGGTTCTGCGGTGGTAGGCACGGTCGCCGCCGCAATCAGGGCAGAAGAACTCACCGTCGTCCTCGGTGTGCCACGCCGTTCGCACACCCCAGAAACACAGCCTCAGCTTCATCACGCTGCACCCTCCGGCCGTTCGGCAACGCTGCCGCACTGCCGTGATGTTAGCCACAGTCGGCGGTCGCAGTCAGTACCGCGTAAGGGGCAATTGCCTTGCGAGGGTGCTCGAACCGGTCCGCCCGGGGGTTTTCGCCCCTCGGACGGACCGGGTGAACCGGGTCAATCCCGTCAGCGCGCGGCCCGGTTGACGGCCGAGACCAGCGCCTGCAACGACGCGCGGGTGGTGTTGGGGTCGACGCCGATCCCCCACAGCACCTTTCCGTCGATCGCGCACTCGATGTACGAGGCGGCCCGCGCGGAGGCGCCCTCGCTCATGGTGTGCTCGGAGTAGTCCAGGACGCGGGCGTCGATGCCCACCCCGGCCAGCGCGTCGACGAAGGCCGAGATCGGGCCGTTGCCCGTACCGCTCAGGGTGGTCTCGACGCCGTCGACCACGGCCTCGACGGTGAGGGCGTCGGTGCCGTCGCTGGAGGTGGACGTCTGGGCGGAGCGCAGGGCGACCCGGCCCCACGGGTTGTCGCTGGTGGGCAGGTACTCGTCCTGGAAGACCGACCAGATCTGCGCGGGGGTGACCTCGCCGCCCTCGCTGTCGGTCTTGGCCTGGATGATCCGGGAGAACTCGATCTGCATGCGCCGCGGCAGGTCCAGCTTGTGGCCGTTCTTCAGCACGTACGCGACGCCGCCCTTGCCGGACTGCGAGTTGACGCGGATGACGGCCTCGTAGGAGCGGCCGACGTCCTTGGGGTCGATCGGCAGGTACGGCACCGCCCACTCGATGTCGTCGACGGTCTTGCCCTCGGCGGCGGCGGTGGCCTCCATCGCCTCGAAGCCCTTCTTGATGGCGTCCTGGTGGGAGCCGGAGAAGGAGGTGTAGACCAGGTCGCCCGCGTAGGGGTGGCGCGGGTGGACCTCCATCTGGTTGCAGTACTCGGCGGTGCGACGGATCTCGTCGATCTGCGAGAAGTCGATCTGCGGGTCGACGCCCTGGCTGAACAGGTTCATGCCCAGCGTCACCAGGTCGACGTTGCCGGTGCGCTCGCCCTGCCCGAACAGGCAGCCCTCGACCCGGTCCGCGCCGGCCATGAGCGCCAGTTCGGCGGCGGCCACGGCCGTACCGCGGTCGTTGTGCGGGTGCGCGGACAGGCACACGTACTCGCGGCGGGACAGGTTCCGCGACATCCACTCGAAGCGGTCGGCGTGTGTGGAGGGGGTGGAACGCTCCACGGTGGCGGGCAGGTTGAGGATGATCTCGCGGCCCGGCTCGGGCTGCCAGACGTCCATCACGCCCTCGCAGACCTCCAGGGCGAAGTCCAGCTCGGTGTCGGTGAAGATCTCCGGGCTGTACTGGTAGCCGAAGACGGTGTCGTCGCCCAGGATCTTCTCGGCGTACTCCATCACCAGCCGGGTGCCGTCCACCGCGATCGCCTTGACCTGGTCACGGCTGCCGCGGAAGACGACGCGGCGGAAGACCGGCGCGGTCGCGTTGTACAGGTGGACGGTGGCGCGGGGTACGCCGCGCAGGGCCTCGACGGTGCGCTCGATCAGTTCCTCGCGCGCCTGGGTCAGGACGGAGACCGTCACGTCCTCGGGGATCGCGTCGCCCTCGATCAGGGAGCGTACGAAGTCGAAGTCGGTCTGGCCCGAGGACGGGAAGCCGATCTCGATCTCCTTGTAGCCCATGCGGACCAGCAGGTCGAACATCTCGCGCTTGCGGGTGGGCGACATGGGGTCGATCAGCGCCTGGTTGCCGTCGCGCAGGTCCGTGGAGAGCCAGCGGGGCGCCTGGGTGATGCGGGCGTTCGGCCAGGTGCGGTCGTCGATGTCCACGGCCTCGTAGTGGCCGTACTTGTGGACCGGCATCACGCTGGGGCGCTGGCGCGCGGTGGCCGTGGTGATGGGCGTGGGACGGCCGACGCGGTTGGGGGTTGTCATGGGGCTCTGGCTCCTCGGGGGTCCGGCTGAGTGTCGGCCGACGGCGATGGCACGCCTGAACTCCGCGGGGAGGGGGTCGGCCTACGACTACAGGCCCTCGCCGCGGCAGCTAAGGAGAAGCAGCCCGAAACGCATGATGGGACGACCATAACCGAGGCGGCCGGAATCACGTAGCCGGTACGAAGATCCTCTCAGCATGCAAGATGCACGGTTCTGTCCACTCAAACCATGATCCTTCGCTCCTTTTCGTCAATCATCGTCGCAACCCGTGACAGCGACTGTGACGCGTGCCACATTTCCGCCATGACTGCCACGCATGCGCCCAACGCCGTCTTCTGCACGATCGTGCCGCCGCACGTGCTCGATAAGCTGTCCCGTTCCGAGGACTCCGGGGTCTCGGGACCCGCCCGCCGCACCCTGGAGCAGGACGCGCTGCAACGCACCAGGCGCCGCCTGACCACGGTGATCGGCGCCACCGCCGTCACCGGGGCCGCCGCCTCCGACCAGCCGCGACGGACCGTTCACGACGCCAAGCACCAGGACACGCTGCCGGGGCGCAAGGTGCGCGCCGAGGGAGCCAAGCCGTCCAAGGACGCGAGCGTCAACCGGGCGTACGACGCGCTCGGCGCGACCTTCGAGACGTATCTGAAGGCGTACGGGCGTCACTCGATCGACGACGCGGGCCTGCCGCTGGTGGCCAGCGTCCACTACCTCCAGGGCTACAACAACGCCTTCTGGAACGGCCAGCAGATGGTCTTCGGGGACGGCGACGGCGAGATCTTCCTGGACTTCACCCTTCCGCTGGACGTGATCGGCCACGAGTTGACGCACGGCGTCACCCAGTACAGCGCCAACCTGGACTATTTCGGGCAGTCCGGCGCGCTCAACGAGTCCGTCTCCGATGTCTTCGGCAGCCTCATCAAGCAGTTCACGCTCGGGCAGAGCGCGGAGCAGGCCGACTGGCTGATCGGCGCCGGGCTGCTCGCACCGGGCGTCGACGGCCACGCGCTGCGCTCGATGAAGGAGCCCGGCACCGCCTACGACGACCCGCGGCTCGGCAAGGACCCGCAACCCGGCACGATGGACGGCTACGTCACCACCTCGCGCGACAACGGCGGCGTGCACATCAACTCGGGCATCCCCAACCACGCCTTCTACCTCCTGGCGGCCGAGCTGGGCGGCAACGCCTGGGAGCAGGCCGGGCAGATCTGGTACGACACCCTCACCGGCGGCTCGCTGTCGCCGCACGCCCAGTTCGCGGACTTCGCCGCGGCCACCGCCGCGGCGGCCAAGGCCCGCTACGGTGAAGGCGAGCAGCACCAGGCGGTGCTCTCGTCCTGGTCCCGGGTGGGCGTCGCTCCGGCCGCCGCCCCCGCGGCCGAGGTCCCCCGCCAGCAGCCCGGCCAGCCGCAGGAGGCGTGACACAGCCCATGCGTATCGAGGTGGTCCGCTCCGGCGGCTTCGCGGGCATCCCCCGCCACGCCGCCATCGACACGGCGGGCCGCCCCGACGCGGCCCGCCTCACCTCCCTGGCCGAGGCCGTCCTGGCCGCTCCCCCGCCCTCGGGCCCCCCGGTCCCCGACGGCTTCACCTACGCCATCACCGCCGACGGCCGCACCGCCCACTGCGCCGACCCCCACCTGACCCCCGCCCAACGCGAACTGATCGAGGCGGTCCTGGGCGAGGGCGCGTAGGCCGCCCCCGTCCGAAGACCTGGAATCCCGGTGACCGACCCGCTGCTTCCCGCGGGCGTCGGGGCGCCGGGACACCTGGCCGACCGGACCGGCGGGCGCCGCTGACGCCGGAAGGGCGGCGGGGCCGTGGGGCCTCGCCGCCCTTCCGGGGTGCGGTGGGTGGTGAAGTGCGCGATCAGTACGCGGAATTCACGTTGTCCATCGAGCCGTAGCGGTCGGCCGCGTAGTTGCAGGCGGCGGTGATGTTGGCGACCGGGTCGTAGATGTCCCACGAAGTACCGGACACGTGGTAGGTCTTGAAGGTCGGGTCGATCACCTGGAGCAGGCCCTTGGAGGGAATGCCGTTCCGGGCATTGATGTCCCAGTTGTTGATGGCCTTCGGGTTACCGCTGGACTCGCGGATGATGTTCTTGTGAATCCCGTTGTAGCTGGCGGGAATTCCCTTGGAGTGCAGGATGTCCAGCGACTGCTTGATCCAGCCGTCGAGGTTGTTCGAGTAGGACTTGGCGGCGGCCTTCACGGGCGTGGCGGCGGCGGCCTTCTTCGGCGCGGCGACGGGGGCGCGCTTGGTCGAGCGGTTCGCGGCGGACTTCTGCTTCGCGCGGTCGGCGGCGTCGGCCGCGGCCTTCTTCTTGGCGGCCTCGGCGTCCGCCTTCTTCTTCGCGGCGTCGGCCTGCTTGGCGGCCTCGGCCTTCTTCGCCGCGTTGGCCTGGTCGGTCTTCTTCTGCGCGGCGTCCCTGATGGACTTCTGCGACGCGAGGCCGGTCTGCGCGTTCAGGTCCTTGACCTGCGTACCGGTGGAGACCGAGAACCCGGCCGGGTTGCTCGCCGCGGTCGCCGAACCGGCACCTGCGGTCGCTTCCAGACCGGTCACGGTCAGCACGACCGCGGCAGCGGCGACAGCGCCGGCGGCCGTGATCTTGTGCTTCTTCGGCATCCGGTTGAACGCGGTGAACGTAGGGAGCTTCTTCGGGATCGTGGGGAGCTGCATTCGGGAATTACCTCTTCCTCCGTAGCGGACCAGTGAATTGTTAGAGGCGGGCAATTCAGAGGTCAAAGACCCCGTCTACGGATTGCATTCGTAGACGGGGTCGGGAGGAGGCGTTTTCCCGTCAATACGGGAGGCGCGGTGTACTAAGCGGCTTCGTATGTGACCTGCGTCCTATCGAGGGGATCACAAAGGGGTGCCCCCTCTGTCGCGGTGCGTGAAAGAGGGGGCACTTTGTGTCTCCGTCATATGTGGCGCCGGTCACTCAAAAGCGGGTGAATCGGGTGAAGCGGTCGTCGGCCGTCATTTCAGGCCGGTGGCGACCTCCTCCACCGCGCTGACCTGGGGCTTTCCCTCAGCCTCGGCCGAGGCGTCACCGTCGGCGGCCGGAGCGGGAGCAGAGGCGGCAGCGGCGGGGCGGAGCGTGGCCAGGACGAGCACGGCTCCGGCCAGCGCGGCGACCGCCGCGTAAAGGGAAATGCGGTCCAGGCCCGAGGCGTATCCGGCCCGCAGCGAGCCGCCGCCCGCGGTCGTGTCGCGCAGCCGCGAGGTGAAGACGGCGCCGAATACCGCGATGCCGAGCGTCATTCCGAGCTGGCGGAAGGTGTTGACGGCGGCGCCCGCCATGCCCGCGCGCTGCGGGGGCACGGCCTCCACGGCGGCCGAGACCAGGACGGGGGTGGCCAGCCCCGCGCCCACCCCGACGACCGCCAGGCCCGCGAAGAGGGCGGACTGCCCGGACGAGGCGTGCACGGACAGCCACAGCACCGCGCAGCCCGCCGCGATCAGGACGAGACCGCCGGCGATCGGCAGCCGGGGCGCGACGCGGTGCATGTGCCGGCCCGCCACGGCGGCTGCCAGGAAGGACGCCCCGGCCAGCGGCATCAGGGCCAGACCGCCGCGGATCGGGCTGAGGCCGAGGACGTTCTGGAGCCACAGCGAGAGGTAGACCAGGCCGCTGAAGGCCGCCGCCTGGTAGAGCAGGGCGCCGCCGAGCAGGCCGGAGAAGCTGGCGCGGCGCAGCAGCGCCAGGTCGAGCATGGGGTGCGCGGACCTGGCCTCGGCGACGACGAAGCCGACGACGGCCAGGGCGGCGACCGCGAAGGCGGTCAGGGTCAGCGACTCGGTCCAGCCGTGCTCGCCGCCGCGGATCAGCGCGTACGTGAGCGAGGCCGCCGCGAGGGTGAAGGCGGCGGCGCCCGGCAGGTCCAGGCGTCCGGCGCCGCGCCGCCCGGCGGGCAGCACCTTCAGCGTGAGCGCGACGGCGACGACCGCGATCGGCAGGTTGACCAGGAAGATCGCCTGCCAGCCGAAGCCCTGGGTGAGCAGGCCGCCGAGGATGGGCCCGGCAGCGGCGGCGGCGCCGTTGACCGCGCCCCAGACGCCGAAGGCGGTGCCGCGGTCACGGCCGTGGTAGGTCGCGGACACCAGCGCGGCCGAGGTGGCGAACATCGCGGCGCCGCCCACGCCCTGCACGGCCCGCGCGGTGATCAGCGCGGCGGTGTTCGGCGACAGGGCCGCCGCCAGCGAGGCGAGGGCGAAGACGACGAGCCCGGCCGCGTAGATCCGCCGGTGTCCGAAGAGGTCGGCGAGCGAGCCCGCCACCATCAGCAGGGCGGCGAGGGCGAGCGCGTAGATGTCCATCACCCACTGCAAGGAGGTGAAGGACGCGTCGAGGTCGGACGCCATGCTCGGCAGGGCGACGTTCACGATGGTGACGTCGACCAGCAGGATGAAGGCGCCCAGGCAGATCGCCACGAGGGGCAGCCATTTGCGCATGGGTGGAACTCCGTTCGGGAGCGGACCTCGCGGGCCTGACGGACCTCATGGGGTCCGCGAGTCCGGCGGATCGTGCGGATCGTGGGGTGTAGCGGTTCCCACGATCCGTGACGCCCGGTCCGCGCCACAGTCAGCGACGCTGTGGCGGCGGAATCCGACATCCCCTAGCCTTGCCCGATGGAATCCGACACGACATGGGACATGCTGGAGGGACTCGACGAGCTGGACCACCGGGTCGTGCACGCCCTCCAGATCGACGGCCGGGCGCCGTTCCGCCGGATCGGCGAGGTGCTCGGCGTCTCCGACCAGACCGTGGCCCGCCGCTACGGCCGCCTCCGCTCCAGCGGACTGCTGCGGGTGGTGGGCCTGACCGACCCGCACCGGATCGGTGTGACGCCGTGGTTCGTACGGGTGCGGTGCACCCCGGACGCGGCGGCCTCGGTCAGCGAGGCGCTGGCCCGGCGTACCGACACCCGCTGGGTCAGCCTCATCTCGGGCGGCACCGAGATCTTCTGCCTGGTGCAGGCCGCGCTCCCCCAGGGGGACGACTCGCTGCTGCTCCAGAAGCTGCCGCGCACACCGCGCGTGGTGCAGGTGACCGCGCAGGCGATGCTGCACGTCTTCTTCGGGCAGGATCTGAGCCCGGTGACCAAGGCGGGCTGGCTGAGCGCGGACGAGGCGCGGGCGCTGGTCGTGGCTGACGCGCAGGCCCCGGCCCCGGAGAGCACGGCGCCGTATCCGCTGGCCTCCGACGACCAGCCGCTGCTCGACGCGCTCGCGGTGGACGGCCGGACGCCCGCCGCCGAACTGGCCGAGGTCACCGGCTGGTCGCAGACGACGGTACGGCGGCGCATGTCGGAGCTGCGGGCGGCCGGGGTCCTCTACTACGACCTGGACTTCGACCGGCGCGCGCTCCAGCCCGCGCTGAGGACGGGGCTGTGGCTGGAGGTCGAGCCCGCCCGTCTGGCCGAGGTGGGGGCGGCGCTCGCCGCCCACCACGAGATCGCCTTCGCGGCGGCGACCACCGGCACGGCCAACGTCTACGCCTCCGTGAACTGCCAGGACGCCAGCGCGCTCTACCGCTATCTGACCGGGCCCGTCGCCGAGCTGCCCGGCATCCGGCGTACCGAGACCTCGCCCCTGCACCGCACGATCAAGGGCGCGAGCCCCCTGCCCGCCCCCAGCGCCAGGACCCGCCTGGCGGACGCCGACCGCACCTGACCCGCCGCGGGCGGCCTACGGTCGGCGAACCGCGAGCCGGCCGCGGGTCAGAAGCCGAGCTTGCGGAGCTGCTTCGGGTCGCGCTGCCAGTCCTTGGCGACCTTCACATGGAGGTCGAGGAAGACCGGGGTGCCCAGCAGGGCCTCGATCTGGGTGCGGGACTTCATGCCGACCTCCTTCAGGCGGGCGCCCTTGGGGCCGATGATGATGCCCTTCTGGCTGGGCCGCTCGATGTAGAGGTTGGCGTGGATGTCGAGCAGCGGCCGGTTCTCGGGGCGGCCCTCGCGCGGCAGCATCTCCTCGACGACGACCGCGATGGAGTGCGGCAGTTCGTCGCGTACGCCTTCGAGCGCGGCCTCGCGGATCAGCTCGGCGACCATGACCTGCTCGGGCTCGTCGGTGAGGTCGCCCTCGGGGTAGAGCAGCGGGCCCTCCGGCAGCAGCGGCACCAGCAGGTCGGCCAGCAGCTCGACCTGGTCGCCGCCGGTCGCGGAGACCGGCACGATCTCGGCCCACTCGATGCCGATGTCGCGGCCGAGCTTGTCCACGGCGAGCAGCTGCTCGCGCAGCGTCTGTCCGTCGACCAGGTCGGTCTTGGTGACGATGGCGACCTTCGGCGTCTTCTTGATCCCGGCCAGCTCGCGCGCGATGAAGGTGTCGCCGGGGCCGAGCTTCTGGTCGGCGGGCAGGCAGAAGCCGATCACGTCGACCTCCGACCAGGTGGTGCGCACCACGTCGTTGAGCCGCTCGCCGAGCAGCGTGCGCGGCTTGTGCAGCCCCGGGGTGTCGACCAGCACGAGCTGGGCGTCCGGCCGGTGCACGATGCCGCGCACGGTGTGCCGGGTGGTCTGCGGCCGGTTGGAGGTGATCGCCACCTTCTGGCCGACCAGAGCGTTCGTGAGGGTGGACTTCCCGGCGTTGGGGCGGCCGACGAAACAGGCGAAACCGGACCGGTGCGGGGTGTCTGCGGGCTGGGTACGAGCGCTCATGCGCCCATTCTCCCCGAAGACGGGGGTGCCTGAGCCCGCCCCCGCCCGTACGGCACCCGCCGGGGCCCTTCTCCGGCGGCCCGCGGGTGACGGCACGGTGATCCGCCGGAAACCCTCGCGCAACACGAAACACGGCGGAAACACGTATGCCCACAACCGGAAATACGCGCCCGTGACGCTCTTCCCCAGCCGTCCATGGAAGGGACTCCCCCGTGCTGCTCCTGTCCGCCGGTCAACCCGCGGTCGACGCGGGCGACACCGCCTGGCTGCTGGCCGCCACCGCGCTGGTCCTGCTGATGACCCCCGGCCTCGCGCTCTTCTACGGCGGCATGGTCCGCAGCAAGAGCGTCCTCAACATGTTCATGATGAGCTTTGTGTCGATCGCGCTGGTCACCGTGGTCTGGCTGACCGCCGGTTACACCCTCGCCTTCGGCCCCGACGCGGGCGGCCTCGGCCTGATCGGCGGCCTGGACCACCTCGGGATGCACGGCATCACCCCGACGACCGTCACCGGCCATGTGCCGACCCTGCTCTTCGCCGCCTTCCAGCTCACCTTCGCGATCGTCACCGCCGCGCTGATCAGCGGCGCCGTCGCGGACCGCGCGCGGTTCGGCGCGTGGGTGGTGTTCGTCCTGGTGTGGACGCTGGCCGTATACGTACCCGTCGCGCACTGGGTGTTCGGCACCGGCGGGTGGATCGTCGGCGAACTGGGCGCGCTGGACTTCGCGGGCGGCACCGTCGTGGAGGTGTGCTCGGGCTCCTCCGGGCTCGCGCTGGCGATCGTGCTCGGGCCCCGGCTCGGCTTCCGCAAGGACTCGATGCGCCCGCACAATCTGCCGCTGGTGCTGCTCGGCGCGGGCCTGCTCTGGTTCGGCTGGTTCGGCTTCAACGCCGGGTCCGCGCTCGGCGCCAACGGCCTGGCCGCCGCCGCCTTCGTCAACACCCAGGCGGCGGGCTGCGCCGGGCTGCTCGGCTGGCTGCTGGTCGAGAAGCGCAGGGACGGGCACGCCACCACCCTGGGCGCCGCGTCCGGCGCGGTCGCCGGTCTCGTCGCCATCACCCCGTCCTGCGGCAGCGTCGACATGGTGGGCGCGCTGGTCGTCGGGCTCTGCGCCGGGGTGCTCTGCTCGTACGCCGTGAGCTGGAAGTTCCGCTGGGGCGTGGACGATTCGCTCGACGTGGTCGGCGTCCACCTCGTCGGCGGCGTGGTCGGCACCCTGCTCATCGGCCTGCTCGCCACCGCCACCATGACCGGCGGCCCCGAGGGCCTGCTGTACGGCGGCGGCCTCGGCCAGCTCGGCAGACAGGCGGTCGCGGTCGCGGCGGTCGGGGCGTACGCCTTCGCCGTGACGTACGGCATCGGGCGGGCGATCGACCGGCTGATGGGCTTCCGGGCGAGCGAGGAGGAAGAACGGACCGGCCTCGACCTGACCGTGCACGCCGAGACCGCCTACGATCACGGCGTACTGACGCACGGCACGTCGCTCCCCGCGCACAAGGCCGCTGCTCACGTCCCGGACAGGAGCACCCTCGGATGAAGCTGGTCACCGCGGTCATCAAGCCGTTCAAACTGGACGACGTGAAGACCGCACTCCAGGAGATGGGCGTGCACGGCCTCACCGTCACCGAGGCCAGCGGCTACGGGCGCCAGCGCGGCCACACCGAGGTCTACCGCGGCGCCGAGTACCGGGTCGACCTCGTCCCCAAGGCCCGGGTGGAGGTGCTGGTCGAGGACGCCGACGTCGAGGCCGTCATCGAGACGCTCGTGGCCGCGGCCCGCACCGGCAAGATCGGTGACGGCAAGGTGTGGGCGGTGCCGGTCGAGACGGCCGTACGGGTCAGGACCGGGGAGCGCGGACCCGACGCGCTCTAGGGTGCGTCCCGCCGCGCCGGACAGCCCCTAGGGCCTGTCCGGCGGATCACGAACGGCCCCTTCGACTCCTAGCCCGCGGTGACCGTGCTTCGGACCGTGCCGTCCGGGGCCGCGAGGATCACCGGCGTGGCCGGGCCGCCCAGGTCCCCGACGACGGCGCGGTCCCGGTCCGCGGCGGCGGTCTCCGCCGTGACCACGACGGCCGCCTCCAGCGAGGTCGCCCCGCTCGCCACCGCCATCGCCACCGCCGTCTGGAGCGCGCTGAGATTCAGCGACGCCAGCGCCACGGGGCCCGCCACATAGGTCCGGCCCATCTCGTCCCGTACCGCCGCGCCTTCCGGCGCGCCGTTACGGGCACGGACCGACCGGGCCAACGTGATGAGTTTCCGGTCTTCCGGGTCCACGGTCGCATCGCTCATGCGCCGACCTTATCCGCCGCCCCGCACGCGCCTTCGCGGAGGTGGGCCCCGGTGTCGTCACCCTGGGTGGCCGAAGATGCGCGGACAGCGAACAACCCTTAGCGTGGGTCGTGCAGTCCTCCTCGTCTGAGGTGATTCGATGCTTCTGCACCTGCCCTTCGTCATCGTCCTCGCCGTCGCGGCCTTCTTCCTGAAGCGGAAGGGCTCGATGAAGGCGACCCACGCTCTCGTCTGCGGTGCCTTCGGGTTCTATCTGGCGGACACGAGCCTGGCCACGTCGATCCAGGCGGCCAGCGCCAACCTGGTCTCGATGATCGGCACCTTCGGCACCTGAGGTCCCGAGAGCCCGAGAGCCCGAGAGCCCGAGAGCCCGAGAGCCTGAGGTCCCGAGAGCCTGAGTGCCTGAGGTCCCGAGTGCCCGAGACCCGGCGATCCGGACCCCTCCGGGGGACCCGCGGGCCCGGAAATCCTCAGGCCCCCGCGGTCAGCTCGCCCGCTCGTCCACCGAGCGGAACGACCCGCGCCGCTGCTCCGGTGACGCCAGCCACTGGAGCTTGGCGGCCGTTTCGGTGTCCGGCAGCGGATTGTGCATCACGATGGTGAGGTCGGGGCGGGCCGGGATGCGCAGTTGGGTGCTCTCGAAGTGGAGGTCGCCCACGAGCGGGTGGCTCAGCTCCTTGACGAGCTGGCCGCTGGGCTGGACGTCGCCGAGCGCCCACAGCCCGGCGAATTCCGTGCTGACCGCCGCCAGTTCGGAGACGATCCGGTGGAAGCCCTCGTCGTCCGGGTACTCCGAGGCGGCGGCGCGGTACTGGGCGACGATGGTCGCCGCCAGCGTCGCGTGCCGGTCGGCGCGGCCCCGGTAGACGGGGTCGGTGAAGAAGCTGACCAGGCAGTTGGTGTCGCGCGCGGTGAAGGCGAAGGTCTGCCGGGCCGGCTCGTTGAACGCCAGGATGTTCCAGTAGGCGTCCATGATGTGCGCGGGGAACGGCGACCAGGACTCGATCAGCCGGTAGAGCCCCTCGCAGAAGTCGGCGTCGGGCACCGCTTCCGGCAGCGGCGGATTGAGCCCGGCGAGCACGTACAGATGGCGCCGCTCCGGACCGGTCAGGCGCAGCACGCGCGCGACCGCGTCGAGGACCTGCGGGGAGACGGTGATGTCGCGTCCCTGTTCGAGCCACTGGTACCAGGACGCGCCGACCCCGGCCAGCACGGCGACCTCCTCGCGGCGCAGCCCCGGTGTGCGGCGCCGGGCGCCGCCGTCCGGGAGTCCGGCCTGCGCGGGCGAGATCCGGGCCCTGCGGGCCATCAGGAAGTCCCGCAGTTCCCGGCGGCGGTGCGGCTTCGACGACAACGGCGCGGACACGGTCTGTTCCACTCGCTCCCCCTCGGCCTGCGGCCTGGCTGGTGGTCCGGCCACCAGCATAAAGGGCGGCTCCCCACCGGCCCGTGGATCGCCGGAAGGTGGTCGCATGGCAACCGACACCACCGCGTCCCCTTCGAGCACGTCCGCCTCGGGCCCCGGCACGGGCCCCGGCACGGGCCCCGCCTCGGGCACGACGGGCGCCCTGCGCGCCCCGGCTCCCCAACACCTCGGCATCCGCGCCAAGCTGGTGCTCCTCGTGCTCTGCGCCGCCCAGTTCATGATCTCCCTGGACTTCTCCATCCTGAACGTGTCGCTGCCCGTCCTCGGCTCCGACCTCGGTATGAGCAGGGCCAATCTCCAGTGGGCGGTGACCGCCTTCGCGCTGCCGTCCGGCGGATTCCTGCTGCTCTTCGGCCGGATCGCCGACCTGTACGGGCGGCGCCGGCTGTTCCTGACCGGTCTCGCGGTCTTCGCCGCCGCCTCGCTGCTGGCCACCCTCGCCTGGAACCCGGCGGCCTTCCTGGCCGCGCGGGCCGTGCAGGGCCTGGGCGCGGCGGCCGTGGTGCCGACCGGCATGTCGCTGCTGACCACGACCTTCCCCGAAGGGCCGCTGCGGGAGCGGGCGTTGGGGATCAGCGGCACACTGCTGTCGCTGGGCTTCACCATCGGCATGGTGATGGGCGGCACGCTCACCGACGCCTTCGGCTGGCGGTCCACGATGGCGTTGCTGGCCGCCGCGGGGGTCCTCGTCCTGGCCGCCGCGCCCGCGCTGCTCACCGAGTCGCGGCACCCGCGCCGCCCGCGGATCGACGTACCCGGCGCGGTCACCGTGACCGGCGGGCTGCTCGCGGTGATCTACGCGCTGTCCACGGCCGCGCAGCGCGGCTTCGGCGGCGCCGACGTGATCGCCGCCCTGGTGCTGGGCGTCGCGCTGCTGGCCGCCTTCGTGGCGGTGGAGTCGCGGGCCGCCGAGCCGCTGGTGTCGCTGCCGATGCTGCGCCGACGCACGGTGGCCTGGGGCAATCTGGCCGGGCTCGCCACGTTCTCGATGATGAGCACGGTGGTCTTCCTGCTCACCCTCTACCTCCAGGAGATCCGCGGCCTGTCGGCGTTCCGCACCGGCCTGGTCTTCGGTGTCCAGGGCGTGGCCGCGGCCGTCACGGGGATGACCGCGGCGCGGGTGATCGGCCGGATCGGCACCCGCGGCACGCTGCTGGCCGGTCTGGTCGTGCAGGGCGCGCTGACCGCCGTGCTGGTCCTGCTCGGCCCCGGCTCCTCCGGCACATGGCTGGCGATGGCCGGGGTCACGCTGGCGTGCGTCGGCCACCTGTGGGTGATCGTCTCGTACGGGATCACCGCGACGTCCGGACTGCCGGACCACGAACAGGGCCTGGCCACCGGACTGGTGACGAGCAGTCAGCAAATCGGTCTGACGGTCGGCATCCCGCTGCTCTCCGCGCTGGCGTCCAGCCGGGCGCACCTGCTGTCCGGTATCCACCTGGCGCTGGCGGTGGACGCGGCCGTACTGCTCGCGGTGGCGGTCATGGTCGCGGTGGGGCTCGGCCGCGGCCGTACAGCCGGGGTCTGAGCGGCCAGGGCTCAGCTCTCCGGGCGGTCCAGGACGCGCAGCCAGCGGCCGTCCGGCTGGCGGCGGGCGACCTGGACCCGGCCGCCCGTGCCGTCCTTCGGGCGGGTGGAGGTCAGCGCGAGGTCACCGCTGATCAGGGTGGGCAGCGGCTCCTCGACCTCGAAGACCGGCTTGGCGGCGAGCAGCCCCGCGTACAGCTCGCGCAGCGCCGCCGTGCCCCGCGACGGGCGGTCGATCGGGAAGGCGACCACCGCGTCCGGTTCGAAGAGCTCCAGAATCCCTTCCAGGTCACCGGAGTCGACCCGCTCCACGAACAGCCGGGCGATGTCCTCCGGGTGGGTGGCGTAAGCGCGGTTCTCGGTCATGGTGTGGCGCTCCCTCGTGTGCTCCTCGGTTCCCCCGCTGTCCATTCTCGACGGCCCCCGTCCATAAGTCCAAGATCTGGATCTTCTGCGAGCTAGCATGTCCGGTTATGGAACTGCGGCAGCTCGAATACTTCGTGACGGTGGCCGACGAGGCGGGATTCACCCGGGCGGCGACCGCCTTGCACGTGGCGCAGCCGGGGATCAGCGCGCAGGTCAGACAGCTCGAACGGGAGCTGGGGCAGCCGCTGTTCGACCGCTCGGGCCGTACCGTGCGGCTCACCGAGGCCGGGCGCGCGGTGCTGCCGTACGCGCGGGCCGCGCTCGACGCCGTCGCCGGGGCGCGGCTGGCGGCGCAGGAGCTGACCGGGCTGGTACGCGGCCGGGTCGCGATCGGCGCCGTCACCTCGCTGGGCGCCGACATGGACGTGCCGGGGATGCTCGCCGGTTTCCACGACGCGTATCCGGGCGTGGAGATCACGCTCGGCGAGGACACCTCGGACCGGCTGCTGGCCGGGCTGCGCGCCGGGCGCTACGACCTGGCCTTCGCCGGGATCGCCGGGGAACCGCCCGAGGGCATCGGGACGCAGACGGTCATCGACGACGCGCTGGTGGCGGCCGTCGCGCCCGGCGACCCGCTGGCCGGGCGCCGGACCATGCCCGTCAAGGCGCTCGACGGGCGGCCCCTGATCGTCCTGCCCACCGGCACCGGGCTGCGGGCCGCCGTCGACACCGCGTGCGCGGCGGCGGGCTTCACGCCCCGGATCGCCTTCGAGGCGGGCAACCCTGAAGTCCTCGCCGCCCTCGCGGAGCGCGGCCTCGGCGTCGCGCTCCTGCCGGCCGGTCTCGCCGCCTCACGCCCCGGCCTGCGCGTCCTGCCGCTGACCCGGCCCGCGGTCCGCTCCCGGCTGGCGCTGGCCTGGCGGGAGCACGCGGGCGCGTCCCCCGCCGCCAAGGCGTTCCTCGCCCACGCCCGCCGCTTCCTCGCCGAGCGCACCCGCCCCTGACCGGCCGACCGTCCTCAGAAGCCCAGGGGTCTCAGGAGGCCGGGGGTCTCAGGAGGCCGGGGGTCTCAGGAGGCCGGGACCTCCGCGACCGGGTCGACCCGGACGGTGTGGATACGGTTGCGGCGGCCCGCGGGCGCCTCGGCCGTCAGCCGCAGCGCGGCCGTACCGCGGTCGCCCGACCCGTCCTCCGGCAGCGGCACCACCGTGGTGGCACCGGGGATCGGGACCCGGCCGAGGGACTTGGCGAGCAGCCCGCCCACCGTCTCGACGTCGTCGTCGTCGAGTTCCACCCCGTACAGGTCACCGAGGTCGCCGATGTCCAGGCGGGCCGTGACGCGGTACGAGCCCTCGCCCAACTCCTCGACCGGGGGCGTCTCGCGGTCGTACTCGTCGGTGATCTCGCCGACGATCTCCTCCAGGATGTCCTCGATGGTGACGATCCCGGCGGTCCCGCCGTACTCGTCGATCACCACGGCCACGTGGTTGCGCTCCTGCTGCATCTCGCGCAGCAGGTCCCCGGCGTTCTTGGTGTCGGGCACGAAGGACGCGGGCCTGATCAGCGTCGAGACCGGCTCGGACTCCGACTCCCGGTTGATGTGCACCCGGCGCGCCAGGTCCTTGAGGTAGACGAAGCCGACGACGTCGTCCTCGCTCTCCCCGGTCACCGGGATACGGGAGAAGCCGCTGCGCAGCGCCAGCGTCATGGCCTGACGGATCGTCTTGAACCGTTCGATCATGACCAGTTCGGGCCGCGGCACCATCACCTCGCGGACGATGGTGTCACCCAGTTCGAAGACCGAGTGCACCATCCGGCGCTCCTCGTCCTCGATCAGCGACTCGGACTCCGCGAGGTCCACCATCGCGCGCAGCTCGGCCTCGCTCGCGAACGGGCCGCGCTTGAAGCCCTTGCCGGGCGTCACCGCGTTGCCCAGCAGGATCAGCAGCCCCGGCACCGGGCCCATGACGCGGGCCAGCGGCAGCAGGACGTACGAGGCGGCGGTCGCGGTGTTCATCGGGTGCTGGCGGCCGATGGTGCGCGGCGAGACGCCGACGGCCACGTACGACACGAGCACCATGACGCCGATCGCGACGGCGAGGACTTCCCAGGTGCTGTCGAAGTGCCGGTCGCACACGACGGTGATCAGGACGGCCGCGGCCGTCTCGCAGCCGACCCGCAGCAGCAGGGCGACATTGAGGTAGCGGGTCGGGTCGGAGGCCACGGCCAGCAGATTGGCGGCGCCCTTGCGGCCGGAACGCAGCGCGTCCTCGGCGCGGAAGCGGGACACGCGGGCGATGGCGGTCTCGGCGCAGGCGGCGAGCCAGGCGACGACGACCAGGACAACAGCGGAGACGATCATGCGGAAGTCACCGTCGGCGTCAGTGGGTGGTGGGCGCGGGCGACGGGCCCTCGGCCCCTTGCTCGTCGCGCCAGCCGTCCAGAATGGCCTTCTGCAGACCGAACATCTCGGCCTTCTCGTCGGCTTCCTCGTGGTCGTAGCCCAGCAGGTGGAGGACGCCGTGGACGGTGAGCAGTTGCAGCTCCTCGTCCATGGAGTGCTTCGTCGGCGCCTCCTCCGCCTGCTTCTTGGCGACCTCGGGGCAGAGCACGATGTCGCCGAGCAGCCCCTGCGACGGCTCCTCGTCCTCTTTCCCCGGACGCAGCTCGTCCATCGGGAAGGACATGACATCCGTCGGCCCCGGCAGGTCCATCCACTGCATGTGGAGCTGCTCCATGGCGTCGGCGTCCACCACGATCACCGACAGTTCAGAGAGCGGGTGGATTCGCATGCGCTGAAGGGCGTAGCGGGCGGCGTCCAGGACCGCCCGCTCGTCGATCTCCCAGCCGGACTCGTTGTTGACGTCGATCGCCATGATGGTGAAGTGGTTACTTTCCGTTGGCACCGGTCGCGCCGGCGATGCTGTCGTCGTAGCGCTCGTAGGCGTCCACGATGCGTCCGACCAGCTTATGGCGCACCACGTCCGTGCTCGTCAGCCGGGAGAAGTGGATGTCCTCGATATCGGTGAGGATGTCCTGGATCTGCCGCAGCCCGCTCTTCGTCCCGTTCGGCAGGTCGACCTGCGTCACGTCACCGGTGATGACGATCTTCGAGTCGAAGCCGAGCCGGGTGAGGAACATCTTCATCTGCTCGGCGCTGGTGTTCTGCGCCTCGTCGAGGATGATGAACGCGTCATTGAGCGTGCGACCGCGCATGTATGCCAGCGGGGCGACCTCGATCGTGCCCGCTGCCATCAGGCGGGGGATGGAGTCGGCGTCGAGCATGTCGTGCAGGGCGTCGTAGAGCGGGCGCAGGTACGGGTCGATCTTCTCGTAGAGGGTGCCGGGCAGGAAGCCGAGGCGTTCGCCGGCCTCGACCGCGGGGCGGGTGAGGATGATCCGGCTGACCTGCTTGGACTGGAGGGCCTGGACGGCCTTGGCCATGGCCAGGTAGGTCTTGCCGGTGCCCGCGGGGCCGATGCCGAAGACGATGGTGTGGGTGTCGATCGCGTCCACGTACCGCTTCTGGTTGAGCGTCTTGGGGCGGATCGTGCGGCCGCGGCTGGACAGGATGTTCTGCGTGAGGACCTGGGCGGGCGTCTCCGCGTCCGGGTCGACCGCCGTGCCGTTGGCCCTGAGCATGGCGATGGAGCGTTCCACCCCGTCCTCGGTCATCGGCTGGCCGGTGCGCAGCACCAGCATCATCTCGTCGAAGAGCCGCTGGACCAGGGCCACCTCGGGGGCTTCGCCGACGGCGCTGATCTCGTTGCCTCGGACGTGGATGTCGACGGCCGGGAACGCCTGCTCGATCACGCGGAGGAGAGCGTCTCCCGATCCCAGGACGGTCACCATGGGGTGCTTGGCCGGTACGACGAAGTGGGCGCGCGCCTGCTGCGGCGGCTGCGGCTGCTGCTTGGTCGGTGTCTGAGTCATGGGCCGGCGCTAGGGCCTGCTCATCCCGCTTTCTGCTGATCGGCAGGCCCGGAGGGGCCTGGGGGTTCCAAGCGTACGACGCCGCGCCGCGCCCGCCGAGGGGATTTGGCGGTGTGCCCGCGGCGGAAGGGGCACGGGGAGCCACGCGGGGAGCCGCGTGGGCAGGGGCGCGGGCGAGGGTGCGGGCGGGGGTGCGGGGAGCGGCTCGCGGGCCGGGGCTCAGGCGGGGCGGAAGCCGACGGTGGGGACCGCGCGGCGCAGCGGCCAGGGCCGGGGGTCGGTGGGCAGCAGGGCGTCGAGGAAGGCGTAGCGGCCGAGCGGGGAGGCGGGGTCGCAGGGGCCCGGGTCCGCGGCGGCCCGCGCCCGCGCCTTCGTCTGCTGCCACCAGGCGGCAATCTCGGCCCAGCCGGGCGCGGACAGCGAGCCGCCGAACTCCTGCACGGACAGCGCCGCGCACAGCGACGCGAAGGCCAGCCGGTCGGCCAGCGGCCAGGCGGCGAGCGTGCCGGTCACGAATCCGGCGACGAAGACGTCGCCCGCGCCCGTGGGGTCCAGGGCCTCCACGATCAGGGCGGGCACCTCGGCCGTCTCTCCGCTGCCGGAGTCCACGGCGAAGGCGCCCTCGGAGCCGAGGGTCACCACCGCGAGCGGCACCCGTTCGGCCAGAGCCCTGGCGGCCTCGCGCGGGCAGGCCGTCCGGGTGTACCGCATGGCCTCCTCGGCGTTCGGCAGAAACGCGGCGCAGTGCCGTAGCCCATCCAGGTCTGCCGGGTCCCAGCGGCCGGTCTCGTCCCAGCCGACGTCCGCGAAGACCTTCGTCCCCGAGGCGGCGGCGGCCCCGATCCACTCCTGGTCCCGCTCCTGGTCGCCCGCCCTGCCGTGGTGCCCGAGCGACGCCACCGCCGCCCGCGCGGGCGGCGGGCAGGCGGGCACCGACTCCTGCGCGGGCGGCGCCTCGTGCCCGTGGCTGACCATCGTCCGCTCGCCCTCGTACGCCATCGACACCGTCACGGGCGAGTGCCAGCCGGGGAT
This sequence comes from Streptomyces sp. NPDC088910, assembly GCF_044749865.1. Classification (NCBI taxonomy): domain Bacteria; kingdom Bacillati; phylum Actinomycetota; class Actinomycetes; order Kitasatosporales; family Streptomycetaceae; genus Streptomyces; species Streptomyces sp. NPDC088910. The sequence continues at coordinate 556,910 of NZ_JBIVIV010000001.1, forward strand.
GCGCCGCGACGGCTTCAGGTCGATGCCCTCGCCCGACGACAGGCTGTCCCAGCAGTAGTCGCCGTACACGTCGTCCCCGAACGCCGCCGCCAGCGTCGTCCGCAGCCCGAGCCTCGCCAGCGCCGTCGCCATGTTCGCGATCCCGCCGGGGCTCGAACCCATCCCCCGCGCCCACGACTCGGTGCCGCGTACGGGCGCGCTGTCCAGTCCCGTGAAGATGATGTCCAGGAACACGGTGCCGGTCAGGTAGACGTCGGTCGCCGGGTCGCCCGCCGCGCGGAGCGTGCCGAGGGGGTCGAGAACGGGCATGTCGTCCATCCCGTCACTGTGCCACGGCGTCCGCGCCCGGGGCTGCACGTACCGCCACCTGATGTCGGTTGCCGCACCGCGGGGCCGGTGGGCGCGGCGAGCCCCCGCCGGGGGAAGATCCGGGGGACGACATCAGCCAGGCAGGACGGAAGGTCACCGCGCATGCGCCTGACGATTCTGGGAGGCGGCGGCTTCCGCGTCCCCCTCGTGTACCGAGCCCTGCTCGACGACCCCACGGTCAGTGACGTCGTGCTGTACGACACGGACCCGCGGCGGCTGCGGGTGATCACGGCGGTGCTGGCGACGATGCCGGGCGGCCCGCCGGTGCGGGCGACGACGGACCTGGACGACGCCCTGCGCGGAGCGCGGTTCGTCTTCTCGGCGATCCGCGTCGGCGGCACCGCGGGCCGCGTCTCGGACGAGCGGGCGCCGCTGGCCGAGGGCGTGCTGGGCCAGGAGACGGTCGGCGCGGGCGGGGTACTGTACGGGCTGCGGACGCTGCCGGTCGCGACGGCGGTGGCGGAACGGGTCAAGGCGGTGGCGCCGGACGCGTGGGTCATCAACTTCACGAATCCGGCCGGGATGGTGACCGAGGCGATGAGCCGGGTGCTGGGCCCGCGGGTGATCGGGATCTGCGACTCGCCGGTGGGGCTGGTGCGGCGGGCGGCGCGGGCGGCGGGCGCGGACCCGGACGGACCGGGCTTCGGCTACGACTACGTGGGCCTCAACCACCTCGGCTGGCTGCGGAAGTTGACGGTCGACGGTACGGACCTGCTGCCGGGTCTGCTGGCCGACCCGGCGGCGCTCGGCACCTTCGAGGAGGGCCGGCTCTTCGGCCCCGAGTGGCTGGGCGCGCTGGGCTCGCTGCCCAACGAGTACCTGCACTACTACTACTTCCGGCGCGAGTCGCTGGCCGCGGTGCGCGCCACGGACGCCACGCGCGGTGAGTTCCTGGACCGGCAGCAGGGCGCGTTCTTCGTCGCGGCCGATGAACAGCCGGGCCGGGCACAGGAGTTGTGGGAGCGGACCCGGCGGGAGCGCGAGGAGACGTACATGGCGGACAGCCGTGCCGCGTCCGGCGGTTGGGAGCGCGACCCGCACGATCTGGACGGCGGCGGTTACGACCGGGTGGCGCTCGCGCTGATGCGGGCCATCGCGCGGGACGAGCGGACGACGCTGATCCTCAATGTGCCGGGCGGCGGGGCGGTGCCGTTCCTCGACCCGGAGGCCGTGGTCGAAGTGCCGTGCGAGGTCGGGGCGTTCGGGGCGAGGCCGCTGCCGGTGGCGGCGCCGGACGAGCACCAGGCGGGGCTGATGCTGGAGCTGAAGGCCGTGGAGCGGGCGGCGATCGAGGCGGCGGCCACCGGTTCGCGCCGGGCCGCGCTGCGGGCGCTCGCGCTGCACCCGCTGGTGGACTCCCCGGCGGTCGCGGCGCGAATCCTGGCGGCGGCGCTCCCCGACGACGTCCGACGCTGACGGGCGGGCGCCCGGCCGGCCCCATCCGGGCCGCCCGGCCCATCCGGCCCGCCCGGCGCAACGGCCCGCCCGGCGCAACGGCCTCTGAACTGCGGGTTAACTCAAGGGAAACGAGTTGACGGACCCCGCACTCGGTGCCACGCGCGTAGACCTCCCTTGACCAGCCAGGATCGACGGGTCTAGGTTCACCGGCACCAACCGAGCGTTGAAGGAGCACCGTCATGCCCCGAGCCCGACTCTCCGCCCGCACCCGCACCTTGGCCGTCGCCGTGGTCGCGGCGTCGCTGGGCGCCACGGTCTACGGAGTCGGCGTCGCCGGCGCCCACGATTCCGTGCCGCGCAGCGACAAGCAGATCCCCAACCTCACCGACGTGGTCAGTGAGATCAAGGCGTACTACGGCGACACCGTGGACGCCTCGGGCGAGCACTTCGCGTCGCCGAGCAGCAACTACGCCAAGCAGGTCGCGGGCATCGAGGCCAAGGCCAAGCAGTATCTGGCCCACGAGGTCGGCCACGGAGGCCACGGCGGCCACGCGGCCAAGCCCGCCATCGTGCTGGACGTCGACGACACCAGCCTGAACACGTACAACTACGAGCTGGAGGTGGGCTTCGCCTACACGCCCGCCAGCAACTCGGCGTACATCGCGAACAAGAACATGGACGCCGTCTTCGGCATGGAGAAGCTGACCAACTGGGCGGCGGACCAGGGCATCACGGTCTTCTGGGTCACCGGCCGCCCGGAGGCCCAGCGCGCCGACACCGTACGGAATCTGGCCGCCGTCGGCTACAAGCCGGCCGCCGACGCCGCGCACCTCTACCTGAAGAACGCGGCCAGCCCGCCGTCGTACCTGCCGTGCGGCTCGACGTGCACGACCATCGAGTACAAGTCCGGTACCCGCAAGCACATCGAGTCGCTCGGCTACAACATCGTCGGCAACTTCGGCGACCAGTACAGCGACCTGACCGGCGGCTACGCGGACAAGTCCTTCAAGCTGCCGAACCCGATGTACTTCCTGCCGTAGGACGCGAAGAGGCGTCAGCCGAACGCGTACGCCTCCACCTCGGCCAGGCACTCCGCCCTGCGCGGCTCGTCGTGGTCGAGGAAGGCGGCGAGGAACGAATTGCGGGCCAGGGTGCGCTCGTCCTCCTCGGTGAGAGCGAGGGCGGCGCGCACCGCCGCGAAGTTGTCGTCCGCGTAGCCGCCGAAGTAGGCGGGGTCGTCGGAGTTGACGGTGACGCGCAGGCCCTCCGCGAGCATGCGCGGCAGCGGGTGGGCGGCCAGTGAACCGACGCAGCGCAGGCGGACGTTGGACAGCGGGCAGACCGTCAGCGGCACCTGCTCGCGGACCAGCCTGGCCACCAGCGCCGGGTCCTCAAGGCAGCGGATGCCGTGGTCGATCCGCTCCACGCCCAGCACGTCGAGGGCCTCGCCGATGTACGCGGGCGGCCCCTCCTCCCCCGCGTGCGCGACCCGCCGCAGCCCGGCCGCCGCAGCCCGCTCGTACACCTCGCGGAACTTCGCGGGCGGGTGCCCGACCTCCGCCGAGTCCAGGCCGACGCCGGTGATGAGGCCGGGGCCGGCGCCCGAGCCGAAGTACGGGCGCGCCGCCTCGAAGGTGTCCAGCGCCGACCGTTCGGACTCGTCCCGCAGGAAGCACATGATCAGGCCGCCGCTGATCCCGTGCCGCCGCCCCTCGCGCTCCAGCGCCCCGGCCAGGCCCTCCACGACCGTCCCGATCGGCACACCGCGCGCGATGTGCGCCTGCGGGTCGAAGAACACCTCCGCGTGCCGTACGCCCTGCTCCGCCGCCCGCGCCAGATACGCGCCCATCAGCTCGGCGAAGTCCTCCTCGGTGCGCAGGACGGCCATCAGCGCGTAGTACAGGTCGAGGAAGGACTGGAGGTCGGTGAAGGAGTACGCCTGCCGCAGCGCCTGGGCCGTCGGGTACGGCAGCGCGACCCGGTTGCGCGCGGCGAGCTCGAAGGCCAGCTCGGGCTCCAGGGTGCCCTCGATGTGCAGGTGCAGTTTGGCCTTGGGGATGGGGGGCATGGCGGGGTTCGCTTTCAGGGGGTTCGGGCTCAGCGGCGGCGCGGGACCGGGACGCGGATCAGGTCGTGGGCGACGGTCAGCTCGCCCTGGTAACCGGCCGTCCTCGCCTGCCGTTCGAAGACGGCGGGATCGCCGTAGCGCTGCGAGAAGTGGGTGAGGACGAGGTGCCGTACGCCCGCGTCCCGTGCGACGGCGGCGGCCTGACCGGCCGTCAGATGGCCGTAGTCGGCGGCCAGTCCCGCGTCCTCGTCCAGGAAGGTCGACTCGATGACCAGCAGGTCGCAGCCCTCGGCGAGGGCGTGGACCCCGTCGCACAGCCGGGTGTCCATGACGAAGGCGAAGCGCTGGCCGCGCCGCACCTCGCTGACCTGGTCGAGCGTGACGCCGTTGAGACCGCCGTCGCGTTGCAGCCGGGCGATGTCGGGACCCGCGACGCCGTGCTCGGCCAGCCGCTCGGGGAGCATCCGGCGGCCGTCGGGTTCGACGAGCCGGTAGCCGTACGACTCGACCGGGTGGGAGAGCCGGCGCGCCTCCAGCGTGAAGGCGGGGGTCGTCGCGAGCACCCCGTCGGCCGCGACCGGCGCCTCGCGCAGGTCGGCGGCCTCGTGGTAGGCGGTGGCGTACCGCAGCCGCTCGAAGAAGCGCTGCCCACTGGCCGGGTAGTGCGCGGTGACCGGGTGCGGGACGCGGTCGAGGCTGATCCGCTGGAGCACACCCGCCAGGCCCAGCGAGTGGTCGCCGTGGAAGTGCGTGACGCAGATCCGGGTGAGGTCGTGCGCCGCGACGCCCGCGTGCAGCATCTGCCGCTGGGTGCCCTCGCCGGGATCGAAGAGGATCGCCTCGCCGTCCCAGCGCAGGACGTACCCGTTGTGATTGCGGTGCCGGGTCGGCACCTGGCTGGCGGTGCCGAGGACGACCAGTTCGCGTACCGACAAAGGCCGGACCTCAGACCAGCCGCTGGAGGTCGCGCCCGCCGAGCACGTGGGCGTGCGCGTGGAAGACGGTCTGTCCGGCGCCGGGGCCGGTGTTGAAGACGATCCGGTAGCCCGTCGTGTCGACCTTCTCCTGCGCCGCGACCTCGCCCGCCTCGCGCAGCACGTCGGCGGCCACCAGGGGTTCGGCCGCCGCCAGGGCGGCGCCGTCCGGGTAGTGCACGCGGGGGATCACCAGGACGTGGGTCGGGGCCTGGGGGCTGATGTCGCGGAAGGCGACGGTGGTCTCGGTCTCACGCACGATCGTCGCGGGGATTTCGCCGGCCACGATCTTGCAGAACAGGCAGTTGGCCTGCGGCTCTCCCGCCATGGTGGCGGCCCCCTTTTCGTACGGATACGGGTCGTGTGCATGCTATCCGCCGCTTGCGGGTCGCCGCTGTGCGGCTTGTCTTTCCCGCCCGCCCGCCCACCCGTGCGGGTGCTTTCTTCGTCTGCGGGTGCCGCTTGTGCCTGGTCGGTGCCGGGCCGGGGCACCTCCTCGGGCGACGAACCTGCGGGCACCTGCGCCTGCTTCTGGCCTTGTCCGTTCGTCCCCCTGCGGGGGCACCCCGGCCCGTCCCCTCCCGGTACGTCGGCGTCCGCCTGTCCGGTGGGGGTGGCCGGGGAAGGGGGGTGGGCGGGCTCGGGTACGTCGGCGCCCGACAATCCGGTGGGGGTGGGTGGGATCCCGAGCTCTGTGGATGCAGCTCCCGGCCGGGTTTGCGGCGCGCCAAGGTATCTCATAGCACCCGAATGGAAGTGGTACGTGGCGACGAATCACGCGCGTGGACGGACAGCCACGCGGCGATCGTGGACCTGTTCGCGGGCCATCTTCCGGCGGCGGACCGGTGGTAGGGCTTCTCCCGGGTGGCGCCCGTGCCGGAGCTCTTCGTGGGGCGGGCCACGAAGGCCGTTGTCAGAGGAGATTGGCAAGATTGCGGCCATGAATGTCACTCCCGTCACTCCGCCACGGCCGATCGACGTTGTCGCGGTCTTTCCCGAACTGGCCCCACTGGCCCGCACGGCGACCCGCCTGCACCCGCGTCCCGGTGCGCCGACGCGGCACGACAGCTCGATCGGCGGGCCGCTGCTGTGGCCCGCCGACGAGCCGTGGCCGTACTGCGAGGAACCGCATGTGGTGGACGGCGTCAACCCGGTCCGGTCCCCGGCGGAGCTGCGGCAGGAACGCCGGATCTTCGCCGGCGCGTACGGCCGGGACCTGAACGCCGAGGAACGGGAAGCCCTTGAACGGATCCGGCCCCCTCGGACGCGTCCAGTGTGGCTGGCGGTTCAGTCGTACGACGGCCCCATAGAGATGCTGCCCGTCGCGCAACTGTACGCACGCGATGTGCCCGATCTGCGGCCGCCGGAGGGCAAGGACCTTCTGCAGGTGCTGTGGTGCCCCTTCGATCATCCGATCATGCCCAGGACCCTGCTCGTCTGGCGTTCGGCAGCCGCTGTCACCGACGTCCTCGACACGCCCCCCGAGCCGCCCGCAGTGCAGTTCGACGGCTATCTGCCGGAGCCGTGCGTGCTCGAACCGGAGCAGATCACCGAGTATCCCGACCATCTGGAGCTGAGCGAAGAACTGCGGGAGCGGATCAGGCAGTGGGACGTGCCGCAGGCGGCGGAGGAGGACATGGACCCGGACACGTACTACGACTGCGCGCTGTCCAACGCACCCGGCTGGAAGGTCGGCGGCTGGCCCGCCTGGGACTCCACCGACCCCGACCCGGAACGCTGCTCCGAGTGCGGTACCCGTATGGAGGTCCTGATGACCGTCGCCACGTTCGAGGAAGGGGACGACGCCGGGAACAGCTGGTCTCCGCACCCCCACCCCGGTGCCGGACCGTACCCGGGCCACCGCGGCTACAACGCGACCGGGGTCCAGATAGGCAGCGGCTACCGGCAGCATCTGTTCGTCTGCACGGCGAATGCCGAACATCCGCACATCGAGTTGATGACGTAGCCCGCCCGCAGCGTGCTGCCGGTGCGTCACCGTGGGGGCATGCCGCGATGCAGGATGTCCGCGAAGCTCGCGGTCCCGGACACCCGACAGATTTGTTGACCTGCAGGGACGTGACCTCCGACGCATGGAGTTCCGCGCAGGTGAGCGCTTGTGTCTGAGCCTCGGTTTTGGGTAGCTCTGGGTCCTGGGCTGGGGCTGCGGGAGACGGTTGCCGTCGGTGGCTCCAGCTTGGACGAGGTTCCGTTCGTCGGCCTGCCGCGGTAGGAAGTGGCGGCAGGATCAGCGGTTTCGGAAGCGTGTGGCCGCGGAGTTGAGCGGGGCCGACCGGGCTGAGTGCGTGGAGGGCGGGGCGACGTGGGTCGTGGGGGTGGATCGCCGTTCGAACGCGATCTACTGCTCGCGGCGGTGTGTGACCCGAACCTGGGGGGGCGTGAAAGGAACCGTTCGGCGAACGGTCCTAGTGGCCGCGTCGCGAACGCGCCTGAATGGCCTCTTCGGCCAGAACTCGGTCACTTGCGGTCGCTCGTTGTGATGTTCGTATGTACGGTCTGACGCTCGGTCGGAGAAGCGGGCCGGGTCTTTCCACGGCCGCGGGGCCGCGCCGGCTCTGCGGTGGGTGGTGGATGCCTGCCCGAGGAGATCGAAGTCGCCGACACCGTCTGCCGCGGCTCCCGCGGTTACGACGCGGGACGAAGATCAATGGCCGCAAGCGGCACCTGGTCGGGGACACCAAGGGCCTGCCGCTGTTCGTGATGGCCACCCCGGCCGACATGACCGACCGCAACGCGGCCAAGGAAGTCCTCTCTCGGCTGCGGCTCATGCGTCCCGAGATCACCATCGTCGGGGCCGACGGAATCGCTGATCACCTGGGCCGCGATCACGCTCATGACCAGGCGCATCACCCGCCGAAGCTCCCAAGGAAGCGGACAGCCAGCTTCTCGCAAAGCCTCACGCGACTGATCATCTTCAACACGCCGGTCGGCGTGTTGACCACTACCTCGCCGGAGCCCGGCTGATCCCACTGTTCCACCGCGGGCGCTGGGCTGGCTCACATTCGCAGTCGCCGCGCGCGGCAGGGTTACATCACCATCTCGATCACAGCCCGCAGCCCCTCGGGTCGACTCCCAGCCGGTCGCAGGCGAGCTGGAAGATCCGCGGATCGGGCTTGTCCACGCCCACCTCGTACGAGAAGACGTTTGCGTCGATGTCCGGCGTGAGGCCGAGCGCGTCGAAGACCGGCCGCCGGTCCCAGCCGACGTTGCTGACGACCGCGATCCGTACACCCTGTTCACGCAGGCGCCGCACCACGTCGAGTGCATCCGGACAGAGCCGCCACGCGGCGGCCTGGAACGTCCGCCCGTACAGCGCGTCGTACAGACCCACCCAGGGCAGCTCTGCCTGCCGCGCCAGACCGGTGAACGCGGCGCGATGCGCCTCCTCGCTGCGGTCGCGCGCCTGCCACACCGCGGCCAGCTGATCCGGCACCGCCCGAGGCGGAGTGCCGCCAGGTACAGCCCCTGCTACGTCGAGCCGCTCCCCGTACAGGCGCACCTCCGTGTCGGAAGCCTCGATGCCACGGTCGTCGAGCACACCACGAAGCCAGCTCTACGCCGACTCGATCCGTAGCAGGGTCCCGGACGCGTCGAACAGCGCACCTTTTATTGTCGTGATCGCGACCCTACTCGCAGTGAGACTTCGAGTCCTCGCCACAGGTCACCGCTGAGCCTCAGGACCGGGCAGCCGAACCCGGGATCGGAAACAGGCTCTGAGCTTGTCGTTTAACGTCCGGCTTCGAACAAGCGGGTCCGGTGATCACTCGTTCGGGTGTTCCCGGGACGGCGGTGCGGCCTTCGCATGATCCTGAACTCGACCAAGAGGTACAGGACTTGATGCGAAGGCCGCAGTGATGAGTGTGGTGCAGCAGGGTGTGCGGGGCGAGCCGTTCGCGGAACTGTCACGCTTCCGGGGGTCTTCTACGACTGCCTGACCGGGCGGCGCGACGCGCTCTTCGAGCTGACCGACGCGGTGCTGTGCAGCGACGGGCCTGTGCGGACGATGGTGGACCTGGCGCTGGTACCCGAGCACCGACGCGGGCACGGCGCCTTGTACGCCGCGCTGAACCGGGGCCGGGTGGACGTCGACCGGCTGCGGTCGGAGCTGGCCTGCCGCTGCCCCGCGCTGCGGACGGCCGCCTGGTGCTGGCGGTGGACGTCTCGCCGTGGCTGCGGCAGGACGCCGGGACCTGCCCGGACCGCTCGTTCTGCCACACCTTCGGCCGCGGCGACGCCAAGCACCAGATGATCCCGGGCTGGCCGTACTCGTTCGTCGTCGCGCTGGAGACCGGCCGGACATCGTGGACGGCGGTGCTCGACGCGGTGCGGCTGGAGCCCGGCGCCGACGTCGCGGCTGTCACCGCCGCCCAACTCCGCGACGTGGTAGCCCGGTTGATCGGCGCTTGGCAGTGGACGGCGGGCGATCCGGAGGTGCTGGTGGTGATGGACGCCGGCTACGACGCCCCGCGGATCGCCCACCTGCTCGGCGACCTGCCGGTGCAGATCCTTGGCCGGCTCCGCTCGGACCGGGTGATGCGCCGTCCGGCGCCCAGCCGCGCGGAGTTCGCGGCGGCGAACCCGGCCGGCGGTCGGCCGCCCAAGCACGGTGGAGAGTTCGTCTTCGGCGACCCCGCAACCTGGGGTGATGAGCAAGCGGTCACCACCACCTCCACCCGCCGCTACGGCACGGCCATCGCCCGGGCCTGCGACCGCCTCCACCCGCGCCTGACCCGCCGTGCGGCCTGGCTGGACCACGACGGCGAGCTGCCGCTCCTCGAAGGCACGGTGATCCGGCTGGCCGTCGAGGAGCTGCCCAGCGGCGGGGTGAACCGGCCGGTCTGGCTCTGGTGGTCGCGCACCGGCGCCGCCCGAACGACGTGGACCGCTGCTGGCAGTCGTTCCTGCGGAGGTTCGACCTGGAGCACACGTTCCGCCTGCTCAAGCAGACGCTGGGCTGGACGCGTCCGCGCCTGCGCGACTCGGCGGCGGCCGACCGCTGGACCTGGCTGGTGATCGCCGCCCACACCCAGCTCCGCCTCGCCCGCCCGCTCGTCGCCGACCTCCGCCACCCCTGGGAGAAGCCGGCGGAACCGAACAAGCTCACCCCCGCCCGCGTCCGACGCGGGTTCCGGAACCTCCACACGAAGTCCCCCTCGCCAGCGCGGGCGCCGAAACCCACCCGCCCCGGGCACGGCCGGCCTCTGGGATCGAAGAACCAGCGGCCCGCCGCCCGCTACGAGGTGGGCAGATTCCTGGCTACCGGCGAGGCGTACGCCCGCCCTGCCCACCACGAGAAGGGCACCAAACGGAGAAGGACCGCGGCGAAATGCTGAACTCAACGCTCAGCGCACTGGAGCAGGTGTCTCCGCAAGAACACCGACGCCGTGCACGCGCATCGACTCAGTCAGCGTGAGCGGATTGACGCCCAGGGCCGAGGCGATCTCGTCGGCCATGTCGAAGGCACGCCACTTCCACTTCTCCTCGGCATCACCGTTGCGCGCGCTCTCCTCCCAGACGGGCGGCAGACCCATCCGCTCCCGCTCCGCCCGTTCCTGCAGAAGCGGTTCCCCCAGTGTGAGGAGTCCGTCGTCGACCTGGCCGGTCTCGCAGTAGCGCCGCACCACCACCCCGTGCTCTGCGATCAGCCAGGCCGAGCCGTCGTTCTGTGTACCGCAGTAGTACGCCTGCGCGACTCCGTAGCGGGAGCTGAGGTCGACGCACAGGCGCAGGACCTCGTCACTTCTGTCGGTGTTGCACGGATCGCACCACGGGCCGATCACCAGAGTCCATCCCTCGATCTCGGGGCTCACGTACACCTGGGCCAGTCCGTCCGGATTGTCCTCGGCCTCTCCGTGGCCGTCCTCGTCGATGACAGCCTCGGCCTCGGCGAACGTCACGGGTACGGGCCGGGTGAGGCCCAGGGACGCAATGACTCCCGCTTGGTCCCCGGTCGGTACGGCGATCCAGTAGAGCCAGCATGTCGACAGCGGCCTTGGCTGGTCGTCTCTCGCGATTCTCACGACCACAGCCTGCCATTACGGGGCCCGCTTGTTCGAAGCCGGACGTTAAACGACAAGCTGAGCTTGTTCTTTATGGTCTGACCTCGAACAGTGCCCCGAACGTGATCACTCATACAGGGATTCTGGGGATGTGAACACGGCCTCCGTCTGATCATGTGCTCCGACCAAAGAGGCACTTGACCAGTAAGAAGGCCATGGGGAATGAGTCTGTTGCATCACGATGTCCGGCGCGAAGCGTACGCGGTGGCATCACACTTCCGGAACGACTTCTTCGACTGTCTGACCGCGCGCGGGGCCGACCGATCGACGCGGTGCTGTGCGCGGACGGGCCGGTGACCACGCCGGTGAATCTGACGCTGACGGCCGAACACCGGCGTGGGACGGTCCTCGGACCAGTTCATCCCCGGCTGGCCGTACTCCTTCGTCGCCGCCCTCGAATCGGGCCGGACGTCTTGGTGCCAGCTCCTGGACGCCGTCCGTCTCGGACCCGAGGACAACGTCGCCGAGGTCACCGCCGCCCAACTCCGCCGGGTCGTCACGGACCTGATCGAGATAAGCCGCTGGCACTTCGGCGATCGCGACATCCTCATCGTCTTCGACGCCGCTTACGACGCCCCGCGCATGGCCCACCTCCTGGCCGGCCTCCCGGTCGAGGTGCTGGGGCGGATGCGCTCCGACCGCGTCATGCGACGGCCGACGCCCTCGCTCAAGAAGTACGCCCTGTCCTACCCCCATGGCGGGCGACCGCCGAAGCACGGCAAGGAGCTCCGTTTCGCCAAGCCGGAGACCTGGGGCGAGCCGGACGCGGCAACCGAGCAGGTCACCGACCGGTACGGCACCGCCCGCGCGATGGCCTGGGACCGCATCCACCCCCGTCTGACCACCCGCTCCGCCTGGATCGACTACACCGGCGAACTCCCCGTCATCGAAGGCACATTGATCCGCCTCCAGGTCGACCGCCTGCCCGGCGGAGGCGACCCACTCCCGCTCTGGCTCTGGTCGTCCGCCACTGGCCTGAACAGCGAGGACGTCGACGTGCGCTGGCAGGCGTTCTTGAGGAGGTTCGACATCGAGCACCTCCTCAGGCTGATGAAACAGACCCTCGGGTGGACCCGTCCGAAGCTGCGAACCCCCGAGGCCGACGAGCGCTGGACCTGGCTGATCATCGCCGCCCACACCCAGATCCGCCTCCTGCGCGAGGCCGCCGCCGACTTACGCCACCCCTGGGAGAAGCCCGCCGGGCCCGGCCGACTCACCCCGGCCCAAGTCCGCCGGGGGTTCAGGAACCTCCGCCCGAACCTGCCTTGCCCGGCGCATGCACCCAAACCAAGCCAGCCGGGCCCCGGCAGGCCACCCGGCTCGAAAAACCGGCACCCCACCACCCGCTACGACGTGGGCAAGACCACCAGACGCCCCGAAAGCATCATCGAACGCGATCAGCTCAGAGACGGAGTACAACGTCAGAATGGAACAGCCAGCCCGGCCTCGCGCAATCGAAGCAGTGCCACGTCCATGCACTCGGCGACCGAGGCCCCGTCCGCCCTCATCCCACCGCCCAGCGGCCCACCTGAAGCAGCGAACGTCCACGCCGGCTGACCGTCACGCATGCGCTCCGCGTCGACCCGGATCATGGCACCGACTCCCTGCTCGCCAAGCCACTCCAGGATGGACAGCGTCACGTCCTCGATGCCGCTGTCCAGATCCGCCTTGGGCCGCCGCCCCATCCCCTTGGCCATGACCACAACCCTACTCAGCAGCTGAACGAGTCGTGTCACGCACTCTCAAAGCGGCTCAGACCATAAAGAACAAGCTGAGCTTGCCATTTAATGTCCGGGGGATCATCGAGTCGGTGTCCCGGAAGCTCGGACCGGTATTGCGGTGTGCCCGAGAGTGTTGTGGTCACGCCAGTGGGCATCGCTACTGCTGGCGGGCGGGCCCTGGGCCCGGATCCTGTATCGCGGCTCGGTAGCGTCACCCTGGTGGACCTTAATCTTTTCAACAGCGTGCCCAATGGCCTGACGCCACGCGCCCGGTCGTTCGTCAGCTCGCACGGCGTCAAAGTAGACCTCCGATCCGTCGAGGTGCACAGGCAGTGGTGGCTGGAGCGAGCTATTCCAGCAGCGACGATCGAACGGATGGCGGCGTGTCAAGAACGTTGGGGCGGTCTGCTCCTGCCGCCTGCATCGCAGTACGACGGCGGCCCCAAGTTCTTCGATCCGGACTCGCCGGAAGGCTCTGCCTCCGAAGGGTGGTGGTTCGAAGCCGGACCGCAGCGTACCGCCGTCCCTTACTCGTTCATGATCGGACCAAATGATGAGTTCGGCATCCATGCGGACCGTTGGACGCCACTCCACGCGACCGTCGAGGGCTGGGTGGAGTCGCTCGCGCTGACTCACCACGCATCCATGTGGGCAAAGCAGATCACCAAGGTCACGGGCGATGATGTCGACGGCATCGACCTGGACGCCTACGAGCCGGTAGTAGAGGTGCGGGGCCTGGCCGACACGTGGTGGCGGGGAAGCGAATCGTTGGTGGCGATGTACACGGGTGAGGCTGAATCCCTCTCCTTTCCCAGAGCACGCACCGCGCTGATCTATTCGGGCCTGGACGACTGGGGACTGCGAGGTGGTTGAGGACGTCAGTGCCTGAGCGCTTCAAGAGGGGCGGCTTCCACCCAAACGGGGATTCTCCGGACGAAGGGTCGGCCTTCGCATAATCCTGAACTCAGCTACGGGGAACAGGGTTCGACATGGAGGCCGCAGTGCCGGGTTTGCTCCACCAGGACGCCCGCCAGCAGGCATTCGCGAGACTGTCACGCTTTCGGGGCGATTTCTACGACTCCCTCACCGCGCGGGGTGACGCGCTGTTCGAGCTGGCGGACGCGTTGCTGTGCACGGACGGACCGGTCAAGACCTTGGTGGACCTGTCATTGGCGCCCGAGCACCGACGCGGACACGGCTCCCTCTATGTCGCGCTGAACAACGGTGCAGTCGACGGGACCGGCTGCGACGGCGGTTGGCCGAGCTGCCGCGGGCGGCCGACGGCCGCCTGATCTTGGCGGTGGCAGTGAGCCCGTGGCTGCGGCCGGTCGCCGGCACCGCGCCGGACCGTTCGTTCTGCCACACCTACGGACGGGACAAGGACGAGCACCGGATGATCCCAGGCTGGCCCTACTCGATCGTCGTCGCCCTGGAGAGCGGCCGGACCTCGTGGACCGCACCTCTGGACGCGGTCCGCCTCGAACCCGGCGCCGACGTCTGCGCCGTCACGGTCGCCCAGCTCCGCCGAGTCGTGGAGGAACTGGTCACAGCCGGGCGACCGCCCAAATATGGTGGTGAGTTCGTCTTCGGACAGCCCGACACCTGGAGCCAGGAACACGCGGTGACCGTCACCGAGACCCGACTCTACGGGAAGGCCACCGCCCGGGCCTGGGACCGGCTCCATCCCCGCCTCACGAAACGGGCGGCCTGGCTCGACCACGACGGCGAGCTGCCCCGTGCACCCAAACCGACCCGACCAGGACCAGGACGCCCTCCTGCCTCGAAGAACAGCACCATCGCCACCCGCCACGACGTGGGAAGAGTCCTCGCAACCGGCGAGCCGCACCAACGACCGGCCCATGCCTGCGTTTCGTCACTCGGTAAGGCCCATTTCGTCGGTACCTCTGGGTGGGGTCCGGGCCCTGCGCGACTGGCCGTCCGCCCAGGGCAGGCGAGGGGTGCGGGCCGGGCGGGGAGGGGTGGAGGGTTATGAGGGAGGACGGGGATCGGGTGAGGGTGCCGGGGGCCAGCCGTGGAGGGAGATGGCCAGGCCGCCGTCGAGGTAGGAGCGGAGGGCGAGGTCGGTGGACGGGACCATGGGGGTGGGGAGGTCGGTGACGGGCGTCCAGCGGACCTGGCTGTGCTTGCCGGGCTCGCGGTTCTCCGGCTGGCCGTGCCAGGTGCGGGTGGCGAAGACCACGGTGAGGAACCCGGCCGGGGACTCCACGCCCCACGCGCCGTGCACGACGTGAGCGAGAGCCAGATCGCCGGGGTCGACGGTGAGGCCGGTCTCCTCGTACAGCTCGCGCACGGCCGTGGCGGTGACCGGCTCCCCCGGGTCGCTCTTGCCGACCGGGAGGTCCCACATGCCCTGGCCGAATTTGGACCGCTCACCGCGCTGGAGCAGCAGGACCCGGTCGGCAACGGTGTCGTGGACGATGACGGCCGCGACGAGCAACGTCATGGAGTCGACAGCGGGCGGCAGCGCCGGGGGTCGGTCGCCAGGCTGAGACATCGGGGCTCCCTTCATACGGACCGGCACGGACAGATGAGGCATGCGGGGACCTCGGGTCCTCCCCTCCTGGCCCCCCTCCCCCGGCCACCCCCACCGGACAGGCGGACGCCGACGTACCGGAAGGGGACGGGCCGGGGTGCCCCCGCAGAAATGCGGTGACAGGAAGGGTGCCGGATACAGGAGACCAGGCAGCCGCATTTCGAGGAGGTGCCCCGGACCGGCACCGACCAGGCACAAGCGGCACCCGCAGACGAAGAAAACACCCGCACGGGTGGGCGGGCGGGAAAAACCAGGCCCGAAGGGCCAACCACCGCCGACCCGATCAACCGCCCATACCCGGCAGCTCCGGCGGCCTCTTGGCCGGAGACTCCTCCAGGGCGGCAAGCGCCATGCCCACGGCAGTGTCAAGCTGCGGATCCCGCCCGCCAACCGAATCCTGCGGAGCGTGAACAACCTCGACGTCCGGATCAACCCCATGGTTCTCGACGCCCCAGCCGTACCCCTCCAACCAGAAGGCGTACTTCGGCTGCGTGACAGCCGTCCCGTCGACCAGGTGGTACCGGTTGTCGATGCCGATGACCCCGCCCCAGGTGCGGGTACCGACCACAGGCCCGATGCCGAGAGCCCGAATCGCGGCGTTGACGATATCCCCGTCGGACCCGGAGAACTCGTTGGCGACAGCCACAATCGGCCCCCGCGGGGCATCCTGCGGATAGCTGACCGGGTGCGCGTCGCGCGGCAGGTCCCAGCCGACGACCCGACGCGCCAGCTTCTCCACGACGAGCTGCGACGTATGGCCGCCGCGGTTCTCGCGGACATCCACGACCAGGCCCTCGCGGGCGACCTCGACGCGCAGGTCGCGGTGGAGCTGCGCCCAGCCGCTGCCGACCATGTCGGGCACGTGCAGATAGCCCAGCCGCCCGCCGGACGCGCGGTGGACGTGGGCGCGGCGGCCGGCGACCCAGTCGTGGTAGCGCAGCGGTTCCTCGTCGGCGAGCGGTACGGCCACGACATGGCGTACGGGGCCGCCCGCGGCGGGGGCGACGGTCAGTTCCACCGGCTTGCCCGCGGTGCCGACCAGCAGCGGTCCCGGTCCCGTCACCGGGTCGACGCGGTGGCCGTCCACCGCCAGCAGGAGGTCGCCCGCGCGGACGGCGACGCCCGGCGCGGCCAGCGGGGAGCGGGCGTACGGGTCGGAGGACTCGCCGGGCAGCACCCGGTCGATCCGCCAACCGCCGTCCTCCGTACGGGAGATGTCCGCGCCGAGCAGACCCTGCCGGTGCAGCGGGTCGAAGTGGCCGCCGGACGGGATGACGTAGGCGTGCGAGGTGCCCAGCTCGCCGTGCAGCTCCCACAGCAGGTCGATCAGGTCGTCGTGGGTGGCGATTCGGTCGAGCAGCGGCCGGTAGCGCTCGCCCGCCGCCGCCCAGTCGACGCCGCCCATGTCGGCGCGCCAGAAGTTGTCGCGCATGAGCCGGTGCGTCTCGTCGTACATCTGCCGCCACTCGTCCTGCGGGCGGACGGTGACCCGGACCCGGGTCAGGTCGACGGTGACGGAGCCGCCGGACTCGTCGTCCGCGTCGGACTTGCTGTCGGCGGGCGTGATCCGCAGCCGCGATCCGTTGGTGAGCAGCACCTTGGCGCCGTCGCCGGTGACCGCGAAGGCGTCGGCGTCGTCGGCGATCTCCTCGATACGGAGCTGCGCCAGGTCGTACCGCTCCAGCACGGTGTTGGGCGGCTGGGCGTCCGGGGTGGCCAGGGCCGCGCCGAGCGCGCCGACCAGCGGGTGGCGCAGCCACAGCACACCGCCCTTGGCGGCGCGCAGCCCCGAGTAGTGCCCGGCCTCGACGGGGAAGGGCACGATCCGGTCGGCCAGGCCCTCCAGGTCGACGCGGGTGACGGGCGTACGCGGCCGGTCGTCCTTCTTGCCCTCGCCGCCGCTCTCCTTCCCCGCGCCGTCCTGCTCCTCCTTGGCCGGGCCGTCCTGGTCGTCCTCGTCGGCGTCGTACGGGCGGCCGTGGCGCTGCGGGCCGAACGGCGAGGGCGTCGTCGCGCACAGCGTGATCAGGTGCGGGCGGCAGGCGTTGGGGAAGGACAGGTCGAAGACGTGCGCGTCGTAGACCGGGTCGAAGGCGCGCTCGGACAGGAACGCCAGGTGGCGGCCGTCGGTGGTGAAGGCGGGCGCGAAGTCGTTGAACCGCAGCGGGGTCGCGTCGGCCACCGACAGGTCGGCGGTGGCGGCGATCTTCAACTGCCGCAGTTCGCCGGGGCCCGGCTGCGACCAGGCGAGCCAGGCCGAGTCGGGTGAGAAGGCGAGGCCGGACGCGTCGCCCGAGTCGCCCGCGATCACCTCGCGCACCTCGCCGGTCTGCGTCTCGACCAGCAGCACCCGGCCGTCGTGCGAGGCGACGGCGATGCGGTGGCCGTCCGGCGAGACCTCCATGTGCAGCACCCGGCCCAGGCGGCCCGCGGCGAGCCTGCGCGGCGCGGTGCCGGCCGGCAGGCCGACGGCGGGGGCGACCTCCAGGGCGTCCTCGCCGTCCGCGTCGGTGACCCACACCACCTGCTGCTCGCCGTCGGCGCCGCCCTGCCCGAACACCCGCGGCAGCCGGGTACGGACGCCGGGGTCGGCCGCCAACGCCCGTGCCGGGCCGCCGCGGTGGGTCAGCCAGTGCGTGGTGCCGCGGATCTCCAGGGCGCTGCCCCGGCCGGTGTGGTCGGGGCGCGCGTCCCCGAGGTACCGGGCGGCGCGTACGGGGTACGGCCGCAGGTCGGCGCGCTGGCCGCCGAGGCGTACCTCGATCTCGCGCGGTGCCGCGTCGGCGTCGGTCAGGTCGTCCAGCAGGTGGACGCGGCCCCCGGCCATGTACGCCACGCGGGCGCCGTCGGTGGCGGCCTGCCGGGCGTAGAAGCCGTCGATGCCGTCCGCGGGGGTGTGGCGGCGCAGGCCGGTGCCGTCGGGCAGGCTCGAATAGAGCGCTCCGGCGCCCTCGTGGTCGGACAGGAACGCGATGCGGTCGCCGACCCACATCGGGCACTCGATGTTGCCGTCGAGGTCCTGGTGCACCCGCTCGAAGGCGCCGTCGCCCGCGCGGTCGATCCACAACTTGCCCGCCGTGCCGCCGCGGTAGCGCTTCCAGTGCGCGGCTTCCCTGCTCATCGTCGGCGACTGGATCAGCACCGCGCCGTCCGGGCCGTACGCGAGATCGCCGACCGGACCGTACGGCAGGGTCCGCGCGGGCCCGCCGTCCAGCGGCACCGCCCGCGCCCATGTCCGCCGCGAGGACGCCTCGCCGTACGGCGTGACCGCGACCAGCTCGCCGTCCGGCGTCCACGTCCGCACGGCCGTCCGTACGTTGCCCCAGTACGTCAACCGGCTGGCCTGGCCGCCCTCCAGGGGCGCGGCGTGCACCTCGGGCGCCCCGTCCCTGGTCGACGTCCACGCCACCCACTCGCCGTCGGGCGAGACCCTGGGCCGTCCGACCGGCATGTTGTCCGCGCTCACCCGCCACGCCCGGCCGCCGTCCAGCGGCGCGACCCACACATCGTCCTCGGCGGCGAACGCGAGGAAGTCGCCGTGCGGGTGCGGGTGTCGGAGGTAGGAGGGCTGCGGCGCGCTCGGGCGCGGCTGCCGCGTCACGTGCTGGTCGTGGTCGGTCACCACGCCAGCCTAGCGACGGCGATCATGTCTTCGCCGAGCAGTTTCCGAGACCTCGTACGTCGAAGACGGTCTTCTTTCCGACCACCGCGGTCAGGTGGCCCTGGACGCACTTGTCGTCCAACTGCTTGGTCACCGTGCCCTTTACGGTGATCTTCTCGTCGTGGTCGGTCCGGCCGAGGCAGTCGACGTCGTCCTCGGTCCTGCCCGTCGTCGCGCTGCACGACAGCCAACTCACGTCAATGTTGTCCTTCTTGAGCGCCCGCGTCGCCAACTGGTCGGTCGTCGCCGACACCGCGCTCGCCCCCAGCCCGTCCGCCGGGTCGCATCCGCTGATCGTCATCGCCATGAGGGCGGCCGTCACGGCCATCCCCCCGGCTCCCCATGTCCCCATTCGTCCCATCCCCCCAACCTCCGCCCGCGACCGCCCTCCCGTAAATCCCCCGAAGGCAGGACCTTCCCCTTACGGGTGGCTGCCCCGCCCGTAAGGCCGGGTGGGTCGGAAGGTCAGGACCAGCGGCCGGTGCGGGCGAGGAGGACGGAGGCGGCGGCCACCCCGGCGGTGGAGGTGCGCAGGACGGTGGGGCCCAGGCGGTAGGCGGTGGCGGCGAGCGTGGCGATCTCCTCGGCGGAGACCCCGCCTTCCGGCCCGACGACGAGTACGACGGACCCGGACGCGGGCAGCGCGGCGGAGGCCAGCGCGGCCGAGCCCTCCTCATGGAGGACCCCGGCGAATTCGGCGCCGGCCAACAGCCCGGCGACCTGACGGGTCGTCATCAGGTCCGCCACGGAGGGAAACCGCAGGCGCCGCGCCTGCTTGGCGGCCTCCCGCGCGGTGGACCGCCACTTCGCCAGGGCCTTGGCGCCCCGGTCACCGCGCCACTGGGTGACACAGCGGGCCGCCGCCCAGGGAACGACGGCGTCGACCCCGGCCTCCGTCATGGTCTCGACGGCCAGCTCCCCGCGGTCCCCCTTGGGCAGCGCCTGGACGACGGTGATCCGCACGGCGGGCTCGGGTTCGACCCGCGTCTCGCGTACCTCGACGTCGAGCACGTCCTTGCCGGAGACGGCGGCGACCACCCCGTACGCCCCGCGCCCGCCCCCGTCCGTGAGGACGATCGCCTCGCCGGGCGTGAGGCGGCGCACGGAGACCGCGTGCCGCCCCTCGGGCCCGGTGAGGGTGACGGTGGACGGGGAGCCGTCCAGCGCGGCGGGTTCGACCAGGAAGACGGGGGCCGTCATGCGAGCGCCTCCCGGGCGGCGTGGAGTTCTTCGACGAGGAGTTCGACCAGGCGCCCGGCGGAGACGTCACGGGCCAGCCGGTGACCCTGACCGGCCCACAGGGCCATGCCCTGCGGATCGCCCGCCGCGGCGGCGGCCTTGCGCAGCCCGGAGGTGAGGTGGTGGATCTGCGGGTATCCGGGCGGCGCGTACGGCCCGTGCTCGCGGATGAAGCGGTTGAGCAGCCCGCGCGCGGGCCGCCCGGAGAAGGCGCGGGTCAGTTCGGTGCGGGCGAAGACCGGATCGGTGACGGCCCGCTTGTGCAGCGGACTCGCCCCGGACTCCGGGCAGACCAGGAACGCCGTGCCGAGCTGCGCCGCGTCCGCGCCCGCCGCGAGCACCGCCGCGACCTGCCCGCCGCGCATCAGCCCGCCCGCCGCGATCAGCGGCAGCTGCACGGCCTCGCGTACCTGCGGCACCAGCGACAGCAGCCCGAAACCCGCGCCGTCGAGCTGCGGGTCGTCGCGGTGGGTGCCCTGGTGGCCGCCCGCCTCCACACCCTGGACGCACACCGCGTCCGCCCCCGACCACTGCGCGGCCAGCGCCTCGGACGGCGAGGTGACCGTCACGACCGTGTACGTACCGGCCTTCGCGAAGGCGTCGAGCACCGAGCGCTCCGGACACCCGAAGGTGAAGCTCACCATCGGCACCGGGTCCTCCAGCAGGATCGCGACCTTCGCGTCGTACGCGTCGTCGGTCCCGCTGTCCGGGTCGCCCAGCGGCGTCCCGTACCAGGCGGACTCCCCCGCCAGCTGCTCGGCGTACACCGCGACCGCGGACGGATCGGCCGTCGCGGGCTGCGGCATGAACAGATTCACCCCGAACGGGTGCGAGCTGAGATGCCGGACCTGCCGGATCTCCTCGTACATCGCCTCGGAGGTCTTGTACCCGGCGGCCAGGAAGCCCAGGCCGCCCGCCGCCCCCACGGCCGCGGCGAGCTGCGGATTCGACGCGCCTCCGGCCATCGGCGCCTGAATGATCGGATACGCCGAGAACGACGAGAGATCGGTCAACGCGGACATGACGTTCATCGTGCCATGCCGCCTCCCGGCGAGGTGCGGTACCCCGTGCGGGGCGCGGCCCCCGCGTCCGCCTCACGTGAGGCGGTGCCTCGTTTTTCAGGGGCGCGGGCAACCGCGCGACATGCCCCCGCCGGGCCGGTGGTCCGAGGACATACCGATCCGCCCCTCTGGGGCCGCTGTTGACCCGCGGGAGCCATTCGGCCGGTCCGCGGTTCCCCGCGCCCCTGAAAAGACCGGCTCACCCCCCGCAGGGGAATCCTCGTGCGGAGCGCGGGCGCGCTACCGCCCGTTGAAGGCGTCCTTGAGACGGGAGAAGAGGCCCTGCTGGCCCGGCGCGAACTGCCCCAGGGGCCGCTCCTCGCCGCGCAGCACGGCGAGCTGCCGCAGCAGATTCTCCTGCTCGGCGTCGAGCTTGCTGGGGGTGAGGACTTCGACGTGCACGACGAGGTCGCCGCGCCCGCCGCCGCGCAGGTGCGTGACACCGCGCTGGTGGAGCGGGATGGACTGGCCGGACTGCGTGCCGGGCCTGATGTCGATCTCCTCCAGGCCGTCCAGCGTCTCCAGCGGGCACTTGGTGCCGAGGGACGCGGCCGTCATCGGGATGGTGACCGTGCAGTGCAGGTCGTCGCCACGCCGCTGGAAGACCGGGTGCGGGACCTCGCGGATCTCGACGTAGAGGTCACCGGCCGGGCCGCCGCCGGGGCCGACCTCGCCCTCGCCCGCGAGCTGGATACGTGTGCCATTGTCGACACCCGCGGGGATCTTGACGGTGAGCGTACGGCGGGAGCGGACCCGGCCGTCGCCCGCGCACTCGGGGCAGGGGGTGGGCACGACGGTGCCGAAGCCCTGGCACTGCGGGCAGGGCCTGGACGTCATGACCTGGCCAAGGAAGGACCGGGTGACCTGGGAGACCTCGCCGCGACCGCGGCACATGTCGCAGGTCTGCGCG
The DNA here is from genome assembly GCF_044749865.1 of Streptomyces sp. NPDC088910. Lineage (NCBI taxonomy): Bacteria > Bacillati > Actinomycetota > Actinomycetes > Kitasatosporales > Streptomycetaceae > Streptomyces > Streptomyces sp. NPDC088910. Next base: position 578,942 of record NZ_JBIVIV010000001.1, read on the forward strand.
GCGGTGCCGGGCGCGGCCCCCTCGCCGTTGCAGGTGCCGCAGGTCACGGCGGTGTCGACCTGGATGTCCTTGGTGGTGCCGAACGCGGCCTCGTCCAGCTCGATCTCCAGCCGGATCATCGCGTCCTGGCCGCGCCGGGTGCGCGAGCGCGGCCCGCGCTGCTGCGACTGCCCGAAGAAGGCGTCCATGATGTCGCTGAAGTTGCCGAAGCCCGCGCCGAAGCCGCCCGCGCCGCCTCCGCCACCGGCGGCCAGCGGATCGCCGCCGAGGTCGTAGACCTGCTTCTTCTGCGGGTCGGAGAGCACCTCGTAGGCGGCGTTGATCTCCTTGAACCGCTCCTGCGTCTTGGGGTCCGGATTGACGTCCGGGTGCAGCTCACGGGCGAGCCGGCGGAACGCCTTCTTGATCTCGTCCGGGCCTGCGTCGCGGCGCACGCCGAGAACGGCGTAGTAGTCCGTGGCCACTTACGACTCCGCCAGGATCTGTCCGACGTAACGTGCCACTGCGCGTACCGCTCCCATCGTTCCGGGGTAGTCCATGCGGGTCGGTCCGACCACGCCGAGTTTGGCGACTGCCTCGTCGCCCGAACCGTAGCCGACCGCCACCACCGAAGTGGAATTGAGCCCCTCGTGAAAATTCTCATGACCGATCCGTACGGTCATGCCCGAATCCTTGGCCTCGCCGAGCAGTTTGAGGAGCACCATCTGCTCTTCGAGTGCTTCGAGCACCGGCCGGATCGTCAGCGGGAAGTCGTGGTTGAACCGGGTGAGATTCGCCGCGCCGCCGAGCATGATCCGCTCCTCGGTCTCCTCGACGAGCGTTTCGAGGAGCGTGGCGAGCACGGCGGTGACCGCGGGGCGGTCGTCCGGGTCGAAGCCGTCCGGCAGGTCCTGGACCAGCGGGGGCACGTCCGCGAAGCGGCGGCCGACGACCCGGCTGTTGAGCCGGGCGCGCAGGTCGCCGAGCACGGTCTCGCCGATCGGCGCGGAGCAGTCGATGAGCCGCTGTTCGACCCGGCCGGTGTCGGTGATCAGCACGAGCATCACGCGGGCGGGCGCCAGCGGCAGCAGTTCCACGTGCCGGACCGACGAGCGGGTCAGCGACGGGTACTGCACGACGGCGACCTGCCGGGTGAGCTGCGCGAGCAGCCGTACCGTACGGCCGACCACGTCATCGAGGTCGACCGCGCCGTCCAGGAAGTTCTGGATCGCGCGGCGCTCGGCCGACGACAGCGGTTTGACGCCCGCGAGCTTGTCGACGAAGAGCCGGTAGCCCTTGTCGGTGGGAATGCGGCCAGCGCTGGTGTGCGGCTGGGCGATGTATCCCTCGTCCTCCAGGACCGCCATGTCGTTGCGCACGGTGGCGGGCGAGACGCCCAGCCGGTGCCGTTCGGTGAGCGCCTTGGAGCCGACCGGCTCCTCGGTCCCGACATAGTCCTGGACGATGGCACGCAGCACTTCGAGCCTGCGTTCGCTCAGCATCGCGCACCTCCAGCCGTATGGCCTCGTCCGTCTACCGGTCCTTAAAACCGCCCTGGCCTGGCACTCCTGCGTTTCGAGTGCCAGCCGCCCCGCAGCAAGTGTACGGCGAGGTAGCGAGGGCGAGGCAAGGGCACCGTACGGGTGGGCGAAGTGTGGCGGGATGGGCGGCGGTACGAGGCGACGGAGCGGCGGTCGGCGACGGGCGGCAGGGGACGGCGGAGGACGACGGGCGGCGCGGGCGCGGCGGCGATAGCGTCGGTCACGTGAGATCTGCGGAACCGGCGGAGCCGGTGGAGGGCACGGGGTGGGAGCAGCTGGCTCCCGGTGTCGCGCGGCGGCGGCTGCCGCATCTGGATGTGACCATCGGACTGGTGGTCGGCGACGACGGTGTGCTGCTGGTCGACACCGGCTCCACGCTGCGGGAGGGCGCCGAGCTGCGGGCCCAGGTCGAGGCGCTGACCGGCCGGACCGTCACCCATGTCGCGCTCACCCACGGCCACTTCGACCACGTCTTCGGCACGGCGGCCTTCCCCGGCGCCGAGGTGTACGGGCAGACGTCGCTGGCCGCGCTGCTGCGGCGCGAGCGGGAGGCGCTGCGCGAGTCGGCGGTCGCCTTCGGCACCGACCCGGCGGAGGCGGCGCGGGCCGCCGAGGCCCTGGTGCTGCCCGGCCACCCGGTCAGCGGTGAGTACGCCCTGGACCTGGGCCGCGACCGTCCGGTGCTGCTGGTCCACCCCGGCCCCGGCCACACCCGCAACGACCTGGTGGTGGTCGTGCCGGGCGCCACCCCGAGCGATCCCGCCGTGGTCTTCTGCGGCGACCTGGTCGAGGAGTCGGGCGAGCCGCAGGCCGACGACGACGCGGCGCCCGACCGCTGGCCTGGCACCCTGGACGCGCTGCTCGCCCTCGGCGGCGAGACGGCCCGTTACGTGCCCGGCCACGGCGCGGTGGTCGACGCCCGCTTCGTACGGGCCCAGCGCGACGCGCTGGCGGCCCGCTTCGGGTCCGTCGCGTAGCCGCCCTGGTTACGATCTCCCTCATGCGCAGCAGGAGTTACGACGACCCCGACCTCACTCCCCCGTGGAAGCGGAGTACGCCCGCGCCCGAGGTGGCCGCGGAGCGGGATCTGGTGGTCGAGGAGGTCGGCACCGGTTTCTGCGGGGCCGTGGTGCGGGTGGAGAAGACCGCCGAGGGGCTGACGGTCACGCTGGAGGACCGCTTCGGCAAGCACCGCGTCTTCCCGATGGAGCCGCGCGGCTTCCTCATCGACGGCAAGCAGGTCACCCTCGTCCGCCCGCAGGCGCCGGGCCCGCGCGGGCCCCTGCTGTCCGCCTCCGGCTCGATCGCGGTCACCGGCGCGAAGGCGCGGGTGGCGCGCGCCGGACGGATCTACGTCGAGGGCCGGCACGACGCCGAGCTGGTCGAACGCGTCTGGGGGCACGACCTGCGCGTCGAGGGCGTCGTGGTCGAGTACCTGGAGGGGGTGGACGACCTCCCGGCCATCGTCGAGTCCTTCTCGCCGGGGCCCGACGCCCGCCTGGGCGTTCTGGTCGACCACCTGGTGCCGGGTTCCAAGGAGTCCCGTATCGCGGCGGCGGTCACCGGGGCGGACGTCCTGATCGTCGGCCACCCCTATATCGACGTGTGGGAGGCCGTGAAGCCGTCCTCCGTCGGCATCCGGGAGTGGCCGCGCGTCCCGCGCGGCGAGGACTGGAAGACGGGGGTCTGCCGCAGCCTCGGCTGGAACATGACGACGGGTGAGGCGTGGCAGCGGATCCTGGCCTCGGTCCACACCTACAAGGACCTCCAGCCGGAGCTGCTGGGCGCGGTGGAGCACTTGATCGACTTCGTGACGGCGCCGTAGGGAAGCCGCCCCGGGGCGGCTCCTAGTCGACCAGGTCCCTGACGACGGCGTCGGCCAGGAGTCGGCCGCGCAGGGTGAGGACGGCGCGGCCGTCCGCGTAAGGACCGGCCTCCAGGAGGCCGTCCGTTACCGCGCGGGCGGCGGCGCGGGCGCCCTCCTCGGCGAGGAGGTCGAGGGGGCAGCCGTCGGCGAGGCGCAGTTCCAGCAGGACGCGCTCGACGCGGCGGTCCTCCGCGGTGAGGATCTCCCGCCCGGCGCCGGGTGAGCGTCCTTCGCCGAGGGCCTGCGCGTAGGCGCCGGGGTGCTTGACGTTCCACCAGCGCACGCCGCCGACGTGGCTGTGGGCGCCGGGTCCCGCGCCCCACCAGTCGGCGCCGGTCCAGTACAGCTCGTTGTGGGTGCAGCGCCCGGCGGGGGTGGTGGCCCAGTTGGAGACCTCGTACCAGGTGAAGCCCGCGGCGGCCAGCCGCTCGTCCGCGATGAGGTAGCGGTCGGCGTGCACGTCGTCGTCGGTCATGGGCACCTCGCCGCGCCGGATCCGCCGGGCGAGCTGCGTGCCCTCCTCGACGATCAGCGCGTACGCGGACACGTGGTCGGGCCCCGCGGCGACGGCCGCGTCCAGGGAGGCGCGCCAGTCGTCGTCGGACTCCCCCGGCGTGCCGTAGATCAGGTCGAGGTTGACGTGCTCGAATCCGGCGGCGCGCGCCTCGGCGACGCATGCCTCGGGCCGCCCCGGGGTATGGGTGCGGTCCAGCACCTTCAGTACGTGCTGCCGCGCGCTCTGCATCCCGAACGACACCCGGTTGAAGCCGCCCGCGCGCAGTTCCGCGAGGTAGCCGGGGTCGACGGACTCCGGGTTGGCCTCGGTGGTGATCTCGGCGCCGTCGGCGAGGCCGAATTCGTCGCGGATCGCGGCCAGGGCGCGGACGAGGTCGGCGGCGGGCAGCAGCGTCGGGGTGCCGCCGCCGACGAAGACCGTCTCGACCGGACGCGGGTCGTCGCCCAGGACCTTCCTGGCCAGCCGGATCTCGTCGGTGAGCACGTCCGCGTAGTTCTCGCGGGAGGCGAGGGCGCCGCCCGAGCCGCGCAATTCGGTGGCGGTGTAGGTGTTGAAGTCGCAGTAGCCGCAGCGCGTCGCGCAGTACGGCACGTGCAGGTAGAAGCCGAGCGGCCGGTCCGCCGCCCCGTCGAGCGCGTGCGCGGGCAGCGTCCCGTCCGCGGGCACGGGCTCACCATCAGGCAGTACGGAAGGCATCTGTCCAGTATCCGGTACGCGCGAGGTGCCCGAATCCGCGCGGTCGCCGGCCTCGCTCGGGTCGCGGTCCCGGTCCCGGTCGGATGCCGGTCCCGGTCGCGGTCGGATGCCGGTCCTGGCGCGCTCACCTCGCCTGGAGGACCAGCAGCGCCAGGTCGTCGGCGGGCGGCGCGTCGTCGTACTCGTGGACCGCGCGCCGGATGCGTTCCGCGACGGCGACGGCGTTGAGCCCCACGCAGCCGCCGAGCGCCGCCGCCAGGCCGTCGTCGTCGTCGAACTGCCGGTGCCCGCGGCGGCGTTCGGTGACGCCGTCGGTGACGCACAGCAGTGTCTCGCCGGGGGTGAGGTCGAAGGACTCGCAGTCGTACCGTGTGTCGTCGCCGATGCCGAGCAGCATCTGCGGGCTCGCGGCCTCGCGTACCCGCCCGTCCGGGGTGAGGACCAGCGGCAGCGGGTGGCCGGCCGAGGCGAGCGTGCAGCGGGCGCCGCGGCCGGTGGCGTACGGCACGATCTCGCCGTAGAGCAGCGACAGGAAGCGGGCCTGGCCGCCCTCCCAGTCGCCGGTCTCGCCGATCAGGGCGGTGGCGGCCTCGTCGGCGAGCGCCTTGTTGAGGCGGTCGAGGACGTCGGGGACGCCGTAGCCCTCGCGGGCCAGCAGCCGCAGGACCGGGCGGGCGATACCGGTGAGCGAGGCGGCCTCGGGGCCGTTGCCGCAGACGTCGCCGAGGGCGAAGCACCAGCGGCCGTCGCCCGCGGGGAACAGGTCGTAGAAGTCGCCGCCGACCCAGTCGCCGGCCGTGGGCTCGTACACCACGGCGTGGTCGACGCCGGGGATGCGGCCCGCGGCGGGCGGCAGCAGGCCGCGTTGCAGGACGGTGCTGATCATCGCCTGGCGGGCGTACTGCCGCGCGGTGTCCACGGCGAGCGCGACCCGGCGCCCGAAGTCCTCGACCAGGCCGACCACCTCGCCCGGCAGACCGAGCAGGCCGGTGCGGCCGAGCAGCAGCGTGCCGTGCCAGCGCCCGGCGGCGACCAGTGGTACGGCCAGCGCGCCGCCGTGCTCCCACATGTCGTCGGTGGCCGGCCAGGGCCACGGCATGGCGCCGCCGAGGCGGGTGCCGGAGCGCAGGCCCGGCGGGGGCGGGGTTTTCTCCAGTACGGCGCGCAGGCCGTCGATACGGTGCTCCGCGCCGTGCCAGACGCTGGACAGCCGTGGCCGGCCGCCGGTCCCGTAGAGCCAGACCGCGCACCAGTCCGCGAGCCGCGGCACGAGGAGCTGGGTCGCCAGCACGGCCACGTTGTCCTCGTCGAGCTGGCCCGCGAGCAGGTCGGACGCCTCGGCGAGGAAGGACAGGGAGCCGCGGTTGATCCAGTCGGAGTCCGCTTTCCGGGCGGAGCCGGAGGGCGCGGGCGCCAGGATCTCGGCGGCCCGCAGGCCGCGCCGGAGCGGCTCCTCGCTCTCGTCTTCGCTCTCTTCGCTTCCTGCGGCCGGGGGCGGGCCGGTGAGGTCGAGGCGGCACCAGACGGTTTTACGGTCGCGGCGGTAGCTGATGCCCCAGGCGTCGGACAGGGCGGCGACGAGTTGCAGGCCGCGACCGCCTTCCCTGTGGTCGCCGGGGTCCGGCCGGTCGTCGCCGCGCAGCACCCGTGCCGGGTACTGGTCGGACACCTCGATCACCAGACCGGGCTCCCGCGCCCCGCTGTCCCCGAACGCCTCCGCCGCCGCCTGCGCTCTCGTCTCCAGTCGGCACAGGACGTCCACGGTGGTGCCCGCGTGGATCACCGCGTTGGTCACCAGCTCGCTGACCAGCAGGATCGCGTCGTCCACGACCTGTTCGGTGAACGCGGCGGCCTCCGGCAGGCCCTGGCTCGTCCAGTCGGCGAGCGCGGCCCGCAGGAAGCGCCGGGCGGCGCCCGCCGCGAGCTGATTGCCGGGCAGCGTGGTGCCGGAAGCGGTGCCGGTGCTGATACCGGCGCCGGTACGGGTGCTGGCGGTACGGGTGCCGGTGCCCTCGCGGGGGCGTGGCGGGTCGAGCCTCACAGGCGGCTCCCGAGGATGCGGCGACAACGCACCCACCGTGACACACCGAACCCGTCCGAACGCGCCGCGTGACCCCCGGGGTCCCCCGAATCGGTCCCCGCCCGGCCAACTCCGGGCGCGGCGCGCCCGCGAGGGGTACCCTGCGCGCCGCTCGCGGAGGCTCTCGCGGAGGCTTACGCCTCGCGCGCTCCGGCGTACATCTCCTCGATCAGCGGGGCGAATTCGCGCTCGACGACCGGGCGCTTGAGCTTCAGGCTCGGGGTGAGGTCGCCGTGCTCGATGTCGAGGTCGCGGGGCAGGACGCGGAATTCGCGGATCTGCTGCCAGCGCTGGAGGTTGTCGTTGACGCGCTGGACGTAGCTGGCGATGAGTTCGCGGACCTCGTCGGTGCCGACGACCTCGGCGTAGGAGCGGCCTTCGAGGCCGTGCTCCGCGGCCCAGACGAGGATGGTGGGCTCGTCGAGGGCGAGCAGCGCCGTACAGAAATTCCGGCCGCCGCCGACGACCAGGACGTTGCTGACGAAGGGGCACACCGCCTTGAACTGTCCCTCGACCTCGGCGGGCGCGATGTACTTGCCGCCCGAGGTCTTGATCAGGTCCTTCTTGCGGTCGGTGATCTTCAGGAAGCCGTCGGGCGACAGTTCGCCGATGTCGCCGGTGTGGAACCAGCCGTCGGACTCCAGCACCTCGGCGGTCTTCTCGGGCAGCCCGTGGTAGCCCTGCATGATGCCGGGGCCGCGCAGCAGGATCTCGCCGTCCTCGGCGATCCGGACCTCCAGGCCGGGCAGCGCCTTGCCGACGGTGCCGGTGCGGTAGGACTCGCCGGGGTTGACGAAGCTGGCGGCGCTGGACTCGGTGAGGCCGTAGCCCTCCAGGATGTGGATTCCGGCGCCGGAGAAGAAGTAGCCGATCTCGGGGGCGAGCGCGGCCGAGCCGGACACGCAGGCGCGCAGCTTCCCGCCGAACGCCTCGCGGATCTTGGCGTAGACGAGCTTGTCGGCGATCGCGTGCTTGGTGCGCAGGCCGACCGGCACGGTCGGGACGCCGGTCAGCCGCATGCTGTTCTGCGCGGCCTTGGCGTACTCGCGGGCGACCTCGGCCGCCCACAGGAAGATCTTGTACTTGGCGCCGCCGCCCGCCCTGGCCTTGGCGGCGACCCCGTTGTAGACCTTCTCGAAGATCCTCGGCACGGCGGCCATGTAGGTCGGCTGGACGACCGGCAGATTCTCGATGATCTTGTCGACGCGGCCGTCGACGGCGGTGACGTGGCCGACGGTGATGTGCCCGGCGGTCAGCACCTTGCCGAAGACGTGCGCGAGGGGCAGCCACAGGTACTGCACGTCGTTCTCGTCGAGCAGCCCGATCGCCTCGATGGCACGCGCCATGTACGCCCAGCAGTCCTGCGGCAGCCGGACGCCCTTGGGGCGGCCCGTGGTGCCGGAGGTGTAGATGAGCGTGGCGAGCTGGTCCTTGGTGATGGCGGCGACGGCGTCGGTGACGGCGGCCGGGTGCCGCTCCAGGTAGGCGGCGCCGCGCTTGATCAGCTCGTCGAGCGACAGCACCCAGCCGTCGCCGTCCGTGTCGGCCGCCCCGGCCGCGTCCATGACCACGACATGCGTCAGCTCGGGCAGCTCCGCGCGGCGCTCGCGGGCCTTGGCGAGCTGCGCCGCGTTCTCCGCGATCAGGACGCGGCTGCCGGAGTCGGCGAGGATGAACGCGGTCTCGTCGGCGTTGGTGCTCGGGTAGACGGTGGTGGTGGCCGCGCCCGCGCACAGGATGCCCAGGTCGGCGAGGATCCAGTCGACCGAGGTGTTGGACGAGATCGCCACCCGCTCCTCGGGCCGGATGCCGAGGTCCATCAGGCCGGCGGCGATGGCGTAGACCCGCTCGGCGGCGGCGCCCCAGGTGAGCGCCTGCCAGGTGTCGGGGCCCTGGCCGCTCTCGGACGGGACGGGGAAGCGGTACGCCTCCGCGTCGGGGGTCGCCGTCACGCGCTCCAGAAAGAGCGTCGCCACGGAGGGCGGCCGATTCTCGATCAACGTCTGTGTGTCGGTCACGACAACCTCCGGGCCCGCGCCTGTGTTCTTAACTCACCAGTAACCTACGTCGGATCAGGGTAGAGGGCCGACGCCCGGCGCGTAAGAGGGGAAGGCCCGCCGGTTGCCCCGGATGCCCCGTTCGCCTCATCCCCTGCCGCTTCGGCCCCGGACCCCGCCCCTCACCTGCTTCTTCTACTTCTTCGCCTTCGACTCGCCCTCGGAGTCGGTCGACAGGACGGCGATGAACGCCTCCTGCGGCACCTCCACGTTGCCGACCATCTTCATCCGCTTCTTGCCTTCCTTCTGCTTCTCCAGCAGCTTGCGCTTACGCGAGATGTCACCGCCGTAGCACTTGGCCAGCACGTCCTTGCGGATGGCGCGGACGGTCTCGCGGGCGATCACGCGGGCGCCGATGGCGGCCTGGATCGGCACCTCGAAGTTCTGCCGCGGGATCAGCTCGCGCAGCTTGGCCACCAGCCGGACGCCGTACGCGTACGCCTTGTCCTTGTGGGTGATCGCGGAGAAGGCGTCCACCTTGTCGCCGTGCAGCAGGATGTCGACCTTGACCAGGTCGGCGCTCTGCTCGCCGGTGGGCTCGTAGTCGAGCGAGGCGTAGCCGCGGGTCTTGGACTTCAGGTTGTCGAAGAAGTCGAAGACGATCTCGGCCAGCGGCAGGGTGTAGCGGATCTCGACCCGGTCCTCGGAGAGGTAGTCCATGCCGAGCAGCGAGCCGCGCCGGTTCTGGCACAGCTCCATGATCGCGCCGATGAACTCGGTGGGCGCCAGCACCGTCGCCCTGACCACCGGCTCGTAGACCTCGGCGATCTTGCCCTCGGGGAACTCGCTGGGGTTGGTGACCGTGTGCTCGGTGCGGTCCTCCATGACGACGCGGTAGACCACGTTGGGCGCGGTCGCGATCAGGTCGAGGCCGAATTCGCGCTCCAGGCGCTCGCGGATCACGTCGAGGTGCAGCAGGCCGAGGAAGCCGACGCGGAAGCCGAAGCCGAGGGCGGCGGACGTCTCCGGCTCGTAGACCAGCGCCGCGTCGTTGAGCTGGAGCTTGTCCAGCGCCTCGCGCAGCTCGGGGTAGTCGGAGCCGTCCAGCGGGTAGAGGCCGGAGAACACCATGGGCTTGGGGTCCTTGTAGCCGCCCAGCGCCTCGGTCGCGCCGCGGTTCAAGGTGGTGATGGTGTCACCGACCTTGGACTGCCGTACGTCCTTCACACCCGTGATCAGATAGCCGACCTCGCCGACGCCGAGGCCGTCGTGCGGCTTCATCTCGGGCGACGAGACGCCGATCTCCAGCAGTTCGTGGGTGGCGCCGGTGGACATCATCTTGATCCGCTCACGCTTGGTGAGCTGGCCGTCGATGACCCGGACGTAGGTGACCACGCCCCGGTAGGAGTCGTAGACCGAGTCGAAGATCATCGCGCGGGCGGGCGCGTCGGCGACGCCGACCGGCGGCGGCACGTCCTGGACCACCCGGTCGAGCAGCGCGTCCACGCCGACGCCGGTCTTCGCCGAGACCTTGAGCACATCGGAGGGGTCGCAGCCGATGAGGTTGGCCAGCTCCTCGGAGAACTTCTCCGGCTGGGCGGCCGGCAGGTCGATCTTGTTCAGGACGGGAACGATCGTCAGGTCGTTCTCCATCGCCAGGTAGAGGTTGGCGAGGGTCTGCGCCTCGATGCCCTGCGCCGCGTCGACCAGCAGGACCGTGCCCTCGCAGGCGGCCAGCGACCGCGAGACCTCGTAGGTGAAGTCGACGTGGCCCGGGGTGTCGATCATGTTCAGGATGTGCGTGCTGCCGGTGCCGTCGCCCGTGGTCGGCGCCCAGGGCAGCCGGACGGCCTGCGACTTGATCGTGATGCCCCGCTCGCGCTCGATGTCCATCCGGTCGAGGTACTGGGCGCGCATCTGGCGTGCGTCGACGACGCCGGTGAGCTGGAGCATCCGGTCGGCGAGGGTGGACTTGCCGTGGTCGATGTGCGCGATGATGCAGAAGTTGCGGATCAACGCCGGGTCGGTACGGCTCGGCTCCGGCACATGGGAAGGGGTCGCGGGCACGCAGGGTCCATTTTCTCGGGTCGGGCGGGCTGGTTGCTCGGGGCGAGCGGGGCTGGCGTAAGGGCTATCGTCCCATGGTTGCGGCACCGGCACCGGTTTGGGCCGTCCTGTGAACGGCTGGTAGCCTGGAGCACTGTGCCTCGTGCCCTCTAACCCGAGGCATCTGCTCGTTTCAGTACCAAGCGGCAAACCCCGAGCAGCACACCCCAAGCAGCAACCCAAGTATCAATCGAACCTGAGAAGGCTCTTTCGTGGCGAACATCAAGTCCCAGATCAAGCGGAACAAGACCAACGAGAAGGCGCGCCTGCGCAACAAGGCCGTCAAGTCCGAGCTGAAGACCGCGATCCGTCGCACCCGCGAGGCCGTGGCCGCCGGTGACGCCGAGAAGGCCACCGAGGCCGCTCGTCTCGCCGCCAAGAAGCTCGACAAGGCCGTCAGCAAGGGCGTCATCCACAAGAACCAGGCCGCCAACAAGAAGTCGGCGCTGGCTCAGTCGGTCTCCGCTCTCTGATCTCCGCTCTTTCGATTCATCGCGGGCAACCGGACCCAGCGGCCCCTCTACCGCCCGGACCCGCACTTCGCACCACCGCGGTCGCGCACGATCTGCGTTCGCCACGCGGGCGCGACCGCACCCAGTGAGAGCACTGACGTGAACCGCCCGTCCGGGAGTCCCGGACGGGCGGTTCTGTTGTCCGAGGGCCGCTGTCGGAGGGGTGCTGCCGCTGCACGGGGGGCTCTGTACGAGGGCCGCTGTCCGAGGGCCGCGCGGTCCGGTCTCCGGTCAGGAGCGGGCGCGGGACGCCTGGGCGATGGTGACGACGGCCTTCTCCAGGGCGTAGGCGGGGTCGGCGCTGCCGCCCTTGACGGCGGCGTCGGCCTCGGCGACGGCCCGCAGGGCGGTCGAGACGCCGTCCGCGGACCAGCCGCGGATCTGCTGCCTGACCCGGTCGATCTTCCAGGGCGGCATGCCGAGGTCCCTGGCGAGCTGGCCGGGGTTGGCGCCGCGCGGCGCGGAGGCGAGCTTGCCGATGGCGCGGACGCCGGAGGCCAGCGCGAAGGTGATGCCGGGCAGCGGCTGGCCGACGGACAGCGCCCAGCGCAGCCGCTCCAGCGCCTCCGCGGTACGGCCGGTGACGGCGAGGTCGGCGACCTCGAAGCCGGTGGCCTCGGCGCGGCCGGTGTAGTAGCGGGCGACCACGGCCGCGTCGATGGTGCCTTCGATGTCGGCGACGAGCTGCGCGCAGGCGCTCGCCAGCTCCCGCAGGTCGCTGCCGATCGAGTCGACCAGGGCCTGGGTGGCCTCGGGCGTCGCGGAGCGGCCCAGCGTACGGAACTCGCCGCGCACGAACGCCAGCCGGTCCGCGGGCTTCGTCATCTTCGGGCAGGCCACCTCGCGCGCCCCGGCCTTGCGCGCCGCGTCCAGCAGCGCCTTGCCCTTGGCGCCGCCCGCGTGCAGCAGGACCAGCGTGATCTCCTCGACGGGCGCGGCCAGATACGCCTTGACGTCCTTGACCGTGTCCGCCGACAGGTCCTGCGCGTTGCGCACCACCACGACCTTGCGCTCGGCGAACAGCGACGGGCTGGTCAGCTCCGCCAGCGTGCCCGGCTGGAGCGCCTCGGGGGCCAGGTCCCGCACATCGGTGTCCGCGTCGGCCGCGCGGGCCGCCATGACCACCTCGCGCACGGCGCGGTCGAGCAGCAGGTCCTCCTGGCCCACGGCGAGCGTGAGCGGAGCGAGCGGGTCGTCTGAAGCAGTCTTCCTGGCCATCGCCGCCCAGCATCCCACGGGGGTCGGACATCGCCGCACCGCGTCGGGGACACTGGTGCGGTGAGCGACGTACGACATGTGCTGGTGCTGCCCGACCGCGACGCCGCGGAGGAGGTCGCCGAGCTGCTGACCGCGCGCTTCGCCCTGCGCGAGGAACCGCACCTGGTCCGGGACGCCCTCGCGGGCGAGGACGACGCCGAGGACGCCCAGTGGCTGGTGGTCGTCGAGGACAGCGACGCCCGTCTCGACACGTCGGCGCTGGACGCGCTGGCCGCGCAGTTCGAGGGCTGGCTGGAGTAGCGGGGCGGGGTACGCGGGGCGGCCTGCGCGGGCCTACGTCGCTGCCGCCGTCTTCCGATCCGCCGCCGCTTCCGTCTCCGCTTGCGCTTCCGCCGCCGGGTCGGGCTCCTCGTCGGGGAGTTCGCGTATGCGCGGTATCGGCGAGGGCAGCAGCCACAGCACGCTGAGCAGGCCGCCGACGGTGGCGATCCACAGCGTCGGGCGCAGTCCGATCGCGCTGCCGAGGGTGCCGCCGACGAGCGCGCCGAGCGGGCGGACACCGTAGTTGACGGTGCGGAAGGCGCCGCTGACCCGTGAGCGCAGGGCGTCGGGTATGACGGCGCTCTGCAAGGAGCCGCTGGCGATGTCGAGCAGCATCAGGCCGAAGCCGGAGGCGAATTCAGCGGCGAAGAAGGCGGCGAGCAGCATCGGTGTCGGCCCGGTCGCCAACGGGATCAGGATCAGCGGCGCGGGGAACCCTATGAATCCCAGGACCAGGGTCGGCCCGACCCCGATCGACCGGGCGATCCGTCCGGTGAGCACCGCGCCGATCACGCTGCCGACCGCGCCGGCCCCGATGGCCATGCCCAACAGCCCCGCGTTCAGGCCGAGCTGTTCGACGGCGTAGAGGATCACCAGGGTGTGGAAGACGAAGTTGAAGAAGTTCACCGTCGCAGCCGCCGCCGCGAGCGGGCGCAGCACGCGGGAGCGGACGATGAAGCGCAGCCCCGCCGTGAAGTGCCCTTTGCGCGGCGGCGCGGCCGGTGGTTCCACCGGGTCTATCCGCGCGAGCAGCACGGCCGAGACCAGATACGAGCAGGCGTCGGCGAGCAGCGCGAGCGGTGCGGCGAGCACCTGCACGAGCAGGCCGCCGACGCTGGGGCCCGCCACGAACGAGAAGGCCCGGCTGCCGCTGGTCAGCGAATTGCCCCGCACATACTCCTCGGGGCGCACCAGCGACACGAACAGCGTGGCGTTGCAGACGTCGAAGACGACGGCGAGCGTGCCGACGGCGAAGGCGACCGCGTAGAGCTGCGCCAGGGTGAGCACCCCGAGGGCGTAACCCACCGGGAGCGAGACCATCAGGGCCGCCCTCAGCAGGTCGACGGCGATCATGGTCCGCCTGCGGCGACCGCGCCGGTCGGCCCAGGCCCCGGCCGGGAGCGAGAACAGCAGCGCGGGCAGCAGGCCCGCCAGCGACAGCCAGCCCATCTGGGCCGCGTCGGCGTGCAGCACGAGGACGGCGGCGAGCGGAATGGCCAGGAAGGTGATCTGGTCGCCGAGCAGCGAGACGGTCTGGCCCGTCCAGTACCGCCGGAAGGGGCGCTGCCTGAGCAGTTCCGGCACCACGGCGCTCACCTCTCCTCGGGGTCGGGTTCCGGAGGGCGGCCGTCCTCGGGGTGCTCGGGGTCGACGTAGCCGATCTGGAGGTAGGGCACCCGCCGGGCGCCCTCGGGGCGGCGGGCCGGGTCGTTGATCCGGTCGGCGTACCGGGCCAGGAGCGCGTCGATCTCCTCGCCGAGCGCGGTCAGTTCGTCGGGCGTCACATACAGGGACGTGTCCGTGAAGCGCTCGGCCTCCTGCCACGTCCGGGGCAGTGCGCCGCGCGTCTCGATGGCCCGCGTCATCCGGTGGAAGTAGTTCTCGGCGACGGCCACCGTCAGCGCCTCGGCCGCCGACGCGACCGCCGTGTCCTCGGAGTAGCCGGGCCAACTCGTGAACTCGGCCGTCGCCCGCCACGGCTTCTCCCGCCCGGGTCCTGGCGGTGCCTCTTCCACCAGGCCGTATTTGGCGAGTATCCGCAGGTGGTACGAGCAACTGGCGACGGATTCGCCGGTCAGCTCCGCCGCCCGCGTCGCCGTGAACGGCCCCTCGCGGCGGAGCAGCCCGACGAGCGACATCCGCGTGGGGTGCGCGTAGGCGCGCAGGGCGCGCGGGTCGGTGAGCTGGACCTTGGACTCCATCGGCTTGTCCTCCATGTATCTAAAGCTATCTTTAGAAAGCTTCCCTTACAAGCACTCCTTTACAAAGAATCCTTTATATTCCTGCCCCCTTCCCTGCCACGCTCGTCCGCAGCTCCCCCCGCCCGTCCTCGGCCACCGCGATCGACCCGTCGGTGTCCGTCCGCAGCACCACTGCCCCCAGCGCCCGCAGCGCCGCGACCGTCCGGGCCGCCGGATGACCGTAGGGGTTGTCCGCGCCGACCGAGATCACCGCGAGCCGCGGCCGCACCCGGTCGAACAGCTCCTCGTCCTGATACGCCGAACCGTGGTGCGCCACCTTCAGGACATCGACCCGCGGCAGATCCGGCGCCTGCGCCAACAGCCGCTCCTGCGCGGCCGGTTCCAGGTCGCCCATCAGCAGCAGCGTCAGACCGCCGGTGCGGACC
Source organism: Streptomyces sp. NPDC088910 (assembly GCF_044749865.1). Lineage (NCBI taxonomy): Bacteria > Bacillati > Actinomycetota > Actinomycetes > Kitasatosporales > Streptomycetaceae > Streptomyces > Streptomyces sp. NPDC088910. The sequence goes on from NZ_JBIVIV010000001.1 coordinate 594,123, forward strand.
AGCAGCGCCACACTGGCGTCGTTCGGCCCGTTGTCGGGCAGCGCCGCCGCACTGGGCGGCGGCCACAGCACCCGCCACTCCAGCGGGCCGAGACCGCGCCGCTCCCCCGCCGCCGCGAGCACCATCGGCACCCCGGCCGCCGCCGCTTCCCGCCGTACGGCCACGGCCTGCCGCGGCGGCTCGCCCAGCACCGTCGTCTCGATCGCGCCCACCCTGCGGCCCCGCAGCACCCCCGGCAGACCGTCCACGTGGTCGGCGTGGAAGTGCGTCAGGATCAGCAGCGGCACGGAGGTGACGCGCAGGTCCCGCAGGCAGCGGTCGACCTTGTCCGGCTCCGGCCCCGCGTCCACCACGACCGCCGCGCCCGGACCCGCCGACAGCGCCAGGGCGTCGCCCTGCCCGACATCGCACATCGCGAACCGCCAGCCGCCCGGCGGCCAGCCCGCCACGAACCTCGGCAGCTCCACCGGCCGCACCAGCGCGAGCAGCAGCAGGAACGCGCACACCACGCACAGCCACGGCCTGCGCCGCAGCACCCCGCCGCCGACCACGACGGCCGCCGTCAGCACCGCCAGCAGCGCCGCGCCCGCCCAGCCGCCCGGCCAGGCGACCTCGGCGCCCGGCAGCGCGGCGCCGTGCCGGGCCACCGCCGCGATCCAGCCGGTCGGCCAGCCCGCGAGCCACGCCAGCGCGCGGGCGGCGGGCAACGCGACCGGGGCGAGCGCCAGTGCCCCGAACCCGAGGACCGTGGCCGGACCCACCGCCGGTTCCGCCAGCAGATTGCACGGCACCGCGACCAGGCTGAGGCGAGCCGACAGCAGCACGATCACCGGGCCGCACACCGCCTGCGCGGCCCCCGCCGCCGCCAGCGCCTCCGCCAGCCTCGGCGGCACCCCCCTGGCCCGTAACGCCTCGCTCCAGCGGGGCGCCAGCGTTAACAGCGCGCCCGTGGCGAGCACCGACAGCGCGAAGCCGTAGGAGCGGGCCAGCTCCGGCTCGTACAGCACCAGCAGCAGCACCGCCGCGGCCAGCGCCGGGAGCAGGGACCGGCGGCGGCCGGTGCCGATGGCCAGCAGCGTGATCAGCCCGCAGGCGGCGGCCCGCAACACGCTCGGGTCCGGGCGGCAGACCAGCACGAATCCGAGCGTCAGGCCCGTGCCGAGCAGCGCCGTCAGCCGGAGCGGCAGCCCCAAGGAGGCGGCCAGGCCGCGTCGTTCGGCCCTGATCGCCACACCCGGCGGTCCGATCAGCAGGATCAGGACGATCGTGAGGTTGCCTCCGGAGACGGCCGTGAGGTGAGTGAGGTCGGTGGCCCGGAAGGCGGCCTTCAGGTCGGGTGTGAGGCCCGTGGTGTCGCCCACGACCAGCCCCGGCAGCAGCGCTCGGGCGTCCGAGGGCAGTGGGCGGCTCGCCTCCCGCAGGCCCGCGCGGAGTCGGCCCGCGACGCGCTGCGGCAGGCTCGGCGGTGCCAGGACGCGGGGCGGTCCCTGCGCCTTGAGCAGGGCGGCGGCCCTGTCCCCCGGCCGGTCCGCCGGGGCCAGCCGGGCCGTGACCGCGATCGTCGTGGACGGCAGCAGCTTCAGCCACCGCCCGACGTCCCCCTCGGCCAGCACCACCACCGGCGTCCTGACGCGCGTGCCGCCGACCCGTAACGCCTCTCCCCCGACGACGGCCGTCCGTGGCGCCTGGGCGGCTCCCCGTACCCGTGGGCGGGCCTCCGTCGGGTCGCCTGTCACCCGCAGCTCGACCTCCGCCACCGCCCCGCGCTCGGCCATCCCCGCCACCGGCCCCCGATACCGGTCCGCCTCCCCGAGCACGGCCGCGCCCGCCCCCACCGCCCCGCACAGCACCACCGCCGCCAGCGCCGCCCCCAACTCCCGCCGCCCGCCGCCCCTCACGCCTGCCGCCACCAACAGCGCCGCGCCCGCGAGGAGCGCCGCCAGCACCACCCCGGTCCCGACGCGCGTCCCCAGCCCCGGCCCGACCGCCGCCCCGCCCCACGCCGCGACCGCGGGGCACACCAACCGCCAGTCCGGCGGCCCCTCCTGCCGTGGGTTCGCGGCCCCGAGCCGCGAAGCCGCCGCCGCGTGCACAGCGGCCCGCTCGCTCGCCGCGGGTCCAGCGCCCTCCGGGTCGTCGTTGCCGGGCACGGGGCGGGTCATGGGTGGACCAGGGGCTTGAGGGTGGTGAATTTGCGGTCACCGATGCCGGGGACTTGGCGCAGTTGGTCGACGGAGGTGAAGGAGCCGTGCTGGGTGCGGAAGTCGAGGATGTGCTGGGCGAGGACGGGGCCGACGCCGGGCAGGGCGTCGAGTTGGGCGGCGGTGGCGGAGTTGAGGCTGACCGGGGAGCCGGGGGCGGCGGCTGCGGGGTCGCCGGGATCGGCCGGGGCACCGGGGGCCGGGGCGATGCCGACCAGGATCTGTTCGCCGTCGGTGAGGGGGCGGGCGAGGTTGAGGGTGCTGGTGTCCGTGCCGGGGAGGGCGCCGCCGGCGGCGGAGAGGGCGTCGGCGACGCGGGAGCCGGAAGGAAGCCGCCGTAGCCCCGGCTTGGCGACCTTGCCCGCGATGTCCACGGTGAGTTTCGGCGCGGGGGTGGTCGTGGCCGCCGACGCCATGGCCGAGGCGCCCACGGCCGTCAGCGGCCTCCCCGACGACGACAGCGGCGGCGGCACCGCGATCGTCCGGGGACGGCCCGCCACGAAGTGCTGCACCGCGAGGCCACCCGCGATGACCAGTACGGCCACCAACGCCAGCACCGTCTTGAACTCCAGCCCGCAGCGGACGAAGAGCCAGGTGCGCAGGCGTCGTACCGGACCGGTCGGTTCCTCGGCCACCGCGGGCCGCTCGGACAGCGGCAGCGGCAGCGGCAGCGGCAGCGGCAGCGGCAGCGGCAGCGGCTCAGGCGAGGGTTTGGCCGAGAGCGCAGGCGTGGACTCAGGCGAGGGCTCAGGCGTGGACTCAGACGTGGGCTTAGACGACGGCCCCGACCGTTCCGGTGGTTCCGACCGCGCCCCCGGCGGCCCTTCCCGCGCGCCGCGCTCCACCGCCGTACCGAACAGCGCGGCGGCGCGTTCGAGCACCTCGGCCGGGTCGGGGCCGGACTTTCGTTGCGGACGGATGGCGGTGCGGATCGGTTCCAGAGAGTTCATGGGTCCGATGCTGGACCCGATCACCGCCGAAAGATGATCTTGGTCTGAATCTGTGGACAACTCGGCGATTGTGGATAACTCCGTCACCCGTGAGGGTGATTCAGACCCCCGGCCGACGGCCCCGCCGACCGCTCACACCGCGCGCATCGCGCAGGCCGCGCACCTCGCAGGCCGCGCAGGTCGCCCACGCCGCCGAAGCCCCATGCCCCCAACGGGCACCCACCCCGCTCAGTGCGGCGAGATGACGACCCCGAGCAGCCCCGGCCCGGTGTGCGCGCCGATCACCGCGCCCACCTCGCTGACCACCAGGTCGTCGAGGCCCGGCACCCGCTCCCGCAGCCGGTCCGCGAGGGCCGCCGCGCGGTCGGCCGAGGCGAGGTGGTGGACGGCGAGGGTCACCCGGCGGGTGCCCGCCTGCTCGACGACGATCTCCTCCAGCCGGGTGATCGCCTTGGAGGCCGTCCTGACCTTCTCCATCAGCTCGATCCGGCCGTCGACGAGGCGCAGCAGCGGCTTCACGGCGAGTGCGGAACCGAACAGCGCCTGGGCGGCGCCGATCCGGCCGCCCCGGCGCAGATAGTCCAGCGTGTCGACGTAGAAGTACGCGGAGGTGGCGTCGGCCCGCTTCTCGGCGGCGGCGACGATGTCGTCCGGGGTGCCGCCCGCTTCCGCCGTCTCGGCCGCCGCGAGGACGGTGAAGCCGAGCGCCATCGCGACCATTCCGGTGTCGACCACCCGCACCGGTACCGCCGCCTCCTTCGCCGCGAGCAGCGCCGCGTCGTAGGTGCCGGAGAACTCGCCGGACAGGTGGAGCGAGACGATCGCCTCCGCGCCCGCGTCCGCGACGGCCTCGTAGACGGCGGCGAATTCGGCCGGGGACGGACGGGAGGTGGTGACCGGATGTCGCCGCTGGAGGGCTCGTGCCACGGCGGGGGCGGAGATTTCGGTGCCCTCTTCGAGGGCTTCGTCGCCGATGACCACGGTGAGCGGCACGACGGAGATGTTGTGCCGGCGCACGGCCTCGGGGTGGAGGTAGGCCGTGGAATCCGTGACGATGGCGACATGCGGGGACATGACGGGGAGGTTACCGGTGCGCAGGTCGGGGCGGTACTCGGGCCCTCACTGCCGGGCGGGCCGCTCTCCCCCGGCTGCCGCCGGGAGGTGCCCCACAAACGCCTGACGGGCTGATGGTTCGCTTCCGGCGCCCCGCCCCAGCCCCGGGGCCCGCCCGCACACGCCGGACGGGTTGACGCGTCGCTTCTGGCACCCCCGCCAGGCTCGGGCTTCGGCCGCACACGCCGGACGGGCCGCATTCGGCTTCTGGCGGCCCGCCAAAGGCTCACCCCTGGCGGCCCTCCGAGGGCTCACCCCTGGCGGCCCTCCGAGGGCTCACCCCTGGCGGCCCTCCGAGGGCTCACGCCTGCCACAACCGCCAACGGCTCACCCCTGACACCCCGCCAACAGCTCACCCCTCGCACCCCGCCAAAGGGCCTACTCCGCAGTCGGGCTCAGCTTCGGCGGAGCCGCAGGCTCCCAGTGGCGGAGGGCGGCCGATTCGATGTCGATCTGGTGGCGGAGGGCGGTGAGGTCGTCGGAGGCGAACTGGTGGGCGCGGTCCTGGGCGGCCCAGCGCAGGGAGTCCGCGGAGTGGGTGATGCGGTGGGCGCGGGTGGAGAGGTCGGGGAGGAGCGCGGCGAGGCGGGCGCGGTCGGGCTCGCGCTCCAAGAGGGCCAGCTCGCGGTCGAGGGTGCGGGCGTGGTCGTTGAGGCGGGCCATGAGACCGGCGGCCTCCGTCAGCGACGGGTCGTGTTCGAGGGCGCGGAAGGTGCTGTCGATGGCGGTGCGCAGGTCGATACGGAGCTGCGCGACCTGGCCCGCGGGGCCGGTGGTGGTGTAGCGGCGGGCCTTGAGCTGGGTGTCCTCGATGGCGCGGCGCGCCTGGGCCGAGGCGCGGGCGACACCGCGGCGCGCGGCGCGCACCGTCTTGACGGTGGCCACGACCCCGAGCGTGACGAAGGCGAGGAAGAGCACCAGGACGACGAAGCCTGCGATTTCCACGGGCGCTCTCCTCCAACCTCGAACGGCGGACACTCCACCATCCACCGTAGACGTCTCCACCGTAAACGGGAGGGGCAGGCCGCGGGATCCGGCCGATCCCCCAACCTGCCCCTTAAGGGTCGCGCTCCGCGAGGCGGCGCCCCCTGCGAAGCAGCCGCGGCCTCACACCACGATGTTGACCAGCTTCGGCGCCCGCACGATCACCTTGCGCACCGCCGCACCGCCCAGCGCCGCGACGACGGCCGGGTCGGCCAGCGCCTGGGCCTCCAGCTCGGTGTCGGAAATGGTCGGAGGAACCTCCAACCGTGCCCTGACCTTGCCCTTGATCTGGACGACGCACACGACGGCCTCGTCCTGCGCCAGGGCGGGGTCGGCGACCGGGAAGGGCTCGTGCACCAGGGAGGAGGTGTGGCCCAGCCTGCTCCACAGCTCCTCGGCGATGTGCGGCGCCAGGGGCGCGATCAACAGCACCAGGGGCTCGGCGATGGCGCGCGGCACGGGGCCGCCCGTCTTCGTCAGGTGGTTGTTCAGTTCGGTGATCTTGGCGATGGCGGTGTTGAAGCGCAGGCCCGCCATGTCGCCGGTGACACCGTCGATCGCCTTGTGCAGCGCGCGCAGCGTGGCCTCGTCGGGCTCGGCCTCGGAGACGGTCACCGCGCCGGTGGCCTCGTCCACGACATTGCGCCACAGGCGCTGCAACAGCCGGTACTGGCCGACGACCGCGCGGGTGTCCCAGGGGCGGGAGACGTCCAGCGGGCCCATCGCCATCTCGTACAGGCGCAGGGTGTCGGCGCCGTATTCGGCGCAGATCTCGTCGGGCGTCACGGCGTTCTTCAGGGACTTGCCCATCTTGCCCAGCACACGGCTGACGGGCTCGCCCTGGTAGAACCAGCCGCTGTCCCGCTCCTCGACCTCGACGGCGGGCACCGCGATGCCGCGCGCGTCACGGTAGACGAACGCCTGGATCATGCCCTGGTTGAACAGCCGGTGGAACGGCTCCACGGACGAGACGTGGCCCAGGTCGTGCAGCACCTTGTGCCAGAAACGGGCGTACAGCAGGTGCAGCACCGCGTGCTCGGCGCCGCCGACGTACAGGTCGACGCCGCCCGCGGGCTGCCCCTCGCGCGGGCCCATCCAGTACTGCTCGATGGCTGGGTCGACCAGCCGCTCGCTGTTGTGCGGGTCCAGATAGCGCAGCTCGTACCAGCAGGAACCGGCCCAGTTGGGCATGGTGTTGGTCTCGCGGCGGTACGTGCGGACGCCGTCGCCCAGGTCCAGCTCGACCGTCACCCAGTCCTCGTTGCGCGACAGCGGCGGCTCCGGGGAGGTGTCCGCGTCGTCGGGGTCGAAGGTGCGGGGGCTGTAGTCGTCGACCTCGGGCAGGGCGACGGGCAGCATCGAGTCGGGCAGCGCGTGCACGACGCCGTCCTCGTCGTAGACGACGGGGAAGGGCTCGCCCCAGTAGCGCTGACGGCTGAACAGCCAGTCGCGCAGGCGGTAGTTGACGGTGCCCTCGCCGATGCCGCGCTCGGCCAGCCAGGCGGTGATCACGGCCTTCGCCTCGACCACGCCCAGGCCGTCCAGGGACACCCCGGACCCGGCCGAGTTGACGATCGTCGCGTCGTACGACCCGAAGGCGTCGTCCCACTGGGCAGGGTCGGTGCCGCGGCCGTCGGTGGGGGCCACGACACAGCGCATCGGCAGTTCGAAGGCGCGGGCGAAGGCGAAGTCGCGGGCGTCGTGGGCGGGCACGGCCATGATGGCGCCGGTGCCGTAGCCCATCAGCACGTAGTCCGCGATGAAGACGGGGACATTTTCACCGCTGACGGGGTTTACGGCGAAGGCGCCGGTAAAGACGCCTGTCTTCTCCTTGGCGTCGGCCTGCCGCTCCACGTCGGACTTCGAGGAGGCGAATTTGCGGTAGGCGGCGACGGCCTCGGCGGGCGTGGCGTGGCCGCCGGTCCACACCTGGTGGGTGCCCTCGGGCCAGGCGTCGGGGACGATCGCGTCCACCAGGTCGTGCTCGGGGGCCAGCACCATATAGGTGGCGCCGAACAGCGTGTCCTGACGGGTGGTGAAGACCGTGATCGGGCGGTCGGCGCCGGCCACGGGGAAGTCGACGCGCGCGCCTTCGCTGCGCCCGATCCAGTTGCGCTGCTGCTGCTTGATGGCCTCGGGCCAGTCCAGCAGGTCCAGATCGTCCAGCAGCCGGTCGGCGTACGCGGTGATGCGCATCATCCACTGGCGCAGATTGGCCTTGAAGACGGGGAAGTTGCCGCGCTCGGAACGGCCGTCGGCGGTGACCTCCTCGTTGGCCAGCACGGTGCCCAGTCCGGGGCACCAGTTGACCGGCGACTGGGCGACGTACGCCAGCCGGTGGCCGTCCAGGACACCGGCGCGCTCGGCGACGGTCAGCTCCGCCCACGCGCGGCCGTCGGGGGTCGCGCGGACGCCGCCCTCGTACTGCTCGACCAGCTCGCTGATCGGGCGGGCGCGGGCGGCCTCCTCGTCGTACCAGGAGTTGAAGATCCGCAGGAAGATCCACTGGGTCCAGCGGTAGTACTCCGGGTCGATCGTGGCGAAGGAGCGGCGCTTGTCGTGGCCCAGGCCTAGCCGCCGCAGTTGCGCCGTCATCGTGACGATGTTGGCCTCGGTGGTGACCCGCGGGTGGGTGCCGGTCTGTACGGCGTACTGCTCGGCGGGCAGGCCGAAGGCGTCGAAGCCCAGGGTGTGCAGCACATTGTGGCCGGTCATCCGCTGGTGGCGGGCGTAGACGTCGGTCGCGATGTAGCCCAGCGGGTGGCCGACGTGCAGTCCCGCGCCCGAGGGGTACGGGAACATGTCCATGATGAATTTCTTGGGGCGCGCGGCCGTCTCGGGGTCGCCGTCCAGGTCGCCGCTGGGGTTCGGCGCCTCGTAGGTGCCGTGGGCCTGCCAGAAGTCCTGCCAGCGGCCCTCGATGTCCGCGGCCAGTTCGGCCGTGTAGCGGTGGGGCGCAGCCGTCTCGGCGGCCGGGGTGATCTCGCTCATCGTCCTCGGTACTCCATCGATGTCTTGACGGCTGCGGCCCGGAAGCCTGCTGCCCGTCGCTGCCTGCGGAAACAAAAAAGCCCCTCGCGCAGGAGGGGTGCCGCACTGACGGGGTTCTCGGTCAGCGCGGCTCGCTAAGCAGGAGGCTCACAGCTCGCATGGCATCAGGTTACCGCAGCGGGGGCGGGGCCCGCACCGAGGATCGCTCCCCGGTACGGGCCCCGCTTCACCGCGTCCGAAACGCTTCCGAAGCGCGTCCGCACGCCTCGGATCCGCGCCGGATCGGCGTAGAACCATGTCCGAAACGCGGAGGCGCGTCGGATCAGAACCGCGTCACACCGTTCTCAGAACCGCGTCACACCGTTCAGTGCTTGCCGTTCTTCTTCGGCGGCAGGTACGACTTCACGTAGTCGGCACCCGGGGTGCCGACGCCGGTGACGTCGTCGTAGCCGACCGTGGCGTGCAGCGACGCGTCCGCACCGAGGGTACGGAGCGAGGTGATCGTGCCGTCCGAGGCGTCGAAGGCGTTCGCGAAGTCGACACGCACGACGGCGAGACCCTGGCCCTGGCCCAGCGGGTGGTCGGTCACGTCGTGGTACGCGGACGTGCCGTACTTGTTGTAGATGAGCGGGTTGGCGAAGCCGATCGCGATGCCGTTACGGGCCTGCTGCGACAGCGCCTGGACGCCCGCGATCACCGGCGCGGCGAGCGAGGTGCCGCCGATCCGGTACTCGCTGTACTGGAGCGACCCGTCGGGGAAGGTCTGGGTCTGACCGACGAGGAAGCCGGTGTTCGGGTCGGCGACCGCGGCGATGTCGGGCTCGACACGCTGCTTGACGGTGCCGCCGTTGGCGAGCGCCAGCGAGTCGGGGACGACGCCGCGCTGGTAGTACGGCTGCGCGTACAGCTTGCTGGTGCCGCCGCCCGCGCCCGAGGTGTACGGGCCGGGGAAGCCCACCCAGGACTTGCCGTCGGCCGACAGCGGGGCGCGCTCGGTGCCCCAGCCGGTCTCCCACTTGTACTTGTCGTTCTTGCCGACCGCCAGCGAGGTGCCGCCGACGGAGGTGGCCCAGTCGGAGTTTCCGGGGGTGTCGGCCTGCTTCACACCGGTGGAGGCGACGTTGTCGCCGTTGTCACCGGAGGAGAAGTAGAAGCCGATGCCCTCGACAGCGCCCTGCTGGAAGACCTGGTCGTAGGCCGCGGCCACGTCCGGGGTCTCGTTGGCCTCGACGTCGCCCCACGAGTTGGAGACGATGTCGGCCAGGTGGCCGTCCACGACCTTGTTGAGCGTGTCGAGGAAGTCGTCGTCGTAGCAGGAGGCCGCGCCGAGGTAGACGATGTTCGCGTCGGGGGCGACCGCGTGCACGGCCTCGACGTCGAGCGTCTCCTCGCCGTACCAGCCGGACGCGCCGCACTCGTCGGTGTTGGTGAACTCGCTCGGCAGGACCTGCGAGAGCTGGCCCTTCTTGTACTTCTGGTCGCCGTTGCGCTTGGCGTACTGCGAGGCGTCGGCGGCGATGGTCGGCGAGGCGTACGCGTCGGTGATGGCCACCGTCACGCCCTTGCCGGTGTACTTGCCGGCGCCGTACGCGGCACGGAGCTGCTCACCGGTGTAGCCCTTGATCGCGTAAGGCGCCTTGGTGCCGTACGCGTTGGGGAGCTTGCTGTTGGTGTTCGAGCCGAAGTACGTGGAGAAGGGTCCGGCGTTCTTGAAGACCGCGTCCGGAGGCGGCAGCGTGTCGTCGTGGCTGGACTTCTTGGGTGCGTTGTCCAGGCCGGTGACGGTCAGCACCGCGCCCTTGAGCGAGGCGGGCGCGGACGCCGTGGTCGCCGGGGCGTGGTAAGTGTGGCCCGCCTTGGAGTAGTTGTGGAGCTGGGTGCCGAAAGCCTTCTCCGCGGCGGCCACGTCACCGGTCACGGCGATGTAGTGCTGGGAGGTCGCGGTCACCTTCAGGCCGGAGGACTTCAGCCAGTCGGTGACCTCGGCTATCTGGGCCTTCGTCGCACCGTAGCGCGACTGGGTCTGCGCGGTGGTCAGATAGTGACCGTAGTCAGCCGAGTTCGGATCCGAGACGGACTTGGCGTAGGCCGCGAGGCCCTTCGCGTCCCGTCCGGCCAGATAGACGCGGACGGACACCTTGCCGGTGTTCGCGGTCGCGCCCTTGTCTGCCTGGGTGGTGGCCCACTGCGGCTTGGTGCCGGAGAGGAGTTGGCGTCCGCTGGGCTGGTCGGCCGTGGCGGACTGGGTGCCAAGCGCGAGCGCGCCGGCGACCAGGGGCAGCGCGGCGGCCGCCACCAGTCCCACACGCGTTCTCTTGCGCTCAAATCTCATGAAACCCCCATGCGAAGCGAGTTGTCGCGAAGTGCGGTGTCGCCGCTATCCGTACGGCTCGTACCGCAGAGCGACACTCTTTCGCTGATCGGTTCATGTCAGGGGCATGGTTTTCCCAAGAGCGGGTCAAGGAACGGTAGCCACCGCCCGTCGTGCGTATGGCCGTTCAGGTCGCGTGCCCGATCGGGCGCGGGACCCGTCGGGGCCGCCCGCCCGGTCAGGCGGGGTGCTCGTCCAGCTTCTGGAACAGCCGGTGGAAGCGCAAGGTCGATCCCGCGGGAACGTCGGGAAGTTCACGCGACCGCAATCGCCAGGCGGCCACGACCGCGGCCGTCAACTCCGTACGGCAGGTGTCGCGGTCCATCTCCGGCACGCCCTGACTCTTGGCGTAGGAGCGGTACATGACCATGTCCCGCTCGGTACGCGGGCTGACCGGCCAGCCGCGCAGCAGCGTCTCGACCGCGCGCACCCCGCGCGCGAACCGCTCGTCCCCGGTGCGCGCGGCCAGCGCCTTGAACCCCGGTACGAAACCGGCCATCCGCCACTCGACGTCCCGCTCGTCGCGCAGCGGATCGGCCCACGCCAGATCGGCCAGCGACACCGCGGTGAGCCAGCAGGCGATCTCGGGGCGGCCGGACTTGCCCTCCGCGATCGACCACTCGTAGAAGAACCGCCGGGCCGCCTCACGGGAGTTGACCATCGTACGGATCCGGCCGACATGCTCCTGCGCGACCGCCGTCAGCTCGTCGTTCATGGCGTTGTGCCGCAGCACCACGACGAGGTTGACCACCCGGCGCAGGTCGTCGGGCTCCTCCTCCACGGCCGCGCGGGCGGAGCCGATCGCGTACTCGGGCGAGCTGCTCAGCTTCTGCGACATGTACCGGAACTCCTTGGCGTCCAGGCCGCTTCCGGGCCGGGTCGCCACGCGGATGCCGACGCGGGTCAGGCGGGCGTAGATGTCCTTCATGTCGACGCCGAGGCTGCGGGCGACGCGCAGCGCCGACTCGGCGACCGCGCGGTGCCTGACGAGCAGCCGGTCGCCCGCGCGGGCCGCCGCCGCCTCCTCGCCGAGCGGGATGACGATCTCCTCCTCGACCCGGCTCACGTCGATGTTGAGCGCCTCGGCGAGCAGCCGCGGCGACATCTCCCGCACATTGATGCCGTGCAGGGCGGCGATCATGAAGAAGGCGTACGCGAGCGTGCGGCCGTTGCTCAACGGGTAGTGGACCAGGCGTCCGAGCATCTGCTGCACATGGCCGTCGAGCCGGTCGCCGACGCGGACCCGGAGCATGCCGCCGAGCAGCGCGCCGTCCTCCAGGCTGGCCTCCTCGCCGCGGACCGCCGCGAGCAGCGCCGCCACGCGGTCCTCGACCTGGTTGTACGAGGCGAGCTGGCCGAGCGCCTGCGACCGCGTCCACGCCTCGACGATCTCCCGCGCGTCCACGCCGTCCTTGCCGAGGCCGCGCAGGGCGATCCGCTTCGGCGTGACGTTCAGCGTGTTCCACGGCAGCGAGTCGGCCCTGACGGCCCGCCAGTCGGTGTCCCGCGCGGCCAGCAGGAAGTGCAGGTCCGAGCGGCCCTCAAGTCGCCGCAGGACGTCGAAGCAGCCGGTCGCGATCTTCTCCGCGTCGTCCGAGACGAAGAGCGTGTTGCGGTCCGGGTCCAGCTCCGCGATCCACTTCAGGTCCAGGGTGTCGCCGGAGTCCCGCCAGTACACCCGCCAGTCCTCGTGGCTGCTCGCGAGATCGACGGCGACCTGCCGGATCAGCGTCGACTTGCCCTCGCCGCTGGGGCCCACCACCAGGTGCACGGTGCTCGCCGAGCCGCGCTCGTACAGCAGATTCCCGGTGATACGCGAGACCGCCTCGCGGCGCGGCACGTCCGCCAGCACCGTCTCCCAGGTCGGCAGGGCACCGTCGAAGTAGCGGACCAGACTCTCCCGCGAGGCCTCGCGCCGACCGGCGAGGAACTCACGGTCGATCAACTGCCAGTCCAGCTGGTCCAAGAGGTCTCTCCCCCGTCGCTTCCGCCCTGTGCGCCCAGGGTAGTTGACCAGCCGTCAGGCCGGTCGGGTGACGGATTCCGCGGCCGGTCAGCAGACCGGTCCCGCGGCCGGTCCGAAGCCGCGCCCCGGAGCCGCGCCCCGCAGGAGCCGACCGCCGCGCAACGGAAAAGAGCGAGATCCGTCCGCCTTCTGCGGACAGGTCTCGCTCTCTCACTCGTGGAGCTACGGGGAATTGAACCCCGGACCTCTTGCATGCCATGCAAGCGCTCTACCAACTGAGCTACAGCCCCGCGTGGTGTCGGGCGGTGGGCCCGGCGACTCGGGATACATTACACGGCCGCGGGCCGGGACCGCCAACTCGTTTCCGGCCGGTGGCGGGCCTCCGACCTCGGGGTTCTGTGACGGCGGGAGGAGCGTGGTGGCGTGGGCGCGGTACGGCGGCGGCGGGCGGCGGCGGTGACCGCGGCCGGGGTCGGCTGCCTCGCGTCCTTCGCCGGATTCTGGGCGGCGCAGCGCGGCGCGCACGTGTCGATGATCGACCTCATGGTGTACCGGGCCGAGGGCCTGACGGTACGCGGCGGCGGTGACCTGTACGCGATGCGGGCGACGTACGCGCGGCTGCCGACGACGTATCCGCCGTTCGCCGCGCTGCTGTTCGTGCCGCTGACGTGGCTGCGGCCCGGGGCGATGCGGACGGCGGCGACGGCCGGGAATCTGCTGCTGCTGGTGGCGCTGGTCGCGCTGTCGCTGCGGCTGGCCGGCCGTCCGGTACGCGCGCCGCGGGCCGCGGTGGTGCTCGCCGTGGCCGCGGCGGCGGTGTGGTGCGAGCCGGTGTGGACGACCCTGCGCTACGGGCAGGTCAATCTGCTGCTCGCGGTGCTGGTGCTGTGGGACCTGACCCGCCCTGCCGCGCACCGCTGGGCGGGGGCCGGGATCGGGATCGCCGCCGGGATCAAGCTGACGCCCGCGCTCTTCGCCGTCTTCCTGGCCGTGGCGGGGGCGGCGGCGCTGCGCCGGGAGGGAAGCGGCGCGCCCTATGTGCGGCGCGCGCTGGTGGCGGGCGGCACCTTCGCCGGTACGGTCGCGGTCGCGGCGCTCGCGCTGCCGTACGACTCGCGGCGGTTCTGGACCGGGGTGGTGCTCGCGCCGGACCGGGTCGGCTTCGGCGAGGACACCGCCAACCAGTCGCTGCGCGGGGTGGTCGCCCGGTTCCAGCACACCGGGGACCCGGGGACGGTCTGGCTGGCGGGCGCCGCCGTGGCGGGTCTGGCCGGGCTCGCGGTGGCCGTCGCGGCGCTGCTGGCCGGGGACCGGCTGCCGTACGGGCCCGCGTGGGCGGCGGTGGCCTGCGCCATGACGGCGCTGCTGGTCAGTCCGGTGTCGTGGTCGCACCACTGGGTGTGGGCGGTGCCGATACTGGTGCTGCTCGGCTCCGAGGCGCTGCGCCGCGGGGACTGGCGGTGGGCGGCCGGGACGGCCGCGGCCTGCGGTCTCTTCTGTTCCTTCGCGCTGTGGGCGGTGCCGCACGGCCCCGGACGGCTGGAGCTGCGGCAGAGCGGGCCGCAGATACTGCTGTCGGCCGGTTATCCGCTGGCGGCCGTGGCGTTCCTGGCGCTGGCGGGCGCGCTGGCCGTCCGCGCGCTGTACACCATGCCCTCCAGGCGCGTGTCAACCGCCGAAAGCCGTCGTCCGGCGCCGATTCCGGAGGCGGCTCCCGACCCCGCGCCGCCCCTGGTCACGGCGCCCGCCCCCGCTCCGGCCGCCCCGGCCGCTCCGGCCGGAAGTTCATGAATCCTCAACATTTCCGGGGCGGATCCGCGGTTACGGTGGCTTTCGGCCGACTACGAGCCCCGCCGCCGGACGAGCCTGGAGACCGCTTTGACCACCGCGTTCGACCCCCTCGACCTCGGCGGTGTGCGGCTGCCGAACCGTATCGCCATGGCACCGATGACCCGCAGCAGGGCGTACGGTCCCGGACTCGCCCCGACCGACGCCGCCGTGCGCTACTACGCGCAGCGCGCCTCCGCCGGGCTGATCGTCACCGAGGGCGCCCAGCCCTCCCCCGTCGGCCAGGGCTATCCCGACACTCCCGGTCTGCACAGCGACGAGCAGATCGCCGCCTGGCGCCGGGTCACCGACGCCGTGCACGCGGCGGGCGGCCGGATCTTCGCGCAGCTCATGCACACCGGCCGGATCGGCCACCCCTCCCTGCTGCCCGACGGCCTCGTACCGGTCGGCGCCTCGGCCGTCGCCGCCCAGGGCACGGTCTACACGCGGGACGGGCCGAAGGAGTTCGTCGTCCCCGAGGAGCTGACCGAGGACGGCATCCGGCAGACCGTGGCCGACCACGCCGCCGCAGCCCGCAACGCGATCACGGCGGGCTTCGACGGCGTCGAGGTGCACGCGGCCAACGGCTATCTGGCGCACCAGTTCCTCGCGCCCAACTCCAATGTCCGCACCGACGACTGGGGCGGCTCCCCCGAACGCCGGATACGGTTCGCGGTCGAGCTGGTCACGGCGGTGGCCGGGGCGATCGGCGCCGACCGTACGGGCCTGCGCGTCTCGCCCGGCAATCCGCTCGGCGACCTCCACGAGCCGGAGCCGGGACCGACGTATGTCGCGCTGGTCCAGGCGATCGAAGCGGTCGGCCCCGCGTATCTGCACCTCATCGAGAACGACGACCGGGCGCTCACCCTGGAGCTGCGCAAACGCTTCTCCGGCGCCCTCATCCTCAACGCCCGTACGGTCGGCCGCCCTTCGGGCCCGGAGGAGCTGGCGCTGATCGAGGACGGCACCGCCGACATGCTCTCGTACGGCGCCCTCTTCCTCGCCAACCCCGACCTGCCGCGCAGGCTCCGCGCGGGCGGACCGTTCAACACCCCGGACCGGGCCACGTATTACGGCGGCGACGAGCGCGGCTACACCGACTACCCGTCCCTGGACGCGGAGGACGCGCAGGACGCGTAGGACGCACCGGCACAGGCCCCGTGCCTCAGGCCCGGCGCCGCCCGCTCCGCCGCCACTCGACCGCGGCCACGGCGCCGACCGACGACACCGCCGCCATGGCCGCCGACATCACGGCGTAGGCGTGGGCCCGAGGATGAGCAGCACGGTGAGCAGCGTCACCGCGGCGCCGAGCACGACCAGGCCCGGCAGGTCGAGACCGCGCCGCACCGCGCCCGCCGCCCCCGGGGTCCCGGCAGCCGTGGCCGCGCCGGGCAGGCGGGTCAAGGTCTTCCGGCACCACGCGGTCGGCACCGGCAATCTGTCGTCCAGCTCGCTGAGCATCGACGGCATGTCCGAGCACCGCGTCGTCGTCTACACCCCGCTCGGCGCGCAGGACACCCGCCGGATCGAGCGCCTGCGCGCCATCCCCGACCCGGTCGTCGGCTGCCCCGAGCACGGCCGCCCGCTCTCCGAGATCCTGCGCGAGAAGGCCGAGCAGGCCACGCGGGAGGGCCGGAACGCAGAGATCCCGCTCCCCCGGTGAGGGAACGGGACCTTCGTACGTGGCGGGTGGACCGTGCTCCCGGGTACTCCCGCCTCGGCGTCCGGCCCGGCCGACCTCACGGGGCTCCGGGTGGCGAAGCCCCCGCGGTGCGAGGCGCAGCCGGGCAGAAACGACAGAGGGCGGAGTGACTCGCGTTTCCGCGAGCACACTCCGCCCTCGACCTTGTGGAGCTACGGGGAATTGAACCCCGGACCTCTTGCATGCCATGCAAGCGCTCTACCAACTGAGCTACAGCCCCGCGTCAGCGCGGGTTTCCCCGGCGACGAGAAGAAGCATAGCCGGTGAGCGCGCCGGAAACGAAATCCGCTGCACCGCCGCGCGCGGACGCGTCCCGGACCCGGTCGAGGGCCGTCCGGAGGCCGCCGCGAGCACGGTCCGGCGCGCGCTCAGGTGTCGTCGCCGAGGACCGGCTCCGGCAGGGTGCCCGCGTTGTGCTCAAGCAGCCGCCAGCCGCGGGCGCCCTCGCCGAGGACGGACCAGCAGCAGTTCGTCAGGCCGCCGAGCGACTCCCAGCTCGTGGACTCCAGGCCGAGCAGCCGTCCGATGGTGGTGCGGATGGTGCCGCCGTGGCTGACGACGACGAGGACGCCGTCGTCGGCGAGCTTGTCGGCGGCGGTCAGCACCACGGGGGCGGCCCGGTCGGCGACCTCGGTCTCCAGCTCGCCGCCGCCGCGCCGCACCGGCTCGCCGCGCTTCCAGGCCGCGTACTGCTCGCCGTAGCGCTCGACGATCTCGGTGTGGGTCAGGCCCTGCCAGGCTCCGGCGAAGGTCTCGCGCAGACCCTCGTAGTGCGTGACCGGCAGGTGGGTCACCGCGGCAAGCTCCGCGGCGGTGCCCGCGGCCCGGCGCAGGTCGGAGGCGATGATCGCGTCCGGCCGCAGCGCCGCGAGCAGCCGGGCGGCGCGGCGCGCCTGCGCCGTGCCCTCGGCGGTCAGCTCGATGTCGGTGTTGCCCTGGAAGCGCTGTTCGAGATTCCAGGCCGTCTGGCCGTGCCGCCAGAGCACGATCCGGCGGCCACGGCCGCCCTTGTTCCCGTTCAGTTCAGGTCTCCCTCGTCCTGCGCCTCCTGCGCCTGGGCGTGCTCGGCGCCCTTGCCGCGGGTCGCGACCGCGTCCTGCGGCAGCTCGATCTCCGGGCAGTCCTTCCACAGCCGCTCCAGGGCGTAGAAGACCCGCTCCTCGGAGTGCTGCACGTGCACCACGATGTCGATGTAGTCGAGCAGCACCCAGCGGCCGTCCCGCTCGCCCTCGCGCCGTACCGGCTTGGCGTCCAGCTCCTTGGCCAGGGTCTCCTCGATGCCGTCGACGATGGCCTTGACCTGTCGGTCGTTGGGCGCGGAGGCCACCAGGAAGGTGTCGGTGATGGAGAGGACGTCGCTGACGTCGTAGGCGATGATGTCGTGCGCGAGCTTGTCGGCCGCGGCCTGGGCGGCGGTACGGGTCAGCTCGATGGAACGGTCCGTGGCGGTCACTGAGGAGACTTTCGGGTCGGGGGCTGGTCACCCAAGGGTCTCACGACCCTCGGACAGCCCCCGACCCCTTTTCGATCACCGCGCGCCGGTGACCGCGCGCCGGTCACCACGGGCCGGTGACCGCGCGCCGGTCACCGTGGGCCGGAGCCCGCGCGCCGGTCACCATGCGCCGAGCGCCGCGGACCGGTCACCACGCTCGGTGACCGGCGACCGGAGCCCGCGGCGGGCGCTCACTGGCCCGTCTGCTTGTAGTCCTTGCCGAGCACCACCGAGATGTCCGCGGTCGCCGGCACCGTGCCCTTCTTCACCGCGCTCGCGGGCAGCCCCAGGGTGGACGCGACGTCCTTGGCCGCGGCCAGCCGCGCGTCGTCGCCGTAGACGATCTGCGAGAGGGCCTGGGACTTGTCCGCCGTGCCGCCCGGCACATAGGTGTACGTGCCGCCGTTGACGATCGCGGCCTGCGCCATCGGGCCCGACTTCTTGTCCCCGGTGGCGTCCTTGATCTGCACGCGGGCCTGCGCGGTCGCGTCGGAGGTCTTGACCGTGCCGCCGAGGATGTCCTTAACGACGCTGTCGCTGGTCTTCGCGGTGAGCGTGCCGTCCTTCTGCACCGGCAGCATCGCCGTGTCGTACGCGCCGGTCTTGGCCAGCTCCGCGAGCTGCGCGAGCGACGCGCCGAGCTGCTGGTCGGTCAGTGACGGGTCGAGGATCTGGGCCAGCGACTGGACGGTCTTGGTCGCGGACGCCGCGTCGCTGGGCATCTTCTTCAGCAGCGCCTGCATGACCTGCCCGAAGCGGCTGAGCTGCTTGGTCTGCGGCTCGCCCGGCGCGAGGTAGGTGGCGTACGCGACGGCCGCCTGGCCGGTCAGCTCGGTCTGCTTGCCCTGCCGGACCAGCGTCTTGTCCTTGTCCTTGCCGGTGCCCTTCACCTCGGCGTCGGTGTCGACGTAGACGTCGCCGAGCGAGTCGACCAGCAGTTCCAGATACGGGGTGTCCAGCCGCCAGGTGCCCTTGATGTCGGAGCCGAGCAGCGAGTTGAGGGCGTCCCTGGTCGGGCCGACGCCGTCGCCGACCGCCTTGTCCAGGGTGGTCGACGTGCCGTCCTCGGTGGTGACGTTGAGGGAGTTGGGCAGCAGGACCGTCGTGCCGCGGCCCTTGGTCTCGTTGTCCACCAGCAGCGCGGTGGCGGGCGCGCCCTTGTCGACCGGCATCAGGTGCACGACTATGACGTCGCGCTTCTGCGCGCCGCCCGCCGCCGCGGCCGGGCCCTTCGAGTCGCCGAGGCCGGGCAGCTTGCCCGCCTGCCACAGGTAGCCGACGCCGCCGAGCATCGCGAGCACGACCAGCAGGATCAGGCCGACCTTGCGGTTCTTGCCGCGCCGCTTGGCCTCCTCGCGGCGCTCGGTGCGCGACTCGGAGAACTTCAGCCAGTCGATGACCTCTTCCGACTCCTCCGAGTCCTCGTCGATGAAGGCGAACTGCTCGGTCAGATACTGCCCGTCGGGCCCCTTCGCCCCGCCCGCGGCGGCCGGCGACTGCCGCGTCCCGGGCTCCTCGTGGAAGACCGGCTGCTGCCCGGTGTCGTACACGGGCGGCTGCTGCCCGGTGTCGTACACGGGCGGCTGCTGCCCGGTCTCGTACACGGCGTGCCGGCCGGTGTCGTAGACCGGTTGCTGGCCCGTGTCGTAGACGGGCTGCTGTGGACCGGTGTCGTAGACCGGCTGCTGCCGGCCCGTGTCGTAGACCGCGTGCTGGCCGGTGTCGTACACGGGGGGCTGCTGGCCGGTCTCGTAGACGGTGTGCTGCCCGGTGTCGTACGCCTGCGGCTGCCCCGCGCCGTAACCCTGGCCCTGTCCCTGGCTCTGGCCCGGCGCGTGGCCCTGGCCCTGGCCGTAGCCGCCGGGGCCCGGTCCCTGTTCGTAGTACGGCTGTTGGGGCTGCTGCGGGATCCAGCCCTGCTGCTGGCCGGCGTAGGTCTGCGAGGGGTCGCCGTAGTACGGGTCCTGGTAGCCGGGGTGCGGCTGCTGCTGGGGGACGTGCGGCGGCGCCTGCTGAGCGGCCTGCTGCTGCGGCTGCTGCCCCTGTTGCTGCTGCGCGGGATGGGGCTGTGCGTACGGGTCGTAACCGTAGGGCTGCTGCTGGTAGTAGGGGTCTTGCGCGTAAGGGTCTCTCTCGTTCTCAGGACCGCCCTCGGCTTGCTGCCAACGGGGGTTTGCGTCGTTCACGAGGAACCCCTTCACGTGGTTCGTTGCGGAGCTACCCGGTCGCGTCCCGGTACAGCGCGCGTTTGTCGATGTAGCGCACTACACCGTCCGGAACCAAGTACCAGACAGGATCCCCCTTGGCCACCCGCTGGCGGCAGTCCGTGGAGGAGATCGCCAGCGCCGGGACCTCCACGAGCGAGACACCGCCCTCGGGGAAGCCCGGGTCCGACAGCGTATGCCCGGGGCGTGTGACCCCGATGAAGTGCGCGAGAGAGAACAGTTCCTCCGCGTCCCGCCAGGAGAAGATCTGGGAGAGCGCGTCGGCACCGGTGATGAAGAACAGCTCGGCGCCCGGGTGCTCGGCGCGCAGATCGCGCAGGGTGTCGATGGTGTACGTCTTGCCCGCGCGGTCGATGTCGCTGCGGCTCACCGAGAACTGCGGGTTGGACGCGGTGGCGATCACCGTCATCAGGTAGCGGTCCTCGGCGGCCGACACCTTCTGGTCGCTCTTCTGCCACGGCTGGCCGGTCGGCACGAAGACCACCTCGTCGAGGTGGAAGAGGCTGACGACCTCGCTGGCGGCGACCAGGTGACCGTGGTGGATGGGGTCGAAGGTGCCGCCCATCACCCCGATGCGGTGCTTCGCGTCCGGCATGGTCAGTCCCGGTTGAAGCGGGTCACGATCCACAGCAGGAGCAGCAGGGCGGCCAGTGCGCCGAAGCCGGTCACGTACGGGCTGAGGCTGTTGTGGTTGCCGCCCCCCTCGGCGAGTGTGGTCAGGGCGGAGGCTGCGGTGGACGACATGATCAGCGGGACCCTTTGCGATATCGGGGACGGGGGAGAAGACTCTCGGCACATCGTACGGGCGGGCGGAAGGGAACTTCGCGCAGGCTCCGCGCGTCCAGAGTATGTACCGGTTGGCTATCAGGGGGTTGGGCCAGTATGTCCGTGCCGAATGGACCGAACGACACGCAGGACGGTCAGAAGAACCTGCCGGGGCGCAACCGCAAGCGCTTCCCCGGTATCTCGTCGCGGGCGTACGAGCACCCGGCCGACAAGTCCGCGCTGGTGGCGCTCCGCAAGCTCAGCGGCTTCGACACGGTCTTCAAGGCGCTCAGCGGTCTGCTGCCCGAGCGGTCGCTGCGGCTGCTGTTCCTGTCGGACTCGGTGCGGGTCAGCGACGAGCAGTTCGCGCATCTCAACGCGATGCTGCGGGACGCCTGTTACATCCTGGACATGGAAAAGGTCCCGGCGATGTACGTGACGCAGGACCCGCAGCCCAACGCGATGTGCATCGGCATGGACGAGCCGATCATCGTGGTCACCACCGGCCTGGTCGAGCTGCTCGACGAGGAGGAGATGCGGGCGGTCGTCGGCCACGAGGTGGGCCACGCGCTGTCCGGCCACTCGGTGTACCGGACGATACTGCTCTTCCTCACCAGCCTGGCGCTGCGCGTGGCGTGGATCCCGCTGGGCAATCTGGCGATCCTGGCGATCGTCACCGCGCTGCGCGAGTGGTTCCGCAAGTCGGAACTGTCCGCGGACCGCGCCGGTCTGCTGGTCGGTCAGGACGTGCAGGCGTCGATGCGCGGTCTGATGAAGATCGCGGGCGGCAACCATCTGCACGAGATGAACGTGGACGCGTTCTTGAAGCAGGCCGACGAGTTCGAGGCGGCGGGCGACCTGCGCGACTCGGTGCTGAAGATCCTCAACGTGCTGCCGCGCAGTCACCCGTTCACCACGGTGCGCGCCGCCGAGCTGCGCAAGTGGGCGGGCAGCCGGGACTACCAGCGGCTGATGGACGGCCACTACCCGCGGCGCGAGGAGGACAAGGACACCTCGGTGTACGACTCCTTCAAGGAGTCCGCGACGCATTACGCCGATACGGTGAAGAGCAGCAAGGACCCGTTGATGGGGCTGATCCGGGACATCTCGTCCGGGGCGGGCGACATCGGCGGCAAGCTGCGCGACCGCTTCACAGGCTCGGGCTCGACGAACGGGGCGGCGGGGGCGTCAGAAGGCTCGGGCGACTCGCCCGAGGACTCGGGGCCGCCGTCCGAGCCGCAGCCGGGGATGGGCTGACCGAGGGGCTTCCCGGCCCGCCGGGCGCGCCCGCGGCGCCCCGCGGCAGCCATGTGGCGTTCGGCAGCACGCCCGGCGCCGTCGTGCTGCTCGGCCGCACGCCCTGCGCCGTCGTGCTCGCGGTGGCCGACGGCTGCCCGGTGGTGGCGTCGGTCAGCGGGGCGCAGACCGCGCCGACCGGCCGGTCGTGGCGGTACGGATCGGCTCCGGCGACCGCGCCGGGCGCCGACTGGCCGGCCAGTATCGGCCGGAAGTAGTTCTGTACGGCCGCGCCGCAGGCCAGCGGTCCCGCCGCCACATCGGCCTGGACGACCTGGATCTGGCGCTGGCGCAGGTCGGCGTGGCTGAAGCGGAATCGCATCTGGCGGCGCACGGTGAACAGCGACACGGCGTTGTCGGCGAATCCCGGCCGGTACAGCGCGTAGACGAACGTGTGGTCCGCGGCGATCTCCAGCTCGTCGTCGCCGGTCTCGGTGGCGTCCAGGGTGCCCTGCACGCGGATGCCGTCCCGGACCAGCCGCACCCGCGCCGCCGGGTCGAAGCGGACCAGCCAGCCGGTCGCCTCGTGGGTGCCGTCGGTGTACGGCCGGGTCAGGCTGCTGTCGAACTGGTCGAGCTGTCCGGGGTCGAGCAGAGCGCGGACACTGCTCACATCACCGCCGGTGACCGTCTCCTGATTGATCGACGAGTCGGTCAGATAGAGCTTCGCGGTGCTGAAGGCCTGCGTCACCTCGCCCACGCCGTAGTCGCCGATCCGGTGGATCGCGGGCATCGTGATGCCCTCGGCGCCGACCCGGTACGCCTCCGCGCGCTGTCCGCGGAAGGGCTCGGTCGCGGAGACCGAGGCGACCTTGCCGGACGGGACCAGCGGGATGACGGTGGCCCTGAGCTGTTCCGTGGCGTCCTGGCCGCGGCCCTTGTAGGGGTGCCTGACGCCCATGTAGATGGCGAAGCCGAAGGCGACGACGATGAGCGTGATGAGGGCGACCGCCTGCCGGGCGAGGCCGCGCGGCAGCGCGTGCCGGACGCGCACCGCCCGGTCGGCGTCGTCCAGCCGCTCCTGGGCGGAGAACTCCTGGATCCGGGCAGCCCGGACGAACGACTCGTCGAACACGACGGATCGGTACTCGTCCTCACCGCCTCCGGGGACGCCCTCGGGCGTGCCCTCAGGAGGATTTCCAGGCCCGCTCATATCACAAGGTTAAGTCTCTGGGCGTGCGAATAAACGCCCTGGTACCGGTCAACTTATGACAGGAGATCAGGGAAGCCGGTTCGCGGCGACCGGAGGCAGACTGCTCTGTGTGCCGACCGGGCCGCTGGACGGCGGGGGGACCACCGGTGGTCGGGTCGCGCCGCCCGCGCCGCGGTAGACCGCGGCGAAGGTCAGGGCGACCACCCCTATGCCCATGACCACGGCCAGGGCCCAGGCCACCGGACGGTGCCAGCGGGTACTGCTCCCGCGGTACGGCCGTCCGGCCGGGTAGAGGTCGTCGGAATCCGGTACTCCCGCTTCGTCCAGTTCGGGGACAGCGGCGTGAGCACCGGCTCGATTCCGACCCGGCCAGCCGGGCGGTAGCGCGGGACCTTCGGCGACGGCAAGCATCCGTTCCTTGGCCGAGGGCTCATGGAACAGAGCGGACCGTACGAATTCTTCGTCGAGGACTACGGAGGCGAACTCGTCATCGTCCGGCATCTGTCCAGAGTAATGCGGAAGTTGGTCCTTTGGGCAGGGGAATCCGGACTGTCTGTGGGCCGTCCGGAGGACACTTCCGCGTGTCGGCGGGTGTCAGCGGATGTGTCCGTCACCCGTGACGACGTACTTGGTGGAGGTCAGTTCCGGCAGTCCCATGGGGCCGCGGGCGTGCAGTTTCTGGGTCGAGATGCCGATTTCGGCGCCGAAGCCGAACTGGCCGCCGTCCGTGAACCGGGTCGAGGCGTTGACCAGCACCGCGGCGGCGTCCACCCGCTGGGTGAAGCGGCGCGCGGCGGCCTGCGAGGACGTCACGATCGCCTCGGTGTGGCCGGAGGACCACAGCCGGATGTGCTCGACGGCCGCGTCCAGGCTCTCCACGACCCCGGCGGCGATGTCGTAGGACAGATACTCCGTCTCCCAGTCCTCCGCGGTGGCGGGCACGACGGTGGCCTTGCTGCCGCTGCTCTCGGCCAGCGCCTGCACCCGCGGGTCGCCGTGCACGGTGACCCCGGCCTCGGCGAGCGCGTCCAGCGCGCGCGGCAGGAAGCGGTCGGCGATGTCGCGGTGCACCAGCAGGGTCTCCGCCGAGTTGCAGACGCTGGGGCGCTGTGCCTTGGAGTTGATCAGCACCTGCACGGCCATGTCGATGTCGGCCTCGGCGTCCACGTACACATGGCAGTTGCCGGTGCCGGTCTCGATCACCGGAACGGTCGAACCCTCGACGACGGTACGGATCAGGGCGGCGCCGCCGCGCGGGATCAGCACGTCGACCATGCCGCGGGCGCGCATCAGCTCGGTGACGGAATCGCGGCTCTCGCCGGGCACGAGCTGGACGGCGTCGGCGGGCAGTCCCGCGCCGCCGACCGCGTCGCGCAGCACGGTGATGAGAGCGGTGTTGGAGGCGTACGCGGAGGAGGAGCCCCGCAGCAGCACCGCGTTCCCCGACTTCAGGCAGAGCGCGGCGGCGTCGACCGTCACGTTGGGCCTGGCCTCGTAGATGATGCCGACGACGCCGAGCGGGACGCGGACCTGCCGCAGCTCCAGGCCGTTGGGCAGGGTGGAGCCGCGCAGCACCTCGCCGACCGGGTCGGGCAGCCCCGCCACGTGCCGGACGTCGGCGGCGATGGCCGCGACCCGCTCACGGGTGAGGGTGAGCCGGTCCACGACGGTGTCGCCGGTCCCGGCCGCGCGGGCCCGCGCCACGTCCTCGGCGTTGGCCGCGACGATCTCCTGGGTGCGGACGATCAGCGCGTCCGCGATGGCCAGCAGGGCGTCGTCCTTGACGGACCGCGGCAGCGGGGCCAGGTCCGCGGCGGCGGCCCGCGCGCGGTACGCGGCGAGCAGCACGGGGGACTTGGGCAGCGGCGAGGGCAGCGGCGGGTGGGTCATGGAAGCAGGGTACCGGCCCGCCACCGGCCGGTTGGCAGGTCCCGCGACAGTGCTCCGCGGGGACGGGCCCTAGAACGGGTGTACGCCCACCGGGACGGCCGGCGGCGGTCCGTAGCCCTCCGCGACGCGCTGGTGGTAGGTCGCGCGGTCGATGACTTCCAGGCCGACGGTCTCCCAGGGCGGCAGGCCCGCCGTCGAGCGGTGCTCGCCCCACAGCCGCAGCGCGATGGCGGCGGCGTCGTGCAGGTCGCGGGCCTCCTCCCAATAGCGGATCTCCGCGTGGTCGGTGGCGTACCGGCTGGTGAGCAGGAAGGGGTGGTCGTGGGCGAGCTGCTCAAGACCGCGTCTGACCTCGGTCAGCGGGGTCTCGGGGCCCGAGACGCTGAGCGTGACGTGCCACAGCCGGGATATCGCTCGTTCGGCGGGGAGCGCTTCCCGCTCGGGGTCCCCGTCGATGTCGTCACTGATGTCGTTGCCGACGCTGACCAGCGTGCGTTCCCCCGTACCCCTGGTCAATGGCCCTGGGCGCCCTCGTCTCACCGGCGGCCTCCCTGTGGGTTGCGTTCCGCGAGCGCCGTCCGCACCGGTAAGCGCTGACGACTCCTCCGCATCAAAGTTGACCAGGCTCCGGCGGGCCGCGGGGGCGTTTTCGGCAAGAAGGCCCGAACCAAGGTCCTGAGGAGATCCCCGGACATTGACCGGGGAGTCAAGGGTTCCGGGGGCTCAGGGGCGCAGAAGTACCAGGTCGTCACGGTGGACGACCTCGCGTTCGTAGGCGGGGCCGAGTTCGACGGCGAGGTCGCGGGTGGAGCGGCCGAGCAGCCGGGGCAGTTCGCGGGCGTCGAAGTTGACCAGTCCGCGGGCGACCGCGTGCCCGGCCTCGTCGAGCAGGTCGACGGGGTCGCCCGCGACGAAGTCGCCGTCCACGGCGGTGACCCCGGCGGGCAGCAGCGAGCTGTGCCGCTCGGTGACCGCGCGGACCGCCCCGGCGTCCAGCCGCAGGGCGCCGCGCGGGGTGGAGGCGTGCGCGAGCCACAGCAGCCGGTCGGCGGAGCGTTTGCCGGTGCGGTGGAAGTGGGTGCCGGTGGGGCGCCCGGCCAGCGCGTCGGCGGCGTGCACGGCGGAGGTGAGGACGACGGGGATGCCCGCCTCGGCGGCGATCCTGGCGGCCTCGACCTTGGTGACCATGCCGCCGGTGCCGACCCCGGCCTTGCCCGCGCTGCCGATGGTGACGCCCGCCAGGTCCTCGGGTCCGGCGACCTCGGTGAGCAGGGTCGCGCCCGGCGTACGCGGGTCGCCGTCGTAGAGCCCGTCGACGTCGGAGAGCAGGACCAGCAGGTCGGCGCGGACGAGGTGGGCGACGAGGGCGGCGAGCCGGTCGTTGTCGCCGAAGCGGATCTCGTCGGTGGCGACGGTGTCGTTCTCGTTGACCACCGGGAGCGCGCCCATGGCCAGCAGTTGGTCGAGGGTGCGGTAGGCGTTGCGGTAGTGGGCGCGGCGGCTGACGTCGTCCGAGGTGAGGAGCACCTGGCCGACGCGGACGCCGTACCGGGCGAAGGAGGCGGTGTAGCGGGCGACGAGCAGGCCCTGGCCGACGCTGGCGGCGGCCTGCTGCCTGGCCAGGTCGCGGGGGCGGCTGGCCAGGCCGAGCGGGGCGAGTCCCGCGGCGATGGCGCCGGAGGAGACCAGGACGATCTCCTTGTCCGGCCGGCCGCCCGGTCCCGCGCTCGCGCCGGTGCCCGAGCCGCGGACCGAGGCCAGGACGTCGACGAGCGCGTCCACCCGGTCGGCGTCCAGTCCCCCGGCGGCCGTGGTCAGCGACGACGAGCCGACCTTGACCACGACCCTGCGGGCCTCCACCACGTCCTGCCGTGCCGTTGTCACGTACGTCCCTCGTATCGCCGCTGTCACGCCTGTCCCGAACCGGCGCTCCGGCCGGTGCCGTCACGCGCCCCGGCCCCCGGCCGTCTCCGGTCCGTTTCCGGTCCGTCTCCGGTCCCTCTCCGGCCCGTTTCCGGATCGCGTCCGGAGGACCGGCTACCGCGGCGGGTGCTGGAGCTGCCAGGCCGCCCAGGCCGAGGTGACCATCGCGCGCACGTCGTACTGGGCGGTCCAGCCCAGCTCCCTGCCGATCGCCTCGGCGGAGGCCACGACACGGGCCGGGTCGCCCGCGCGGCGCGGGGCCAGTTCGGGTTCCAGCTCAGTGTGACCGGAGACCTCGCGGATCAGGTCGACCATCTCGGCCACCGAGACGCCCTGGCCGCTGCCGATGTTCAGCACCAGCGACGCCTCGGGGTCGCGGGTCAGGCGGCGGGCGGCGGCCAGGTGCGCGCCGGCCACGTCCTGGACGTGGACGTAGTCGCGCACGCAGGTGCCGTCGGGCGTCGGGTAGTCGGTGCCGAAGATCAGCGGGCGGCGGCCCTGCGAGATCCGCTGGAAGACCAGCGGGACGATGTTGGCGGCGCCGCGGTCGCCCAGTTCGGGCGCGGCGGTGCCCGCCACGTTGAAGTAGCGCAGCGACGCGGTGGCCATGCCGTGCGCCCGGCCGGCCGCGGCGATCAGCCACTCCCCCGCGAGCTTGCTCTCGCCGTACGGGCTCATCGGCGCGCAGGGCGTGTCCTCGGTGACCAGTTCGACGTCCGGCATGCCGTACACCGCGGCGGAGGAGGAGAAGACGAAGCGCCGCACGCGCGCGTCGACCGCCGCCTCCAGCAGGGTCTGAAGGCCGGTCAGATTCTCCCGGTAGTAGAAGAGCGGTCGCTCGACGGACTCGGCGACCTGCTTGCGGGCGGCGATGTGCACGATCCCCTCGACCGCGTGCGCGGCCAGCACCCGGTCGAGCGCGGCCCGGTCCAGGACGCTGGCGCGCTCCACCGGAACTCCGGACGGCAGCCGTTCGGTGTCACCGGCGGTGAGGTCGTCGAGGACGACCACCTTTTCTCCGCCGTCCACCATCGATTTGACGACATGCGATCCGATGTATCCGGCTCCGCCGGTGATCAGCCAGGTCATCGCCCCAGTCTAGTCGGCGTTGCCGCGGTGAATTCAGGGGCGCTCGATCGGCACGCGGTCTAAGGTCTGTCGGACCCCTCACCTAGACTCGCCGCGTCCGAACCGGACGGGTCTTCGCATCGGGTTCGGCATTCATCACACTCACATCCCAGGGGGGATTGTGTCCGAAGCACAGCCGGTGCGCTTTTCCAAGCGCCGCCGCCTCGTCGCGGTGTGCACCACCGGCGTCCTCGCTCTCGGCGCTCTGGCGCTGAGCACGAACGCGCAGGCCGACAGCGGCCCGCAGCACAGGATCACCCGGCCGACGGCGCCCAGCGGGCCCGCGCCGACGCTCACGCTGCCCAAGCAGGCCAAGCAGTACTCCACGAAGGCGGCGGCGGGGCCGCTGCGGTACGACCCGGACGGAGACGGCTACGCCGACCAGCTCTACCGGGGCAACAACCGGCACTACTACAACTTGCTCACCAAGGACAACGACGACGACGGCGACCTCGGCGCCAGCAGCGACGGCACCCTGTACAAGGACGTCCTCACCCCGGGCAGCCTGGACGGGCAGGGCACCGGCATCCTCGCGCTGACCAACTCGGGCCGCCTGTCGTACTTCGGGGCGGGGAGCTTCCCCAACGGCAGCGCGCGGTGGACCGGCACCGGCTGGTACGTCTACAACAAGCTGGTCGCGACCGACGACATCACGGGGGACGGCAAACCCGACATCGTCGCGCGCACGCCGGCCGGTCAGCTCTATCTGTACGAGGGCACCGGCAACGCTTCCGCTCCGTTCAAGGGCAAGGTGCTCGTCGGTTCCGGCTGGAACCAGTACGACCAGCTCACCAGCCCCGGTGACATGAACGGCGACGGCATCAGCGACCTGATCGCCCGTAAGACGGACGGCACGCTGTACTTCTACGCCGGTACGGGCAACGCCGCCGGTCCGTACGCGGCCCGCGTCGCCATCGGCACGGGCTGGAACGCGTACAACCAGCTCGTCGGCACCGGTGACGGCTCGGTCCTGGCGAGGGCCACGAATGGCACTCTCTACATCTACCGGCAGAACGGCGCGGGCGGTTTCGCGCCCAAGCAGGGCGGCTACAAAGACTGGAACGTGGAGCTGTTCGCGGGCGCGGGTTCCAACCCGGCCTACGGCAAGAAGGAGCTCTACGGTCTGTCGACCGGCGGCACCTTCTACTGGTACTACACCAACAACAACGGGACGCTCGCCGCGCGCCAGCAGGTGTCGGGCGGCTCGGGGGGGTACAGCACCTTCGCACTGGCCTCGTCGCTGGGTGACTACGGGTACGCCGACCTGCTGTTCCGGGACGGCACCAACCTGTGGAACCTGGATTCCGACGTGAGCAGCCCGCTGGCCACCGGCTGGGGCGGCTACAACCTCTTCGTCGGCCCCGGTGACCTCAGCGGTGACGGCAAGGGCGACCTGCTGGCCCGTGACACCTCGGGCAACCTGTACCTCTACCGGGGCCAGGGCACCGGCGCGGCGCTGACCGGCCGCCTGCTGGTCGGTCCCGGCTGGGGTGCGTACAACGCCATCGTGGGCGCCGGTGACTTCACCGGTGACGGCCTGGCGGACATCGTCGCGCGCACCAGCGACGGCACGCTCTACCTGTACAAGGGGACGGGCGTCAGCTCCCGCCCGTTCGAGACCCGCGTCAAGATCGGCACGGGCTGGAACCGCTACAACAAGCTGGCGTCGCCGGGCGACATGGACGGTGACGGCCGCGCCGACCTGCTCGGTGTGGACGCCAGCGGCAATCTGTTCAGCTACAGCTCCACCGGCACGGGCCAGTTCAAGGCTCCGGTGAAGCAGGGCGGCGGCTGGAACGGCTACAGCCGTCTGTTCTGAGACGTCCTGTGGTGTCCGCCGCCTGTTGAGTGGACGGACGAGGGCGCCCGCACCTTCCCGGTGCGGGCGCCCTCGCGCGTCACGGCCGACAACCCGTGCTATCTCGTGGCCAGTTGGGTGAACGTGCCGGTGCCGTGGACGCGGGTGACGCCCGGGGTGGCGTTCACGGTGAAGGAGACCAGGGCCGTACGGTCGGTGCCCGCGACGAGCACGTCGGGGCGGCCGACCGCGAAGGGCTCCGTCGGGGTACTGGCTGTGGCGGCGGCCGGTCCCTTGCCGTATTCACCGTGCACCAGCAGCGCGTTGCCGAAGTCGGCGCGTACGGCCAGCAGCGGGTTGGTCTCCGCGCCCCGGCCGCTGAGCAGGGCGACCGGGCCGAAGCCCGCGTCGCGCACGGCGGAGGCCGGAATCCAGCGACCATGCCGTCCCGCGGTGAGGCGTTCGACCGCGATCTCGGCGGTTTCCGGCCTGCGGAAGGCCAGCAGCAGCGAACCGTCCGCCGCGGTCACCGCTTCGGGCACCTCGCCGGGCACGCCGGTGTGCCGCAGGGGACGGCCGACCAGTTCGGCGCTCGGGGTGGACTGAGTCCACTGGTGGACCCCTTGGTGGCCCGCGGCGAAGACGTGGATCCGGCCGTCGTGGTCGACGGTCGCGGTCAGCCCCTCCTGGACCTGGCCGCCGGCGAGTTGCTGCCACGGCGACCACTGACCGGAGGCGTCGCGGACCCGCGTGCTCAGACCCTTGGAGGCGTTGCGGACGAAGACGTGGATCCGGCCGTCCTTGCCGATCACAGCGGTCGGCGGCCCGACCCTGCGGCCGCGGACCGGATTCGCCTCGGGGCTGCCGAGGCTGCGCCAGCCCCGGATCGCCCGGTCGCCGTCTTCGCCGGCGGACTTGCCCGAGGCACCCACCTGCTGGTCGAGCACCACGACCTCCCGGGTGTTGTCGCCCGGCGCGGCCGACAGACCGGAGAAGCGCAGGCCGAACAGCAGATGGTGGCCGTGCTTGTCGGTGACGACGCTGAGCGCGGGGGTCAGCGGGCCCCCGCCGAGGTCCTCAGGCGCATTCCAGTGTCCGCTTGCCGGCGCGGTCTCGGTCCAGCGGGCGGCCCGGGTGCCGAGCACGCCGTACACGGTGAGCCTGCCGTCCTTGGCGGCCACCGCCTGCGGACCAGAGGTCGGGTAGCGGTAGTGGGTGCTGCGGACCCAGCCGCGCGGGGACTTCAGCGCGTCGCCCTGGCCGACGCTGTAGTCACCGCAGCCGCCGGTGTCGCCGCACTTCCAGCCCGGAGCGCCGCCGTACACATCGAGCACGTCCGCCTTGAAGCGGACGGTGGCCTGCGGGAGATTGTGCGGCCAGCGCTGGTTGTAGTAGCCGCGGTAGGCCTCGGTGAGGAAGGTCGGGACCGGGCCGCCGCTCGCCGCGGCCTTCTCGGTCCACTGCGCCATGGCCCGCCAGGTGAACAGCGCGGTGGCGGTGTGGTCACGGTGGTCGGAGTAGCCGACCTGGTCGCTGTCGCGCGGGTACCGCGCGTTGTGGACCTGGATGTCCGGGTCGGGGTCCATGGTGCGGATCAGCGTCGGCCGGAAGGTGGTGAACAGGAAGGCGAGCGCGTCGATCAGCGTCTGCCGGTCGAAGGTGTGGGCGGCGCGTACCGGGCCGTCGGGCAGCGGTACGGTCCGTACCGTCCCGTCCACGGCCCAGAGCTTGTCGATGCCGAAGGTGCCGCCGCCGCGCACCGGAGTGTGCATGTCGATCCGCAGGAAGACCAACTCGGCCCGCCTGCCGTCGTGTTCGAGGGTGTTGACCTCGGCTGCGCCGCCGTGAGGCAGGGCGAGCGCGGTACGCGTCCACGGCGTGAAGATCTCCGCGCCGAGCATCCGCGCGTACGCCTGCCGCAGCCCCTGCTGCCGCGCGGAGACGTACGCGGGTACGTTCGCCAGCGGGCGCGGGTGGCCGGGGGCGCGGTTCACGCCGAAGGAGTCGCCGCTGGTCACGTAGACCGTGACGACCGGCACATGACGGTCGATGGTGGCGGCGGTGTCCGGATTCATGAAGTACAGGTCGTCGTCGGGGTGCGCGACCACCTGCATCACGAGCGGTGCGGCGGGGGCGCCGAAGGTGACCCGCGCGGAGGCGGGCAGTACACCGCCGGTCGGGGGCGGCCCGAAGACGACCGGCGCTCCCGTCATCCTCGGCTTGGCCGCGGTGCTCCGACCCGTACAACCCGCGACCGTGGCCGCCGCGAGTGCGCCCGCCATCGAACCCACCACGACCCGGCGTCCGGGACCCCTGCTTGCTTGTTCCAGCATTCGGTCCAACGTTCCGGCTCCGTTCACCTCTCGTGTGATCATTTCGACCACCCGCTGCACAAGAGGGACAATTTCGAGCCGGGGTTTCTTCGCTTTGATGTGACCGTCATCACATGTCCGGGTCAGGCAAGTACCGGAAGCAAAAGCCGAAAAGGCCGGAATGCATTGACCTGCGGAACCGGCTGGTCAGCCGCATGAAAAAGGGGAGCCGGACTCACCGCGAGTGAGTCCGACTCCCCGAATCGGAATGGCGCGCCCCGGTTACTCCGGGTGTCGCAACTGCCAGCCCGCCCAGGCCGAGGCCACCATCTCGCGCACGTCGTAGACGGCCTTCCAGCCCAGTTCCCTGCCGATCGCGTCGGCGGACGCCACGACCCTGGCCGGGTCGCCGGGCCGACGCGCGGTGACCTCCGGGGCGATCCCGGTGTGACCCGAGATCTCCTGGATGATGCCGACCATCTCCGCCACGGAGACGCCCTCGCCCCGGCCGATGTTCAGCACCAGGGCCGCCTTCGAGTCCTCGGTGAGCCGGCGGGCGGCGGCGACGTGCGCGGACGCGATGTCCTCGACGTGGATGTAGTCGCGGATGCAGGTGCCGTCCGGCGTCGGGTAGTCGTCGCCGAAGATCAGCGGAGTCCGGCCGCGGGAGAGCCGGTCGAAGACCATCGGCACCAGGTTGAAGATCCCCGGGTCGCCCAGCTCGGGGGCGGCCGCGCCCGCGACGTTGAAGTAGCGCAACGACGCGGTGGCCATCCCGTGCGCCCGCCCGACCGCGGTGACCAGCCACTCTCCGGCCAACTTGGTCTCGCCGTACGGGCTCATCGGCTCGCACGGGGTCTGCTCGGTGACCAGGTCCACGTCGGGCATTCCGTATACGGCCGCGGAAGACGACAGGACGAAGCGCTGCACCCGCGCCTCGACGGCGGCCTCGAGTACGGTCCGCAGACCCTCGACGTTCTCCCGGTAGTACCACAGCGGGCGCTCGACGGACTCTCCGACCTGCTTCTTCGCCGCGATGTGCACGATGCCCCGGACGTCGTGTTCGCTCAGCGTCCGGTCGAGCAGCGCCCGGTCCAGGACGGTGCCGCGTACCAACGGCACACCGGCCGGCAGGCGTTCGGGATCTCCGGTGCTCAGATCGTCGACGACGACCACCTGCTGTCCATCGGCAACGAGCGCCCTGACAACGTGCGAACCGATATAACCAGCGCCGCCGGTAATCATCCAGGTCATGGCCGAACCCTACCAACGGCGACCACGGGGAAGACCTGCCGGACCGAGCCGCCGCTCAGGGCGCGCACGGCAAGCGGGGCCGCACGGACGACTCCGGGAATCGACTCGGCGTTCCCGCCGCGTTCACCCGCTGTGCGATCATTTCCACCGCCTCGACTCACAGCGGGTGGCAGTGACACGGCTCCGGCGGAACCAGTGATCCACTTCACACATTCGATTGGCCCGCAGGTGAACAGCCATGGTCAGGAATTGCAACATTCGGCCAACTTGCTGATGTTTGGCATCCTTGACAGGATGCGTTGGCTGACCAATGAGAATGGGAGACACGTGCGCCGTGAGTGATTCGCTCCTGCCCTACGCGGTGGGCGCGGTAAAGCGCGCCCGCACCCTGGCGGTACGAGCCCGCCGCAAGGTCGAGCGGATGAACACTGTGCCCGCGCTCGGTACAGGCATCAGACCGCGACCGATGATCACCCCGGTCCACCTCTCAGTGCTCGGCGGCCGCACGCTGAACCTCGCGGTGCCCTTCTCCCGGCACACCGCCGGCCCCTCCGCGGCCCGCCTCGAACTGATCCACGGCAACCATCGGGTCAGTGTCGACCTCGCCCTGGAGCCGGAGTCCGACACGTCCCTGCTGCTCACCGCGACGGTACCGCTGCGGTACACCGAAGGTGAGAACGACACGGGGCGCGGGCTGCTGCTCAGTGCGGGGCTCTGGCGGTTCTGTGTCGTCGTCACGGACGAGGGCGGTCGTGAGACCAGATCCGACCTGGCCGCCCTGGCGTTCGCCGCGGTGCACGGCCCGATGCTCCCGACCTCGCCGTCCGAGTCCAGCGGCGCGGTCTTCCGGCCGGTGCGCTCGGTGGACGGCCGCGCCATGCTCAAGGTCACAGCCCCCGCCCACCAGGCCGAACTCGTCAGATTCGACCTGCTCTGGGACCGGGTGACCGTACACGGCCGACTGCTGGCCGCACGGCACCCGGTGACCGAGTACACCGCCGAGGTCGTACGCCGGGGAGCCAACAAATCCGTCTCGGCGGCGCTCGATTGGGACGGCGACAACTTCACCTTCGACCTGCCGTTGCGAGCCATGACCGACGGTCCGGGCGTCCAGCGCACCTGGGACGTCCAACTGCGCGGGGGGCGCGCCAAGCTGAAGGTCGCCAAGCGGCTCACCCAGGTGCGTCATCCCAAGCAGGTCTTCCGGACTCCCTTTCGCATCATCGCCCTGGACGACGGTTCCTTGACCCGTGCGCACGTCTATCTCACGCCTGCCGGTGCCCTTGCGGTGGCCTGCGCGGCCATCGGAACCAACGAGGACGCATGAAGATCACATTTCTGCTCACCTGGGGCGACGAGATGGGCGGCACGGAAATGGCCGCCTACACCCAGGCGATCCATCTCTCCGCCCGGCACGAAGTCGAAGTGCTGAGTGTCTTCAAGACCCGCCTGGAGCCGTTCTTCGCGGAGGCGAAGCAGATCAAGCGGCGCTACCTGGTGGACAGGACCGGCGCCTACGGGCGTCCGGTACGCCGCAGCACGCTGGACGAGGAAGCGTGCAGGACGCTGCAGTCGCTGCCCAGCGAACTGATCAAGCCGGTCTGGGAGAACACCTTCGACCAGCTCTCCGACATCGAGATGACCGCCGCGCTGCCCGCGCTCGACTGCGATGTGCTGATCACCACCTCCCCGGCCCTGATGGCCGCCGCCGCGGAACTGGCTCCGGCCCGTGTGGTGACCGTGCACGAAGAGCACCGCGCTTCCCAACTGCGCGGCGTAGCCGGTGAACCGCTGCTGGTGTACGGCCCGCGGATCGACGCCCTGGTGTCGCTGACCGAGCGCACGAACGACTGGTTCGCCGACTCGCTCGGCGACGCGGCGCCCGAGCTCGTCACCATTCCCAACGCGGTGTCCGACGGCTACCGCCCGCGCTCCGACCTCCAGAACAAGGTCATCGTGCTGGCCGCCCGCATGACCCCGGAAAAACAGCTCAACCACGCCATCCAGGCGTTCCACCAGATCTCCGGCGACTTCCCCGACTGGAAGCTCCGGATATTCGGCGACGGCCCCCAGGAAGTGCGGCTGCGCCAGCTCGTCGAAGGATTCGGCCTGCAACTGCGGGTCGAACTGGTGGGCCGCTCGCAGCAGATGGACGAGGAGTGGGCCAAGGCCGGGCTCTGTGTCCTGCCCTCGCGCAACGAAGCCTTCCCGCTGGTGCTCCTGGAGATGTTCGCCGCCGGTGTGCCGGTAGTGGCCTACGACATCGTCACCGGCCCGGCCGAGATCATCAGGCACGACGTGGACGGGCTGCTGGTGCCGCCCGGTGAGATCGACCTGCTGGCCGAGGCGATGGCCCGGCTGATCGGTGACGAGCAGACTCGGCACGCCTTCGGCAAGGCGGCGCGCGAGGGCGTCTACGAGCGCTTCAGCGGTGAGGACATCACCGCCCGCTGGGAGGAGTTGTTCACCCGGCTGGTGGCCGAGCGCGACAACCCGCAGCGCCTGGGACGACGTGCCGACCGGGCGGCGCTGCGGGTGGTGGCGGGCGGCACGCGCAACTTCACCGTGGCCGCGCCCGTCTCGCCGCTGGCGAATTCCACCGACGAGCAGAAGGCCCGGGAGGTGATGATCCAGGCGCAGGACCGCAAGCTGGTGCGCTCCGCGGGGCGGCTCGCCGAGGTCCGCGACGACGTCAACGGGCCCCAAATGCTCGCGACCAACCTGGAGATCAGCGCCACCGTCCTTGAGGACGTCGGCATTCCGTACGTCCTGCTGCGGGCCGACGGCGTCCAGCACCGGCTCGCGGTACCGGTCGAGGAACGGCCCCGGGTGCTTGAGGCGCTGGCCACCGCCCTGCACGGCAAGGCGGTCTACGCCGAGCTGATCTCCCCGCGTGGCGCCGCGCCCGGAGCGGTGCTGGCGGAACGGCTGCGGGACGTCGGCGAGGTGGCCGGGCTGCGGATCTTCAAGCCGGTGGTCACCGGCAGCCGTACCCTGCGCTACGGGCCCGCGTACGGCTGCAGCGTGGAGTTCTGGTCCGTCGACGAGGAAGACGGCTGGCGTTCCACCCCACGGGCCACGACGCTCCTTGGGCGCCGGTTGCCGTCCCTCGAACCCACCGCGAAGCTGCGGGTGGGCGAGCGGGACTACCCGACGCTCTCGCAGTTCACCAAGCAGTTGATGTGGGATGTCGACCAGCCCATCGACGTCGTCTACACCTGGGTGGACGGCGACGACACCGCATGGCAGGACCGCCGCAACGAGGCGCGCCGCCGACGCGGACTGCCGGTCTCGGAGAACACGGACGTCGACAACGGCGACGTGAGGTTCCGCAACCGCGACGAACTGCGCTACTCACTGCGGTCGCTGGAGATGTACGCGCCCTGGGTGCGCAACATCTATCTGGTGACCGACGACCAGGTGCCGCCCTGGCTCGACACGTCGTGCCCCGATGTGAAGGTGGTGAGCCACCGGGACATCTTCGCCGACCCGAGTTGCCTGCCCACCTTCAACTCGCACGCCATCGAGAGCCAGATCCACCGGATCGAGGGCCTGTCCGAGCACTTCCTTTATCTCAACGACGACGTCTTCATGGGCCGCCCGGTCACACCCGAGCTGTTCTTCCTCAGCAACGGCATGGCGAATTTCTTCCGGTCGCCGACCGCCGTACCGCCGACCGAGCCGTCGGACGAGGACGAGGGCTACTTCGCCGCGGCCAAGAACAACCGCAAACTGCTGGAGGACGCCTTCGGACGGACCGCCACGCAGAGCTTCCTGCACACGCCGCACGCGCTGCGCCGCAGCGTGCTCGCGGAGATCGGCGAGAGGTTCCCGGAGGAGGTGGCCAGGACCGCGGCCAACCCCTTCCGCGGCAACAGCGACCTGTCGATCACGTCGTCGCTGCACCACCACTACGGCTACCTGACCGGCCGCTGCGCGCCCGGCAGGATCTCGTGCAGCTACGTCAACGTCGGCAACTACGACCACCACTCGGTGCTCGGCCGACTGCTCGCGTCCCGCAACTACGATGTCTTCTGCATCGGCGAGTCGCCCGACGCCGAGGTGCCCGCCGAGGAGCAGGCGCGCGTGATGTACGCCTTCCTCAACGCCTACTACCCCGTGAAGTCCCGCTTCGAGCGGGACTGAACGGGGCAGGCGCCGGCGACAGCCCGCCCGGTGCCGGGCTACTCCTTCTCGAAGGGGCTCGGCACCGGGAAGTACGCGTCGAGGAACGGGGTGATCAGGTCCTTCTGGCCGGTCGCGTCGTTCTCCGTGGAGACCGTGTCGTTGATGCAGAAGACGGTCTTGTCGCGGTTGGCGAGCAGCCGGCCGAGCCGGGTCTCGGTCCAGGGGTGGGTCAGGTCCAGGTAGGTGTACGGCAGGTCGTTGGACGGGATCGCGCGCCTGGTGTGGAAGGCGTAGTAGTGGTGCAGCGACGAGGCGACGGAGATGTCGTCCATGCTGCGGAAGTGGCTGGACTC
The DNA here is from genome assembly GCF_044749865.1 of Streptomyces sp. NPDC088910. Classification (NCBI taxonomy): domain Bacteria; kingdom Bacillati; phylum Actinomycetota; class Actinomycetes; order Kitasatosporales; family Streptomycetaceae; genus Streptomyces; species Streptomyces sp. NPDC088910. The sequence goes on from NZ_JBIVIV010000001.1 coordinate 631,945, forward strand.
GGTGTGCCGGTACTCGGCGGCGAACTCGTCCTCGATCTCGTCCAGGACGCTGCGCCGCAGGGCGTGCGGCATGTGCTTCATCTTCTGCACGAGGACGGCGCCGTAGCGCTCCTCGATCAGCCGCCGGTTGTTCTTCCCGGCCGCCGCGACCGGCGGGTCGGCCTCCGTCTTCTCGCCCAGCGGCACCAGCGCGGGTGAGGGGAAGAACTTCGTCAGGCCGTTGGCGAGGAAGAAGTCCTGCGGCGTCACCTCGTTGCCGAGCAGCACGTCGTCGTTGAAGTACAGGAAGTGCTCCGACAGGCCCTCGATGTGGTGCAGTTGGCTCTCGATGGCGTGCGAGTTGAAGGTCGGCAGCGAGCCGGGCGAGCGGAAGATCTGCCGGTGGCTGACCACCTCGATGCCGGGGTGCTCGGTCTTCAGCCAGGACGGCGTCTGGTCGTCGGTGACCAGGAAGATCTTCCGGACCCACGGCGCGTACATGTGCAACGAGCGCAGTGAGTACCGCAGTTCGTCACGGCTGAGGTAGCGCGCCGCGTTGGCCGCCTCGTCGTGGTACGCCGCGCCGGTGAAGTCCGCGCGGCGGCGCAGCCACGCCGGGTCCGCGCCGTCCACCCAGGTGTAGACGACATCGACCGGGAAGCGGATCTCGTCGGTGGTGTGGATCGCGAAGTGCTCGCGGGTACGGACCTCGAAGCGCGGGCCCGCGCCGGTGTCGCGCGGCGCGAGGTCGGTGAAGAACGCCTCGGGCGCCTGCACGGTCTTGGCGTCGGCGGGGACGGCCTCGGCGAATTTGCCGGGGCGCGGCGCCACGAGCGCGCCGTCCTCCTCGCGCCAGAACTCGATGTCGCAGCCGTAGCGGGTGCCGAGCGCCAGGCCCTTGCTCTCGTCGGTGCGGTACCAGGTGAGGCGGAAGACCCCGGCGCCCGCCAGACGGCGCCAGGACGGCTGCTCGTAGCCCGGCAGCGACTCCTCGGGCACCGGGGAGTTCCCCTTGACCGCGGTCACGTAGCCGGGCTCCTCGGCGCACAGCGCGGTCAGCGCGGCGAGCACCGCCTCCCGGTCGCTCTCGTGGACGGCCACGGCCGAGGCGGTGTGCGAGCGGCCCCGTACGCAGAAGTGGTCGAGACCGGCGGCGGACAGGCAGCCGAGGACCGCGTCGAGGTTGGCCCTGCGGGCCGCCAGCGGGGTCACGCCGGGGACGATCAGCGCGACCTTCGCCTCGCGGTTGACCGTGATCACCGTGCGGTCCGGACGGTCCACCAGCGCCTGGTGGCGCTTGCCGACCCTGGCCGCCCTGGCCCGCTCGGCGGCGGCGGTCGCGCCCGCGATGCGCAGCTTCACCTGCTTGCGCAAGTCCGAGTCGACGCGGGAGGCGATCTTCCGTCGGGCGCTCTCCGGTACTGCTCGTCGGTAGACCCCCAGCAGTCGGGGTGCCTCGGGATTACGCACGGCGGGCGGCTCCTCATCGATTGCGGGGCCCGCCGCGACGCGGGCCGTTGACGTACGACGACGGCCCGTACGGTGGTCCGGGCCGATACCTCAAGTATGCCTTGCGTTCTCCAAGGGGCCGCGTGCGGTATACCTGTCCGGAACTCCGGCCGCGCGCGACGTTACACGTAATGCGGAATCAGGAATTCGGTTGCCCATCGTTGGGTGAATTCTTCATTGAGCAGCAAGGGCGCTTCGCGTAACTTTCCCCGACGCCTTGTTCGGCGCCCAAAGCAGGGCCACGGGCCGTCCTACGCTGACGCAGAGCGTGCGGGATCACGTGCGGATCCGTCCGCCGGGACCGCACTCGCCCAGCACTCACTCAGCACTTACCCAGCGCTCGCCCTGAATCCGCACCGCATCCGCCCTGCATCCGCGTACGGCGCCGAAAGTGATCTCATGCGACTGTCGATCGTAGTTCCCTGCTACAACGAAGAAGCCGTGATCGAGCTCTTCGACGTACGCATCCGGGAGACCCTCACGGCGCTCTCCGTCGATTACGAGCTGTGCTACGTCGACGACGGCAGCTCCGACCGCACCCTGGAGCGGCTGCGGGCCCTGGCCGAGAACCGCGAGGCGAGCACGCGATACGTGTCCTTCAGCCGGAACTTCGGCAAGGAGGCGGGCATCCTGGCCGGGCTCAAGGAGACGACCGGGGACGCGGTGGTCGTGATGGACGCCGACCTCCAGCACCCGCCGGAGCTGATCGCGCGCATGCTGGAGCTGCACCGCGCCGGGCACGACCAGGTGATCGCGCGGCGCACCCGCGAGGGCGACAAGAAGCTGCGCACGGCCGCCAGTCGGCTCTACTACCGGATGATCAACAAGTGGGTGGACGTCGAACTGACCGACGGCGTCGGGGACTTCCGGCTGCTGTCGCGGCGCGCGGTCGACGCGCTGCTCGCGATGCCGGAGTACAACCGCTTCTCCAAGGGCCTTTTCTCCTGGATCGGCTTCGACACCGTCACCTTCGACTACCGCAATGCCGCGCGGGAGGCGGGCGAGACGAAGTGGCACTTCGGCGCGCTCATCAATTACGGCATGGACGGGCTGATCTCGTTCAACAACCGGCCGTTGCGGCTGGCCATCTATCTGGGAATGGCGCTCAGTGCCGTCGCGGCGGCGTATGCCGTGGTCGTCACCGTCATGGCGATGATCAAGGGGCCCGACGCGCCCGGTTATGTGACGCTGCTCGTCGCCGTCGTCGGTCTGGGCGGGCTCCAGATGCTGATGCTGGGGTTGATAGGCGAGTACATTGGGCGCATCTACTACGAGACCAAGCGACGGCCGCACTTCCTGGTCAAGGAGACGAACGCGCCGCGGGCCTTCGGGGTGGCACGGCAGGCCGGCGCCGCACCGACGAGCGCGTCGCTGCCCCGGATGGAGATCCGTTGAGCCTGGCCGGCACCCGCTCACCGCAACTGCTCCAGATCGTGCGGTTCGCCCTCGTGGGCGGGGTCAACACCGCCACCTTCTACGGCTTCTACCTGGCCCTGCACCCGTGGATGCCGTACTTCGCCGCGTACACCCTGGCGTTCGTGCTCAGCATGATCGGGTCGTTCTTCCTGAACACGTACTTCACGTACCGGACGCGGCCCACCTGGCGGAAGTTCCTGCTCTTCCCGCTGACCAACCTGACCAATTACGTGGTCACGAGCGTCGGCGTCTACGCCCTCGTGGAGTGGGCGGGCATGAACGACAAGATCGCCCCGCTGGCCGCCGCGGCAGCCGCCATCCCCTTCACCTACCTGCTGAGCCGCCGGATTCTCACCCCGCCGTCCGCGCTCGCCGAGCCCGACCCGAACCGCCCCTCCCCGGCCCACGCGGACGCCTGACCCACCCCGACCGGCCCCCTTCCCAGGGGGCCGGTCGCGCGTTTACTTGAACGGGTCGAAGCCGTGGTACTCCTCTTCGGCGTCGTCCCGCTCGGCCTGCTTGTCGCGGCGGCGGGTGACGGCGGCGCGGGGGGCGTCGAAACGGTGGTCCTCGCCGCGGCGGCCGAGCATTTCGGCGCCGGCGGCCATGCTGGGCTCCCAGTCGAAGACGACGGCGTCCTCGTCGGGGCCGATGGCGACGGCGTCGCCGGCGTTGGCGCCGGCCTTGAGGAGGGCGTCCTCGACGCCGAGGCGGTTGAGGCGGTCGGCGAGGTAGCCGACGGCCTCGTCGTTGGAGAAGTCGGTCTGGCGGACCCAGCGTTCGGGCTTCTCGCCGTGCACGCGGTACAGGCTCTCGCCGTCGTGGGTGACGGTGAACCCGGCGTCGTCGACGGCCTGCGGGCGGATGACGACGCGGGTGGACTCCTCCACCGGCTTGGCGGCCCGCGTCTCGGCGACGATCTTCGCCAGGGCGAACGACAGCTCGCGCAGCCCCTCGTGGGAGACGGCCGACACCTCGAAGACCTGGTAGCCGCGGCTCTCCAGCTCCGGCCTGATGATCTCGGCGAGGTCGCGCCCGTCGGGCACGTCGATCTTGTTGAGCACGATCAGCCGCGGCCGGTCCTCCAACCCGCCGCCGTACGCCCGCAGTTCCTCTTCAATGATGTCGAGGTCGCTGGCGGGGTCGCGGTCGGACTCCAGCGTCGCGGTGTCCAGCACGTGCACGAGCACCGAGCAGCGCTCGACGTGCCGCAGGAACTCCAGGCCGAGGCCCTTGCCCTGGCTGGCGCCGGGGATCAGACCCGGTACGTCCGCGATCGTGTAGACGGTCGAACCGGCCGTCACCACACCGAGGTTGGGCACCAGCGTGGTGAACGGGTAGTCGGCGATCTTCGGCTTGGCGGCCGACAGCACCGAGATCAGCGAGGACTTGCCCGCGCTCGGGTAGCCGACCAGCGCCACGTCCGCGACCGTCTTCAGTTCCAGGACGATGTCCCGCGCCACACCGGGCTCGCCGAGCAGCGCGAAGCCGGGCGCCTTGCGGCGGGCCGAGGCCAGCGCCGCGTTGCCGAGGCCGCCGCGACCGCCCTGGCCCGCGATGAAGGTGGTGCCCTGGCCGACGAGGTCGGCCAGCACATTGCCGTCCTTGTCCTGCACCACCGTGCCGTCGGGCACCGGCAGCACCAGGTCCGTACCCTCCTTGCCCGACCGGTTGCCGCCCTCGCCGGGCTTGCCGTTGGTCGCCTTGCGGTGCGGGCTGTGGTGGTAGTCGAGCAGCGTCGTGACGTCCTGGTCGACGACGAGGATCACGTCGCCGCCCCGGCCGCCGTTCCCGCCGTCGGGGCCGCCCAGCGGCTTGAACTTCTCCCGGTGAACGGAGGCGCAGCCGTGGCCTCCGTTACCCGCGGCGACATGCAGCTCGACGCGGTCCACGAAGGTGGTCATGGCATTCCTCCAGATACGTACGGGGTGGTGCGGATGTGCACGGGGTGGTGCGGTACGCGCGCTTTCACGCGTTCCAAGACGTAACACGCCGAGGGCGGCCCCGCTTCCCTGGTCGGGAAGCGAGGTCCGCCCTCGGAGGTGAAACTGTGTCGCTCTACGGTGCCTGGATCAGGCGGCCGGAACGATGTTCACTACACGACGCCCACGCTTGGTGCCGAACTCGACCGCACCGGCGGAGAGGGCGAACAGCGTGTCGTCCTTGCCGATGCCGACGCCGGAGCCGGGGTGGAAGTGCGTGCCGCGCTGGCGGACGATGATCTCACCGGCGTTGACGACCTGGCCGCCGAAGCGCTTGACGCCGAGCCGCTGAGCGTTGGAGTCGCGACCGTTCCGAGTGGACGATGCGCCCTTCTTGTGTGCCATCTCTCCTCAGTCCCTTACTTCGCAGCCGTGGGGATGCCGGTGATCTTCAGCGCCGTGTACTGCTGGCGGTGACCCTGGCGACGGCGGTAGCCGGTCTTGTTCTTGTAGCGCAGGATGTCGATCTTCTGGCCCTTGTGGTGGTCCACGATCTCGGCCTCGACCTTGACACCGGCCAGCACCCACGGGTCGCTGGTGACGGCGTCGCCGTCGACGACGAGCAGCGTCGAGAGCTCGATCGCGTCGCCCACCTTGCCCGTGGGAATCTTGTCAACCTCAACGATGTCGCCGACAGCCACCTTGTGCTGACGACCACCGCTACGCACGATTGCGTACACGCGGATCTCACTCTCTCGCTCTTGAAATCGGACCCCTGATGCCAGCCGTCCCGATGGTGCGCGGGGGGCCTCTCCCGGCGGACCGGGAGGGATTTGCTCAGAAGTGGGCGCACAAACGCCGAAGGTCAAGACTACGGAGGGCCTCCGGCCCGGTCAAATCCGCCCTCCCGCACCCGTGAACGGTCGCGCGCCCCGTCACGGCACCGGCAAAGTGCGCTGCCATCGCGCAAGGGCATGTTTTTAGGGGCGCGGGGAACTGCGCGGCCGGCCCCCGCCGGGCTGTCAGCCAGAAGACCACCGCATCTGCCCCGCTGGGGCCGGTTCCTGGGCCGCGCCACCACCGGTGGCCGAGCGCGCAGTTCCCCCGCGCCCCCGGCGGGGCACAGCCCACCCGCAGGGTGGACGCGCGTGGCCCGCGCCCGGGGCAGGGCGCGGGCCACGCGGGGCCGGACTACTCGGAGGGCGCGGCCGACTTCTTGGCGGCAGCCTTCTTCGTGGTCGTCTTCTTGGCCGCGACCTTCTTCGTCGCCGTCTTCTTGGCGGCAGCCTTCTTCGTGGCGGCCTTGCGCGGCGCCCGCTTCTTGGGCTCCGCGTCAGCGGCATCGGCGGCCGGTGCCTCGGCCGGGACGACCACGACAGCCGCGTCGTCGGCGCCCGAAGGCGACCCGGCGGGAGCCGTCACCTTGCGCGTGGCACGACGACGGGCGCGCGCCGGGGGCTCCGTGGAGACCTCGGGCTCGGGCGCGGCCTCGACCGGGGCCGTGGGGGCCTCGGCGGGGACGACCACGACGGCGGCGTCCTCGGAGACCGCGGGAGACCCGGCGGGAGCCGTCACCTTGCGGGTGGCGCGACGACGGGCGCGGGCCGGGGGCTCCGTGGAGACCTCGGGCTCGACGGTCGGCGCCTGCTCGATGACGGGCTCGCTGACCGGGACGACCACGACGGCCGGTTCCGGCTCGTGGTCGGCCGCGGGCGGCGCGCCCGCGGGCGAGGTGGCCTTACGGGCGCCGCGCCGCCGGGAGCGGCCGCGGCTGCCGTGGGCGGCGGCCTCGGCCTCGGCCGCGGTGCCGAACCACTCCTCCTCGGGGTCGCCGACGGTCGGCACCAACTCGGCCTCGCCGACCTCGATCGGCTCCAGCTCGGGCAGTTCGTCGGCCGAGTCGACCGAGTCGGCGTCGTCCGCGTCTGCCTCCAGCACGTGCTCGTTCTCGTGCTCGTGGTCGTGACCGTCGCCCGCCGCGCCGCCGTTGCCGGACTTGCCGCGCCGCTTGCGCTTGCCGCCGCCACCGCCGGTGGTGGTCGCCTGGTCCATGTGGACGATGACGCCGCGCCCGTTGCAGTGCACGCAGGTCTCGGAGAAGGACTCCAGCAGGCCCTGGCCGACCCGCTTGCGGGTCATCTGCACCAGGCCGAGCGAGGTGACCTCGGCCACCTGGTGCTTGGTCCGGTCCCGGCCCAGGCACTCCAGCAGCCGCCGCATGACCAGGTCGCGGTTGGACTCCAGGACCATGTCGATGAAGTCGATGACGACGATGCCGCCGAGGTCCCGCAGCCTGAGCTGGCGGACGATCTCCTCGGCCGCCTCCAGGTTGTTGCGGGTGACGGTCTCCTCCAGGTTGCCGCCCTGCCCGGTGAACTTGCCGGTGTTGACGTCGACCACGACCATCGCCTCGGTCTTGTCGATCACCAGCGAACCGCCGGACGGCAGCCACACCTTGCGGTCCAGCGCCTTCAGAAGCTGCTCGTCGATGCGGTACGTCGCGAAGACGTCGATCTCCGAGGTCCAGCGCGACAGCCGGTCCGCCAGGTCGGGCGCGACGTGGGTGACGTACTCGTGGATCGTGCTCCACGCCTCGTCACCGCTGACGATGACCTTCGAGAAGTCCTCGTTGAAGATGTCGCGGACGACGCGGACGGTCATGTCCGGCTCGCCGTAGAGCAGCGTCGGCGCGTTGCCGCTCTTGGCCTTCTTCTGGATGTCCTCCCACTGTGCCTGGAGGCGTTCGACGTCGCGGCGCAGCTCGTCCTCGCTGGCGCCCTCCGCGGCGGTGCGGACGATGACGCCCGCGTCCTCGGGGACGATCTTCTTGAGGATGGTCTTCAGCCGGGCCCGCTCGGTGTCGGGGAGCTTGCGGCTGATGCCGGTCATCGAGCCCTCGGGCACGTACACCAGGTAGCGGCCGGGCAGCGAGACCTGGCTGGTCAGGCGGGCGCCCTTGTGGCCGATCGGGTCCTTCGTCACCTGGACGAGGACCGGCTGGCCGGACTTGAGCGCGGACTCGATACGGCGCGGGCCGTTGCCCATGCCGAGCGCCTCGAAGTTGACCTCGCCCGCGTACAGGACGGCGTTGCGGCCCTTGCCGATGTCGACGAACGCGGCCTCCATGGACGGCAGCACGTTCTGCACCTTGCCCAGGTAGACGTTGCCGACGTAGCTGGTGGCCTGCTCCTTGTTGACGTAGTGCTCGACGAGGACGTTGTCCTCCAGCACGCCGATCTGGGTGCGCTCGCCGTTCTGCCGGACCACCATGACGCGCTCGACGGCCTCGCGGCGCGCCAGGAACTCCGCCTCGGTGATGATCGGCACGCGGCGGCGACCCTGCTCGCGGCCCTCCCGGCGGCGCTGCTTCTTGGCCTCCAGGCGCGTGGAGCCCTTGATGGACTGCACCTCGTCGGCGCCGGTGCCGCCACCGGACTCCGACTTCTGGCGCGGCTCGCGGACCTTGACGACCGTGCGCTCCGGGTCGTCGCCGCCGTTGGCGGAGTCGTCGGCGCCGGAGTCGGAACCGCGACGGCGACGGCGCCTGCGGCGACGGCTGGTGCTGGAACCCGAGCCGTGGTCGTCGTCGTGCGCCGACTCGTCGGCGGAGTCCTCCTCGTCGTCGCCCTCGGACGACTCGTCCTCGTCGTCGGAGGAGGCGGTGTCCTCGTGCTCGCTGGACTCGCCCCGGCGACGGCGGCGACCGCCGCGGCGGCGACGGCGAGACGGGCGGTCATCGCCGTCGTGCTCGCCGTCGGCGTCCGCGTCGTTGTCCTGCTCGTCGTCCGCGTCGGGGTCGGCCTCGTCCACGTCCACGGCGGTGGCCGCCTCGGCGGTCACCGGCTCCGCGGCGGAGCCGCCACGGCGACGGCGACGGCGGCGCGGGCCGCTGTCCCGCTCCTCGGTCTCGTCCTCGTCGGCGACGGCGGGCTCCTCCGCGACGGCGCCGGCCGCCACGGGCTCGGCCGTGGGCGCCTGGAAGACCGGCGGCTGGAAGACGGCCGTCGGCGGACGCGACGCCCTGCGGCGTCCGCGCGCCGGGCGCTCCTCGGTCCTGACCTCAAGGGTGATGGACGCGACGGGGATGCCGAACGCCTCGGCGAGGGCGGCCACCGCGTTGGCGTTCGCCTCCTCGACCGTCTGGCCGTAGCCGCGGATCTCGTACGCGTCGTCGACCTCGACGTTCCACTCGTCGCCGTCCTGGAGCGCCTTCCCGGTGTACTCGAAGCGCTCTTCCGGCGTGTCGTGCGCACTGGCGGTGACGGTGTCGCTCTCGGCCTCGGCCTCGTCCCGCGGTGCCAGCGCGCCCGGCTTCAGCCGCCGGGAGCCGTCGCCCGCGGAGAACGTCGCCGCAGGGGCTCCGGCCGTGCGCTTGCGCGACCGCCGGGCGCGCGGCTCCGGCTCGGCGGCCGGGGCGGGCGGCGCCACGGGCGCCGCGGGTGCGGGGGCCTCGGCGATCTCGCCCGCGGTGCCGTCGGCGGCGGGCGCCTCGGCGGGCGCGGCCACCTTGCGCGTGGCACGGCGGCGGGCACGCGGCGGGGCCGCGTCCCCGGCGGGGGCCTCGGCGGCGGCGGGGGCCTCGGCGGCGGGCTCGGCGGTCACCGCGTCGGGCGTACCGCCGTCAGGGGCATCGCCCGCAGCGGTCTCGTCGGCGGTGGAGGCGGCCGGGGCGGCCACCTTGCGCGTGGCGCGACGGCGGGCGCGCGGCGGGGCCGCGTCCCCAGCGGGGGCCTCGGCGGCGGCGGGCTCGGCGGTCGCCGGGGCGGGCGTACCGCCGTCAGGGGCATCGCCCGAGGCGGTCTCGTCCGCCGTCGAGGCGGCCGGGGCCGCCACCTTGCGCGTGGCCCGGCGGCGAGCGCGCGGCGGCGCGGCGGGGGCCTCGTCGGAGGCGGCGGTGTCGTCAGCGGCGGAGCCGGACGCCGCAGCGGTGTCCGTACCGCCGTCAGGGGCATCGCCCGCAGCGGTCTCGTCGGCGGTGGACGCGGCCGGGGCGGCCACCTTGCGCGTGGCGCGACGGCGAGCGCGCGGCGGGGCGGCCGCCTCGGACGCGGAGGCGTCATCGGAGGCCGGAGCCAGGCTCTCGGCGGTCTCGGAACTCATGGGGGCGGCCGTGGCGGCGTCGGAGGCGGCCTCGTCACCGGCGGTCACGGCCGGGGCCGCGACCTTGCGGGTGGCGCGACGACGAGCGCGCGGCGGGGCGGCCGCCTCGGACGCGGAGGCGTCGTCGGAGGCCGGAGCCGGGGCCTGGGCCGCGGGCTCGGCGGGGGCGGAGCCGCCGGCGGCGTCGGTCGGGGGGCCCGCGGGGCGGGAGGCGGCCCGGCGGCGGCGCGGCGGCGCGGCCTCGGCGGCGGGCTCGGATGTGGGGGTGGGTTCGTTGGAGTCGGTCTGGTCGTGCATTCGGGCAATGCTCCCGTCGAGCTCCCGGGCGCCGCGTCCATGTCCGGTGCGGCGGGCCGCTTGGTCGCGGTGCCGCTGTCCGGGGGCGCGGGCGCCGCACGGGAGCTGCTGTGTCGCTCGTCGGCACCGCGTCGGCGGGTCGACGAAAGTCTCATGTGGTCTGCGGCGCCGGACCCGGGTGGCTCCCTGGTGCGTCGGCGACGCGTGACGACGTGGCTACGCGGACCCGGCAGGTACCGTCACAGCGTCGCGATCATGCGCGAGCGGGTCGGTGACCGTGCCGGACTCCTCGTCGAGCGGCCCCTGCGCCAGCCTGGTCACCGCTGCGGGGACCGGCGGCGCGAGGTCGGCCGTCGCATGGAGGCCGGACAGTACGTCGTCGGGCCGTACGGCAGGTGTCAGGTGCCGTACAACCAGCCGCAGTATCGCACAGGCGCGGTCCTGCGGCCTATCGGCACCCTGTTCGGACATGTCCGCGTCGTGCCCGGCGCCGTTGTCCGGCGTGTCGTCCACGACTTCCAGGCGCGTGACGGCGCCGCGGGTGTCGAACGTGCGGATGCCGTTCTTCGTCTTGCGCTGTACTTCCACGATCTCCGCGGCGAGGAACGCCGCGACGGCCTGTCGTGCCTCGGCCGGGTCGACACCGTCGAGCCTGACCTGCCAGACGGACGCCTCGAGGCGTTCGGCGAGTCCCGAGGTCCGGGCCTCGACCGCCTCGATGACGTCGAGTCCCGCGGGCAGCGACTCGTCGAGCAGCAGCCGCAGCTTCTCCGGGTCGACGCTGCGCGCGAGGGCGATCTCCAGATACTCCGCCTCGCTGCCGACGCCGGTGGGTGCGGCGTTGGCGTACGACACCTTGGGGTGCGGGGTGAAGCCCGCCGAGTACGCCATCGGCACCTCGGCGCGGCGCAGGGCCCGCTCGAAGGCGCGCTGGAAGTCGCGGTGGCTGGTGAACCGGAGGCGGCCACGCTTGGTGTAGCGCAGTCGAATGCGCTGCACCGCCGGTGCGGGCGGCGGACCTTCGGGCTGTCGCTTGCCCAGTGTCGTTCAGTCCCTCGTGCGTACTCGTGTCCCGGGAGCCCGTCACCGGGCCCGCTTGTCTTTCACAAGGTTACGCCGCGTCGCGCGTTGCTGTTGACGGGTGACCCCCGCCCTGTGGACAACCCGGGGTCGACAGTCTCGGGGGAACGCCCTGAACCGGTGCCGGTCCCCCGCTCAGCGGTGGGTCGGCGGACGCCGCTTGGCGAGGTCGGGGCCGGGCTGCTTACGGTGGCGGGCCGCCGGCCGGGGCAGCGCTTGCGTGGCGTGCGCGCTCGCCACCAGCGCGTCGGCGGGATCGGGCGCCTCTGATACGTCGGCCGCGTCCGTCGCCGGTGCCGGACCGAACGCCCCCGGCTCGTACCCGGCCCGCCGCGGCGGCAGCCGCCGCTCGGCGGCGCCGACCGGATCGCCGAAGAGCGCCCTGCGGGTCTCGGCGCGCAACTCGCGCAGCGAGCGGCGGGCGTCGGCGACCGCGTCCTTGACCGGCTGCCGGACCGCGCGCCGGTACCAGCGGCCCGCGGCCCGTACGGCGCGCAGTGCGGGAGCGCCGGTCCGGCTCCAGACCCAGGCGGCGGGGACCGCGATCAGCACGCGGGCCAGCCACGCGACGCCGCGGCCGACGGCGCGCGAGACATAGCCGGTCACCCGCCAGGCGTGGCCGAGCGCCGCGCCGATCTCGCGTGCGACGGGGACGACGACGCGCCGCCACACGAAGCCGACCGGCAGCACGACCAAGGTTCTGACCAGCCAGAGCAGGCCGAGCCACGTCATCCGCAGCGTCCACGCGAGGCCGCGGCCGACCGGCGTGAGCACGTACCGCCACAGCGCGGCCAGCGGCCACACCAGCGCGTACCGCACGAAGAAGACGACAGCCGCGGCGAGTGCGAGGGCGACGGGCACCAGGAGGGAGTGCCAGAGCCAGCGGGCGGGCACGGCGAGGAGGTAGTGGCCGAGCCAGGAGGCGCCCGCGCCCAGGCCCGCACCGAGGGTCAGCAGCGTCCAGCGGACGGCGCGGCCGACGGGCGCGAGGACGTACGTGTAGAGGGCGGTCAGGGGGACGACGAGCAGCCAGTGCGCGAGCAGTCCCGTGCCGGCGCCGAGCATGCGCAGTGTCCAGGCGGCGGCGTGGCCGAGCGGTACGAGCACGTACCGCCACAGGGCGACGAGCGGGACCACGACCAGGTAGCGGGTCAGGAAGACGGCCGGGATCACCACCAGGGTGCGCACCGCCCAGGCGAGCGCGGCGCCGAGGACCCGCAGCGGCGGGAGCAGCAGGCGGCGCCATGTCCAGCGCAGTCCGGCCGAGGTCGCGCGCCCGGCCGTCGCGAGCGCGTCCCAGAGCAGGCGCAGCGGCAGCACGACGGCGAAGGCGACAAGACGGACCGGCATACGTATGGCGACGGTCAGGCAGCCGTCGCCGCTCCCCCGCGGGTGTTCCAGAGCCATGCGGTGAACCTACCCGCAGGGCTTGGCGGGTTGGCGTACCGCGCGGTGTCCGCAGCCGGATCGGCACCCGGCGGATACCGCCCGGAGACGTCGCGCGGCGGCGGCCGGGCGCATGACACGGCCGCGTGACACGGCCGCGTGGCACGGCCGCGCACACGGGCCGGAGCGCGGCTCGACGTACTCCGGCGAGCACTTCTGCGAGTACGGCTCCACGCACGCCTCGAAGCGCGGCTCGCGGCACCGCGCGAAAACGCTCCGCCACGGCGCGGGCCAGGGGCCTTGCGCAGGTCCCGCCCCGTCAAGTCGGCGGCGGCGCGCATGTGTTGGGGATGCGCGGGTCTTGTCAACAAATCGAATGACGTGCGTAAACCGTTGACAAGCCGGTGACACGATCGCAACATGTGACTCGCAAAAAGCTGGTCAATGCTCTCTCAATTCTTCACATCTGTATGCAACTTCACGGCAGGAGCCGCCTCGCGTCCTGCGAACCCCGCGCGTCCCGCGCGTCGTCCGCGCTCTCTCGTTCCGACTGAACAGAGGACACATGAAACGGAAACAGCTCAGCCGTCGGCTGATCACCGGCCTGGTCACCGCCGGTCTGATCGCCATCGGGCTCCTGCCACTGTCCGGGGCCGCCGCCGCGGCCGACCGGCCCAACCTCGCCTCGGGGAAGGCCGCTTCGTCGAGCGGCGCGGTGGGCGGATACCCCGCCTCCGCGGTCACCGACGGCAACCAGGGCACGTACTGGGAAGGGCCGAACAACACCTTCCCGCAGTGGGTGCAGGTCGACCTCGGCGGCAGCGGTGCCGCCGTCGACCAGGTGGTGCTCAAGCTGCCGGCCGGCTGGGAGGCGCGCACCGAGACCATCGCGGTGCAGGGCAGCACCGACGGCGCCGCCTTCAGCACGCTGTCCGCCGCGCAGGGCCGCACCTTCAACCCGGCTTCCGCCAACACCGTGACGGTCGACTTCAGCGCCGCGACGGTCCGCTACGTACGGCTGAACATCACGGCCAACACCGCGTGGCCGGCCGCGCAGATATCCGAGCTGGAGATCCACGGCACGACGGTCACCGACCCCGGCGGCCCCGGCCCCGGCGATCCCGGCCCCGGTGACGGCACGGGCAAGGACCTGGCGCGCGGCAAGCCGATCGAGGCGTCCTCGACGGCCCAGTCCTTCGTCGCGTCCAACGCCAACGACGGCCAGGTCGGCAGCTACTGGGAGTCCAACGGCTTCCCGTCGACGCTGACGGTCAAGCTCGGCTCCGACGCCGACATCACCTCCGTCGTCGTCAAGCTCAACCCCGACGCCGCGTGGGGTCCGCGCACGCAGAACATCCAGGTGCTTGGGCGCGGCCAGAGCGCGACCGGCTTCACCTCGCTGAAGGCCAGGGCCGACTACGCGTTCAGCCCGTCGAGCAACCAGAACACCGTGACCATCCCGGTCACCGGCCGGGCCGCCGACCTCCAGCTCGGGTTCTTCTCCAACTCCGGCGCCCCGGGCGGCCAGGTCGCCGAGGTGCAGGTCATCGGCGTACCCGCGCCCAACCCCGACCTGACCGTCACCGCGCTGTCGTGGACCCCGACCGCCCCGGTCGAGACCGACACCGTGAACGTCAGCGCCACCGTGAAGAACATCGGCAGCGCCGCGTCGCCCGCGACCACCGTCAATGTCAGCGTCGGCGGTGTCGTCGCGGGCAGCGCCCCGGTGGCCGCCCTCGCCGCCGGTGCGTCCGCCACCGTCCAGGTCGCCGTCGGCAAGCGGGCGGTGGGCAGTTACACCGTCTCGGCCGTGGTCGACCCCAATGGCACCGTCATCGAGCAGAGCAAGGACAACAACAGCCTCGCCTCACCGACGAAGCTGGTCGTCGCGCAGGCGCCGGGCCCCGACCTCGAAGTGCTCGGCATCACCTCCAACCCGGCCAGCCCCGCGGTCGGCGCGGCCGTCTCCTTCACCGTCTCGGTGCACAACCGCGGCACCACCTCGACGGGCGTCGCCACCGTCACCCGCCTCACCGTGGGCGGCACCACGCTCGACACCAGCACCCCGGCGATCGCCGCAGGCGCGACCGTCACCGTGAACGTCACCGGCACCTGGACCGCGACCAGCGGCGGCGCCACCCTCGTCGCGACCGCGGACGCCACCAACGTCGTCGCCGAGACCAACGAGACCAACAACACCTTCTCCCGCTCGATCGTGGTCGGGCGCGGCGCCGCCGTCCCGTACACCGAGTACGAGGCCGAGGCCGCCACCTACCAGGGCACGCTCCTGGAGACCGACCCGCTGCGCACCTTCGGCCACACCAACTTCGCGACCGAGTCCTCGGGCCGCAAGTCGGTACGGCTGAACACCACCGGTCAGTTCGTGGAGTTCACCTCCACCAACCCGACCAACTCGATCGTGGTGCGCAACTCGATCCCCGACGCCGCGAACGGCGGCGGCATCGAGGCCACGATCAGCCTCTACATCAACAACACGTTCAACCGGAAGATCACCCTGTCCTCGAAGCACAGTTGGCTGTACGGCGACACCGACGGCCCCGAGGCGCTGACCAACTCGCCGCAGGCGGACGCCCGTCGGCTGTTCGACGAGTCCAACGCGCTGCTGTCGACGACGTATCCGGTGGGCACCAAATTCCGCCTCCAGCGGGACGCGACCGACACGGCGTCGTTCTACGTCATCGACCTGATCGACCTGGAGCAGGTGGCGCCGCCGAAGGCCAAGCCCGCCGAGTGCACGTCGATCACCGAGTACGGCGCGATCCCGGACGACGGGATCGAGGACACCGCCGCGATCCAGCGGGCCGTGACCGCCAACCAGAACGGCCTCATCAACTGCGTGTGGATCCCGGCGGGCCAGTGGCGCCAGGAGAAGAAGATCCTCACCGAGGACCCGCTGCACCGCGGCCAGTACAACCAGGTCGGCATCAGCAACGTCACGATCCGCGGCGCGGGCATGTGGTACTCGCAGCTCTACTCGCTGATCCAGCCGCAGGACGCCGTGGGCAGCATCAACCACCCGCACGAGGGCAACTTCGGCTTCGACATCGACAACAACACGCAGATCTCCGACATCGCGATCTTCGGCTCCGGCCGCATCCGCGGCGGTGACGGCAACGCCGAGGGCGGCGTGGGCCTCAACGGCCGGTTCGGCAAGAACACCAAGATCAGCAACGTGTGGATCGAGCACGCCAACGTCGGTGTCTGGGTCGGCCGCGACTACGACAACATCCCCGCCCTGTGGGGACCGGCGGACGGCCTCGAATTCAGCGGGATGCGCATCCGCGACACCTACGCCGACGGCATCAACTTCACCAACGGCACCCGCAATTCGAAGGTGTTCAACTCCTCCTTCCGCACCACGGGCGACGACTCGCTCGCGGTCTGGGCCAACAAGTACGTCAAGGACCAGTCCGTCGACATCGCGCACGACAACCACTTCGTGAACAACACCATCCAGTTGCCCTGGCGCGCCAACGGCCTGGCGATCTACGGCGGTTACGGCAACACCATCGAGAACAACCTCGTCTACGACACGATGAACTACCCGGCGATCATGCTGGCCACCGACCACGACCCGCTGCCGTTCTCCGGCCAGACGCTGATCGCCAACAACGGCATCCAGCGCGGCGGCGGCGTCTTCTGGGGCGAGGCGCAGAAGTTCGGGGCCATCACCCTGTTCGCCTCCACCAGTGACATCACCGGCGTCACCATCCGGGACACCGACATCGCCGACTCCACCTACGACGGGATCCAGTTCAAGAACGGCGGCGGCGCCATGCCGGGCGTCACCATCAGCAACGTCACCATCGACAAGTCCAACAACGGCGCCGGGATCCGCGCCCAGGGCGGCGCGCGGGGCAGCGCCAATCTGTCCCACGTCACCATCACCAACTCCGCCAACGGCAGCGTCCTCATCGAGCCCGGATCGCAGTACGTGATCAACGGCTCGTAACCGAAGGCTCTCGCCCCCCGAAAAAACCCGTGGCCCCGCACGCGTCCTGCGTGCGGGGCCACGGGCCGTGTCGCGCTACCTCGCGGCGGCGCCGACCGTCACTTCACGACCGACAGCGGCAGCAGCTTCTGCCCCGTCGGGCCGACCTGGATGTGGGTGTCCATCTGCGGGCAGACACCGCAGTCGAAGCACGGCGTCCAGCGGCAGTCGTCGACCTCGGTCTCGTCCAGGGCGTCCTGCCAGTCCTCCCACAGCCAGTCCTTGTCGAGACCGGAGTCCAGGTGGTCCCAGGGCAGGACCTCCTCGGCGGTGCGCTCGCGGGTGGTGTACCAGGACAGGTTGACGCCGAAGGCGGGCAGTTCGGCCTCGGCGGCGCGCAGCCAGCGGTCGTAGCTGAAGTGCTCGCGCCAGCCGTCGAACCGGCCGCCGTCCTCGTAGACGGCCCGGATGACGGCCGACACCCGGCGGTCGCCGCGGGAGAGCAGGCCCTCGATGATGCCGGGCTTGCCGTCGTGGTAGCGGAAGCCGATGTTGCGGCCGTACTTCTTGTCGCCGCGGATCGCGTCGCGCAGCTTCTCCAGCCGGGCGTCGGTCTCCTCCACGCCGAGCTGCGGGGCCCACTGGAAGGGGGTGTGCGGCTTGGGCACGAACCCGCCGATGGAGACCGTGCAGCGGATGTCGTTCTGCCCGGTGACCTCGCGGCCCTTGGCGATGACCTTCTTCGCCATGTCGGCGATCTGGAGGACGTCCTCGTCGGTCTCGGTGGGCAGCCCGCACATGAAGTAGAGCTTCACCTGCCGCCAGCCGTTGCCGTACGCGGTGGCCACGGTACGGATCAGGTCCTCTTCCGAGACCATCTTGTTGATGACCTTGCGGATCCGCTCGGAGCCGCCCTCGGGGGCGAAGGTCAGACCGGAGCGGCGGCCGTTGCGGGTCAGCTCGTTGGCCAGGTCGATGTTGAAGGCGTCGACGCGGGTGGACGGCAGCGACAGGCCGATCTTGTCGTCCTCGTACCGGTCGGCGAGGCCCTTGGCGACCTCGGCGATCTCGGTGTGGTCGGCGGAGGACAGCGAGAGCAGGCCGACCTCCTCGAAGCCGGTGGCCTTCAGGCCCTTCTCGACCATCTCGCCGATCCCGGTGATGGACCGCTCGCGCACCGGGCGGGTGATCATGCCCGCCTGGCAGAAGCGGCAGCCGCGGGTGCAGCCGCGGAAGATCTCCACCGACATCCGCTCGTGCACGGTCTCGGCCAGCGGCACCAGCGGCTGCTTGGGGTACGGCCACTCGTCGAGATCCATCACGGTGTGCTTGGACACCCGCCACGGCACGCCGCTGCGGTTGGGCACGACGCGGGAGATCCGGCCGTCGGCCAGATACTCCACGTCGTAGAAGCGCGGCACGTACACCCCGCCGGTCCTTGCCAGCCGCAGCAGCACCTCGTCCCGGCCGCCGGGACGGCCCTCGGCCTTCCACGCGCGGATGACCTCGGTCATCTCCAGGACGGCCTGCTCGCCGTCGCCGATGACGGCCGCGTCGATGAAGTCGGCGATCGGCTCGGGGTTGAACGCGGCGTGGCCGCCCGCCAGCACGATCGGGTCGTCCAGCGTGCGGTCGGCGGCGAGCAGCGGGATGCCCGACAGGTCGAGCGCGGTGAGCATGTTGGTGTAGCCCAGCTCCGTGGAGAAGCTGAGGCCGAACACGTCGAAGGCGCGGACCGGGCGGTGCGCGTCGACCGTGAACTGCGGCACATCGTGCTCGCGCATCAGCGCTTCGAGGTCGGGCCACACGCTGTACGTGCGCTCGGCCAGGACGCCCTCGCGCTCGTTGAGCACCTCGTAGAGGATCATGACGCCCTGGTTGGGCAGGCCCACCTCGTACGCGTCCGGGTACATCAACACCCAGCGGACGTCGGTGCTGTCCCACTCCTTGACGGTGGAGTTCAGCTCGCCGCCGACGTACTGGATCGGCTTCTGGACGTGCGGGAGAAGTGCTTCCAAGCGCGGGAAGACCGACTCGACAGGCATCTCGGCGACTCTCATCAGACGGCTGGGACTCCCCCGGCCGGCGGCGTGGGGGCTGGGTGACCCTCAAGGGTACCCGTGTCTCGCGGCGGCCCGGTCCCGCTCATCCGTCACGGCCTCGCCGCGCCCAGGCCCCGGCCACATGCAACGCCCCCCGCCGCGCGCCGGCCCCGGCTCAGATGTCGCGGTCCGCCGACCGCCAGACATCCGGCAGTTCCGCCTCCACGGCCGCCGCTCTGGCCCGCTCGGCCGCGATCAGCGCCGTGTACGCCTCGGTGGGCTCCCCCGCCTCCCGTGCCTCCCGCGCGGTACGGCCGAGCGCCGCCCGGCACATCACGCTGTCCTGGTGCTCGCCGAGGAGCTGCTGGACGGACTTCATCCGGCCGGTGTGGGCGGCGGCCCGCTTGCCGAGCACCGGCTGCGCGGCCTCGCCGCAGTAGCGGGCGCGCTTGGCGGATTTGCGGGCCTCGTGCAGCGCGATGTCGCGGTCGTCGCCTGGCGGCAGCGCCAGCGCGGCCTGGATCTGCCGCCGCAGCCGCAGGTGGTCGCGGCCCACGGCGGCGGTGGCGGCCTCGTGGGCGGGCGCGGCGGCCGACACCAGGAACGGCGGCAGCACGAGCAGCGCCTCCAGGCGGTCGAGCAGCGCGAAGTAGCGGGTCCCGTTCAGCACCCGGACCAGGGCCGCGTGGGAGCGCGCGTGGCTGTCGGCGGCCAGGCCCCGCAGCCGGTCGCGTACGGCCGCGGTGACCAGCGCGGGGTCGGCCTCGGCGAGCAGCCCGTCCACGCGGTCCGCGAGGACCTCGCGGTCGCGTTCGGTGCCGAGGACGGCGGCCAGCCACTTCAGCTCCGCGCCGAGCGGGTCGGTGGCACCGCGGTCCAGTTCCCTGCGGAAGCTCTTGAGGGCGCTGCGGGCCCTGCGGGTGGCGACCCGCATCCGGTGCACGGCGTCCGCCTGGTCGCGCCGCACCAGCGGGTCGAGCGCGAGGATCGCGGTGAGCTGTTCGCGCAGGTACCCGGTGGCGACCTCGCCCGCGGTGGCGGGGGTGCCGGGCGGCGCGGGCGGTTCGGCGAGCCGGTCGCCGAGCGCGCGGGCCAGTTTGGAGCGGGAGGCCGAGCGGCGCTGTCCCGCCGCCGTCAGCCGTTCCTCGACGGCGTCCAGCAGGGCGGGCGGGCCGCGCATCAGCTCGACCTCGGTCTCGGTCCAGCTCGGGCCGTCCGCCCCCGCGTCGGCGTCGGCGCCGGTCTCGTACGCACCGGTCTCGTACGCACCGGTCTCGTACGCACCGGTCTCGTCGGCACCCGCCTCGTAAGCACCCGCCTCGTACGCGCCCGCCGCGTACACATACGCCCGGACCTCGTCGTGGGCGATCTCGGCGAGCGCGCCGCCCTCCGCGTCCAGCAGCAGGGTTCGGTGCCGGGTGGTGCGCAGCCGGACCACCGGGTTCAGCGGGCGGCCCCTGAGCAGCGCGGCGACCTCGGTGCGCAGCTCCTCGGGCGGGGCGTCGTCGGCGGCGCCCAGCGGGACACGGACCTCGGTGCGGGTGTCGGGCTCGCCGGTGGGCAGTTTCAGGTGCCAGCCCGCGTCCTCGCCCCCGGTACGGCGGCGGAGCGTGGTGCGGTGGGCGGCCAGCGCGAGGCCGGCGGTGTCGTAGTAGACGGCGTCGAGGAGGACGGGGTCCAGGCGCCGGATTCCGGCGACGGACGGCAGTCCTTCGAGGTCGGGAGGCGTCAGGGGGCGGCCGGGGCCGTCACCGGCCTCGTACTTGCGTTCGGTCTCGCGCACTCGCTGACCCATGCTCGACGGTAACCGGGCACCCCGCCCGCGAGCAATGGCGCGGCCGGCCGGGACGGGATCCGCGGACCCCTTCCGACCGGCCGGGCCCGCGCGTCACGCCGACATCGGCCGCTGCATCCGTACGGACTGCAACAGACCTATGGCCACACAGTTGGCGAACATCGATGATCCGCCGTACGACACAAAGGGCAAGGGGATACCCGCGACCGGCATGATGCCCAGCGTCATGCCGATGTTCTCGAAGGACTGGAAGGCGAACCAGGCGACGATTCCGGCGGCGACGATCGTGCCGTACAGGTCGGTGGCATTGCGGGCGATGGCGCAGGCCCGCCACAGGATGAGGCCGATCAGCGCGATGATCAGGGCGGCGCCGAGGAAGCCCAGTTCCTCGCCCGCGACCGAGAAGACGAAGTCCGTCTGCTGCTCGGGCACGAACTGCCCGGTGGTCTGGCTGCCGTGGAACAGGCCCTTGCCGAGCAGGCCGCCGGAGCCGATGGCGATCCGCGCCTGGCTGGTGTTGTAGCCGACGCCCGCCGGGTCCAGGGCGGGGTTGGCGAAGGCCGCGAAGCGGTCGATCTGGTACTTGTCCAGGATGCCGAGCTGCCAGACGGCGAGGGCGCCGCCGATCCCGGCGGCGATCAGGCCGAACACCCAGCGGTTGGACGCGCCGGAGGAGAGCAGCACCCCGAGCACGATCGCCGCCATCACCATCACCGAGCCGAGGTCCGGCATCATCATGATGATCAGGATCGGCAGCGCGGCCAGGCCCAGCGACTGGAGCACGGTCCGGTGGTCCGGATGCTCGCGGTCGCCCGCGTCCACCCGCGCGGACAGCACCATCGCCATGCCGAGGATGATCGCGACCTTCACGAATTCCGACGGCTGGAGCGAGAAGCCGCCGCCGATCACGATCCACGAGTGCGCGCCGTTGACGGTCGAGCCGAGCGGGCTGAGCACCGCGAGGATGCCGAGGATCGCCAGCACGTAGTAGAACGGCACGATGCCGCGCATCCTGCGGTGCCCTATGACGACGACACCGATCGCGAGACCCGCGCCGATCCCGGCGTTCATCAGGTGCCGCATCAGGAAGTAGTACTGGTCGCCGTGGGTGAGATTGGTGCGGTTGCGGGTCGCGGAGTACACCAGCATCGTGCCGATGGCGGTCAGCGCGAGGGACGCGAAGAGCAGCACCCAGTCCATCCGGCGCGCTATCGAGTCGCGGGCGAAGAGCTTGCCCAGCGTGGACCGCTCGGGGGTGAAGCGGCGGATCGAGTAGCTGTTGGTGGCACTCATGACCAGGATTTCCTGCCCTGCAGCAGCTTCTCGGTGCGGGTCGGGGTGAGGGCCGCGAGCACCGGGCCCGGGTCGCCCGGCGTGCCGTGCTGCGACGGCGTCAAGGTGGTGTCGGAGGCGGGCACGACGACGCCGTCACCGGAGATCTTCGGCAGCGCGGCGACCGGCTTGGGCATGATGCCCTTGCTCGCGTCGATCTTCGGGCCGTCCTTCTCGATGCCGTACATCGCCTCGTAGATCCGGCGGACCGCGGTGCCCGAGGCGCCGGAGCCGGTACCGGCCTGCGAGATCGTCATCACGATCGTGTAGTCCTTGGTGTACGTGGTCAGCCACGAGGTCGTCTGCTTGCCGGAGACCTCGGCGGTACCGGTCTTGGCGTGCAGCGTGATCTTGTCCTGCGGCCAGCCGGCGAACTTCCAGTTGGCGGTACCGTCCGTGACGACGCCCGCGGTGGCCTTGTTGATGTACTTCAGCGTCGACTTGGAGTCGGGCAGCTTGCCCGCCACCTTCGGCTTGATCGGCGTGACGGTCTTGCCGTCCGCGCTGACCACGGCCTTCCCTATGGTCGGCTGGTACAGCGTGCCGCCGTTGGCGAGCGCCGCGTAGATCCGGGCCATCTGGATCGGCGTGACGAGCGTGTCGCCCTGGCCGATCGCGTAGTTGACGGAGTCACCGGCGCGCAGCACGTAACCGTCGGTGCAGTTCTCCCGCGCGATGGCGGTGGCCAGGTCGTTCTTCTTACTGGTCTTCTTGAGCTTGCACCAGTAGTCCTTCATCGCGTCGTAGTAGCTCTGCTTCCACTGACGGTCGGGGACGCGGCCGGTGACCTCGCCCGGCAGGTCGATGCCGGTCTTGGCGCCGAGGCCGAACTGGTGGGCGGTCTTGTAGAACCAGTCCTTGGGGTGCTTGGGGTCGGTGCCGCCGTCCTTCTGCCACTGGTCGTACGCGATGCCGTAGAACACGGTGTCGCAGGAGACCTCCAGGGCGCGGCCGAGCGAGATGTCGCCGAAGCTCTCGTTCTCGAAGTTCTTGAAGACCTGGTTGCCGATGGTCATCGACGAGGTGCAGGGGTAGCCGCCGTTGATGTCGTAACCGGCGTTGACGGCCGCCGAGGTGGACACCACCTTGAAGGTGGAGCCGGGCGCCGACTGGCCCTGCGTGGCGCGGTTGAGCAGCGGGTAGTTGGACTCGGTCTCGTTGAGCGCCTTGTAGTCCTTGGCGGAGATCCCGCCTACCCACTCGTTGGGGTCGTAGGTGGGGGCGCTGGCCATGGCGATGACCTGGCCGGTGTTGTTGTCCAGGACGACGGCCGCGCCGGAGTCGGCCTTGTAGTTCTGGTGGGTGATGCTGTCGTACGTCTTGCGCGCGTCGGCCATGGCCTGCGCGAGTTCCTTCTCGGTGAGCGCCTGGACCTTGGAGTCGATGCTGGTCACCAGGTTCGCGCCGGGCTGCGCCGGGGTGTCGCCCGCCTTGCCGATCACCCGGCCGAGGTTGTCGACCTCGTAGCGGGTCACGCCCGCCTTGCCGCGCAACTGCGCGTCGTAGACGCTCTCCAGGCCGGAGCGGCCGATCTGGTCGGAGCGCTGGAGCGGCGCCTCGGTCTTCTCCGAGGCGGTCAGCTCCGCGTCGGTGACCGGCGACAGATAGCCGAGGACCTGAGCGGTGTTCGCCTTGGAAGGACCGGGGTAGCGGCGTACGGCGGTGGGCTCGGCGGTGACGCCGGGGAAGTCCTCGCGCCGCTCCATGATCTGGAGCGCCTGCTGGGTGGTGGCCTCGTCGGTGATCGGGATCGGCTGGTACGGCGACCCGTTCCAGCACGGCTTGGGCGTCTTCGCGTCGCACAGCCGCACCTTGTCGGTGACTTCCTTGGGGGTCAGCCCGAGGACACCGGCGAGCCGGGTCAGTACGGCCAGGCCGTCGTCGCGCTGCTTGAGCAGGTCGGTACGGGAGGCGGAGACCACCAGGCGCGTCTGGTTGTCGGCGAGCGGCACACCGCGGTCGTCGAGGATCGAGCCGCGGACGGCCGGGGTGACGACCTGCTGGATGTGGTTGTTCGCGGCCTTCTGGTCGTACTCCTGGCCGTTGCGGATCTGGAGGTACCACAGGCGTCCGCCGAGGGTGAGCAGCAGGGACACCACGAGGATCTGGAGGATCACCAGGCGGATCGTGACCCGGGAGGTGCGCCCGGTCTCCGGGATGTTGCTCACCTTCTGGCCCCCCTGGGCATCGAGGCCATCGTCTTGGCCCGGCCGAACAGGCCGCGCTGCGGGCTGATCCCGGAACCGGTCCTGGTACGGGTGGGCCGGGTGCGCAGCGCGCTGCCGCCGAAGCCGCCGGTCGGGTCCTCGGTGAGCGGATCGTGGTCGAAGCGTCTGGCCAGGGCCATCACGAGCGGCACCACGAAGGGCGCGAGCAGCAGGTCGTAGACGGTCGCGGTGAACACCAGCTTGGGCAGGCCCACGTGGGCGCCCGCGGTGTCGCCGACGAGGCTGCCGACGCCCGCGTACAGCAGCGTGGTGCCGACGGCCGCGCCGATCACGACGAGCATGGGTCCGGCGGCCGTGCGCAGTTGGCCGCTCTCGGGCTTGGCGAGTCCCGCCAGGTAGCCGATGACGCACAGCACGAGCGCGTAGCGGCCGACCGCGTGGTCGGCCGGTGGCGCGAGGTCGGCGAGCAGTCCCGCGCCGAAGCCGACCAGGCAGCCGCCGACGTGGCCGTAGGCGATGGCCAGGCCGAGCACGGTCAGCAGCAGCAGGTCGGGGACCGCGCCGGGCAGGTGCAGCCGGGCCAGCACGCTGACCTGGGCGACCATGGCGATCACCACGAGGACGGTGGAGAGCACGATCCGGTTGAGGCGCACGGTGTCTCAGCCCCTCTTGCCGTTGCTTGTCGTATTTTCCGTGGTGCCGGCCGTGGTGCCGGGGGTGGCGCCGCCGGTCGGGGTCGAGCCGGGCTTGGGCGTGGATGTGGGCTTCGGCTTGGGCGACGGGGTCGGCTTCGGCGGCAGCACGCTGTCGCGCGGGTCGGCACGCGGGCCCTGGACGACGACACCGACGATGTCCAGCCGGGTGAAGCCGACGAACGGCTGCACCTGGACGGTCTTGGTGAGGTTGCCGCCCGAGGGGTCGACGCCGACGACCTTGCCGACCGGCACGCCCGGCACGAACGGCTTGCCCGCCTCGGAGCCGAAGGTGACCAGCCGGTCGCCGTTGTGCACCGTGGCCTTGCCGTTGAGGAGCTGCACGCGCATCGGCTGGTTGCCCTGGCCGGTGGCGAAGCCCAGCTCCATGGAGCCCTCCATGCGGGTGCCCACGGTGAAGTCCGGGTCGTTGGCGAGCAGCACCGTGGAGGTGGAGGGGCCGACGGTGGTGACCCGGCCGACCAGGCCGTCACCGTCGATGACCGTCATGTCGCGGGTGACGCCGTCCTTGCTGCCCGCGTCGATGGTGACCGTCCAGGAGAATCCCTGCGCGGCTCCTATCGCGATGACCTGCGCGCCCTTGATGGCGTACTGCCCGGCGCCCGCGGTCTTCAGCAGCTTGTCCAGCTCCGCCGCCCGGTTACGGGTGACGTCCTTGCTGCCGAGCTGCTGCTTGAGCGCCTCGTTCTCGCGTTGCAGGCGGCTGATGGTGCTGTTGCGTCCGCCGGAGTCGCGGACCGCGTCTATGGCGTTGCCCACCGGGTCGACAACGCCTGACACGGAGTTCTCGACGGGGCCGAAGACGGACTGCGCCGCCTGCCGTGGCCGGTCGAGCGGTGAGTCCTCACCGCCCCTGATGTCCACGGTGATCAGCGCGAACGCGATCACCACCAGCAGCACCAGCAGAAGCCGGCTCTCTCGTGTGTCCCTCACGGGCGCCAGTCCGTGCCTTCCTCATCGGACCTGCCGCCGCTGTGCACCGCGGCCGGTCAGAGCTTGTGGGGCGGGTTCCCGCCGTCGCTGCGGGCGACCGGTGAGCCCGTGTGCTGCCCGTGCCTCATCTGCGTGGCGAGGAGTCGAGCACCTGCTGGAGTGCCTCGAATTCCTCGACGCACTTGCCCGCGCCCAGCGCCACGCAGTCCAGCGGCGACTCGGCGATGTGAATGGGCATTCCCGTCTCGTGCCGCAGCCGCTCGTCCAGGCCGCGCAGCAGCGCGCCGCCGCCGGCCAGCACGATCCCGCGGTCCATGATGTCGCCGGACAGCTCGGGCGGGCACTTGTCCAGGGTGGTCTTCACCGCGTCGACGATCGCGTTGACCGGCTCCTCGATGGCCTTGCGCACCTCGGCCGCGGAGATCACCACGGTCTTGGGCAGGCCGCTGACCAGGTCACGGCCGCGGATCTCGGTGTGCTCGTCGTCGTCCTTGGAGGCGAAGGCGGAGCCGATGGTGAGCTTGATCTGCTCCGCGGTCCGCTCACCGAGCAGGAGGCTGTACTCCTTCTTGATGTGCTGGATGATCGCGTTGTCCAGCTCGTCACCCGCGACGCGGATGGACTGGGCGGTGACGATGCCGCCGAGGCTGATCACCGCGACCTCGGTGGTGCCGCCGCCGATGTCCACCACCATGTTGCCGGTGGCCTCGTGCACCGGGAGCCCGGCGCCGATCGCCGCCGCCATCGGCTCCTCGATGATGTGCACGGTACGGGCGCCGGCCTGCGTGGTCGCCTCGATGACGGCGCGTCGCTCGACTCCGGTGATGCCGGAGGGCACGCAGACGACCACCCGCGGGCGGGCCAGGTACCGCCGCTTGTGGATCTTGAGGATGAAGTAGCGCAGCATGCGCTCGGTGATCTCGAAGTCGGCGATGACGCCGTCCTTCAGGGGGCGCACCGCGACGATGTTGCCGGGGGTGCGGCCGATCATCTTCTTGGCCTCGGAACCGACCGCGAGGATGCCGCCGGTGTTGGTGTTGACGGCCACGACCGACGGCTCGTTCAGGACGATCCCGCGGCCCCTGACGTACACCAGCGTGTTGGCCGTCCCGAGGTCGACTGCCATGTCACGGCCGATGAACGACATGTTGTTCGCCATGTGGATACGTCTGGCCTTCCCGAGCTTGAGCGGAGATTCCATCGTAGTCGCGCCCGGCGGGGCACGGGGTCGGGGTTCCGACGTCATTGTCATCAGAACACACAGCGGACCTCTGTAATGGTGACGCCGTGTCGGGGTGTTTGGTTCCCGATCGCCGACGGCATATGCCCGAGGCGGCGGGATTCCCCCGGGCGCCTGGTCAGACGGGGCGTCAGCAACGGTACTCCGTACCCGAACAGCCTGGTCCCGGGATTAGGCCAGACCGGGGAAGAAGATCTTGATCTCGCGCTCGGCGGACTCCTCGGAGTCCGAGGCGTGGATCAGATTCTCCCGGACAATCGTCCCGAAGTCCCCCCGAATGGAGCCCGGCGCGGCGGCGATCGGGTCGGTCGGACCGGCCAGCGCGCGGACGCCCTCGATGACCCGCTCGCCCTCGACGACCATCGCGACCGCGGGGCCCGACGCCATGAAGTCCATCAGCGGCTCGTAGAACGGGCGGCCGACGTGCTCGGCGTAGTGCTGCTCCAGCGTGCCGCGGTCCAGGGTGCGCAGTTCGAGCGCGGCGACGGTCCAGCCCGCCTTGCGTTCGATGCGGCCGACGACCTCGCCGATCAGGCCGCGGCGGACGGTGTCCGGCTTGAGAAGGACAAGGGTGCGCTGCGACACGGGACGGCTCCTGCTGTGTGCGGTCTACGGGTTCGGTGTACGGGTTCTCTGTACGGGTGCGGCGTGCGGCCGGCGGGGTGCGGCCGCGGGGGACGCGGCCGTATGGGCTCCGGCCGGCGGGGGGCGAAGTACGACGAGCCTACAAGGGCGGGCGGTGCCCGGCGGACACCGGGCCGGGACGGACGGGACGGACGGTGCGGCTGGGGTCACGCTTCCTGGGCCCGCGCACGGTCTTGTGCCCGCGCCTCGGCCTGCGCCGCGTGCCGGGCCTTCAGGACGTCCACCTTGCGCCCGTAGTGGATCGCCGCCCACCACAGACCGGCGAAGATCACGCCGAGGAAGAACATCGTGCCGACCCAGTACCCGCTGACCACCAGCGCGGCCTGGAGCACCCAGCCGACGGTCAGCGCGCCCGGCCGGGTGAGCATCCCGCACAGCAGCACGCACAGCGCCATGGCGATCCCGCACACCGTCCAGACGGTGCCCATCGACAGGTCGGGATGCTTCATCGCGACCAGACCGGCGAAGCCGATGACGAAGAACTCGCCGATCAGCGTGCTCGCGCACAGCGTCCGCATCGTCCCGCCCCCTTCACTTGCGGCCCAGCAGCAGCCGGGCCTCTCCCACGGTGATGACGGAACCGGTGACCAGCACTCCGGCCCCGGAGAACTCGCCCTCGTCCTCGGCGAGCGTGATCGCCGCCTCCAGCGCGTCGTCCAGCCTCGGCTCGACCTGCACCCGGTCGTCCCCGAACACCTCGACGGCCAGCGCCGCCAATTCGTCCACGTCCATCGCGCGGTGCGTCGAGTTACGGGTGACGACGACCTCGGAGAAGACCGGCTCGAACGCCTCCAGCAGCCCGCGGACGTCCTTGTCGCCGCTCGGCCCGACCACACCGACCAGGTGCGTGAAGCCGAACGCCTCACCGACCGCCGCCGCCGCGGCGGCCGCGCCCGCCGGATTGTGCGCCGCGTCCAGGACCACGGTGGGGCTGCGGCGCACCACCTCCAGGCGGCCGGGCGAGGTGACCGAGGCGAACGCGGCCCGCACGGTGTCCATGTCGAGGGTGCGCGACTGGGTGCTGCCGATGCCGAAGAACGCCTCGACGGCGGCCAGCGCGACCGCCGCGTTGTGCGCCTGGTGCTCGCCGTGCAGCGGCAGGAAGACCTGTTCGTACTCGCCGCCCAGGCCGCGCAGCGTCAGCAGTTGCCCGCCGACGGCGACCTCGCGGTGCACGACGCCGAACTCCATGCCCTCGCGGGCGACCGTCGCGTCCGCCTCCACGGCCCGCTTGAGCAGCGTCTGCGCCGCGTCGGCGGGCTGCTGGGCCAGGACGGCGGTGGCGTTCTTCTTGATGATGCCGCTCTTCTCCACCGCGATCTCGCCGGGCGTGGAGCCCAGCCGGTCGGTGTGGTCGAGCGCGATCGGGGTGACCACGGCGACCTGGCCGTCCACCACGTTGGTGGCGTCCCAGCCGCCGCCCATGCCGACCTCGACCACCGCGACGTCGACCGGCGCGTCCGCGAAGGCCGCGTACGCCATCCCGGTGAGCACCTCGAAGAACGACAGCCGGTGCGGCTGCGCGTCGTCCACCATGCCGACGAAGGGCTGGATGTCACGGTAGGTCTCGATGAACCGCTCGGCGGAGATCGGCGCGCCGTCCAGGCTGATCCGCTCGGTGACGGACTGCACGTGCGGGCTGGTGTAGCGGCCGGTGCGCAGGTCGAAGGAGAGCAGCAGCCGCTCGATCATCCGGGCGGTGCTGGTCTTGCCGTTGGTGCCGGTGATGTGGATCGCCGGGTAGGCGCGCTGCGGGTCGCCGAGGACGTCCATCAGCGCCGTGATCCGGTCGAGCGAGGGCTCCAGCTTCGTCTCGGGCCAGCGGCCGAGCAGCTCCTCCTCGACCGTGCGCAGCTCCCGGTCGACGGCGGGGTCCGCGGGCCGCGCCGGTACGTCGTCCTCGGCCGCGACCGGGCTGACACCGGCCCGCAGCGTCCGGCTGCCCGCCTCGATGACGGCCAGGTCGGCCTCGCGGAGGGTACCGTCGGCCGCCCCGTCCGCGTCCTCGACGTCGTCGTCCACGTCGTAGGCGGTGTCCTGGATTTCGTACGCGTCGTCTTCGGGGCCGTCGCCGTTGTGCGGGTGCTCGCTCACAGCGCCCAGTCTACGGAGCCCGCGAGCGGAAACGGCCACGGGCCCGGACCGCGGGTGCGCGGTCCGGGCCCGTGGCACACGGTGGCCCTTCGGGGCGGGCGGCCCTCGGTGCGGTCAGGCCGAAGGGAGGGCCGCGATCTGCGCGGTGATCCGGGCGATGTCGGCCTCGGCGGTCGCCAGCCGCGTACGGATCTTGGCCACCACCGGCTCGGGCGCCTTGCCGAGGAACGCCTCGTTGCCCAGCTTCTTCTCTGCGTCGGCCTTCTCCTTCTCGGCCAGGCCGAGGTCCTTGGTGAGCCGCTTACGCTCGGCCGGAACGTCGATCGTGCCGGACAGGTCGAGCGCGACCGTGGCGCCCGCGACCGGCAGCGTCGCGGTGGCGTGGAAGTCCTCGCCCGCGGGCTGGAGCCGGAGCACCTGGCGGATGGCGTCCTCGTGCGGCGCGAGCAGCGTCCCGTCCAGGGTCAGCAGCGCCGGGACCTTCTGGCCGGGCTGGAGCCCCTGGTCGGAGCGGAAGCGGCGGACCTCGGTGACCACCCGCTGGACCTCGGCGATCTCCGCCTCGGCCGCCGCGTCCCGGAAGCCGCTGTCGCTCGGCCAGTCCGCGACGACCAGCGACTCGCCGCCGGTCAGCGTCGTCCACAGCGTCTCGGTGACGAAGGGGACGATCGGGTGCAGCAGCCGCAGCATCACGTCCAGGACCTCGCCCAGGACCCGCCCGGAGACCCGGGCGCCGTCGCCGCCCGCGAAGAAGACGGTCTTGGACAGCTCCACGTACCAGTCGAAGACCTCGTCCCACGCGAAGTGGTAGAGGCTGTCGCTGAGCTTCGCGAACTGGTAGTCGTCGTACAGGCCGTTGACCTCGGCGACGACCGTGTTCAGCCGGGACAGGATCCACCGGTCGGTGGCCGACAGCTCCTCGGGCGCGGGCAGCGGGCCCTGGACGGTGGCGCCGTTCATCAGCGCGAAGCGCGTGGCGTTCCAGATCTTGTTGGCGAAGTTGCGGGACGCCTGGACCCAGTCCTCGCCGATCGGCACGTCCGCGCCGGGGTTGGCGCCGCGGGCCAGGGTGAAGCGGACGGCGTCCGAGCCGTACTTGTCCATCCAGTCCAGCGGGTCCACCGAGTTGGGGTTGGACTTGGACATCTTCTTGCCGAATTCGTCGCGGACCAGGCCGGTCAGCGCGATGGTGTGGAACGGCGGGGTGCCGTCCATCGCGTACAGGCCGAACATCATCATCCGGGCGACCCAGAAGAAGATGATGTCGTGCCCGGTGAGCAGGACGTCGGTCGGATAGAACTTCTCCAGATCCGGCGTCTGTTCGGGCCAGCCCAGCGTGGAGAACGGCCACAGGGCGGACGAGAACCACGTGTCCAGGACGTCGGAGTCCTGCGTCCAGCCCTCGCCGGACGGCACCTCGTCGTCCGGTCCGACGCAGATCTGCTGGCCGTTCGGCCCGTACCAGACGGGGATGCGGTGGCCCCACCACAACTGGCGCGAGATGCACCAGTCGTGCATGTTGTCGACCCAGTCGAAGTACCGCTTGTTCAGCTCCGGCGGGTGGATCCTGACCCGGCCGTCGCGGACCGCGTCGCCGGACGCCTTCGCCAGCGGCTCGACCCTGACCCACCACTGGAGGGACAGCCGCGGCTCGATGGTGGTCTTGCAGCGCGAGCAGTGGCCGACGGAGTGGACGTAAGGACGCTTCTCCGCGACGATCCGGCCCTGTTCGCGCAGCGCCTCGACGATCGCGGACCGCGCCTCGAAGCGGTCCAGGCCCTGGAAGGGGCCGGGCGCGGTGATGACCGCGCGCTCGTCCATGACGGTCAGCGACTCCAGGCCGTGCCGCTGGCCGATCGCGAAGTCGTTCGGGTCGTGCGCGGGCGTCACCTTGACGGCGCCGGTGCCGAACTCCGGGTCGACGTGCGTGTCGGCGACGACCGGGATCGTCCGGTCGGTGAGCGGCAGCTTGATCCGCTTGCCGACCAGGTGCCGGTACCGCTCGTCGTCCGGGTGGACGGCGACGGCGGTGTCGCCGAGCATCGTCTCGACGCGGGTGGTCGCCACGACGACCGTCTCGTCGCCCTCGCCGTACTTCAGCGAGACCAACTCGCCGTCGTCGTCCTGGTAGTCGACCTCGATGTCCGAGATCGCCGTCATACAGCGCGGACACCAGTTGATGATCCGCTCGGCGCGGTAGATCAGCTCGTCGTCGTACAGCTTCTTGAAGATGGTCTGGACGGCCTTGGACAGGCCCTCGTCCATGGTGAAGCGCTCGCGGGACCAGTCCACGCCGTCGCCGAGGCGGCGCATCTGGCCGAGGATCCGGCCGCCGTACTCCTCTTTCCACTGCCAGACGCGGTCGACGAACGCCTCGCGGCCGATGTCGTGCCGGGACTTGCCCTCGTCGGCGAGCTGCTGCTCGACCTTGTTCTGGGTGGCGATGCCCGCGTGGTCCATGCCGGGCAGCCACAGCGACTCGTAACCCTGCATCCGCTTGCGGCGGGTGAGGGCGTCCATCAGCGTGTGCTGGAAGGCGTGACCCAGGTGGAGCGTGCCCGTGACGTTCGGCGGCGGGATGACGATGGTGTACGCGGGCTTGTCGCTCTTCGCGTCCGCCTCGAAGTAGCCGCGTTCTACCCAGCGCTCGTACAGCGCCCCCTCTACCTCGGCCGGCGTGTAGGTCGTCGGCAGTTCGGGGGTGCTGTGCGGCCCGCGGTCGGGGCTCTGCTGAGAGTTGTCGGTCACGGCACGATTCTACGGTGGCGGACCATCCCGTTACGAATCCGTATCGCCCCCGCTGTAAGAACCCGATAAAGGATCGGCGAGGATGGTCCGACGGTCGTAAACGAGGGGACCACCTGACATGAGTGACAACCAGCCGCCGCCGAACCCGTACGGGCACCAGCCCCAGCAGGGCGGATACGGGCAGCCGCAGCAGGGCGGATACGGGCAGCCGCAGCAAGGTGGTTACGGCCAGCCGCCGCAGCAGCCGTACGGCCAGCCCCAGGGGCAGCCCGGTTACGGCTACCCCCAGCAGGGCCCGCCGCAGCAGGCGCCGTACGGGCAGCCGCCGCAGCAGCCGGGCTACGGCTACGGCGGCCAGCCGCCCGTGCCGCCGCAGGGCGGTGGCGGCGGGAAGCGCACCGGGATCATCATCGGCGCCGTGGTGGCGCTGGTCGCGATCGGCGCCGGGGTCTTCTTCCTCACCAAGGGCAGTGACGGCGACAACAGCGCCAACGGCGGCAAGGGCGGCGGCGGCAAGAGCACCGTCAAGAACGACGGCAAGCAGTACAAGCTCATCACGCCCGAGACCGTCGCGGAGACGTACAAGAAGTCGAAGGACGCGGACACCGGCGACGGCTTCGACGCCAAGGACGTCACGCTGCTCAAGACGCTCGGCGTCACCGACCCCCAGCAGGTCAGCTCGGGCTACACCAGCGGGTCCCAACTCACCGGCAAGCTGCTGGAGTTCAGCGGTGTCTACGGCAAGGTCGCGGACCCGCAGAAGGTGGTCGACGGCATGTTCGCCGACCTGAAGAAGCAGGCCGCCGACGACAAGGAATCCGGCGGCGGCAAGACCGAACTGGTCGGCAGCCCGCAGAAGGTGCAGCCCGCGGGCATGGACGACGCCGTCATGTCGTGCCAGAACACCAAGTACACCGAGGGCAGCAAGTCGTTCACCACACCGATCTGCCTGTGGGCCGACTACAGCACCGTCGGCTACACCCTGCCGGTCGACCTGGCGACGGCCACCACCGGTGTCGGCAGCGGCATGCCGATCGACGAGGCGGCGGCGCTCACCGCGAAGGTCCGCAAGGACGTGCGCGTCCCGCTCAACTGACGCCGTACGCCGACGCGTTCGGCGTGAGCGTTCCGCGGTCAGCCGTTCCGCGGGGCCGTTCCGCGCAGACGGAAGGGGGCGCCCGGATCCACCGGGCGCCCCCTTCGCGTGTGCTCGTATCTGTGGCGCTACGCGCTCTTCTGCTCGCCCTTGCCGACGATGCGCGGCTCACGCGGCACCAGCGTCGGGTTGACGTTGGAGTGCACCACATCGGCCGTGATGACGACCCGGGCCACGTCCTTGCGGGACGGCACCTCGTACATCACCGACTGGAGGACTTCCTCCATGATGGCCCGCAGACCGCGGGCGCCGGTCTGCCGCAGGATCGCCTGGTCCGCGATGGACTCCAGCGCGCCGTGCTCGAACTCCAGCTCCACACCGTCGAGTTCGAAGAGTTTTTGATACTGCTTCACCAGCGCGTTGCGCGGCTCGACCAGAATCTGGAGGAGCGCCTCGCGGTCGAGGTTGTGCACGCTGGTGATGACGGGCAGCCGTCCGATGAACTCGGGGATCATGCCGAACTTGACCAGGTCCTCGGGCATGATCTCGGAGAACTGGTCGGCCATGTCCAGCTCGCGCTTGGAGCGGATGGTCGCACCGAAGCCGATGCCCTTGGCGCCCGCGCGGGACTCGATGATCTTCTCCAGACCGGAGAAGGCACCGCCCACGATGAACAGCACGTTCGTGGTGTCGATCTGGATGAACTCCTGGTGCGGGTGCTTGCGCCCGCCCTGCGGCGGCACCGAGGCCGTCGTGCCTTCCAGGATCTTCAGCAGCGCCTGCTGCACGCCCTCGCCGGACACATCGCGGGTGATCGACGGATTCTCGCTCTTGCGGGCGACCTTGTCGATCTCGTCGATGTAGATGATCCCGGTCTCGGCCTTCTTGACGTCGTAGTCCGCCGCCTGGATCAGCTTCAGCAGGATGTTCTCGACGTCCTCGCCCACGTAACCGGCCTCGGTGAGGGCGGTCGCGTCCGCGATGGCGAACGGCACGTTGAGCATGCGGGCCAGCGTCTGGGCCAGCAGTGTCTTGCCGGAGCCCGTCGGGCCGAGCAGCAGGATGTTGGACTTCGCCAGCTCGATCGCGTCGTCGTGCCCGCGACCGGCGTTCTCACCCGCCTGGACCCGCTTGTAGTGGTTGTACACCGCGACCGACAGGGCCTTCTTCGCGGGCGTCTGCCCGACCACGTAGCCCTCGAGGAACTCGTAGATCTCCCGCGGCTTGGGCAGGTCCTCCCAGCGCACCTCGGAGGACTCGGCCAGCTCCTCCTCGATGATCTCGTTGCAGAGATCGATGCACTCGTCGCAGATGTACACACCAGGGCCTGCGATGAGCTTCTTCACCTGCTTCTGGCTCTTTCCGCAGAATGAGCACTTCAGCAGGTCGCCGCCGTCACCGATGCGTGCCACGAGGTGTTTCCCCTTCGCCTGGGATCCGCCGAGATCAACGGAGCCTGGTGCTTCTCTCATCGACGGTACCTTGCCGCGACCCCCGTGTGGGCCCCCCTTGGACGTACTCACTCAGTGGAGTCCAAGGAGGGCCACCCGCGCGACCGGTCCGTTGTCCGACTGTGTTCAGACCGTCACAGAGGTCTTGCGGGTCGAGACGATCTGGTCGACCAGCCCGTAGGCCAGCGACTCCTCGGCGGTAAGGATCTTGTCCCGCTCGATGTCGTCGCGGATCTGCTCGATCGGCGTCGTGGAGTGCTTGGCCAGCATCTCTTCGAGCTGCTGCCGCATCCGGATGATCTCGTTGGCGGCGATCTCCAGGTCGGAGACCTGCCCGCGGCCGGTCTCGCTGTACGGCTGGTGGATCAGCACCCGCGCGTTCGGCAGCGCCATCCGCTTGCCGGGGCTGCCGGCGGCCAGCAGGACCGCGGCGGCGGACGCCGCCTGGCCCATGCAGACCGTCTGGATGTCCGGCTTCACGAACTGCATCGTGTCGTAGATCGCCGTCAGCGCGGTGAAGGAGCCGCCGGGGCTGTTGATGTAGACCGAGATGTCCCGGTCGGGGTCCATGGACTCCAGGCACAGGAGCTGCGCCATGACGTCGTTGGCCGACGCGTCGTCGATCTGCACGCCGAGGAAGATCACGCGCTCCTCGAAGAGCTTCGCGTACGGGTCGTACTCGCGCACGCCCTGCGAGGTGCGCTCGACGAAGCGCGGAATGATGTAGCGGGCCTCGGCACCGAACACACCGGGCCGCTCGGCCTCGGTGCGCTCGTACAGGCCGCTGCCGGGGAAGTTCATGCTGTTCACGTCCACCGTCCTGGTGATGATGCGGAAGCTGGGTGCTGTCGGCTGGGGTTCCTGAACGGATCAGGCGCCGGTGCCGCCACCGCCCGGGACCTCCGTGGCGGACAGCATGACGCCGTCCAGCAGGCCGTACTCCTTGGCCTCCTCGGCGGAGAACCAGCGGTCGCGGTCGGAGTCCTTGGTGATCTGGTCGAAGCTCTGCCCGGAGTGCTGGGCGATCAGCTCGGCCATGCGGCGCTTGGTGTGCAGCAACTGCTCGGCCTGGATCTTGATGTCGGTGGCGGAGCCGCCGAGACCCGCGGAGGGCTGGTGCATCAGGATGCGGGTGTTCGGCAGGGCGAAGCGCTTGCCGGGGGTGCCCGCGGTCAGCAGGAACTGGCCCATCGAGGCGGCCATGCCCATGGCGATCGTCACGACGTCGTTCTTGATGAACTGCATCGTGTCGTAGATCGCCATACCGGCGGTCACGGAGCCGCCGGGGCTGTTGATGTAGAGGAAGATGTCCTTGTCCGGCTCGGCTGCCAGGAGAAGGAGCTGGGCGGTGATCTTGTTGGCGATGTCATCGTCGACCGCCTGGCCGAGGAAGATGATTCGCTCGCCGAGCAGTCGGTTGTAGACCTGGTCGCCGAGGCCACCGAGAGTCGGCTCGCCGGCGGCGGAAGGCATCGGAGTCGTCACGTATCCACCTGCTCGTTGTCGGACGGCCGTGAAGCCGTCACAGGGTCTTCGTCCGGGCCGGGGCCGACCCCTTCTGGTGCCGAGCCCCCGCCCTCCTACTTACGGACCCTAACGCGCAGGTGGGGCCCAGCAATCCCCTACGCGGAACTGTTCGCTGCCAGCGGAGACCAAGACGCCGCGCCGGCACAGGGGGTTGGTGGCCCGGCCCGGACGTGCCTGCGCGTTCACCTCGCGGAGGCGGGTGCTTCGAGGGGCGCGGGGAACCGCGCGACACGTCCCCACCGGCCGGTGGTCCGAGAACAACCGTGACTGCCCCCTCCGGGGCCGGTGGTGACGTGCAGCCGTCGTCGTGGCTGATCGCGCGGTTCCCCGCGCCCCTGACGGGGCTCAGGCCTGCTCGACAGGCTCCGGCTTCTCGTCGGCGGCCTCGACGGCCTCAACCGTCTCGCCGTCCTCGTCCTCTTCGTCCTCGAGGTCCACGACCTCACCGTTGGTGTCCGTGACCTTGACGGACTCCACGACGACCGCGAGCGCCTTGCCGCGGGCGACCTCGCCGACGAGCATCGGCACCTGGCCGCCTTCGACGACGGCCTGGGCGAACTGGTCGGGAGACATCCCGGAGGTCGCCGCACGGCGCATGAGGTGCTCGGTCAGCTCCTCCTGGTTGACGGAGAGCTTCTCCTTGTTGACCAGCTCGTCCAGCAGGAACTGGGTCTTGATGCCCTTGACCGCCTGGGCCTCGAGCTCCGCGTCGTACTCCTCGCGCGTCTTGCCCTCGCGCTCCAGGTACGTGTCCCAGTCCAGACCCATCTGCGGGAACTGGTGGTGCTCCAGGTTGTGGGTCCTGGTCTCGATCTCGTCCTTGAGCAGCTTCTCCGGGATCGGCACCTCGGACAGCTCGATGAGCGCGTCGAGGACCTTCTCCTGGGCGGCGGTCGCCTGGTCGTACTGCTTCATCCGCTCCAGGCGCTTGCGGCTGTCCGCGCGCAGCTCCTCCAGGGTGTCGAACTCGCTCGCGAGCTGGGCGAAGTCGTCGTCCAGGGCGGGCAGTTCGCGGGCCTGTACGTCGGAGACGTCGACCTTGACCTCGGCGGCGCTGCCGGCGGCGGAGCCGCCCTTCAGCTCGGAGGTGAAGGTGGCGGAGCCGCCGGCCTCCAGGCCGATGACGGCCTCGTCGATGCCGTCGAGGAGCTGGCCGGAGCCGATGGTGTAGCTGACGCCCTTGGCGACGCCGTCCTCCAGCACCTCGCCGTCGACGGAGGCTTCGAGGTCGACGATCACGACGTCGCCCTCGGCCGCCGCGCGCTCGACCGTGGTGGTCGAGGCGAAGCGGTCACGGAGCTGCTCCAGCGAGGTGTCGACGTCCTCGTCGGTGACCTCGACGGCGTCCACGACGACCTCGATGCCGGAGTAGTCCGGGATCTCGATCGCGGGGCGGATGTCCACCTCGGCGGTGAACTTCAGCTCGTCACCGTCGTTGAACTCGGTGATGTCGACGTCGGGCTGGCCGAGTACGTTCAGCTCACCCTCGTTGACCGCCTCCGTGTAGAACTTCGGCAGCGCGTCGTTGATGGCCTCTTCGAGGACCGCGCCACGGCCGAACCGCTGGTCGATGACGCGCGCAGGGATCTTGCCCTTGCGGAAGCCCGGCACCGTGACCTGCTGGTTGATCTTCTTGTACGCCGCGTCGAGGCTGGGCTTGAGCTCCTCGAAGGGCACCTCGACAGTGAGTCGAACCCGAGTCGGGTTCAGAGTCTCGACGGCGCTCTTCACGGTTGGGTCTCCTTGGGGGCTTTACGTTGATGGGGGCGGCCGGATCATCCGGTGATCTCGCCGGATCGTCCGGTGATCTCGTCCGGCAAGCAGTACACGGCATGCCGCGCGCTCGGTCGCCAGCGGCCCATCCTACCGGTACCACAATGCGCACGGTCCGGGCCTTCGTGCCCCGGCCCCCAGAATCCCCTCGGGATCGCGGAACCGCTGGTCGGGGTGGCCGGATTCGAACCGACGGCCTTCCGCTCCCAAAGCGGACGCGCTACCAAGCTGCGCCACACCCCGCTGGTGCGACACGTAGAGTACATGCCCCCGTACGCGTGGGCAGCCGGTATTCCCCCGCCGGTTCACCGGTTCGACCGGCTACTATCCGATGTGCCACAATCACTGGCGCATCACACTCCCGCGGGCGTAGCTCAATGGTAGAGCCCTAGTCTTCCAAACTAGCTACGCGGGTTCGATTCCCGTCGCCCGCTCCACGGCCTCCGGCCCGGTCGGTACCACTCGACCGGTGTCCGGGGGCTTTCTGTTTCCCCGGGCCGCGACCGGCGCCGGGTCGGCCGGGGTCGGCCCGGATCGGCCGGGGTCGGCCGGGGTCGGCTCGGGTCGGCGCGGATCGGCCCGGGTCGCGGCCTTCTAGTCGACCGGGATGCCCTGGGGGGACTTGATGCGCTTCATGATCATCTGGGAGTTGACGTCGCTGACGCCCGGCAGGTCGATGAGCTGGTCGGTCCAGAAGCGCTCGTAGGCGTCGGAGTCGGCGACGGCGATGCGCAGGAGGCAGCCGGGGGCGCCGTAGAGGCGGTAGGCCTCGACGACGTCGGGGGTGGACTGGACCTCGGCCTCGAAGGCGGCGACGGAGGCGCGGTCGCGGCGTACCTCGACGGAGGCGAAGACCTCGAAGCCGCGGCCGACGGCGGCCGGGGCGACGACCGCGCGGTAGGTCTCGATCACTCCGTCGTCCTCCAGCTGCCGCACCCGGCGCAGGCACGGGGAGGGCGTGAGGCCGACCCGCTGGGCCAGTTCCTGGTTGCTCAGCCGGCCGTCGGCTTGGAGCTCGCGCAAGATTCGTCTGTCGATGGCGTCCATGGTGGCAATACCTACCACTCGGTGGCCGAATACCGGTCGGTACGAGCAATCAAATGTCAGGTCTACGCGCATATCATTGCACCGGGTGCAGAGTGGGTAAGTGTCACCCCGAGGAGTGGGGACATCCGGCGGCGTCCGGAGAGCCCCGCGCGAACGCACCGGACGCGCACAATCAGACGGAGGCGAAGGCATCGTGCGACACGTCGTGGTCATCAGCACCGGGGGCACCATAGCCAGCCGATGGCAGGGCGACGGGTACGCGGCGGAGGCGGCAGGGCAGGAAGTGCTCGCCGCCGGCGCGGTGCCCGAGGGCGTCGAGGTCCGGGTGGTGGACCTGTTCACCGTCAACAGCTCGCGCCTGACCACCGACCACCAACTGCGGCTGCTGCACGCCGTGCACGAGGTGCTGGCCGATCCGGCGGTGGACGGCGTGGTGGTCACCCACGGCACCGACACCCTGGAGGAGTCCGCCTTCTTCCTCGACCTCTTCCACGGCGACCGCCGCCCGGTGGTCTTCACCGGCGCGCAGAAGCCGCTGGACGCGGAGGACGGCGACGCGGCGGGCAATCTGTACGACGCGCTGCTGACCGCGGCCACCGGCCGCGACATCGGCGCGGTGATCGTCTTCGCGGGCCAGGTCTGGGCCGCCCGCGGCACCGTCAAGCAGCACACCGTGGACGCGCACGCCTTCGGCGCGCCGGACGGACTGCCGCTGGGCCGCGTCGAGTTCGGCCGGGTGACGTGGGGCCGCCGCCGTCCGCGCCCCGAACCGCTGCCGCTGCCCGCGCCCGGCGCCGTACCGCCGCGGGTGGACGTCCTGATGCACCACAGCGACGGCGACACCGTGCTCTTCGAGGCGGCGCTGGGCGCGGGCGCGCGCGGCGTCGTCGTGGTCGGCACGGGCGCGGGGAACGCGAATCCGCAGGTCGCGGAGGCGGTACGGAAGGCGACGGCGGACGGCGTCCTGGTCGCGGTCAGCACGCGGGTCGCGGCGGGCGCGGTGGCGCCGCTCTACACCGGCGGCGGGGCGGTCGACCTGGTGGCGGCGGGCGGGCTGCTGGCGGGCACTCTGCGTCCCGGCCAGACACGTATCGCGGTGCTGGCGACGCTGCTCTCGCTCACGTCGCCGTCCTCGGACCTCCCCCGCCTGCCCTCGGAGCAGGACGGACGGTCCGGCACGGGCACCGCCACCGCCGCGTTGCGGCGGATTCTGGAGGCGGCCCCGCAGGCGCTGCCCGCGTCAGAGCTTTATCTGGTTGATGGTGTCGGCAAGTGAGGTCAGGAATCGGTTGACCGACGGCGCCATGTTGGTGGAGGCGAGGAAGAAACCGAAGAGGGCCGCCACTATCGCCGGACCCACCTTGATGCTCTTCCCCCGGATCATGACCACCAGGATGATCGCCAGCAACAGCACTACGGACAGGGAGATGGCCACAGCGGTTCACTTCCTCTTCACGGTACGCCTCGCCGGTCCGGGAGCATGGAGCCGCGCCCCCGCCCCGCCCGGTCCCATGGTGCCATCGGGGAACGACAGTTGGACCCGAAGGCCCATAGTCCCATTCCCGTCGGCTAGTCCCTGCACACCACGAGTAGCGCCCGGTCGTCGTTGACATCCTTGGCGACCGCTTCGATCAACCGCCAGGCGGAGCCCCGGAATCCGGTCGCCACGAAGCGGTCCGCCTCGCCGATCAGCCGGTCGATGCCCTCGGAGATGTCCTTGTCCGGCGTCTCCACCAGGCCGTCCGTGAACAGCATGAGGACGTCCCCCGAGCGCAACGTCCCCTTCACGCCGTGGAATTCGGCCCCGTCGTAGACCCCGAGCAGCGGGCCCTCCGCGGCCTTCTCCTCCCACCGGCCGCTGCCCGCGTGCAGTTGCACCCCTGGGAGGTGCCCGGCGGACAGCAGTTCGTAGTCGCCGCTCTCCAGGTCGAGCACCAGGTGCACGGAAGTGGCGAAGCCCTCGTCCCAATTCTGCCGGAGCAGATAGCCGTTGGCGGCGGTGAGGAAGGAGTGCGGCGGCAGCGAGCCGAGCAGGCCGCCGAAGGCGCCGGACAGCAGCAGCGAGCGGGAGGCGGCGTCCATGCCCTTGCCGGAGACGTCGGTGAGCACGGCCTCCAGCGTCCGGCCGCCGACCGAACCGCGGGTGGCCACCACGAAGTCGCCGGAGAAGGACTGGCCGCCCGCCGGGCGCAGCGCCATCTCGGCGTGCCAGCCCGCGGGCAGCCGCGGCAGTCTGCTCTGGACCCTGATCCGCTCCCTGAGGTCGAAGAGCATGGTGTGGCCGCCCCGCCAGGGCACGCCGACCCGCGCCCTGAACTGGGCGATGACCAGGCCGGTGAGCGCCACCGCGGTGACCACCAGGACGGTGCCGGGCGTGACGCGGGCCGGGCCCTCGCGGTACGGGCCGAGCGCCGCGGATTCCGCGACCAGCGCGACGGCGGAGGCCGCGTAGAGGAGCAGCAGGCTGGAGGGGCGCAGCAGCAGGCCGCCGGTGAGGATCGGCAGGACCAGGGAGCTGGGCGGGCACCAGACGGGCAGGCTCACGGTGGTGTACGCCAGCGCGGGGACGGTGAGGATCAGTACGGTGAGGCCGACCCAGTCGGAGGCGCCGCCGCGGAAGTAGTCGACCCCGGCCCTGCGCACACCGAGCCGGGCCCGGTGCAGCCATCTGCTCCACCGCAGCCCGAGCCCCTCGCCCGCGACGCCCTTTGCCATGTCTTGGCGACCCTATCGACCGTTCGCCCCGCCGTGCAGGGCGGATACCCCCCGACCTGTCACGTAGACGGCGGAAATACGTTCGCCCGCGGACGGCGCGGCTGGTAGGCAGGGCCTATGACGACGGAACTGCGGGTGCTGGAACGGGACGACTGGGAAGAGTTCTACGGCCGCCTGGAGCGGGCTTTCGGCGGGCCGGCCGAGCCCCCGGAGGAGCGGGGGCTGTGGCGTGAACTGACCGAGCTGGAAAGGTCGTTGGCGGTGTGGGACGGCGGGGAGATCGTCGGCACCGCGGGCGCCTTCTCGTTCCGTGTGACGGTGCCCGGCGGGGCGTCGCTGCCCGCCGCGGGCGTGACCATGGTGAGCGTGCAGCCGACGCACCGCCGCCGCGGTGTGCTGACCTCGATGATGCGCAGGCAGCTCGACGACGTGCGCGAGGGACCCGAACCGGTCGCCGTGCTGACCGCGTCGGAACCGGCGATCTACGGCCGGTTCGGCTATGGCACGGGCACGTTGCAGCTCCGCGGCAACGTCGACACGACCAGGACCGCCGTCAGGGCCCTGCCGGGCGTGGACGACGTACGGCTGCGGCTGGTGCCGCTGGAGGCGGCGGGCGAGGCGTGCGAGGCCGTCTACGCGCGGGTGGTGCCGACCCGGCCCGGCATGCTGGCCAGGCGGCCCGGCTGGGAGCGGGTGCCGCTTCTCGACGCCCCGGCGAGCCGGGACGGCGCGGGCGAGCGGCTGTGCGTGGTGGCCGAGGTGGACGGTGAGGTACGCGGTTACGCGCGCTACTCGGTGAAGCTGTCGTGGAGTTCCTTCGGTCCCGACAACATCGTGAAGCTGAGCGACGTCGAGGCGCTGGACCCGGTGGTCTACGCGGCGCTGTGGCGCTATCTGTCCTCCATCGACCTCACCTCGCGGGTGGCGTTCTACAACCGGCCGGTCGACGACCCGCTGCTGCACCTCCTGTCCGACGTACGCCGCGGTGAACTGGCCTTCCGCGACAGCCTGCACGTGCGTCTGGTGAATCTCGGCGAGGCGCTGGAGGCGCGGACGTACACCGCCCCGGTGGATGTGGTGCTGGAGGTGGAGGACGCCTTCTGCCCCTGGAACGCCGGGCGTTGGCGGCTGTCGGGCGACGCGAAGGGCGCGACGTGCGAGCGGACCGCGGACGCGGCCGACCTGGCGCTGTCCGTCAAGGAGTTGGGCGCGGCCTACCTGGGCGGGCCGACGCTGCGCGGGCAGGCGGAGGCGGGGCTGGTACGTGAACTGCGGCCGGGGGCGCTGGCGGAGGCGTCCAGGGCGTTCCGCGGGGACGTCGAGCCGTGGCTGCCGCACGGCTTCTGAGATCGGTCAGCTCACCGGCGGATGCGCGGGCTGGCAGACCGGGCACCAGAAGAGATTGCGGGCCGCGAGCGGCCGGGTGCTGATCCCGGTGCCGCACACCAGGCAGGGCTGTCCGGTGCGCCGGTAGACGTACACCTCGCCGCCGTGGTCGTCCTGGCGCGGCGGGCGGCCCATCGCCTCGGGGGTGTGCTCGGGGCGCACGGTGTCGATCCGGTTGGTCCGTACGCCCTCGCGCATCAGCGTCACCAGATCGGACCACATCGCGTCCCACCGCTGACGCGGCAGTTCACGCCCCGGCAGGAACGGGTCGACGCCGTGCCGGAAGAGCACTTCGGCGCGGTAGACGTTGCCGACGCCCGCGATGACCTTCTGGTCCATCAGCAGCGCGGCGACGCTGATCCGGGAGCGGGACAGCCGCTGCCACACCCGCTCGGGGTCGTCGCCCGGCCGCAGCGGGTCGGGGCCGAGGCGGTCGTGTATCGCCCGCTTCTCCGGCTCGGTGATCAGCTCGCAGGCGGCCGGGCCGCGCAGATCCGCCCAGTGCGCGCGGTTCGCCAGCCGCAGCCGTACGGTGTCGGTCGGCGGCGGCGCCTTGCCGTCGCCGAAGGTGACCTTGCCGATCAGGCCGAGGTGGATGTGCACCCAGCCGGTCGCGCCGAAGCCCAGGAACAGGTGCTTGCCGTGGGCCTCGGCGCTCTCCAGCACCTGCCGGTCGACGAGCGCGGCGCTGTCGGAGAACTTGCCCTGCGGGCTGCTCGCCCGGACCGCCCCGCCGCCGAACCGCTCGCGGTGGTCGGCGGCCAGGCGGTGGATCGTGTGGCCTTCCGGCATCGCCCGCGTCAGCCCTGGCGGGGGTGGTGGTCCGGGACCGGCGGCAGCTCGCCGGTGGCCTCGTACGCGCTCAGCATGTCGATACGGCGCTGGTGGCGCTCCTCGTGCGAGTACGGGGTGGTGAGGAAGATCTCCACGAATTTCGTGGCCTCCGCCTCGGTGTGCATCCGGCCGCCGATGCTCAGCACGTTCGCGTCGTTGTGCTCCCGCGCCAGCGACGCGGTCTGCTCGCTCCACGCCAGCGCCGCGCGGACGCCCTTGACCTTGTTCGCGGCGATCTGCTCGCCGTTGCCCGACCCGCCGATCACGATGCCGAGGCTGCCCGGCTCCCCCGCCGCGCCCTCGGCCGCCCGCAGGCAGAACGGCGGGTAGTCGTCCACCGCGTCGTAGATGTGCGGCCCGCAGTCCACGGGCTCGTGGCCGTGGACGGTCAGCCACTCCACGAGGTGGTTCTTGAGTTCAAAACCGGCATGATCGGACCCGAGGTAAACGCGCATGCGATGAGTTTTGCATGTCCGGCGGGCCGGAGCGGGAGTGCCCTACCGGGTGAGCCGCCAGGCCGCGGGGAGCAGGCCCATCGCCAGGACGGCCTTGAGCGCGTCGCCCAGGAGGTACGGGGTCAGGCCGAGGGAGACGGCCTGGGACGCGGACAGATGGGCGGACCAGGCGAGGTAG
Organism: Streptomyces sp. NPDC088910; assembly: GCF_044749865.1. Taxonomy (NCBI): domain Bacteria; kingdom Bacillati; phylum Actinomycetota; class Actinomycetes; order Kitasatosporales; family Streptomycetaceae; genus Streptomyces; species Streptomyces sp. NPDC088910. Next base: position 676,758 of record NZ_JBIVIV010000001.1, read on the forward strand.
GGGACGCCGATCGCGTAGATCACCGCGGAGCCGAGGACCATGACGCCCGCGGTGCGCGCGACGGTGCGGTCGCCGCCCCGGCGGGCGAGGGCGCCGACCACGCCGGAGGCCAGGAGCATGCCGAGGATGTAGCCGAAGCTGGGCATGGACCAGCCGGAGGCGCCCTCGGAGAACCAGGGGAGCCCGGCGACACCCGCGGCGGCGTACAGGGCGAGGGAGGCGAAGCCGCGGCGGGCGCCGAGGGCGGTGCCGACCAGCAGCGCGGCGAAGGTCTGGCCGGTGACCGGGACGGGCGAGCCGTGCACCGGGACCGAGAGCTGCGCGGCCAGGCCCGTGAGCACGGCGCCGCCGACGACCAGAGCGGTGTCGCGGACGCGCGAGGCGGGCAGCAGGTCGGCCAGGACCGCTCCGGGGGCTCGGGAAACGGCGACGGATTCGGCGGTGGTCATCGGTACTCCGCGGGGTGAGGACGGTCGGGGACACCGTGACGCTAACGCAGCGGCCGAGCGTGATCATCGTGAGAAGGGAACAAAGCCGCGAGCGACCGGTTGGAGACTTCCGTGCACCGTCAAGTTATCGGCGCGGTCCGGGGAGTCGGGGAGTTTCGGCAGGTCGCGTGAGGCATCTCACGTCCGTGACATGCGTCGGGGCGGGACCTCGCGGGCCCGCCCCGACTGCCGTGCCGGTCAACGTCACTTGTGGGGTTCGATCAGATCCCACCGGTTGCCGTAGAGGTCCTGGAAGACCACGACCGCGCCGTACGGCTCGTAGCGCGGCTCCTCCTCGAAGACGACCCCGGCGGCGACCATCCGTTTGTAGTCGCCGTCGAAGTCGTCGGTGGTGAGGAAGAGGCCGACCCGGCCGCCGGTCTGGTCGCCCACGCGGTCCGCCTGGGCGAGGTTGCCCGCGCGGGCGAGCAGCAGCGCCGTCTCGGACGAGCCGCGGGGCGCGACCACCACCCACCGGCCGCCGTCCGCGCGGGGCGTGTCCTCGCGCAGCTCGAAGCCGAGCGCGCGGGTGTAGAAGTCGATGGCCTCGTCGTAGTCACGCACGACGAGCGCCACCAGCCCTAGATGTGCCATCGGCGCGGCACCCCGTCCCGAACCCGGTCCCCCGCGCTCACTCGAAGCTCGGGCCCTTGGTGCGGGTGCGCTTGATCTCGTAGAAGCCGGGGATCGAGGCGACCAGCAAGGTGCCGTCCCAGAGCTTGGCGGCCTCCTCGCCGCGCGGGGTGGGGGTGACGACCGGGCCGAAGAAGGCGATCTGCTCGCCGTCGTCGCCGGGGACGGCGATGACGGGGGTGCCGACCTCCTGGCCGACCTTGTCGATGCCTTCCTTGTGGGAGGCGCGCAGCTCGGTGTCGTACTCGTCGGAGTCCGCGTAGTCGGCGAGTTCGGCGGGCAGGCCGACCTCTTCGAGCGCGGCGACGAGGGTCTCGCGGGTCTTGGGCAGGCCCTGGTTGTGGAAGCGGGTGCCGAGGGCGGTGTAGAGCCGGCCCACGTACTCCTCGCCGTACTTCTGCTGGGCGGCGACGACGACCCGGATCGGGCCCCACGCGTCGCGCAGGAAGGTGGCGTACTCCTCGGGCAGCGTGTCGAGCTTGTCCTCGTTGAGCACCGCCAGGCTCATGGCGTGCCAGCGCACCTCGACCGGGCGGACCTTCTCGACCTCCAGCATCCAGCGGGAGGTCATCCACGCCCAGGGGCACAGCGGGTCGAACCAGAAGTCGGCCGGGGTCTTGTCGTTGCCTGGCCGGTTGTCGGTCTCGGGGGCGGTCGCGGTCACTGCGTACTCCTCGAACGGATCGTGCCGGGGCGTGCCGGGCGGCACGGGGGGCATGTGGGCTCACGGGGACATGAGTCCTCTGTCGCACAACGCGCGACCGGCGCGACGGCATTCCCCGTACCCCTCCCCCGTACGCCCCCCGTGGGAGGATGCGGGACGCTGTGACCACCCGGGAGACCCCCGGGGCCGCCCATGAGCCCACAGACCCGCTGGGCCTGTGAGAACAGACAAAGGAGTCGCCCGTGCCCGGCGAGAACCTCAGCCGCGAGGAGGCCCGTGAGCGGGCCTCGATCCTGTCCGTCGAGCGCTACGACGTGGCCCTCGACGTACGGTCGGCGGTGGACCCGGCCGACGCGGGCGGGGACCGCACCTTCCGGTCGACGACCGTGATCGACTTCCGGTGCTCGCGACCCGGCGCCTCGTCGTTCGCGGACCTGCTCGCCCCGGCCGTCACCTCCGTCCGGCTCAACGGCCGGGAGCTGGACCCGGCGGCCGTCTTCGACGGCACCCGGATCGCGCTGGACGACCTCGCGGAGCGCAACACCCTCGTGGTCGACGCGCGTTGCGCGTACAGCAGGACCGGCGAGGGGCTGCACCGCTTCGAGGACCCGGAGGACGGCGAGGTCTATCTGTACACGCAGTACGAGCCCGCCGACGCGCGCCGCGTCTTCGCCAACTTCGAACAGCCCGACCTGAAGGCGCCGTTCACCTTCCAGGTGACCGCGCCCGAGGGCTGGACGGTGCTGAGCAACAGTGAGCGGGACGGCGAGCCGGTGCCGTACGAGGGCGACGGCGGCGGCGCGGTGTCGCGCTTCCTGCCGACGCAGCCGATCTCGACGTACATCACGGCGGTCGTCGCGGGCCCGTACCACGTGGAGCACGACCACTACTCGCGGACCTTCGAGGACCGGGCGGTGCTCGACGTGCCGTTGAGCGCGCTGTGCCGCAGGTCGCTGGCCCGGCACTTCGACGCGGACGAGATCTTCACGGTCACCAAGCAGGGCCTGGACTTCTTCCACGACAACTTCGACTACCCGTACCCCTTCGGGAAGTACGACCAGGCGTTCGTGCCCGAGTACAACATCGGCGCGATGGAGAACCCCGGATGTGTCACCTTCCGGGAGGAGTTCGTCTTCCGCGGCAAGGTCACCCGCGCGTCGTACGAGGGCCGGGCCAATGTGATCCTGCACGAGATGGCGCACATGTGGTTCGGCGACCTGGTCACCATGCGCTGGTGGGACGACCTGTGGCTGAAGGAGTCCTTCGCGGACTTCATGGGCGCCTTCGCGATGGTGGAGGCCACGCAGTACGACGCCGGGTGGATCACCTTCGCCAACCGGCGCAAGGCGTGGGCGTACCGCGCCGACCAACTCCCCTCCACGCACCCGGTGGTCGCCGACATCCGCGACCTCCAGGACGCGAAGCTGAACTTCGACGGCATCACGTACTCCAAGGGCGCCTCGGTGCTCAAGCAACTCGTGGCGTACGTGGGCCGGGACGCCTTCCTGGAGGCGGCGCGCCGGTACTTCAAGCGGCACGCGTACGGCAACACCACGCTCGCCGACCTGCTGGCGGTGCTGGCCGAGACCTCGGGCCGCGACATGGCGCAGTGGTCGCGCGCGTGGCTGGAGACGGCGGGCGTCAACTCCCTGACCCCGCAGGTGGTCTACGGCGCGGACGGGAAGATCACCGAGCTGTCGGTGCTCCAGACCGCCGCCGAGTCGCACCCCGAACTGCGCCCGCACCGCGTCGCGGTGGGCCTGTACCGGCGGGTGCCGGGCGGCGCGCTCGAACGGTACGCGCGGGTCGAGACCGACGTGTCGGGCCCGGTGACCGTGGTGGACGGCCTGGCCGGCCAGGACCGGCCCGAGCTGGTGCTGGTCAACGACGACGACCTGACGTACTGCAAGATCCGCTTCGACGAGGTGTCACTGGACACGCTCCGCGCCCATCTCGGCGACCTCACCGACCCGTTGGCGCGGGCACTGGCGTGGTCGGCGGTGTGGAATCTGACCCGTGACGGGCTGATGCCCGCCCGTGACTACCTCGGTCTCGTGCTGCTCTTCGCGGGCTCCGAGAGCGACATCGGGGTGCTCCAGTCGCTGCACCAGCAGGCGCGCTCCGCGCTGTCGCACTACGTGGCGCCCGACCACCGCGAGGAGGCCGCCAGGTCGCTCGCCGAGGGCGCGCTGCGGGAGCTGCGGCAGGCGGAGCCGGGCAGCGGCCACCAGTTGGCGTGGGCGCGGTTCTTCTCCTCCGTGGCCTCGTCGGCGGCCGATCTCCAGTTGCTGCGCGGGCTGTTGGACGGCTCGGCGAAGATCGACGGGCTCGACGTCGACCAGGAACTGCGCTGGACCTTCCTCGAGACCCTCACCGCCGAGGGCGACGCGGACGCGGCGGCAGTCGCGGCCGAGCGCTCCCGCGACGACACCGCCTCCGGTCACCGGCACGAGGTGCGCTGCCTGGCCGCGCGGCCCTCCGCGCAGGTCAAGGCGGCGGCCTGGGCCGATGTCGTGGACTCCGACCGGCTCTCCAACGCCTTGGTCGAGGCCACCATCGCGGGCTTCGCTCAGCCGGGGCAGCGGGGGTTGACGGCGCCGTACGTCGAGCCGTACTTCGCCTCGATCGAGCGCGTGTGGGGCGAGCGGTCAATTGAGATCGGCATGGCGGTGGTGCGGGGTCTGTTCCCGCACCACCAGGGTCCTGAGGCGCTGGCCGCGGCCGACGCGTGGCTCTCCTCCCGCGCCGACGCGGCGCCCGCCTTGCGGCGCTTGGTCGTTGAGTCGCGCGACGACCTCGCGCGGGCGCTCCGCGCCCAGTCCCTGCGGTGAGCTGACGGGGGGTGTCTTTGCCCGCCCCGCCCACCCGTGCGGGTGCTTTCTCCGTCTGCGGGTGCCGCTTGTGCCTGGGTCGGTGCCGGTCCGGGGCACCTCCTCGAAATGCGGCTGCCTGGTACCTGTGTATCCGGTGCCCTTCTTGTCACCGCATTTCTGCGGGGGCACCCCGGCCCGTCCCCTCCGGGTACGTCGGCGTCCGACGGTCCGGTGGGGGTGGCCGGGAGGGGGGGTGGGTGGGCTCGGGTACGTCGGCGTCCGCCTGTCCGGTGTGGTGGCGGACGGGGGTGGGTGGGGGCCAGGCCCTGCGCCCCGCCAACCTCTCGGCGGGGTGAGCGAAAGGCGGTGAGTGGGGGTGCGGGCCCTGCACCCCCCGACCTCCCGGCGAGGTGGGCGAAAGGCGGTGAGTGGGGGTGCGGGCCCTGCGCCCCCCGACCTCCCGGCGGGGCGGAGACAGGCGGTCTCCGCCGATGCCCACAGCGGAGGGACACCTCCCCCAGTTACAGCGCACGGGCGGACGCCGACGTAATGGAGCCCGCCCACCCCCTCGCCGCCCCCACTGGCCAGGCGGAGGCCAACGGACCCTGACCCACCCACGCCCGCCCCGGCACCACAGCGGACCGTCGGCCGCCGACGCACCCCAGCCCACCCACCCCCCTCCCGGCAACCCCCACCGGCAGGCGGACGCCGACGTACCGGGAGGGGACGGGCCGGGGTGCCCCCGCAGAAATACGTTGACGGCCGGGTACCGAATGCGCGAAGGCCAGGTGATACGGATTTCGAGGAGGTACCCCGGACCGGCACCGACCCAGGCACACGCGGCACCCGCAGACGACAAAACACCCGCACGGGTGGGCGGGTGGGCAAAGAGCAGGCCCCCGGAGGGGGTCACCCGAATAGGTGAAAAGGTAAGCTCGGCATGCGAACACGTGGACTTTAGCCCAGGCTTGTCCGGGTTTGTCGACGGGCGTGTAACAGCGGTTAGTGACGGGGCCGGCGGCGGGAACGACCACGGCATGAGCATCGAGAACCCCCACTCACACCGCACCGCCGACCACCTCCGCACCGCCCACAGCGTCTTGTCGGTCCGTCAGCTCAGGGAGCGCGGCGTGACGCCGGGCGTGATCGCGGAGCGGTGCCGCCCGGGAGGGCCGTGGCAGCAGGTGCTGCCGCAGGTGTACCTGCTGCACTCCGGGCCCCCGAACAGCGCGGAGCGCCTGGAGGCGGCGCTGCTGTACGCGGGCCGCGATCCGGGAGCGCACGGCCCGCTCGGCGGCGGCCGGGAGGCGATGGTGACCGGGCTGGCCGCCCTCGCCCTGCACCGCTTCTCTTCGGTGCCGCCGCTGCCGGGGCTGCCGCGGATCGACGTCCTGGTGCCGCGGCAGCGCAGGCTGCGCGACGCGGGCGACGTGGCGATCCGCAGGACCAACGCGCTGCCCCGCCCGCAGGAGGTCGCCGGACTGCCCTGCGCGCCGGTGCCGCGCGCCCTGGCCGACGCGGTCGCGGAGCTGGACGACGCCGAGACGGTGCGGCGGCTGCTGACCGAGGCGGTGCGCGGCGGGCACTGCGACGCGGGCGCCGTACTGGAGGAGCTGGAGCACGCGCGACTGTTGGACCGGCCGCAGGTGGCGGCGGCGCTGGACGCGCTGCTCGCCGAGGGCCGGTCGGTCGCCGAGGACCGGCTGATCGCGATGGTGCGCTGCCACGCGCTGCCCGACCCGGTGTGGAACGTCGACCTGCGGCTGCCGGGCGGCCCGCCGCTGGGCGGGGTCGACGCGTACTGGCCGGAGCACGCGGTGGCGGTGGAGATCGACGCGCGCACCGCACGGCCGGGCACGGCGGCGGGCGAGGACGGCCACGGTGACGTATACGCGACGGACGCGTACGGGGACGGGGACGCGTACGGACCGGGCGGCACGTACGGTCCCGGCGGCGCCTTCGACCAGCTCTTCGACCGGGCCTTCGAGCACGGTTTCGAGAACGCCGAGGACGACGCGGTGTGGTCGCGCTACGCCCGTGAGCGGGAGCGTCTGGAGGCGCTGGGCATCACCGTCATCCACCTCACTCCGGCCAAGCTGAGGGACTCCGCCGAGCAGCAGGCGGCGATCGTCAGGACCGCGCTGATGGCGTCCGCCGACCGGACACCCGCCGCGTATGTGGTGGTCACCCCGAGGTGACCACCCGTCACACGAGGAAGCGGGGTCCCGGCGATTTACCCCGACCCGTACCGTATTCGTCCTGATGGCGGTTGGCGGAAACACGTCATGCCCAGACCATTGGACGGTCAACACTCCCCAAAGGGGAGTCAATTCCAGCAATGTGAGCGATCGACCGGCTCCGTTTTCCGAACAGACCACCTCGGTCCGAACAGGGATGCCCATGCCACTCGCTCACATTCCCGGCAAGAGACGCGCGGCCCGTATCGCGCTGGCCGCGGGTCTGGTTGCCGCGCTGTCGGCCGCCGGGCCCGCGCTCGCGATCGCGGACGCGCCCGCCTCGCCCTCGTCGCCCTCCTCCACCCCCGCGCCCGGCCCCGGCTCGCCGGACAAGGGCGCCGCCGACAAGGGCGGAGCCGCGGACAAACTCGGGTCCGCGGACGCCTCGCTGCTGGCCAAGGCCAAGGCGGACGGCGACAAGAACGTCACCTTCATGGTCGCCACCAAGCCCGGCAGCACCGGCCAGGTCGCCGACAAGCTGGACGCGCAGGGCGCCAGCGTGGGTCTGCGGTACGACAAGATCGGCTATGTGCGGGCCACCGTGCCGACCGGCAAGGCGGACCAGGCCATCGCGGCGGCGCAGAAGCTGTCCTCGGTCATCGCGATCGACCTCAAGCAGGAGATCAAGCTCGACGACCCGACCCCGGCGGCGGACACCACCGCGGCGGCGGCCAAGAACGGGAAGGCGTCGGCCACGACGTACCCCGGTCCCGGCAAGGACACCCCGGCCAAGAACCCGTACCAGCCGGCGTTCGAGACCGGCGCGGTCGACTTCGTCAAGGACAACCCGAAGTACGACGGCCGCGGCGTGACCATCGGCATCCTGGACTCGGGTGTGGACATCGGCCACCCGGCGCTCCAGAAGACCACCACCGGTGAGCGCAAGATCGTCGACTGGATCACCGCGACCGACCCGATCCTCGACGGCGACGCCACCTGGCGCCCGATGGTGACCGCGGTCTCCGGCCCGGCCTTCACCTCCTCCGGACGCACCTGGAAGGCGCCCGCGGGGAACTACTACTTCAGCACGTTCGCCGAATCCGCCACCATCGGCGGCGACATGAACGGCGACCTGAACCGCGACGGCGACACCACCGACAAGTGGGGCGTGCTGTACGACCCGGCCGCCGGTACGGTCCGCGTGGACCTGAACGACAACGGCGACTTCACGGACGACACCGCGATGGAGCCGTACAAGGACGGTTTCCAGATCGGCCACTTCGGCACCGACAACCCGGCGACGCCGATCTCCGAGTCGATCCCGTTCACCGTCGAGATCCGCAAGAACGTGCCCATGGACCCCTACGGCGGGACCTGGGTCGGCAAGACCGCGGACTTCGTGAACTTCGGCCTCGTGGAGTCCGAGCACGGCACGCACGTGGCGGGCATCACCTCCGCCAACAGCCTGTTCGGCGGCAAGATGAACGGCGCGGCGCCCGGCGCGAAGATCGTCTCCTCGCGCGCCTGCACCTGGAGCGGCGGCTGCACCAGCATCGCGCTCACCGAGGGCATGATCGACCTGGTCGTCAACCGGCACGTGGACGTGGTCAACATGTCCATCGGCGGTCTCGGCGCCCTCAACGACGGTGCCAGCGCCCGCGACCAGCTCTACAAGGAGCTGATCGACACCTACGGCATACAGCTCGTGATCTCCGCGGGCAACGACGGCCCCGGCGTCAACACCATCGGCGACCCCGGCCTCGCGGACCACGTGCTCAGCGTCGGCGCGTCCATCTCCAAGGAGACCTGGGCGGCCAACTACGGCTCGCAGATGACCGTTCCGTACTCGATGATGCCTTTCTCCTCGCGCGGCCCGCGTGAGGACGGCGGCCTCGCCCCGGTCATCACCGCGCCCGGCGCGTCCATCAACACCATCCCGACCTGGGAGCCGGGCGGGCCGGTGAAGGAGGCGGGTTACACCCTGCCGCCCGGCTACGCGATGCTCCAGGGCACCTCGATGGCGTCCCCGCAGGCCGCCGGAGCCTCCGCGCTGCTGCTGTCCGCGGCCAAGGCCAAGCACCTGACGGTCAGCCCCGCGCAGCTCCGTACCGCGCTGACCAGCACCGCCAAGTCGATCCCCGGCACGCAGACCATCGACCAGGGCGCCGGTCTCATCGCCGTCGGCCCGGCCTGGAACCTGCTCAAGCAGGGCGGCAAGACCAACACGTACACGGTCAAGGCGCCGGTCAACACGGTGCTGAAGGACTACCTCGTCACCCCGGGCTTCGGCACCGGCGTGTACGACCGTGAAGGCGGCCTCCAGGCCGGGCAGTCGCGGACGTACGACGTCACCGTGACCCGTACCAGCGGTCCGGTCTACGCCCAACTGCACACGCTCACCTGGGCGCACAACGACGGCACGTTCAAGGTGGCCAGCCCGCTGGTGCTGCTGCCGCTGAACAAGCCGGTCACCGTGAAGGTCACCGCGAAGCCGAAGTCGGTGGGCGCGCACAGCGCGTTGCTGAACATCGACGACCCGCTGACCCGCGGCATCGACTCGCAGATGTCGGCCGCGGTGCTCGTCTCCACCCCGGTCGCGGGCCCGTCGTACACGCTGACCCGCTCCGGCAGCATCGAGCGCGACACCACGAGGTCGTACTTCGTGACGGTCCCGGCGGGCGCGACCTCGCTGGAGGTCGCCATGGACGGGCTCAAGACCGGCAGCCAGACCCGGTTCCTGACGATGCACCCGTACGGTGTGCCGCTCGACTCGACCCAGACCATCGACTGCTACCCGAACTACGACAACCCCAACAACAAGTGCCGCCCGGACGTGCGCTCCTACGCCAACCCGATGCCGGGCGTGTGGGAGATCGCGGTCGAGGCGCGCCGCACCTCGCCGCAGCTCGACAACCCGTACAACCTGTCGGTGACGCTGCTCGGCGTGGCCTTCGACCCGGCGGTCAAGACGGTTCCCGAGGCCAAGGTCGGCACGCCGACCCCGGTCGACTGGACGGTCACCAACGGCTTCGCCCCGATCCAGGGCAAGCTCAAGGGCGGCCCGCTCGGCTCGGCGTTCACCGCCAAGCCGACGATCGCCGACGGTGACACGCAGACCACCACCTTGACGCTCGGCCCCGGCGCCTCCCGGCTCGACGTGTCGATCGGCGGGACGTCCGACACGGCCGCCGACCTCGACCTGTACGTCTACCGGGACGGGGTGCTCGTCGCGCAGTCCGCCAGCGGCGGCTCCGACGAGCGGGTCAGCCTGGCCAACCCGCCCGCGGGCACGTACACCTTCGAGGTGGACGCCTACGCCGTACCGGCGGGGACGACCACCTACGACTACGAGGACGTCTACTTCTCCGACGCCCTCGGTACGGTCACGGTGGACGACACCACCACGGTCAACCTGCCGCACGGCGCCTCCGCCAAGGTCTCGGCCTCGCTCCTGGCCTCGGCCGCGGCGCCCGAGGGACGCAAGTTCTTCGGTGAGGTGCAACTGCTCAACGCGCGCGGCTCGGTCGCGGGCAAGGGCAGCGTGATCATCACGAAGACGACGCCGTAACGGAGTTGTCCTTCGGGGGGTGCGGGGCTCTCGGCCCCGCACCCCCGGTACGTACGTGAACAGGGCGGCCGTCTTCCTGACGGCCGCCCTGTCCGCTGCACCGAACGCGTTCAACTCACCGTGTCCGGTGGGCTATTCGCGGGCCGCGCCCGCCGCCGCCGGGTTGGCGCGCAGCAGCGCGCGGGCCGGAAGGGCGGTGGAGAGCAGGCCGATGACCGTCGCGGCGCCCGCGAGGCCGAGAGCCGTGCCCGGCGGGATGTACGGGCTCGCGCCGGTCAGACCGCGGGCGATCGGGACGAGGGTGATCCACGCGATGGCAGCGCCGATCAGCAGCCCGGCCGCGGCGACCAGCAGCGCCTCCAGGCGGACCATGCCGAGCACCTGGCGGCGCGTGGTGCCCGCCAGCCGCAGCAGCGCGACCTCGCGGCGCCGGTCCAGCACCGTCATCACCAGCGTGTTCGCGGCGGCGACCGCGGCGAATCCGCCGAGGACGGCGGCCATGACGCTGTTCGCCCAGGCGTTCAACTCCAGCTCCTTGTCGGCCTGCTGGCGGTACCCGGCGCGGTCGGTGACCGTGAGCCCGGCGACGCCCAGCCGCGACAGGTCCCGCGCGACGGCCGTACGGTCCGCGCCGGGCGCGTCGTGCACCAGCACCTGCGTGTCGTACGCCGTCCGCGCGTGGTCGGCCACCGCCGTGCGCGGCATCAGCAACTGGCCGATGCCCAGGCCGCGTTCGTACGTCGCCACGACCGTGGGCCGCACCCGGGTGCCGTCGCCGAGCCACAGCGGGATCCGGTCGCCGACCTTCACCTTCGCCGTACCGGCGAGCAGCGAATCCACGGCGACGGTCCGGCCGTCACCGGTCAGCGCGCTCAACGAGCCGGTCTTGACGCCCAGTTGGAGGACGTCGGGCAGCTTGCCCGGGTCTCCGGAAACGCCCAGCAGGGACGCGGAGTTGAGCGAGCCGGAAGCCCGGTAGAGCGCGCCGGTGCGCAGGACGCCGACCGCGCCGTCCACGCCGGGCACCTTCGCGGCGCGCTGCGCGGTGTCGGCGGGCACCCCCGCGCCGGACGAGCCGAGCACCTGGTCGGCGACGACGCCGTCCTTGATCTGGTGGGCAGCCTCGTGCTTGAGCGAGCCCTGCATGCACAGGAGCGTGCCGCAGAAGGCGGTGACCAGCACGATCGGGGTGATCGCGGAGGCCAGCCTGCGGGCGTTGGCCCGGCTGTTGGCGGCGGCGAGCTGCGAGGCGGCGCCGCCCGCGCGCAGCGGCAGGCCGAGCAGCGCGGCGGCGGCCCAGGCCACGACGGGCCCGAGGAAGGCCACGCCGACCATGAAGCAGAAGACGATGCCGAGGGCGACGTTCGCGGCGTCCTCGCCCGTGGTGTGCGCGGCGACGGCGGCCAGGACGCAGCCGCCCGCGACGGCCGCGGCGCCGAGCACGGTCCTGATGACGCCGGGCCTGCGGCGCTCCACCGCGGCCTCGCCGAGCGCCTGGCTCGGCCGGGCCTTCGACGGGCGGCGGGCGGCCAGATATCCGGCGGCCAGCGCCGCGAGCAGGCCCGCGCCGACCGCGCTCACCATCGGGATCCAGCCGGTGCTGAGCGTCACCCCGGCCGGGACGGCGTCCCGGTGGACGAGCTGCCTCACCCACCAGCGGGCCAGCGCCACGCCGGGCAGGATGCCCGCGGCGCCCGCGATCGGCGCCACCAGCATCGCCTCGGTCGCCACGGTGCGGCGGATCTGCCGCGGGGTCGCGCCGACGGCGCGCAGCAGCGCGATCTCCCGGCCGCGCTGCCCGATCGCCAGCGCGACGGTGCCCATCACCACGAACACGGCCGTCGCCGTGGCGATCCCGCCGAACGAGGCGCCGATGGCCGTCAGCATCTCCTTGCCCTCGGCCAGCTCCGGGTGCTCGGCGAGACCGCGGCCGTCGCCGGTGCGTACCTTCGCCGGGTCGCCGGGGGCGCCCTTGACCGCGGCCTTCACCTGCCGGGCCAGCTCGTCCGTGCTGACGCCCTTGGCGGGCAGCACGGCGATGGCGTCGGTGCGGCCCGGGTGTCCCGACAGGCGGTCGGCGACGGGGTCGGCGAAGTAGGCCGAGGCGCCGGCCGTGGCGCTTGCTGTAGCGCTTGCTGTAGCGCTTGCCTTGGTGCCGTCTTTCGCGCCGGCGCCGGTGCTGGTCTCCGTGTCGGTCAGGCCCGAGACCTTGTACGTGGTCGCGCCCGTCGGGGCGGTCAGCGTGAGGGTGTCGCCGACGCCGACGTGCGCCGCCCGGGCGGTGGCCGCCGCCAGGGCGACCTCGCCCGTACCGGGTGCCCGCCCCCGCACCACCGTGCTCGCGTCGATCGCGTGGGCCGACCAGTCGCGGCCGGTCAGCGGCGGCAGCGTCTTCGACTGCACCGGGAAGGCCGTGTCGGGTACGGCCGCCGACACGCCCGGCGCGCGGGCGATGCGGTCGGCGAGCGCCGTGTCCACGCGGGGCTGGTCCGGCAGCGACGCCGCGTCGCTGTCGGCGTCGTCGCCGTGCCCCGTGGTGATCCGCGCCGACGGGTCGGCCGCCACCACGACGGGCGTGGCCGCGTACCGCACCGGCTTCACATGCGCCGTGATCCCGGTCTGGAGCATGCTGCCGCACGCCGTGATGACGGCGGACGCGAACAGCAGCGCGACGAAGGTGCCCACGAAGGACGCGGGCCTGAAGCGCACGGAGGCGCGGGCCAGGCCGTTCATGCCGCCGCCCCCACCCGTCCCGCGCCGCGCCCGGTCTCGCGCCGGGTCTCGCGCTGGGTCTCGCGCTGGGTCAGCGCCACCATCCGGTCCGCGACCGCCGTCGGCTCGGGGTGCCACAGCTCGTCAGCGAACGAGCCGTCCGCCAGGAACAGCACGCGGTCCGCGTACGACGCCGCCACCGGGTCGTGCGTCACCATCACCACGGTCGCGCCGAGCCCGTTCACCGCGTGCCGCAGCAGCCCCAGCACCTCGCGGGCCGTCCCCGTGTCCAGCGCCCCCGTCGGCTCGTCCGCGAAGATCACGTCAGGCTCCGTGACCAGCGCCCGCGCGATGGCCACGCGCTGCTGCTGCCCGCCGGAGAGCTGGCCGGGGCGGCGCCTTCCGTGGCCTTCCAGGCCCACCTGGGCCAGCAGCTCCGCCACCCGGCGCCGGTCGGGGCGCTCGCCCGCCAGGCGCCGCGGGAGCTGGACGTTCTGCTGCACGGTCAGCGACGGCAGCAGATTGAACGACTGGAACACGAACCCGATGCGGCTGCGCCGCAGCTCCGTCAGCCGCTTCTCGCTCAGCGCGGTGATCTCCACCCCGCCCAGCAGCACCTGCCCGGCGCTCGGCTTGTCCAGTCCGGCCGCGCACTGGAGGAACGTGCTCTTCCCCGAGCCGGAGGGGCCCATCACCGCCGTGAAGCTGCCGCGGGGCAGCCCCAGATCGATGCCGCGCAGCGCGTGCACCGCGGCCTCGCCGCGGCCGTATGTGCGCCGCACTTCTCTCAGCTCCACCGCGTACGGCGTGGCTGGCGTGCCTGTCGTTTCGGCGTCCGCCGCCTTCTGTGCCCGCTTGCGTTCGCGCCGCGACGCCATCTCTTTCCCCTCAGCTCAGTTCGTTTCCCGACCCTCTCGACGCTACGGAGCCGCGCTCGCCCGAACCATGGCGTCCCCTGGCGTCCCCATGGTGGGGACAACCCCCGTCCCGGCGTGACGGCTGCCGCCGTTGTCTTGTCTTTCCCGCCCGCCCACCCGTGCGGGTGCTTTCTCCGTCTGCGGGTGCCGCTTGTGCCTGGTCGGTGCCGGTCCGGGGCACCTCCTCGAAATGCGGCTACCTGGTCGTGGGTATCCGGCACCCTCCCTGTCACCGCATTTCTGCGGGGGCACCCCGGCCCGTCCCCTCCCGGTACGTCGGCGTCCGACGGTCGGTGGGGGTTGCCGGGAGGGGGGTGGGCGGGTGGGCTCGGGTACGTCGGCGCCCGCCTGCCGGTGGGGGTGCCGGGAGGGGGGTGGTGGGCTCGGGTACATCGGCGTCCGCCTGGCCGTGGGGGGTGGGTGGGCTCGGGTGCGTCGGTGGGGGCCAAGGGGCTGCTGGCGGGTGGGGGCTGGGGGGCGTTGGTGATCGTTGGCAGGGTCGGGTGGAATGGGGGGTGTTGATCACTCTCATGCGATGGGCGAGGAGTTGGCGTGGCCCGATGGATGGTCCTGATAAGTCCGGTCGGCGGTTCGCCTCACGGGCCCTATCGGGTTGACACCCTCACCGAGTTCGAGGCCAGCCATGAGGAAGCGCCGGGCGTCTTCCTCAACCTGGTGAACACCTTCGACCGCGACGTGCGCAAACCCCGGCGCAGGCAGGCGTTCAAGTGCTCCGAGCGGACGTACGTCCTCCGTGTCGAGGGGTACATGAAACAACTCGAGTACCGCTTCGAGCTCGCCGAACTCGTAGCCGACACCGCTGCCCCAGACCTTCCCGACACCATCCCGTAGCCCACCCCCGTCCCTGCCACGGCAGCGGAGAGACCACCGCCGACGGGCTTCACCCCCCACTGCCTCCCTCCGCCGGCCACCCCCACCGGACCGCCGGACGTCGACGTACCTACGCCCACCCCACCCCCCGGCCACCCCCACCGGACAGGCGGACGCCGACGTACCCGGAGGGGACGGGCCGGGGTGCCCCCGCAGAAATGCGGTGACAAGAACGGCACCGGATACACAGGTACCAGGTAGCCGCATTTCGAGGAGGTGCCCCGGACCGGCACCGACCCAGGCACAAGCGGCACCCGCAGACGACAAAGCACCCGCACGGGTGGGCGGGCGGGAAAAGACAAAGCCCTGGCGGCGAGCCGTGGAACGGAAACGTGCCGTGCGAGGATGGGCGTCTCATCTGACGAGAAGGAGTGGGCCACCGTGCCTGGTACGAACCTCACGCGTGAGGAGGCGCAGGAGCGTGCGCGCCTGCTCACCGTGGACGCTTATGACATCGAGCTGGACCTGCGCGGCGCCCAGGAGGGCGGCACCTTCCGGTCGGTGACCACCGTACGGTTCGAGGCCGCCGAGGCGGGAGCGGAAACGTTCATCGACCTGGTCGCCCCCCTCGTGCACGAGGTGGTGCTCAACGGCGAGCCCCTGGACGCGGCAGCCGCGTTCAAGGACTCGCGGATCGCGCTGCCCGGCCTGCGCTCCGGCGAGAACGAGCTGCGAGTCGTCGCGGACTGCGCGTACACCAACACCGGCGAGGGCCTGCACCGGTTCGTCGACCCGGTCGACAAGCAAGCATATTTGTACACGCAGTTCGAAGTACCGGACGCCCGCCGCGTCTTCGCCAGCTTCGAGCAGCCGGATCTGAAGGCGAGCTTCGCCTTCACGGTCCAGGCCCCGGCCGGCTGGACGGTGATCTCGAACTCCCCGACGCCCGAGCCCCCGGCGGACGGCGTGTGGGTGTTCGCGCCGACCCCGCGCATCTCGTCGTACATCACGGCCCTGATCGTCGGCCCGTACGCGTCGGTGCACAGCAGTTGGGAGGGGAACGGCCGCAGCGTGCCGCTGGGCATCTACTGCCGTCCCTCGCTGGCGGAGTACCTGGACGCCGAGGCGATCTTCGAGGTCACCCGGCAGGGCTTCGACTGGTTCGAGGAGAAGTTCGCGTACGCGTACCCCTTCCCGAAGTACGACCAGCTCTTCGTGCCGGAGTTCAACGCGGGCGCGATGGAGAACGCGGGCGCGGTGACGATCCGCGACCAGTACGTGTTCCGGTCGAAGGTCACGGACGCCGCGTACGAGACGCGGGCCGAGACGATCCTGCACGAGCTGGCGCACATGTGGTTCGGCGACCTGGTCACCATGGAGTGGTGGAACGACCTGTGGCTGAACGAGTCGTTCGCCACGTACACCTCGATCGCCTGCCAGGCGTACGCGCCGGGCTCGAAGTGGCCGCACTCGTGGACGAGTTTCGCCAACTCGATGAAGACGTGGGCGTACCGGCAGGACCAACTGCCGTCCACGCACCCGATCATGGCGGAGATCAACGACCTGGACGACGTGCTGGTCAACTTCGACGGCATCACGTACGCCAAGGGCGCCTCGGTGCTGAAGCAGCTCGTCGCGTACGTGGGCGAGGACGAGTTCTTCGCGGGCGTGCAGGCGTACTTCAAGCGGCACGCGTGGGGCAACACGCGGCTGGCGGATCTGCTGGGCGCGCTGGAGGAGACCTCGGGGCGCGACCTGAAGACCTGGTCGAAGGCGTGGCTGGAGACGGCGGGCATCAATGTGCTGCGGCCGGAGGTGACGGTGGCCGAGGACGGTACGGTCGCCTCGCTCGCGGTACGGCAGGAGGCCCCGGCGCTGCCCGTCGGCGCGAAGGGCGAGGCCGTGCTGCGCCCGCACCGGATCGCGGTCGGCGCGTACGACCTCGTGGACGGCAAGCTGGTACGGACCCAGCGCGTCGAGCTGGACGTCGTTGGCGAGTCGACGCAGGTGCCGTTCCCCGCGGGGACGCCGCGCCCGGCCGTCATCCTGCTCAACGACGACGACCTGTCGTACGCGAAGGTGCGGCTGGACGAGCAGTCGCTGGCCGTGGTCCGCGACCACGTCGGGGACTTCACGGAGTCGCTGCCGCGCGCGCTGGTGTGGGCGTCGGCCTGGGACATGACGCGGGACGGCGAACTGGCCGCCCGTGACTACCTGGAGCTGGTGCTGCAGGGCATCGGCAAGGAGACCGACATCGGTGTGGTGCAGTCGCTGCACCGGCAGGCGAAGCTGGCGCTCGACCTGTACGCCGACCCGGCCTGGCGCGACACCGGCCTGGCGCGGTGGACCGAGGCGGCGCTGGAGCACCTGCGGACGGCGGCGCCGGGCAGCGACCACCAGCTCGCCTGGGCACGCGCGTTCACCCTCGCGGCCCGCACCGACGCCCAACTGGATGTACTGGCCGGGCTGTTGGACGGCACGGTGACGTACGAGGGACTGGCCGTCGACACGGATCTGCGGTGGGCGCTGCTGTCCCGGCTCGCGGCGACCGGCCGCGCGGACGAGAAGGCGATCGACGCGGAGCTGGCGCTCGACCCGACCTCGGCGGGCGAGCAGCACGCCGCGGCGGTACGGGCGGCGCGGCCGAGCGCCGAGGTCAAGGCGGCGGTCTGGGCCTCTGTCGTGGAGGACGACAAGCTGCCGAACGCCGTGCAGGAGGCGGTGATCGGCGGCTTCGTGCAGACCGACCAGCGCGAGCTGCTGGCGCCGTACACCGAGCGGTACTTCGCGACGGTGAAGGACGTGTGGGACTCGCGCAGCCACGAGATGGCCCAGCAGATCGTGGTCGGCCTCTACCCGGCTCTCCAGGTCTCGCAGGCCACCCTGGACGCCACCGACGCCTGGCTGGCGTCGGCCGATCCGGCCCCGGCGCTGCGTCGCCTGGTCGTGGAGTCCCGCTCCAGTGTGGAGCGTTCGCTGCGGGCCCAGGCTGCCGACGCCGCCGCCGCCGGCTGACCGTCCGGCCTTCTTGCCACCGGGGCCCCGGACCGCCGTCGCGGTCCGGGGCCCCGGTGCGGCTGCCGCCCTCCTGCGGGTCACCACCCGCCCCGGCGGGGCAGTTCGCTTGTCGCCGGACCACCCGCCGGTGGGGGCTTGTCGCGCAGTTCCCCGCGCCCCTAAAAGCCAGGCCCTGCGCAAGGTGAACGCACGGGGGCCGCGCCCCGAAAGACCAGGTCCCGCGCAAGGTGAACGCACCGGGGCCGCGCCCCGGAAAGGCACGTCCCGCGCAAGGTGAACCCAAGGCTAGGCCGCGAGGGCCGGGGCCGGGGTGGGCGTCGGGCAAGGGGGCGCCGGGAGGGGGGCGAGGCGGACCGCGGCAGCGGGAAGTCGGGGCTCGAGGCGGAGGAGAAGGGCGGCGGCGCAGAGCGCCGTGAAGGTGAGCAGGGCCCAGGGAAGCCGGGAGTCGGCGGCGAAGAGGGCCGTGAAGAGCGAAGGGGCGAGGGTCGCGGCCAGGGACCAGGAGAGCTGGTAGGTGGCCATGTAGCGCCCGCGCAGAGCCTCGGGGGCGGCGGCGACGGCGAGCGCGCTGGAGGACGGATTGTGCACCAGTTCGGCGACCGTGTAGAGCGCCACCAGCGCGAACACCCCACCGGCGACGGCCCATCCGGCTTGCGGCCGTACCGCGCCGAACACCCCGAGCCCCACGAAGGCGGCGGCGAAGATCACCGCGCCGAGCGCGGCGGACCGGGTGCGGCGGGCGCCGCGCCCGCGGACGCGCCGGGCGACGTGGACGCCGCCGACGGCGCACAGCACGGTGTTGACGGTGAAGGCCGCGCCGGTCAGCGACTGCGGGCCGTTCAGGGTGCCCGCGATGAAGAGCGGGAAGAGCACGGCGAGCGCCGAATAGCCCAGCGCGGTGAGGAAGTTGGCGGCGGTGAGGCCGAGGAAGGCCCGGTCGGCGAGGACGAGCCGGTAACCGGCGGCGGCGGGCCGCTCGGCCGTCGCGGAACCGTCCGGCACCCGCGGGGCGCGGATACTCCGTATCAGCAGGGCGGCGACGCCGAAGCTCAGCGCGTTGAGCCAGGCGGCAGCGGTGAAGCCGCGGTCACCGGCGACGGTGATGACCAGCGAGGCGAGCAGCGCCCCGGCGCCGAGCCCGGCGTTGCGCAGGGCGCGGGCGGCGGCCTGGAGGCGGTCGCGGTCGAGGCCGCTTGCGACCTCGCCGATGTACGCCTGCTGGACGGCGGGGAAGGCGCGGTCGCCGAAAGCGGTGCCGAGGGCCACGACAGCGAAGGCGGGCAGTGAGGTCGCGAAGGGATAGAGCGCGAATCCGGCGCCGCGCACCCCGTAGAGCAGGAGTTGGACGCGGCGGGCGCCGTAGCGGTCGACGGCGGTCCCGGCGAGCGGCAGGGCGCCCATGCCGATGAGTCCGACGACGGTCAGGACGGCGCCGACCACGGCGAAGGAGAGCCCGGTGATGTGGTGGAAGAAGACCAGGCTGAAGGGGATGTACATCCCGGAGCCGACCGAGTCGACGCCCATCGCCCCGAGCAGGGCCCGCTCCCCCGGAATCCGGGCGACGGCGGGTCGTGCGGTGGTGGCTCGCGTACGCGGCAGCGACATGGTGAAGCTCCCCGATCCCGGTTCCGGTTCCGAACGAAGGCCGACCGGTCAGGTCGACAGAAGATAGCTTAGCACTAAGCTACTTACTTGTAAGCTACTTTCTTGCCGTCGAGCGACCCCGCCCCGATACTGAGGCCATGACTCAGGAACCCCTCGACGTCGTCGACGCCATCACCGGTCAGTGGAAGTCCGAGCGCCCGGACCTCGACACGCTCCCGATGGCCGTCTTCGGCCGGATCTACCGGATCGCGCGCCTGATGGGCGACCGGATGGAGAAGGAGTACCAGCGGTACGGCATCGGCCGCGGCGAGTTCGACGTGCTGGCGACGCTGCGCCGCTCCGGCGAGCCGTACACCCTCTCGCCCCGGCAGCTCTCGGCCGCCCTGATGCTCACCACCGGCGGGATGACCGGCCGGCTGGACAAGCTGGAGCGGGCCGGGCTGCTGGACCGCGCGCCCGATCCGAACGACCGCCGCGGCCTGCGCGTCTCCCTCACCGAGAAGGGGCTGCGGGTGATCGACCAGGCGGTCGGCGCCGGGCTCGCCCTCCAGAAGGCGACGCTCGACGCCGTCGAACCGGCGCAGGCGGAACAGCTCGCCGACCTGCTGCGGCTGCTGCTGGCCGCGTCGGCGGAACCGGGCGCCCGGCGCTGAGACCCGCCACCCCCAAACCCGCCACGCGCAGACCCGCCACCCGCGGACCCGTCACGCGCAGACCCGGCACCCGCAGACCCGTCACCCGCCCGCGGGCCCGACGCCGCGCGGGCAGCACAAAGCCCCCTGGCGCGCCGGGAAGTCCGGCGCCGAGGGGGCGAAGGGGCCCGAGGGCCGAGTGCCGCGGCTACTGCTTCGGGTGCTCCTGCTCCTTGCGGGTCTTGTCGGTCACCATGACCAGACCCGCGATGACCCCGAACAGGACGAGCGGGGCGAGCACGAACAGGCTGAGCGTCTCGATGACGCTCAGGCCGGAACCCGGGTCGTCGCCGTCGTCGCGGGCGAGCGCGAACGCCGGGGTCGACATGAGCAGCATGAGCGTCGTACCGGCGGTGATGACTCCGGCGCGCACGGCCTTCTTGGTGAGCTTCTTGTCCACGCCCTCAATGTAGTGAAGCCCCTCACGGGCCGCGCGCCCGGGGTGTCCTTACGGGTGTTCCGGGCCTTCCGGGTGTTCCGCCGCCCCGGCCCCGGCCACGACGGCCGGCCCGCTCCCGGCCGCGACGGCCGCCCCGGCCCCGGCCCCGGCGGTCGCCGGGCTCCCGGCCGCCGCCGCGACCGCCTTGTCTCCCGCCTCCGCCATCGCCTGCCGTACGTCGTCCACGAGCGCGTACAGCCGCGGCGAGACGGCGATCCGGTCCAGGGTGAGCGGGGTGCCGTCGGCGTCGGCGACGGGCAGCCGCCAGTTCGGGTACTGGTCCCAGGTGCCGGGCAGATTCTGCGGGCGGCGGTCGCCGACCGCGTCCGGCAGCCAGATGCCGACCATGCTCGCGGGCGTACGCGCCAGGAAGCGGTGAACGGCCTTCACCACCGCCTCCTCGTCGACCGCGCCCTCCGGCAGCAGCCCGAGCCGGCCGAGCAGCGCCAGCCACTCCGCGACCTCGGCGGCGTCGGCCGCCTCCTCCTCCGCGAGCGGGCGGGTCAGCAGCCCGAGCCGGTGCCGCAGCTCGACGTGTTCGCCGGTGAGCCGGGCCGCCGTGCTGGGCAGGTCGTGGGTGGTGACGGTCGCCAGGCACGACTCGCGCCACGCCTCGGGCATCAGCGGACGGCCGTCGCCGCCCTCGGGCCCGGTCCCCTCGTAATCGCGTTCGAACCACATCACCGAGGTGCCGAGGATGCCGCGGCCCGCCAACTCCTCGCGCACGCCGGGCTCGACGGTGCCCAGGTCCTCGCCGATCACCACCGCGCCCGCGCGGTGCGCCTCCAGGGCCAGCAGGCCGAGCATCGCCTCCGCGTCGTAGCGGACGTAGGCGCCCTCGGTCGGCGGGCGGCCCTCCGGCACCCACCAGAGCCGGAACAGCCCCATGACGTGGTCGATCCGCAGGCCGCCCGCGTGCCGCAGCATCCGCGCGATGAGGTCGCGGTACGGCGCGTAGCCGGTCGCGGCCAGCGCGTCGGGGCGCCAGGGCGGCAGACCCCAGTCCTGGCCGCGGGAGTTGAAGGCGTCGGGCGGCGCGCCCACCGACATGCCCGTGGCCAGGACGTGCTGCATGGACCAGGCGTCGGAACCGGCGGGGTGCACGCCCACGGCCAGGTCGTGCACGACGCCGATGGTCATGCCCGCGTCCCGCGCGGACCGCTGCGCGGCGCCGAGTTGGGCGTCGGTCAGCCAGCTCAGCCAGCAGTGGAAGTCGACCCGGTCCATGTGCTCGCTGCGGGCCCGCGCGACCTGCGGCGAGCGCGGGTCGCGCAGCCCCGCGGGCCACTTGTGCCAGTCGGCGCCGTGCAGTTCGGCCAGGGTGGACCAGGTGGCGTGGTCGTCGAGGGCCTGGCCCTGCTCGGCGAGGAAGTCGACGTAGGCGGCGCGGCGGCCGGGGCTCAGCGGCACCTCGCGCAGCAGCTCCAGGGCCTCGGCCTTCAGCGCCCAGACCGCGTCCCGGTCGATCAGCGCGTCCTTGAGCAGCACGGTGTCGCGCAGCGCGGCGGCCCTGCGGGACAGCGCGTCGGCCTTCTCCCTGGCCTCGCCGGACAGGTACGCGTACTCCGGCACCTCCTCGATCCGCAGGTACACCGGGTCGGGGAAGCGGCGGGAGGACGGGCGGTACGGGGAGGGGTCGGTGGGCGGGCCGGGGGCGGCCGCGTGCAGCGGGTTGATCTGGACGAATCCGGCGCCCAGCGTCCGTCCCGACCAGGCGGCGAGGTCGGCGAGGTCACCGAGGTCGCCCATGCCCCAGGAGCGCTGCGAGAGCGTGGAGTAGAGCTGCGCCATGAAGCCGAAGGCGCGTCCCGTCGGGCCCGCCAACCGCTCGGGCGCCACGATCAGGTCGCCTCTGGAGGTACGTCCGTCGGCGGTGGCCGCGCGCAGCGCGTACCGCCCCGGCGGGGGCGTCACGGCGGGGTCCAGCGCCTCGCCCGTCTCGGTCTCGACGGTGAGCCGGGTGTCCTCGGGCAGTGCGCGCAGCGTCTGCGCGAGTGTGCCGCGGCCCGATCTGAGCACCGTGCACGGCGGGAGCAGCCGGTTGGCCCGGCGCGTCTCGTACGCCGTGAGGGCGGACTTGACCGCGCTGGGCGTCGAGGCGTCCACGCCGAGCGCCGCGAGGACGGCGACGACCGTCTCCTCCGGCACCGGGACCTCCCGCCCGGGTGCCGGCCGGTACGTCACGTCCACGCCATAGAGCCCGGCAAGCCGCACCCGGTCCATCGGGCCTCCGCATTCGTCAGTCAAGGGGTTGATCGGTCGGTCACGCGTCCTCGCTCGCACGGGTTTGTCCCGGGAGCCGCACTGACCCCTACCCCGACGCCGCGCGCTGTACCCGGAGGCGCGCCGCGCCGCTCGTTCGAGGGGAGTTCCGGAAGGCGGCCCGCGGCCCGTCCGCGACGCGCCGAAAGGGCCGCCCGTGACCCTCCCGCCCCCTGCCTGCGGCGGAAGGCGGCGGAAGGCGGCAGCGAGGCGACCGGGAGGCGGACGGAAGCCGGCGGCAAAGCGGAGGAAACTCCAGCCACATTGACACCGCACCGCGAGGAGTGATGGGCTCGGCGTCCGTCGTCGGTGCAGCACTCCGCAAGGAGGAACCGTGCAGGCCCTCCGGAGGAGTTCCGCCGCAGCCATCGCGGCCACGTTCATCGGCGGCTGGCTGGCCCAGTCGCCCGCCGCGACCGCCGCTCCCGCGCCGCCGAGCACACCGCCCGCCGGGACCAGGACGGACACCGCGGCCTCCCCGCGGCCCCCGGCGGTGTGGCCGCGCCCTCAGAGTCTGCGCGCGCAGGGGCAGTTCGCGCGCGTGACGAGGACGGTGACGCTGGTCGCGGGCACGGACGCCGACCCGTACGCGCTCGATGTGATCGAGGACGCGCTGCGCGGCGCGGGCGCTCAGGAGATCCGCAGGTCGGACACGCCGGGGTCCGGGCTGACCGTCTACGCGGGCGACGCGGCGCAGCCCCGGCTGACCGCGCTCAAGGCCCCCGAGCAGGACGACTTGGCGTCCGGCGGCTACCGGCTCGCGGTGGACGGCGGCACGGTGGCGCTGGCCGGAGCGGGCGAGGACGGCCTGTTCCACGCGGCGCAGACGCTGCGTCAGCTCGTGACCAGCGACAGCGGCGGCGAGCGCGGCTTCGCGGGCGTGGTCGTACGCGACTGGCCGACGGCGGCGGTGCGCGGGGTGACCGAGGGGTACTACGGCGTGCCGTGGACGCAGTACCAGCGGCTGTCGCAACTGGACTTCCTGGCCAGGACCAAGCAGAACCGCTATCTGTACGCGCCGGGCGACGACCCGTACCGGCAGGCGCAGTGGCGCGACCCCTATCCGGCGGGCCGGCGCGCGGACTTCAGGGCGCTGGCGGAGCGGGCGGCGCGGGACCATGTGACGCTGGCGTGGGCGGTGGCCCCCGGGCAGGCGATGTGCTTCTCGTCGAAGTCCGACCAGCGGGCGCTGGAGCGGAAGCTGGACGCGATGTGGGCGCTGGGCGTGCGGGCGTTCCAGTTGCAGTTCCAGGACGTGAGCTACAGCGAGTGGCACTGCGGCGCGGACGCGCGGGAGTTCGGCTCGGGGCCCGACGCGGCGGCGCGCGCCCAGGCGAAGGTCGCCAACGTGGTGGCCGCGTATCTGGCGCGGCGCTACGGCAGCGCCGATCTGTCGCTGCTGCCCACGGAGTACTACCAGGACGGCACGACCCCGTACCGCACGGCGCTGGCGAAGGCGCTGAGCCCGGACGTGACGGTCGCCTGGACCGGTGTCGGGGTGCTGCCCGCGCGGATCACCGGCACCCAAGTGGCGGACGCGGCGGCCGCGTTGAAGCACCCGCTGGTGACGGTGGACAACTACCCGGTGAACGACTTCGCGCCGGGCAGGCTCTTCCTCGGCCCGTACACCGGCCGTCAGCCCGCGGTGGCGACGGTCTCGGCGGGGGTGCTGGCGAGCGCGATGCAGCAGCCCGCCGCGTCCCGTATCCCGCTGTTCACGGCGGCGGACTTCGCCTGGAATCCGCGCGGTTACGACCCGGCGGCCTCCTGGCAGGCGGCGATCGACGACCTGGCGGGGCCGGATCAGGCGGCCCGTGCGGCGCTGCGCGCGCTGGCGGGGAACGAGGCGTCGTCGGCGCTCGGCGGCGACGAGTCGGCGTATCTGCGCCCGCTGACCAAGGAGTTCTGGGCCGCGCTGGACTCCGGCGACCGCGCCCGGCTGACGGCGGCGGCGGCGGCCCGGCTGCGGTCGGCCTTCACGGTGATGAGCGGCGCGCCGCACGCCCTGCGCGGGCTCGCCGACGGCACCTTCGGCGCCGAGGTGCGGCCGTGGCTGGACCGGCTGTCGGCGTACGGGACGGCGGGCGGGCACGCGGTCGACATGCTGGTGGCGCAGGCGGCGGGCGACGGCGCGGCGGCCTGGAAGGCCCGGCAGTCGCTGGACCGCGGCCGGGCGGCGCTGACGCAGGGCACGGCGAAGGTCGGCGAGGACGTGCTCGACGGCTTCCTGTCGCGGGCGGTCGACGACGGCGACGCCTGGTCGGGGCTGCGCGCGGACGGCAGGACCGCGACGGCCACGCTCGCCTCGGGGCGCGGCACCGACCCGTCGGCGATGGTGGACGGCAAGAATTCCACGGCGTGGTCGAGCAACGCTCCCCCGCAGCCCGACGACTCCTTCGGGGTCGATCTCGGGACGGCCAAGCAGGTCGGCTCGGTGCGGATCGCGATGGGCGACGGCAGCGGCTCCGACGACTTCCTGCACGACGCGGTCCTCGAACTGTCCGCGGACGACGGCACCGGCTGGCACCGGGTCGGCGAGTACCACGACCAGGCGGTGATCTCGGCGACGCTCCCCGCGGGCACCCGCGCCCGCCAGGTGCGGCTGCGCGCGAGCGACGGGCAGTCGGGGGCGGTGACGGTGCGGGAGTTCACCGTGTCGGTGAGCGGCGAGGTGGCCCCGACGGCCAGCGGTCCCGACGACGCGTCGGCCGTGGTGGACGGCGACCTCTCCACCTCGACCGCCGCGGATTCCGACGCGGGCGCGCTGACGGTGGACTTCGGCGGCGCGCGGCTGCTGGACAGCGTGACGATCGCCGCGTCCGGTGCGCGTACGGGGTCGGGCGCCCCCGCCGCCGCGGTCGATCCGGCGCCGGGGCCGATGGCGGGTTCCCCCTTCGGGCCGCATCCGATCGCCGTACGGGACACGGGCCCGCCCACCCGCACGGCCACCGGCCGGGTGACCAAGGCGCCCGCGGCCGTGGAGGTGCACACCCCGGGCGGCGGCTGGCAGCGGATCGGCAGCCTGACCGCGGACTGGACGGAGCTGCCCGCGGGGGTCGTCGCCGACGCGGTACGGCTGTCGGACGGCGCCGGGGTGCACGAGGTGGTGCCGTGGTTCGCCGGGGCGCCGCGCGTCACGTTCGACCAGCCGGAGGTGGACGCCGAGATCGGCGGCTCCGCCGTCCCGGTGACGGCGTCGGTGGCCTCGGGGCTGCCGCGCGACGAGAAGGCGGCGGTCTCGGTGGCCGCACTGAAGGGCGGGGCGACGGCGACCGCGCCCGCGTCGGTCCCGCTGCGGCGGGGCGCCGCGGGAGCGGTGCCGCTGAGCGTGTCGGTGCCCGCGGGTACGGCGCCCGGCACGTACAGCCTGCCGGTGCGGATCACCGTGGCGGGCCGCACCGTGGAGCGGCGGATCACCGTACGGGCGCGGGTGCGGACCGCGGGGCCCGATCTGCTGCGCGGCGGCGCGGCGACGTCCTCGGGTGACGAGACCCCGGACTTCCCGGCCTCCGCGGTGGCCGACGGCGACCCGGAGACCCGCTGGTCCTCGCCGGTGGACGACCACGCCTGGGTGCAGGTGGAGCTGGCGGCCCCGGCCCGGGTCGGCAGGGTCGTCCTGCACTGGCAGGACGCGTACGCGGCCGGATATCAGGTGCGGACCTCCGCCGATGGAGTGACCTGGCACACGGCGGCCACGGTGACCGACGGCGGCGGCGGGACCGAGACGGTGTGGCTCGACGCGCAGGACGGCACCCGGTACGTGCGGGTGCAGGGCGAGCGCCGGGCGACCAAATTCGGCTACTCGCTGTTCGGCGTCGAGGCGTACGCGGTGGCGGACTGAATGGTGGCGGGCACATAGGCGCTTCGGCGGACGCCTGAGGACACCCTGTGTGGCTTGTGTCGCGGTTGGGCAAACCCGCTTCCGACACCTCACGAGCAACGCATAGTGTGAGGAGCCACTAACACATCGCTAGTGGCGTCACGCCTCACGACGACGCCGTTGCCACACAGGGGGACTCGTCCGTGACACGAAGTTCGGTGCCGGCTGCCGCGCTGACCACCACCGCACTTATCCTGCTCACCGCATGCGGCGGAAGCGACGGGGACAACGGGTCGGACAAGATCGCCTCGACACCGCCGGCCAGGGCCACGACGAGCGCGAGCGCGTCGCCTTCGGCGAGTGCGACGGCTACCGTCCAGCGCCCGGTGATCAGCTTTCCGCCAGGTTCCAAAACGGTGTACGCGGACCAGCACACGGGAGACCCGGAGAAGGACGCGGTTCTCGCTGACGAATCGCATGCGGTCGACTCGGCATACGCAGCCATCCTGGAGGGCAAGGCCCGTACACCGGCCATGGAGTTCTACAACTCCGGCACGGCGCTGCGGGACGCCATCGACTTCGTCCAGGGTTGGCTGGACAAGGGCGACACCTGGGTCGGCACTGTCCGGTACTTCGACCGCAAGGTTACTTTGCGGAGTGACGGATCCGCGGTGGTTATTTACTGCTCCGACGAGACCAAGGCGTTCGTCAAGTCAACCAAGACGGGCAAGGTCAGCCAGGACAGCGCCTCAGCGGATGACTACGTGCTCTACAACGAGCGGTTGCTCAAGAGCGGTCAGGGCGTGTGGATTCTCAACAGCGTGACGCCGAAACGGGGGGCGAGTGAATGCCAGCCGTAAGCTCCCCTACCAGGGCCCTTATGGCTCTGGCCGCAGCCGTGACGCTGCTGACGGTCACGCCCGGTATTGCCCATGCCGGGATCGGCGGGCCTGGTACCAAGGGGCGAGCCAAGCCACCTGCTCACCCCAAGTCCGAGGGGACCGCTGACGGCGGAAAGATCTCAGCCCTCGCCGGCGTCCAGTTCGACCTCTCCAAGAACGGCACTGGTCCCAAAACAGGCGCCGTCACCCCTGTCTCCAACTGGACACCACCCGCGTGCTGGTACGCCCCCAAGTACGACTCCGAAGGCGCAGCTCGGGACTTCCTGGGGTATGACCGCAGCCCGAACCACACCGGCATGGAAGACGCTCAGTGGGTCAGGGACCGGTACGTCAACGGGCACCCGTACACCAATTTCAACCTGGCCAAACAGGGCACGGGCTACTGGTGGGGCACATTCTTCGACGAGAACCAACTCACCGATCCCGCCGCCGACGATTGCACCAAACCGCCGTTCTGGGTCGACACGGGTGCCCCTCCACCGCCGGTCAAGAACGCCGTCACGCCGGAGATCCTCGCACAGCTCGCCTATGCCCAGATCCTCATCCCGCAAGGCAAAGCGAACCTCAACCCGGACGGCACCCTCATCGTGAACGTGGCCACATGGGTGTGGATGGACCACACGACATTCCACCCGGTGTCCGTACGGGCCTACGTCTCGGTCCTCGGCATCGAGGCGACGACGACGGCTACCCCCATCGGTCTGCACATCGATCCCGGCACCGATGACGCCACCCTCATTCCGGCCTCGGGGGACTGCCCCATCGACGCCCACGGCAACGTCGGAACCCCGTACGCCAAGGGAGCAGACAGCAACAATCCGCCGTGCGGGGTCACCTACCATCGCTCCACCCAGAACCAAGGCCCCTACCCGCTCAAGGCCACGGTCACGTGGAAGATCAGCTGGACCGGCACCGGCCAGCCCACGCCCGTAGCTCTGCCGGACGGAACTTTCGGAACTCCGCAGGACGCTTTCGTACGCGAATACCAAACGGTAGTTGTGAACCGCTGAACGCATCGGCACTCGGGGGGAATCACCATGACGGATCTCACCGTCAACGAAGCGGACATGCAGTCGCTGAGCGCCGCTCTTGGGACAGCACTTCTCGAACTGACAGCACTCCAGCACTCCTTGCACCACATGAATCTGGATCCGGTGGGAGCGCCGCCGCTGCTGGATGAGCAGACGACCTACACCCGTACGCGATACGACGACGTCACCGATCTTGGCAAGAACCTCAGCGACAGGATCGATGACGTCGAGCGGGTCGGACCCACCCTCCAACGCACCGACCACCAACTGTCGGACAACGCGCCGCAGACGCGGTGAAGGAGGGAGACAACCGTGGGTCTCTCTCGTTATCCGACACTTGGGTTCGACCCGACTCCTGGCGACCCCGAAGGCGTCACCACGCTCGCGGGCGAATGGCAAGACGCAGCATTCCTCATGATCAAGATAGCCATGAAGCTGGACAGCACTGAGGGTGCGCAAGCCCGGTGGCGGGGCAAGGCAGCGGACGCCTTTCGGTCCAAGCTTTCGGCTCAGCGCGTCATGATCGGGAAACTCCGGGCCTCGTACGAGGACAACGCGACACTGCTGACGGGGTGGGCGGGCCAACTCACCGAGTTTCAGCGGGAGGCCGCCGCGCTGGAGCTTCGGGCCGCAGGGCTCGACGAAAAGCGCCGGTGTCAAATCATCGGCCCGCAGAACATCCCTGTGCCGATGCTACAGGCCAGCCCCGCTCCGCCCGGACAGACCCCGACGCCATCGATACCGCCTGAGCAACTACAGGAAGAGATATCCCGAGTTCATCATCAGGCAGAGCAGTTGCACGAGCGATATCTCGATGCTGCTCGCGCCCTTGCTCGGACGGTGGAAAATCTGCTGCCCTTGCCGACAGGGAACAGGGGCTGGTACGGGCAGGACATCGACGCCGCGCAGGAGTCCATGCTCGTCCAGCAGGAGGCGACACGTAAGGGTGGCCCGGTCCCCGTCGATCCCGCGCTGCGGGCGATTTGGTGGAACAGCCTCACCCCGGACGAGCAGGCCGTAGCGGCCCGCGAATACGCCAACGCCCCAGCCGCCGACGTCTACTCGACCCAGGGCCTGCCTGCCGGCGCGGCCGACAGGCTGAACCGGCTGAGGCTTCAGGCAGAGGTGCGGAAGCCGGGCTGCCCGCAGCGGCTGAAAGATCTGTGGGATCGGCTGACCAATAAGCATAGATACGACTTCCAGGACGACGTCTTCCTGTTGGGCTTCGACGACGTGGGCAACGGTCACGTGGCTGTATCGTTCGGCAACCCTGACACTTCGTCCAACACCGCCGTCTACGTGCCCGGAACGGGTTCTTCCCTGGACAAGGCCAACGGAGATCTGAACCGGGCGCAGACGCTGTACGCGTCGGCGAACAGCCAGAATTCCCACTCGACCGCGTCGGTCTACTGGCTCGGCTACGACGCACCCGGCTGGGACGTTCCCGGTCCGGCGTCGCAGAGCTTCGCCGACGCGGGTGCCCCGAAACTGGCCGCGTTCGTCAATTCCCTCGGGGCGACCCACCGTGGCGCGGGCCATCTCACGGTGATCGGGCACAGTTACGGTTCCACACTCGTCGGTGACGCCTTCGCGCACGCCGGAATGAAGGCCGACGACGTGATCTTCGTCGGATCACCGGGCGTCACCGTGGACAGTGCATCGCAGTTGGGCCTCGATCCCAGCCACGTGTGGGCGAGCAAGGCGAAGTTCGACCCCGTACCCGAGATCTCGGCACCGCTGAATCCGTTGAAATGGACCGACGACCACAGTGTCAGATACGGCAACGACCCGACATCCACGGCGTTCGGCGGCCGGACCTTCGACGCCGGTGACGGCACCCGCGTCGGGCACGCGCACAGTGAATACTGGGACCCAGGTCCGTCCCTGGACAACATGACGCGTATTGTGACCGGCCAGCCCGACAGGGTCACGGCAATGCCGACCGAGCACAAGGTCGGCGTCCTCCCGAACCTCGCGGACCTGCCGGTACCTGTCATCGCTGCTCCGGAGTTCGGCGGAGCGGCCCTCCAGAACCTCGGCCACCACGTGGGAGGCTACTGGGGCAAGCCGATGGAGGACGCCGGCGACGCCCTGCACGAATTCGGGCAAGCCGAGAACAACGTGGCCAACATCGGCGGTGACCTCCTGACCGGCGACCTCCACGGCGCGGGCACCGATGCCAAGGACCTCGGCAGCGACTTGAAGGACAGCGGCAAGAACGCCATCAAAACCGTGACCGACTTCTTCTAGCGGTGGGAAGCATGAGCAAGAGCGAGCGAATGGCGAAAAGCGCTGCGGTCGGCACCCTCATGGTGCTGGCGGCAACTGGGTGCGGAGGTGCGATGAACAACGGCAACGTCTCGCCCGACTCGGTCGAGAAGAAGGCACACACGCTCACCCAACAGGCCCTCGACGCCCTCACCCCGGTCATCGGCTCC
Source organism: Streptomyces sp. NPDC088910 (assembly GCF_044749865.1). Taxonomy (NCBI): domain Bacteria; kingdom Bacillati; phylum Actinomycetota; class Actinomycetes; order Kitasatosporales; family Streptomycetaceae; genus Streptomyces; species Streptomyces sp. NPDC088910. The sequence continues at coordinate 707,768 of NZ_JBIVIV010000001.1, forward strand.
GCCGACACGTCGGTCGAGCACCAGGGCTGGAAGCAGTGCTCAACCGAAACACCGGGTAATCACCGCTTCGAATACACCTACATCCTGAAACTGGATGTCCTCGTGCAGGACCCGGAGGCTGCCCTGGCCGCCGCCAAAGCCCATTTCGCGAAGGAGGGCTACCTTCCCGGCCCACCGCAGACGGGCCGGGTCAGCGCCAGTGAAGCGCATTCCACGTGGGGGGTGGCCGTAGGAGTGGACGATGACAAAAAGTCCATGTTCATCAGTGTCGACTCGGACTGCGTCTTCACCACCCACGACCCCCCGAAGACCGGCAGCTCGTCGTAGCAGGCTGCTCGCCGTCCGCAGACATCGAGGGCGGGAGGCCCGCATATATATGCGGGCACATGCACACGTCATCTCACTGAAGTTTACGCCATCAGTGGTAACGCGCCGTTCCCCGGAGGACGCTCCCGCACCCGCATCCGCGCGGATCGGGAGCGTCCTCCCGGGAATACCGGAAATAGCTGAGCCCGGATCTCAGGCTGATATGCCGTCGATCCGGGCCAGGGCGTCGTCCGCGCCGAACGGTTGCAGGTATGGCAACCAGCGCGGGTCCCTATGTCCGGTCCCGATGATCCGCCAGGCGAGCCCGGACGGCGGGGCGGGTTGATGGCGCAGCCGCCAGCCGAGTTCCGCCACGTGGCGGTCGGCCTTCACGTGATTGCAGCGTCTGCACGCGGCCACCACGTTCTCCCAGGCGTGCTGGCCGCCCCGGCTGCGCGGAATGACGTGGTCGACGCTGGTGGCGGCGGCTCCGCAATACGCGCACTTGCCGCCGTCGCGGGCGAACAGCGCCCTACGGGTCAGCGGCACGGTGCCCCGAAAGGGGACTCGCACGAATTTGGTGAGCTTCACGACACTGGGCGCGGGCAGCGCCTGTGTCTCACTGTGCAGATAGGCGCCGGATTCCTCGAGGCAGACGGCCTTGTTGTTGAGCACGAGGACAAGCGCACGGCGGAGCGGTACGACGCCGAGCGGCTCGTACGACGCGTTCAGGACCAGGACATGCGGCACGGATGCCTCCTTTAACGCCGGCGGCGCGTGGCTCGCGCCGGGACGATCTGGCCTAAGTCTCTCCGGAAGGCGGCCCATGGCGCCACCATGCCCGGGTAACGGACCGAGGGTGTTTTGCAGCACACCTGTGTTCATCCCCACGATCGTGGCCTGCCCCTCCTCCCGCACGGCAACGAGACGGCATCGGTCGTCCCGTTAGTGTGGAGGCTTGTTTCCCACCGGAGGTTCCGCAGTGCCCACCGCGACGTCCACCGCCGCCGCCGTACCGTCCCGCCTGTTCCCGCTCGCCGCCGGAGACCGTGATTCGTCGGTCTACCGGGCCGGCGGCTGGATACAGGAGAACTGGGCGAGCTGGCTGAGCGCGGGGCTGCGCATTTTGTTGATCGTCGCCATCGCGATCGTGCTGCGTTCGGTGGTGCGGCGGACGATCAGCAGACTCATCGACCGGATGAACCGGGGCGCGGAGGCCGCGGCCTCCACCGCGCTGGGCGGCCTGCTGGTCAACGCGGAGCGGCGCAAGCAGCGCAGCGAGGCGATCGGCTCGGTGCTGCGCAGTGTGGCGTCCTTCCTGATCCTGGGCACGGCCGCGCTGACCGTGCTGTCGGTGCTCAAGATCAATCTGGCGCCGCTGCTGGCCAGCGCCGGGGTCGCCGGGGTCGCGATCGGCTTCGGCGCGCGCAATCTGGTGACGGACTTCCTGTCCGGCGTCTTCATGATCCTGGAGGACCAGTACGGCGTCGGCGACGTGATCGACGCGGGGGTGGCCAGCGGCACCGTCATAGAGGTGGGGCTGCGGGTCACCAAGCTGCGCGGTGACAACGGCGAGATCTGGTACGTGCGCAACGGCGAGGTCAAGCGGATCGGCAACCTCAGCCAGGGCTGGGCGACGGCCGTGGTGGACGTGCAGGTCGGCGCGGGCGAGGACCTTGAGCGGGCGCGCCAGGTGATCGCGGCCACCGGCGAGGACATGGGCAAGGAGGACCCCTGGGACGAGATGCTCTGGGAGCCCGTACGGGTCCTCGGCCTGGAGTCGGTCGGCACGGACTTCGTGGTGATCCAGACGCACGCCAAGACGATGCCGGGGCGGGCCACCGATGTCGCCCGTGAGCTGCGCTGGCGGATCAAGCGGGCGTTCGACGAGGCGGGCATCGTGATCTCCGGCGGCACGCCGACGGTGGAGGTCACCGAGGCGACGGTGCCCGAGGGCGCGTCGGAGGTGGCCGAGATGCGGCGGCAGACCGCCGTGGAGGACGCGCGCCCCGCGGCGCCCGTGCCGCCGCCCGCCTCCGGCGAGCGCTGACCCCCGGCACCTGTCGCTTTGCCGAAGCCCCTGGCACCCTGATGGCGCCGGGGGCTTCGTTCATAACGACTTGGCCGTCCTGCCGTCGACCCCCCTTGACGCTCCGCCAATGGCGGGCCTACCTTTCGTTTTGCCAATAGGAAACTTTCCTAACAGTGAACTGAGGGAGGATGGCGCGCATGGCTGGCACCCCTGGAACGCCGCGCGTACTGCGCGCCATGAACGACCGCGCCGCACTCGACCTCCTGCTGGAGCACGGCACGCTCTCCCGTACCCGGATCGGTAAGCTGACCGGACTGTCCAAGCCCACCGCGTCGCAGCTGCTGGCGCGCCTGGAGGCGGCGGGGCTGGTCCAGGCCACCGGCACCACGGCGGGCCGCCCCGGCCCCAACGCCCAGCTCTACTCGGTCAATCCGGCCGCCGCGTACGTGGCGGGACTCGATGTCAACTCCGAGCGGATCAGGGCCGCGGTCGCCGACATCACCGGCCGTACCGTCGGCACCTTCAAGCTGCTCACCCCGCGCCGCCGCACCGCGGGCAACGCGGTGGAGCAGGTCGTGCAGGCGGTGGACGGCGCGGCCAAGGCCGCCGGGCTGAACCGCTCCGACCTGCACCGGATCGTCATAGGCACGCCCGGCGCCTTCGACCCCAGCACCGGACGGCTGCGCTACGCCAGCCACCTGCCCGGCTGGCACGCCCCCGCGCTGCTGGACGAGCTGGCCGCCGCGCTGCCGATGCCGCTGGAGTACGACAACGACGTCAATCTCGCCGCCGTCGCCGAACAGCGGATCGGCGCCGCCCGCGAGCACGACGACTTCGTGCTGCTGTGGAACGAGGAGGGCATCGGCGCCGCCATCGTCATCGGCGGCCGGCTGCACCGCGGCTGGACCGGCGGCGCGGGCGAGGTCGGCTTCCTGCCGGTGCCCGGCACCCCGCTGGTCCGCAACGTCACCAAGGCCAACAACGGCGGCTTCCAGGAACTCGCGGGCTGCAACGCCGTGTTGCGGCTGGCCAGGGAACTCGGCATCGACGTCCCGGCCGGCACCCAGCAGGACGCCGCCGCCGAACTGCTCGCCGAGGCCGCGCTGCGGCGCACCGCGAGCGAGGAGACCGGCGCCGACAGCGGCCCGTACGGCGAACTGCTCGCCCGGTTCGCCACCGGCACCGCCATCGGTCTGGCCTCGCTGGTCGCCGTGCTCGACCCGGCGATGATCGTGCTGTCGGGCGATGTGACCGTGGCGGGCGGCGAACCGCTGCGCGCCCTGGTCCAGGCCGAACTCGCCGAACTGGCCGTACCCCGGCCGCATCTGGTGCTCGGCACGGTCCAGGACCACCCCGTACTGAGCGGGGCGCTGGAGAGCGCGCTCGCCACCACCCGCGACGAGGTGTTCGACACCTCGCGCTGACCCCGCCCCGACAACGGACCCCGCCACCCCGAACCGCCCGAGCCAGAGCCAGAACCGCCACAGCCAGAACCACCAGAGCCCAGAACCCGCGTACCCCGCAGATCCAGCGGACCGGCACACCCCGCCGCTCCGGTGGTCCCGCACACCCTCAGCACACCCTCAACAGGCCCTCAGCACACCCTCGACCAGTCCTTGAAAGCAGTACTTGAAAGGCCCGCAAGGCCCGAAGATCCCCCGGAGGAAGCGCAGTGTCCCGTCTGACGAAGGCAGCCGCCGCCGTAGCGGCCACCGCCGCGATATCGCTGCTCGCGAGCGCATGTACCGGCCAGAGTTCCGGCTCGGCCGACGACGACGCCAGCAAGGACGTCTCCATCACGTTCTGGCACGGCTGGACCGCGCCCAACGAGCTGAAGGCCATCAACGACAACGTCGCCCGGTTCGAGAAGGCCCACCCCAACATCCACGTCAAGGTGCAGGGCAACATCACCGACGACAAGATCAACCAGGCGCTGCGCGCGGGCGGTTCGAAGGCCCCCGACGTCGTCTCCTCCTTCACCACCGACAACGTCGGCCAGTTCTGCTCCTCCGGCTCGATGGCCGACCTCGGCCCGTTCCTGACGAAGTCGAAGATCGACCCGGCCGCCACCTTCCCCAAGCCGATGCTGGAGTACACCCAGTTCAACGGGACCCGCTGCACGCTGCCGCTGCTCGGTGACGCGTACGGGCTGTACTACAACAAGAAGGCGTTCGCCGCCGCCGGGATCAGTGCGCCGCCCAAGACGATGAGCGAGTTCAAGGCCGACGCGATCAAGCTGACGAAGTCCAAGGGCGACTCGTACAGCCAGCTCGGCTTCATGCCGAACTTCCACGGCTACGAGTCCACCACCACGCACCTGGCCGCGCAGTGGGGTGTGAAGTACTTCGACGCGAGCGGCAAGTCCCAGGTGGCCAAGGACCCCGGGTTCGCGAAGATGTTCGGCTGGCAGCAGGACATGGTCAAGTCGCTGGGCGGCTTCGGCAAGCTGGAGAAGTACCGCAACACCTTCGGTGACGAATTCGGCGCGAAGAACCCGCTGCTGACCGGCCAGGTCGCGATGGGCATGGACGGCGAGTGGCGGCTGGGCATGGCCAAGGACGCCGGGATGAACGACCTCGGCGTGGCGCCCTTCCCGGTCCCCGACGACCAGGCGAGCACGTACGGCAAGGGCTACCTGTCCGGCACGATCATCGGCATCGCCAACACCAGCACGAAGAAGAACGCGGCCTGGGAGCTGGTGAAGTTCATGACCACCGACACCGACGCGGTCGTCTCCTTCGCCAACGCGATCCACAACGTGCCCTCCACGCTGGCCGCGCTGAAGTCGCCGAAGCTCGACGCCGACCCCGGCTTCAAGACCTTCATCGACATCGCGCAGAACCCGAACAGCACCACCACCCCGCCGAGCATCAACGGCGGCGCGTACCAGCTCACGCTCCAGGACTTCGGTTACGCCTACGAGTCCGGCAAGTCCAAGGACCTTGAGCAGGGTCTCCAGGGTGTCGACGCGCAGGTCGACAAGGACATCGCGCAGGCCAAGTGATGACCGCCGCCCTCCATCCCCTGCTGAAGGCCAAGCGCCGCAAGTCGGCGCTGCGCACCCTGGCCTTCCTGTCCCCCTGGATCATCGGGTTCAGCGTCTTCTTCGTGTACCCGCTGGTCTCCACCGTCTACTTCTCGTTCATGAAGTACAACGGCATCAACGCGCCGACCTGGGTGGGCGGCAAGAACTGGTCGTACGTCTTCTCGGACTACCCGTTCTTCTGGCCCGCGCTGCGCAACACGCTGTGGCTGGTCGTCGTGATGGTGACGCTGCGGGTGCTGTTCGGACTCGGCATCGGCCTGCTCATCACGAAGATCAAGACGGGCGCGGGCTTCTTCCGTACGGCGTTCTACCTGCCGTACCTGGCCCCGCCGGTCGCCGCGACGATGGCGTTCGTCTTCCTGCTCAACCCCGGTACGGGACCGGTCAACCACCTGCTGGGCGACTTCGGTCTGCCCACCCCGGGCTGGTTCACCGATCCGCACTGGTCCAAGCCCGCGCTGACCATGCTGGCCGTGTGGGGCATCGGCGACCTGATGGTGATCTTCATGGCCGCGCTGCTCGACGTGCCCAAGGAGCAGTACGAGGCGGCGGAGCTGGACGGCGCGGGCCCCTGGCACCGCTTCCGGTTCGTGACGCTGCCGAACATCTCGCCGATCGTGATGTTCGCGGTGGTCACCGGTGTCATCCAGACCATGCAGTACTACACACAGCCGCTGGTCGCGGGGAAGGTCGCGAGCGGGGTGATCGGCAACTCCGGCCAGCAGGTGGAGCCCGGCTACCCCGACAAGTCGACCCTCACCCTGCCGCAACTGGTCTACGAACGCGGCTTCCAGCGCTTCGACTACGGCTCGGCGTGCGTCATCGCCCTCGTGCTGTTCGTGCTCTCGATGGCGTTCACGGCGCTGCTGCTGCGCCGCCGCAACGGCTTCCTGTCGGCGGAGGACTGATCATGACCCAAGCGACCATCGCGCCCGGCGGCGCCGTCCGCGACTCCGCCGCGGGCCGCGGCCCCGACCTCCGCGCCCGGCGCAAGGCGCGCCGCAAGGAGACCCTGCACTGGATCGCCGTGCACTCGCTCGGCATCGCGGCGGCGGCCTTCTTCGTGCTGCCCTTCGTCTTCGTCTTCCTCACCGCGGTGATGAGCGACAACCAGGCGCTCACCCGCGACCTGTGGCCCGACCACTGGCAATGGTCCAACTTCCGCACGGTGTGGGACACCCCGGGCTTCCTGACCTGGTGGCGCAACACGCTGGTGTACGCGGTCGGCGGCACCGTGCTGACCGTGGTGTCGTCCCTGCCGGTGGCGTACGCGCTCGCCAAGTTCCGCTTCCGCGGCCGTAATCTGGTCATGGTCCTGGTGATCTCGACGATGATGCTGCCGCCGCAGGTGGTCATCATCCCGATGTACCTGTTCTGGACCAAGCAGTTGGGGATGGACGGCAGCCTGTGGCCGCTGATCATCCCGATGGCCTTCGGTGACGCGTTCACCATCTTCCTGCTGCGGCAGTTCCTGCTGACGATCCCCAAGGAGTACACCGAGGCCGCCAAGGTCGACGGCTGCGGTGAGCTGCGCACGCTGCTCACCGTCATCGTCCCGATGATCAGGCCGGCCCTGGCCGCGGTGGCGCTCTTCCAGTTCTTCTACTGCTGGAACGACTACTTCGGGCCGCAGATCTACGCCAGCTCCAACCCCGGGGCCTGGACGCTCAGCTACGGACTGGAGTCCTTCAAGGGCGCACATCACACCAACTGGAATCTGACCATGGCGGCCACCGTTCTCGTGATGGCCCCGGTGATCGTGGTCTTCTTCTTCGCGCAAAAGGCCTTCATCGAAGGCGTGACCCTGACGGGAGTCAAGGGATGAAACTGGCAGTCGTGGGCGGCGGGTCCACGTACACCCCCGAACTCATCGACGGATTCGCGCGGTTGCGCGACACTCTGCCGATCGAGGAACTGGTGCTGGTCGACCCGGCCGCGGACCGCCTGGAGTTGGTCGGCGGGCTCGCCCGGCGGATCTTCGCCAAGCAGGGCCATCCGGGCACCATCACCACCACCGCCGACCTGGAGTCGGGGGTGGCCGGCGCGGACGCCGTGCTGCTCCAGCTCAGGATCGGCGGGCAGGCCGCGCGCAACCAGGACGAGACGTGGCCGCTCGAATGCGGCTGCGTCGGCCAGGAGACCACCGGCGCGGGCGGTCTCGCCAAGGCGCTGCGCACGGTCCCGGTGGTCCTCGACATCGCCGAGCGGGTGCGCAGGGTCGCGCCGCAGGCGTGGATCATCGACTTCACCAACCCGGTCGGCATCGTGACCCGGGCGCTGCTCCAGGCCGGGCACAAGGCCGTCGGGCTGTGCAATGTGGCGATCGGCTTCCAGCGCAAATTCGCCAAGCTGCTGGACGTCTCGCCGGAGCAGGTGCACCTGGACCACGTCGGGCTCAACCACCTGACGTGGGAGCGCGGGGTGCGCCTGGGCGGGCCGCAGGGCGAGGACATGCTGCCCAAGCTGCTCGCGGAGCACGGCGACACGATCGCCGCCGACCTGCACCTGCCGCGCGAGATCGTGGACCGGCTCGGCGTCGTCCCCTCGTACTACCTGCGTTACTACTACGCGCACGACGAGGTGGTGCGCGAACTGCGGACCACGCCGTCGCGGGCCTCCCAAGTGGCCGCGATGGAGAAGCAGTTGCTGGAGATGTACGGCGACCCGGCGCTGGACGAGAAGCCGGAGCTGCTGGCCAAGCGCGGCGGCGCCTTCTACTCGGAGGCCGCGGTGGCGCTGGCGTCCTCGCTGCTGCGCGACACCGGCGATGTCCAGGTGGTGAACACGTACAACAACGGCACGCTGCCGTTCCTCGCCGACGACGCCGTCATCGAGGTGCCCGCGGTGGTCGACGGGAACGGCACGAAGCCGCTGCCGGTCGCGCCGCTCGACCCGCTGTACGCGGGCCTGATCGCCAATGTCACGGCGTACGAGGACCTGGCGCTCGAGGCCGCGCTGCGCGGCGGCCGGGACCGGGTGTTCAAGGCGCTGCTGTCGCACCCGCTGATCGGCCAGTACGAGTACGCCGAGGCGCTCACCGACAGTCTCGTCGCGCACAACCGGGAGCACTTGGCGTGGGCGTGAGCCGGGAACCGCTCGTCCCCGGTGGCGTCCTCGCCATCGACGCGGGCAACAGCAAGACCGACGTGGCGCTGGTCGCCGCCGACGGAACGGTGCTCGGCGCCGCCCGCGGCGGCGGCTTCCAGCCGCCGGTCGTCGGGGTCGGGGCAGCCGTCGACGCCCTCGCGCGCATCGTGGAGCGCGCGGCGGCCGACGCGGGCCTGCGGCGTGCCGCGGACGGTTCCGACAGCGCCGATACGGGGACACCTCTGGTGGAGCACACCTCGGCCTGTCTGGCCAACGCGGACCTGCCGGTCGAGGAGCAGCAGCTCGAAGCGGCGGTGCACGGGCGCGGCTGGGCGAGGTCGACGCGCGTCGCCAACGACACCTTCGCGATCCTGCGGGCGGGCGTGGACGCGCCCCGCGGGGTGGCGGTGGTGTGCGGCGCGGGCATCAACTGCGTGGGCATGCTGCCGGACGGCAGGACGGCCCGTTTCCCGGCGATCGGCAAGATCTCCGGGGACTGGGGCGGCGGTTCGGGTCTCGCCGAGGAGGCCCTGTTCCACGCCGCCCGCGCCGAGGACGGCCGGGGCGGACCGACGGCGCTGGCGGCCACACTGCCCGCGCACTTCGGACTGCCCACGATGTACGCGCTGATCGAGGCGCTGCACCTGGAAACGATTCCGGCGGCCCGCAAGTACGAGCTGACGCCCGTGCTGTTCGCGACCTCCGACGCGGGGGACGCGGTAGCCCGCTCGATACTCGACCAGCAGGCCGACGAGATCGTGGCCCTGGCCACGGTGGCGCTGGCCAGACTCGACCTGCTGGACGAGGAGGCCGACGTGGTGCTGGGCGGCGGGGTCATGGCGGCCAGGAATCCGTATCTCATGGACGCCCTGACCGAACGGCTCACCGCCCGCGCCCCCAAGGCCCGGCCGCACGTCGTGACGGCGCCGCCGGTGCTCGGCGCGGCCCTGCTGGGTCTGGACCACCTGGCGGCCCCGCCGCGGTCCCACGCGGCACTGCGGGCCCACTACGCGTAACGCCTCACACCGCCCTGTTCGGTTCCCGGTCACCCGGGAACCGAACAGGGCGGTGACGCGTGTGGGGGGTTAGGGGAGCAGGCAAGGCGGTCGTGCGGCAAGATCCACCGGTTGGCTAGGTGGATGCAGGTGGCTGCGGCCATACTGCTGGCTGAGAGCGTGACTTCCGCGGACGCGGTGGTCGGTCCCGGGGGAGGGTGAGTGACGCAGACGCCGACGATGGGCGGGGGTTCGAACGGGCTGAACCGGGCGGGGGTACCGGCGCAGCGCCGCCGGGCCTGGGTGGAACGTACGGATCAGCTCAAGGCCGCCGCCACCACGGAGCCGGGCCGGCTGCGGATCATCGGCGCCGTACTGGCCCTGCTGGTCGTGGCGTTCGGCGCCGTCACGGCCTGGCAGGTCAGCGACCGTACGACGGCCGCGGGCAGCGTGCTCCACCACAGCGGGCCGCTGAGCGCGGACGCGGCGGAGATCTACCGCAGCCTCGCCGACGCCGACGCGACGGTGGCGGGCGGCTTCCTCGTCGGCGGCCAGGAGCCGCGCTCGGTCACCGACCGCTACGACAAGGACATCGACACCGCGGCCGAGCTGATCACGCACGCCGCCGCGAACACGCAAGGGTCCGCGGAGGCGAGCGCGCAGATCTCCTCGCTCAACCAGCAGCTCCCGCGGTACACCAAGCTGGTGGCCACCGCCCAGGCCAACAACCGGCAGGGCCTGCCGCTGGGCGGCGCCTACCTGCGGTTCGCCAACGAGCAGATGCGCAAGCCCGGCGGGCTGCTCGACGCCTCCAAGAAGCTGTACGAGGCGGAGTCGGCGCGGCTGGACGACGACTACTCCGGCGCCAAGGCGCTGCCCTACGCCTCGTGGGCGCTGGGCATTGTGGCGCTCGGCGGCCTGGTGTGGGCGCAGCGCCGCCACTACCGGCGCACCAACCGGGTGTTCAACCACGGCATGCTCGCCGCGTCCGCCGCCTGCGCGGTGGTCCTGCTGTGGCTGGTGGTGGGACACACGGTGGCGCGTACGCAGCTCGACAACTCCGACGCGCACGGCGCGGAGTCGATGAAGGTGCTCAACAGCGCGCGGATCGCGGTGCTCCAGGCCCGCGGCGACGAGAATCTGACGCTGGTGGCCCGCGGTTCCGGCAGCGCATACGACGCGACGTTCCAGAGCGGCATGGAGACGCTGGCGGGCAAGGACCCCAAGGGTGTGGGCGGTGAGCTGGCGAAGGCGCTGAAGCTGGCCGACAACACGGCGGGCCGCACCCCGGTCGATTCCGCGATCAAGGGTGTGCAGGCGTGGCGCGGCAGGCACGATGTGGCCAGGGCGAGTGACAACAACGGTGACTACGCCACGGCGGTCGCCGAGGTGATCGGCGGCAAGGACAGCAAGGGCAAGACGGTCACGGAGACCACCGGGCAGTGCTTCGACGTGGTCGACGCCAGTCTGGAGAAGGCCGTCGCGCAGGAGCAGCACGAGTTCCAGCAGGCCGCGAGGAACGGCCACGGCGCGCTGTCGCTGCTGCCGTACGGCGCGGCGGTGCTCGCGGTGCTGGCGGCGGCGGGCGCGGTGTTCGGCATCGGGCGCCGCCTGTCGGAGTACCGGTGATGAGCGTGCGGAACGAACCCGGGGTGAGGCGGACTGTGGAAGCGATACGGCCAGGACGCGGCAGGCGGGCCAGGGCCAGGCTGCGCGGCTGGGGCGGCGTCGCGGGGATGGCCTCGGCGTGCGCGCTGGCGCTGAGCGCCGCGCTGCTGCTGCCGTCGGACACCGCTCCCGCCGCCGACGCGGGCAGGACCGCCCCGCGGGCGCCGGTGACGCACGCGCAGTACGCGGCCGACGACGCGTGCGAGAACTCCGCGACGGCCCTGGACCCGGCGACCGGCGCGGTCACGAGCCTCGACCCCGACGGCGGGACGCGGGACGGCGCGGCGGTGGAGCGGATCAGGCGGAACAAGCGGCTGATCGTCGGTGTCGACCAGAACAGCTATCTGTGGGGTTACCGCGACCCGGTCTCCGGTGAGATCACCGGCTTCGACATCGCCATCGTCAAGGCCATCGCGAAGAGCATCCTCGGCGAGAACGCGCAGGTGCAGTACCTGACGATACCGACCGACCAGCGCGTCCCGATGATCCTGACCCACAAGGTCGACATGGTGGTGCGCACGATGAGCATCACGTGTTCCCGGCTGACCGAGAAGGACAAGCAGATCGCCTTCTCCAGCGCCTACTTCATGGCGGGCCAGCAGCTTCTGGCGCCCGAGGGCTCCCCCGTCACCGGCTTCGACGACTCGCTGAGCGGCAAGAAGGTCTGCACCGCGTCCGGTTCGACCGGTGAGACCAAGCTCCAGGCGGACCCGCACGGCGCGAAGATCATGCTGGTGCCGAACCAGCTCGACTGTCTGGTGCGGGTGCAACTCGGCCTCGCAGACGCGGTGTTCACCGACAACGCGCTCGCGGCCGGCCAGGCCGCGCAGGACCCGTCGATGCGGCTGGTCGGCAAACCGGTCACCACCGAGCCGTACGGTGTGGCGATGAACCTGGCGGACACCGACCTGATCCGGCAGGTCAACCAGGTGCTGGCGACGTACAGCGGCGGCGGCGCCGACAGCGAGTGGATGCGGCAGTACCACCGCTGGCTCGGCCAGCACCTGTCCGGGATCACCGGCCCGCCGGAGGCCCACTACAAGTAACGGCGCGACGCAGTCGGGGGCACCAACAGCGCACACGGACAGCGGAAAGAGGGTGTGATGGCGGTCGCTGGACCCACCGGACCGGTCATGGGACGGGAAGAGGTCGACCGTGCCCTGGAGCGGCTCGGCACCGAGCACGAGGCGATCGAGTCCTCGCTGCTCGCCCTCCAGGACCACTCGGGCCGCCGTCTGCTGGAGGGCGCCGAGCTGACCGGCGTCACCAAGGAGCGCTGGGCGGAGACCGACGCGGCGATCACCCTGCTGTGGGCGCATTTCGAGGCGTACACCGAGGCGTTGGACAGCGCGCGTGAGCTGCGGGCCAAGCGCCGCTGGCCGACGCAGACCGAACTGCTCCGGCTGACCGAACTGCTGCGCGGCGAGGGCGTGACCGTCACCGGGGCCGCCACCCCGGACGCCGCCAGGTCGCTGACCGGCCCGGCGAAACTGACCGAGAAGTTCAGCCTGGAGCAGTTGCTCGCGCGGATGAACGGCTGGTACGACCAGGCCATGGAGACGGTGGCCGCCGCCGACTCCGTGTGGTCGGCGCTGCCCGCCAGGATCGACCTGCTGGCCGCCGAGACCCGGCGGGTCCAGTCGCTGGCGGACTCGGTGGGCGTACGGCCGGGCACGCACCCGGCGGGCGACGAACTGGCCGGTCTGATCGACGACTTGGGCGTGCTGCGCGCCCGTACCGTCTCCGACCCGCTCGCCTTCTGGCGGGCCGCACCCTCGCCCGGCCGCCCCGACACCGAGCGGTACGAGCAGGCGGGCCGCCAACTGGAGCAGATCCGCCGCGAGGTGGAGGCGGTGCTGCACGTACGGGACGACGCCGAGCACCGGCTGCTGCGGCTGCGTGACGTGCTGTCGCGCGCCGACCGCACGCTGACCGAGGCGCGCAGCGCCCGGGTCGAGGTGCTGTCGAAGATCCTGGCGTCCGACGTGCCCGCGGTCAGCGGCCCGGCGGCGGCGCTGCACGAACAGCTCGCGTCCGCCGAGGCGTTCTGGCGCGGCTCGCAGTGGCACCGGCTGTCCCCGCTGCTGGACGGCCTGGAGGAGCGCGCGGACGAGGAGCTGCTGCGGGCCCGTGACTCGCTGACGGCGGTGACCGCGCCGCTGGCGGTCAGGGCGGAGCTGCGCGGCAGACTGGACGCGTACCGCGCGAAGGTGGCGCGGCTGGGGATGGCCGAGGACCCGCTGCTGATCGAGCGGTACGACCAGGCGCGCCGTCTGCTGTGGAGCGCGCCGTGCGACCTGGCCGCGGCCGAGCGCACCGTGCAGCGGTATCAGCAGGCGGTCGCGGAGGTCACCGTGCCGCGGACGTCGGGGCCGCAGGACAGCAGGGGGCCGGTATGACCGGGACCGCCGGAATGTCGTCGTCGGACGGGACCGTTGCGTACAGGGCGCGCGTGGCGTACGCGCGACAGGGGAAAGGCTGAGGGGGAACACCGTGAGCAAGTGCCAACGGCCCGGTTGCGGCGGGACCTTGGAGGACATGGGCGGCGGCGAGCTGTACTGCGACACCTGCGGCCTCGCGCCGCTGCCGGTGGCCGCGCAGGGCGGCGCGGGTCCGGTGGGCGCGGCGGGCTCGGTGCCCGGCGCGCGCGGCGCGGACTCGGGCCGCTCCGGCCGTTCGGTGTCCTCGCAGACCTCGTCGCACTCCTCCTCGCGGTCCTCCAAGTCGTCCTCCCGCGCCTCGCGCCGTTCGGTCTCCGGGCGGCTGTCGCGGTCGCTGAGCGGCACCGCCACCGGCCGTTCGGTGTCGGTGCGCAGCAGCCGCAGTTCCAGCAGCGGCTCCACCCGCGGCAAGCTCGGCGCGGGCCTGGTGTCGGTGCCGACGGTGCCGCGGCCGGACCCGGCCGCCGCGGTGCTGGAGAACCCCGAGGTGCCCGAGCGCAAGCGCTTTTGCAGCAAGGGCGACTGCGGCGCGCCCGTCGGCCGCAGCCGCGGCGACCGCCCCGGCCGTACCGAGGGCTACTGCAGCAAGTGCGGCCACCCGTACTCGTTCTCGCCCAAGCTGCGGCCCGGCGACATCGTGCACGGCCAGTACGACGTGGTGGGCTGCCTGGCGCACGGCGGTCTCGGCTGGATCTACCTGGCGGTGGACCGGGCGGTGTCCGACCGCTGGGTGGTGCTCAAGGGCCTGCTCGACACCGGGGACGAGGACGCGCTGGCCGCGGCCGTCTCCGAGCGGCGCTTCCTCGCCGAGATCGAGCACCCCAACATCGTCCGGATCTACAACTTCGTCGAGCACCTCGACCAGCGCACCGGCACCCTCGACGGGTACATCGTGATGGCGTACGTCGGCGGCAAGTCGATGAAGGAGATCGCCAACGAGCGGCGTACGCCGGACGGCAGGCGCGAGCCGCTGCCGGTCGCGCAGGCCATCGCGTACGCCATCGAGGCGCTGGACGCGCTGGGGCACCTGCACAGCCGCAATCTGCTCTACTGCGACTTCAAGGTCGACAACGCCATCCAGACCGAGGACCGGCTCGAACTCATCGACATGGGCGCCGTGCGGCGGATGGACGACACCGAGTCGGCGATATACGGCACGGTCGGCTACCAGGCGCCCGAGGTCGCCGAGGTCGGCCCCTCGGTCGCCTCCGACCTGTACACGGTGGCGCGGACGCTCGCGGTGCTGACCTTCGACTTCCAGGGCTACACGAACGTCTTCGTGGACAGCCTGCCCGACCCGGGCAACATCGAGGTCTTCTCCCGCTACGAGTCCTTCTACCGGCTGCTGGTCCGCGCGACCGACCCGGACCCGGACAAGCGGTTCTCCTCCGCCGAGGAGATGTCCGACCAGCTCCTGGGCGTGCTGCGCGAGGTCGTCGCCCTGGAGACCGGCCGCCCGCGGCCCGCGCTGTCCACCCTCTTCGGCCCCGAACTGCGCGTGGTGGACACCGAGTTGGTACGGCCGGTGACCGGTGACACCTCGACGCTCGGCGCCGACCGCGCGCTGGAGAAGGCGTCGCGGCGCCGCGACCGGGTCGGCGGCAACGGGTCGGCGCCCGCGCTGCCCGCCGGAAGCATCCCGGCCCAGCCCGCGGGGCTGCCCGCGGTGCCCGGCCCCGGCGCGTACAGCCCGACCGTGATCGGCGCCCCGCTGCCCAACTGGGGCCCGCCGCCCGCCACCAGCCCCACCGTGTCGCGGCTGAACGCGGGCGCGGCCGTACTGGCGCTGCCCGTACCGCATGTCGACCCCGCCGACCCCAACGCGGGCTTCCTGGCCGGGCTTTCGGCCGCGGCCCCGGCCGAGCTGGTGGCGGCGCTGCACTCCGCGCCGCAGGACTCGGTGGAGAAGCGGCTGCGGGAGCTGCGGGCGCGGCTGGAGATGGCCGACCTCGACGGCGCCCAGCAGGTGATGGCGACGCTCGCCGACGCCGAGGACGACGCCATCGACTGGCGGGTGGTGTGGCACCGCGGCCTGGCGGCGCTGTGCACGGGCGACCACGAGACGGCGGCGCTGAGCTTCGACGCGGTCTACGACGCGTTCCCCGGTGAGCCCGCGCCGAAGCTGGCGCTGGGCATCTGCGCCGAGGTGCTGGGGCAGTTGGACAACGCGGCCGAGTACTACCGGCTGGTGTGGACGACCGACCAGAGCTATGTGAGCGCGGCCTTCGGTCTCGGCCGGGTGCTGCTGGCCTCCGGCGACCGGCAGGGCGCGGTACGCGTCCTGGAGTCGGTGCCCGAGTCGTCGATCCACTTCACCGCCGCGCGGGTGGCGGCGATCAGGGCCCGGCTGCGGGACAGATCGCCGCAGGAGCCGCTGCTGGCCGACCTCCAGGCGGCCGGGCTCCAGGTGGAGGAGCTGCAACGGCAGGGCCTGGACTCCGACCGGCGCGAGCAGCTCGCCACCGAGGTGCTGGGCAGCGCGCTGGACTGGGTGCTGGCGGGCCGTGTCGGGGACCTCCCGGCGGGCGCTCCGGGCGTACCGTCAACAGCCGGACCGCACAAGGCCGTTCTGGGCTCCGCCCTGAACGAGCGGGACCTGCGGTTCGGCCTGGAGCGCTCGTACCGGGTGCTGGCCAGGCTCGCCCAGCAGGGCAGTACGAGGATCGAACTGGTGGAACGCGCCAACCGCTTCCGCCCCCGGACGTGGGTGTAAACGAGATGCCGCCAATGCCCGAGTCGCCGCCTTCCACGACGACGCTGTGCCCCTCCTGTGCGGAGCCGCTGGACGCGGAGGACCGCTTCTGCGAACACTGCGGCGCGGACCTCAGCCTCAGCGCCTCCGGCGCGGACCCGTCAACGGCGGGGTCCGCCGCGTCGCCTTCCGGCGCGGAAGCGCCCGGCGCCGCGGGCGGTCCGGCGGGAGCCGCGCCCTCGTCCGCCGGACCGGCGGGCACGGACGGCGACCCGCACGGCGGCGCGCGCCCACAGGCCGCAGGCGGCGGCCAGGAGGGTCAGCTCGGCGGCGGGCTCGGCGGCACCGGGCAACCCGGCGGTGGAGCCGAAGGCGAAGGCCCCGCGACCGACGCGTTCCTGCTCGCTCCCCCGCAGGCCGCGGCGCAGCCGGGCGGCGGCGGCGACACGCTCGCGCTCGGGGTGCCGCTGGCCGGTGCGAAGGTGTCGGATCCGCGCGAGGAGGAACCGGCGGAGGAGAACGGCACGGTGTGCGTGGCGTGCGGCCTCGGCGGGGTCGACGCGGACGGGTACTGCGAGCACTGCGGGCACGCCCAGCCGCGCAAACGGGACCACCAGGAGCAGGAGTTGGAGGGCGTGGCCGCGGTGAGCGACCGCGGGCTGCGGCACCACCGCAACGAGGACGCCTTCGCCCTGTCCACGACCTCGCTGCCGGACGGCACCCCGGCGGTCGCCGCGGTGGTCTGCGACGGCGTGTCCACCGCGTACCGCCCGGACGACGCGTCGGCCGCCGCGTCGGTGGCGGGCAACGAGTCGCTGCTGGCCTCGCTGGAGCGCGGCGCCCCCGCCGAGGAGGCCATGCGCGGCGCGCTGATGGCGGCCTTCGACGCGGTGAGCGCGCTCGCCGAGGAGGAGACCCAGGACGGCGTCCCGCACCACAACGCACCGGCCTGCACCTGCGTCAGCGCCGTCGTCACCGGCCCGGTCTTCACCGTCGGCTGGATCGGCGACAGCCGCGCGTACTGGATCCCCGACGACCGCGACCGCCCGTCGGCCCGGCTCACCGAGGACGACTCGTGGGCGGCCAGGATGGTCTCCGCCGGTCTGATGACCGAGGCGGAGGCGTACGCGGACGACCGGGCGCACGCGATCACCGGCTGGCTCGGCGCGGACGCCGTCGAGGTCGACCCGCATGTGGCGGCCTTCCAGCCGGAGAGCCCCGGCGTCATCGTGGTGTGCACCGACGGGCTGTGGAACTACGCGGAGTCGGCCGCCGAGATGGCCGAGGTCGTACCGCCGGACGCCAGGACCCGCCCGCTGCACAGCGCGCGGACGCTGGTCGGGGTGGCGCTGGACGGCGGCGGCCACGACAACGTAACGGTCGCGGTGCTGCCGTTCCCGGCCGCCGTGTCGCGGGCAGGATTCCCACCCGCCCAGGTCACGGAGGGCCTGGGCGGGGCTGTGAACGGGCTTTAAGGAGCGCAGTACCGATGGCCAAATTCTCGAAGTCGAACGTGCCGCAGTTCTCGGTCGACATCTATCAGAACGAGTTCCTTCCCGAGGGCGGCCGCGAGGTCAACGCCATCGTCACCGTGACGTCGACCGGCGGCGGCACCTCGGGCGGTCAGCCGCTGCCGGGTCCGGCGTCCGCCGCCGGGGGCGCGGCGCCCAGCGCGGGCGTGGTCATCATGGTCGACTGCTCGGGCTCGATGGAGTATCCGCCGACGAAGATGCGCAACGCCCGTGACGCCACGGCCGTCGCGATCGACACCATCCGCGACGGCGTCGCCTTCGCGGTGGTCGGCGGCACCCACCAGGCGCGCGAGGTCTACCCGGCCAACGGCACGCTGGCGGTGGCCGATCCGACCACCCGCGCGCAGGCCAAGCAGGCGCTGCGCAAGCTGACGGCGGGCGGCGGCACCGCGATCGGCACCTGGCTGCGGCTGGCCGACCGGCTGCTGGCCAGCACCGACGTGGCCATACGGCACGGCATCCTGCTCACCGACGGCCGCAACGAGCACGAGAAGCCGGAGGACCTTCAGGCCACCCTCGACGCGTGCACGGGCCGTTTCACCTGTGACGCGCGCGGTGTCGGCACCGACTGGGAGGTCAAGGAGCTGACCGGGATCGCCTCGGCGATGCTCGGCTCGGTCGACATCGTCGCCGATCCGGCCGGACTCGCCGCGGACTTCCAGGCGATGATGGAGAACGCGATGGGCAAGGAGGTCGCGGACGTCAGCCTGCGGCTGTGGACCCCGCAGGGCTCCGAGATCGCGTTCGTGAAGCAGGTCGCGCCGACCGTGGAGGACCTGAGCGCGCGGCGCACCGAGGCCGGTCCGCGCGCGGGCGACTACCCGACCGGGTCGTGGGGCGACGAGTCCCGCGACTACCACGTGTGCGTGCGGGTGCCGGTGGCCGGAGTCGGCCAGGAGATGCTGGCGGCGCGGCTGTCGCTGGTGCTGCCGCAGCCGGACGGCACCGTCGAGGTGCTGTCGCAGGGCCTGGTCCGCGCGGTGTGGACGGACGACATGGCCGCCTCCACCCGGATCAACCCGCAGGTCGCCCACTACACCGGGCAGGCGGAGCTGGCGCAGGTCATCCAGCAGGGTCTGGAGGCCCGCAAGTCCGGTGACATGGACGGCGCGACGGCGAAGCTGGGCCGCGCGGTGCAGCTCGCGAGCGCGTCGGGCAACGAGGACACCGCGAAGCTGCTGTCGAAGGTCGTGGACGTGGTCGACGCGGCGAGCGGTACGGTGCGGCTGAAGGCCAGGGTCGCCGACGCGGACGAGATGACCCTGGAGACCCGGTCGACGAAGACCGTGCGTGTGAAGAAGTGACCCGTGCGGTCGCGACATGTGACGACGTAACGTGTGAGGACGTAACCGTCAGCAGCTCGCACGGATTGTGACCCCGCCCTCGGCGGGCGGAGGGGGAGCCAGCACCATGCCGACTTGTCCGAACGGCCATCAGTCCGGGACCGACGACTGGTGCGAGGTCTGCGGGATGCGGATCGCCGTGCCGTCGTCCTCGTACGGGACCCGGCCGCCGTCCTCGTCGGCGTCCGCGTCCGCGTCGGCGTCCAGTTCGCCGGTGTCGACCTCGCCGGGGGCGTCGTCGCGCGGCTACGAGCCGGACGGGCAGGCGGCGCCGGAGGTGTGCCCGCAGTGCGGGACGCCGCGGGAGGGGATGGCGCTGTTCTGCGAGGAGTGCCGTTTCAACTTCCAGACGCACACCTCCACCACCTTCGTCGCGCCGCCCGCCCCGCCCGTTCCGCCGCCGACGGCGTCCGGTTTCCCGCCGTATCCGGACTACGGCTCGCAGCGGTCCCGCCCCTCGCAGGTGAACCGGCCGGCGGAGCCGCTGCCGTCGCAGTCGGTGACGTCGGGTTCCGGGGACTTCCTGCTGGACCCGCCGTCCTCGCAGGTGAAGGCGGTGGGGACGGGTCCGGCTCCGGTGGCGGAGCCGGAGGTCTCCGCCGAGCAGCCGCCCGCCGCGCGGCCGACGCCCACCGAGGCGTCTGCGGCTCCGCCCGCGTCCGCCACGCGCCGCCCGATCGAGGGCGGCGGCCCCGAGCACGCGCCGTCCTCGCCGGCGGCGCCTCCGTTCCAGAACCCGTATCTGTCCGGTGAGCAGTCCGGGCCCTCGGTCTCCCCCGGGTCCGGCCACGAGCCGCCCGCGGCGTCCGCCGGTACGGCGTGGGTCGCGGTGATCGGCGCGGACCGGGAGTACTTCACCGCGATGATGGCCCGCAGCGGCCCGGACGCGGAGGGCCTGTACTTCCCCGCGTTCTCGCCGGAGATCCAACTGCCCCTGATCGGCAACCAGATCACCATCGGACGGCGCCGCCAGAGCACCGGTGAGGCCCCCGACATCGACCTGTCCCGCCCCCCCGGGGACCCGGGCGTCTCCCACCAGCACGCCGTGCTGGTCCAGCAGCCGGACGGCTCCTGGGCGGTGGTCGACCAGGACTCCACCAACGGCACCACGGTCAACCTGGGCGAGGACGCGATCCGCCCGTACACCCCGATCCCGCTCTTCGAGGGCGACCGGGTCCACGTGGGGGCGTGGACGACGATCACACTCCGCCGGGCGTGACGCGGGTGTCCGGTACGGGAGCGGCCCTGCGCCGCCTCGACCTGGGCCGGTTCGTCCGGCCGGGCTCCGAGACCGCCGACGGGAAGCCGCGGGTGGAGCCCGCGCTCGGCTATCTGGTCGAGCACGACGGCGAACTCCTGCTCTTCGACACCGGGATCGGCACCGCGGACCCCGAGACGGACGCGCACTACCGCCCGTACCGCCGTCCGCTGCCCGACGCGCTCGCCGCGGCGGGGGTGACGACCGCGGACATCGCGCTGGTGGTCAACTGCCATCTGCACTTCGACCACATCGGCGGCAATCCGCTCTTCCCCGGCACTCCGGTGCTGGTGCAGGACGCCGAGCTGGCGGTGGCGCGCGGCGGCAACCACACGCCCGAGCATCTGGTCGGCTTCCCCGGCGCCCGCTACGAGGAGCTAACCGGTGAAGTGGAGATCCGTCCGGGGCTGTGGATTCTGCCGACGCCTGGTCACACGGTCGGTCACCAGTCGCTGGTGATCCGCAGGCCGGACGGGACGGTGATCCTGGCCGGTCAGACGCACACCTCGGCGTCCGACTTCGCCGCCGCGCAGGGCGCGGTCCTGGCCGCCGCCGGCGGTGCGGGAGCGCCGCTGCCCGAGCCCGACCCGTGGGTGGAGCGGCTGCTGGCGTACGACCCGCGGCGGATTCTGTTCGCGCACGACGCGGCGGTCTGGGAGCCGCTGTCCGGCTGAGGGCTTCTCGGCCGCCGCGGCTCAGAGCGGCGGGGGGCTTTTCCGGCCGCCGCGGCTCACAGCGGCCAGCGGTACGGGCCCGCCGGGTCGTCCAGCCAGGTCCACTGGCGGGGGCCGTCGACGGTGAGGCCGAAGCGGGACCTGGCCGGGTGGCCGAGGTCGCGGAAGACGGTGTGCGCGGACTCGGCGAGCGCCCACAGGTCGCGGGGGCCGCTGACGCGGGTCGTGCCGTCGGCGGTGACGCGGGCGGTGGAGCCGTCGGCGGCCAGCAGCCGGGCGGTGCCGGTCCCGGGCGACCAGGTGAGGTCCAGCGGGCCCGCGACGAGGGTGAGCAGGAAGCGGAAGAGGTCGTTGCCGATGATCCGCGGCGGTGTGCGGGTGGCCCGTACCGCCTGCGCCGCGTCGTCGGCGGCGGGCGCAGGGGCCGTCGTGGAGGGGCCGCGCAGCGGGACGAAGAAGGCCGGGGTGGCCAGGAAGTGCCCTTCGGCCTCGGTGGCGCTCCGTACGGTGAGCGCGATCAGCCCGGTCCCGAGGGGCGCGAGGATCCGGGCGCCCGGCCGGCACTGGGCGAGCCAGGCCGCCGGGATCGCGGGCAGTTCGCAGGTCGCGATCACCCGGTCGTACGGGGCGCCGGCCGGGTGGCCGAGCGCGCCGTCGCCGGTGACGACGGTGACGGAGCGGGCGGCGGGTGTGCCGTACGCGGCCAGGTGCGCGCGGGCGGCGGCGGTGATCCGCTCGTCCAGGTCGATGGTGGTGACGGCGTCGGGGCCGAGCCGGTGGGCCAGCAGCGCCGCGTTGTAGCCGGTTCCGGCGCCGATCTCCAGGACGCGGTGGCCGTCCGCCACGTCGAGCGCTTCGCACATCAGGGCCATCAGCGAGGGCTGGCTGCTGGAGGAGAGCAGTTCGCCGTCCACCACGTCGGTGGCGATCGGCCGGTCGGCGTAGCTGCCCGCGAGCCAGCGCAGCCGGTGGCGCGGGTCGGGGTCGGCGGCGGTGAGCCGGTCCTGCCCGCCGCCGTGCGCCGAGCGCTGGTAGTCGGGTACGAACAGGTGGCGCGGCACCTCGGCGAAGGCGGCCCGCCAGGCCGGGTCGGTGAGGCCGCCGCCCGCGACGATGCGGCGGACCATGCGGGTGCGCAGCGCGGAGGCCGCGGCCCGGTACCGCCCGGCCGCGCCCGTACCCGTATCCGCGACCGCAGCTGTATCCGTATCCGTATCCGAGGTCGTACCGTCCGCGCCCGTGTCCGTACCCTCCGTGCCCGCTTCCGCGTCTGTGTCGGCCATGCCTCCATCGTGCGCCCGCGGGCCCGGTCCTACGACTCCGGTACTCGGCCGGTCCTTCTGCGACCATGGGGGTGTGAATGAGATCCCGCGCGGCACGGTGCAGCAGCAGACGTTCTACGAGCTGGTCGGCGGCGAGGAAACCTTCCGCCGTCTGGTGCACGTCTTCTATCAGGGGGTGGCGGGCGATCCCGAACTGCGGGCGATGTACCCCGAGGAGGATCTCGGCCCGGCGGAGGACCGGCTGCGGCTCTTCCTCATGCAGTACTGGGGCGGTCCCCGCACGTACAGCGACGAGCGCGGCCACCCGCGGCTGCGGATGCGGCACGCGCCCTTCGAGGTGAACAAGGCGGCGCACGACGCGTGGCTGCGCCATATGCGGGCGGCGGTCGACGAGTTGGGCCTTGAACCCGCGCACGAACAGCAGTTGTGGGACTACCTGACGTACGCCGCCGCGTCGATGGTCAACACCCCCGGCTGAAAACGGCCCTGAGCGGAGGCGAATCGTCCGCTCAACGGTCGGTCACGATCGTATTCCGACAACCTCCGGCACCGTTCACCACGCCCTCCCCCTTTGAGACCATCCGGTCAGCGACAGGACGGGGGCTCGCCGGTGACCGGTTTCGTGCTGCTGCGCGTCCGCGCGCACCGGTTGCTGCTCGCCGCCGCGCTGCTCACGGTGGTCCTCACCACCTCCGTGCTGGCCACCTTCACCGCCTTCACCGGCGCGATCGGCGACGCGGCGCTGCGCCGCACCCTCCAGCACCAGGCCGCGGACCGGTCGACGGTCGAGGTGCAGGCATCGGTCACCGGGCCGACGCGGGACGGGCTGGATTCGGCCGTACGGCGCATCGTGCCCGACGCCTTCGACGGGCTCCCGGCCACGGTCAGGTCGAGCACCAGGTCGGGCCCGTACGGGCTGCCGTTCGCGCTGCGCCCCGCCGGGTCGCCGAAGGGCGGGGACCCGGATCTGACGCTGCTGGCCACCTTCGACCGCTCGCGCGTCACGATCACCGAGGGCGCCTGGCCGACGCCCGCGGCCAAGGGCTCCCCCGAGGTGCGGGTCGCCATGCCGGTGGTCGCGGCCCAGGCGCTCACCGTGCGCACCGGCAGCGTCATCACGCTCACCGACCGGCTCGGCGGGCCGCCGCTGCGCATCCGCGTGACCGGCCTCTACCGCCCCGCCGACCCCGCCGCGCCGTACTGGCATCTGGACCCGCTGCGCGGACGCGGCATCCACACGCTGTCGTTCACCACGTACGGGCCGATGCTCGTGGACGGCGGCACCTTCGGCTCGGGGCGGGTGGCGCCCGCCGAGATGTCCTGGCAGGGCACGGCGGACTTCGGCGGCGTGGGCGTGGGCCGGATGGACGCGCTGGAGCGCAGCGCGAAAGCGGCCGTCGCCGACCTCCATGACGCGAAGCCGACCGGCTCCGCGCAGGTGTCGAGCGAGCTGCCGACGCTGCTCGACGGGCTGCGCCGCAGCCTGCTGGTGACCCGTTCGACGCTGCTGATCGGCGCGCTCCAGCTCGTCATCCTGGCGGCCTTCGCGCTGCTGCTGGTCGCGCAACTGCTGGCCGAGGAGCGGGCCGGGGAGACCGCGCTGCTGCGGGCCCGCGGCGGCTCCCGCTCGCGGGTGGCCCGGCTGGCGGCCGGGGAGGCGCTGCTGCTGGCGGTGCCCGCCGCGCTGATCGCGCCGCTGCTCGCCGGTCCCGTCACGCGACTCCTGGCGGGGACCGGCGCGCTGGCCCGTACCGGCGTCACACTCGGCGGCGGCAGTGGCGGCGCGGCCTGGCTCGTGGCCGTGTGCGCGGCGCTGGCCTGCGCCTTCGCGGTGATCGTGCCCGCGGTGCGCGGCGGCGGCTCCTTCACGGCCGAGCGCGCGGCGCGGTCCCGGCGGGGCGCGCTGCCGGGCGCCCTCCAGGCCGGGGCGGACGTCGGGCTGCTGGTGGTCGCCGGGGTCGCGTACTGGCAGTTGCAGCGCCGGGCGTCCGGCGGCGGCGTGCTGAGCGCCGACGGCGCGGGCGGTCTCGGCGTGGACCCGGTCCTGGTGGCCGCGCCCGCGCTGTGCCTGCTGGCGGGCACGGTGCTGGTGCTGCGGCTGCTGCCGCTGGCGGCCGGGCTCGGTGAGCGGCGCGCGGCGCGCGGTCGCGGGCTCGCGCCGGCCCTGGCGGGCTGGCAGTTCGCCCGCCGTCCGCGGCGCGGCGCGAGCGCGGTGCTGCTGCTGGTACTGGCCGTGGCGATGGGGATGTTCGCGATCGGGCAGGGCGCGAGCTGGGACCGTTCGCAGCGCGACCAGGCGGACTTCACCGTCGGCTCCGACATCAGGGTCACCGGGATGACGACCCCGCCGTTCGGGCAGGCCGGGATCTACGCGAAGGTGCCGGGCATCACGGCGGTGGCCCCCGCGGCCCGCGACGAGGTGCTGCTGACCCAGCAGCGGCACGCGACGGTCCTGGCCATCGACACCGAGCAGGCGGGCAGGGCGATGCGGTTCCGCTCCGACCTCACGGCGGGGCGGCCGGTCGCGGAGCTGCTCGCGCCGCTGAGGGCGGGAGGGAAGGGCGGGGCCGCGGGGAGTGGCGGGGATTCGGGCCGGGCTGCCGGGGATTCGGGCGGGGCCGCCGGGAGCGCAGGGGATTCGGGCGGGGTCGCCGAGGATTCAGGCCGGGCTGCTGGGGATTCGGGCGGGGCCGCCCGGAGCGCCGGGGATTCGGGCGGGTTCGCCGTCCCCGGTGACGCGCGCCGGGTGGAGTTCACCGCGTCACTGCGGGCGGTGGACCGGCACGGCCGCCCGATGGCGTCCGCCAACGGCCCCGACCACCTGACCGCCGCGCTGACGGACGCCACGGGTGTGGTGTACGAGTTCGAGCTGGGCGATCTGCCGCCGGACGGCGCCCCGCACCGGCTCACCCTGGACCTGGCCTCTGCGGCGGGCACGGCGGGCGGCGGGCCTGCGGGACCGCTGCGGCTGACCCGGATCGACACCGTCTTCTCGCTGCCGGGCGTGAAAGAGACGCACCGACTGACGATCTCCTCCGCGCGGGTCGTCGGGCCGGACGGCGGCGGCGAGGCGCTGAGCGCGGCGGGTACCGGTACGGGGCGGGGCGCCGCCTCGTGGGACGCGCGCGCGGACTTCGACGACCCGAGCCTGGCGGGCGATCCCGGTGCGGTGCCGCCGTCCGCCGAACCGCCCGTGCTGGCCGGCCCCGCGCTATTCGGCCTGGAGTACGCCACCGGTTCCACGGAGGTGGTCCCGGACAGCTGGCAGGCGCCGCCGACCGCCACCGTACGCACCCGCGTCGAATCGCTCGTGCCGCCCGAACTCCCGGCCGTCGCCACCGACTCGTACCTCAAGGCGGTCGGCGCGAAGGTCGGCGGCACCGTCCGGCTCCAGCTCAACGGTGTGGACATCGTCGCCCGCGTCACGGCCGCCGTCCGCGCGATCCCCGGCACGGCGGACCGGAGCGCCGCCGCCGCGGACGGTACGCAGGACACGCAGAGCCGTGAGGACCTGGACGCGGGCGCCCTGCTGCTCGATCTCCGGTCCGTCGACCGGCTGTTGGAGTCGCAGGACGCGCGTTCCATGGAGCCCACCGAGTGGTGGCTGGCCACCGGGCCCGGCACGACCGCGCGGGTCGCCGCCGCGTTGCGCGCCCGAACCGACGTCGACGTGGTGCTCGTACGGGACGAGACCGCGGCGGATCTGCGGGCCGATCCGCTGGGCGCGGGACCGCAGTCGGCGCTGCCCGCCGCGGTGATCGCCGCGGCCGTACTGGCCGCGGTCGGCTTCGCGGTCAGCGCGGTCGGCGCGATCAGGGAGCGCAACGGCGAATTCGCGGTGCTGCGCGCCCTGGGCACCCCGCGCCGCCAGTTGGCCCGGATGATCGCCGCGGAACAGGGGACGCTCGTGCTGATCTCGCTCGTCGTGGGCGTGGTGCTGGGCGCGCTGCTGACCCGGCTGATCACCCCGCTGGTCGTGCTCACTTCGCAGGCCGCCCGGCCCGTCCCCGATCTGCTGGTCGAGATGCCCGCGGGGCCGCTGGCCGAACTGCTGGGCGTCGTCCTGATCGCGCCGCTGGTCGTCGTCCTCGCCACCGCGGTGCGCCGCGGCGATCCGGCGGCGGCGCTGCGGCGGCAGGGGGAGGACTGAGATGCCGGACGACAACTCGCGTGAGGGCGGGGGTATTTCGGAGGGCGCGTCGGGGGGTTCTTCGGAACGGGCCTCGGGGCGGCGGGCTCCGGACCGGGCTCGGGAACGGTCCTCGGAGCGGGCTTCGGGGCGGCGGGTTCCGGACCGGGCTTCAGGGCCGGCTTCGGGGCGGGCTTCTGTCGGCACGCCGGTGCCCGGTGCTGACAGTGGCGCGCGCGTGGACACCTCCTGGGTACGGGTCAGGCTGCGGTCCGCGCCCGCCGCCGCGCTCGCGACGGCCGTCCTGGTCCTGGTCACCGCCTTCCTCGCCGCGGCGCTCCCCCGCGCGGTCGACCGCTACGAGGACACCGCGCTGCGGCAGGCCGTCCGGGACGCGGCGCCGCTCGACCGCGGTGTCAGCCTGACCGGCCCCTACAGGCCCGAGTTCACGACGACCGAGCTGCTGGACCCCACCGCCGTCGACCATGTGGAGACGGTCTTCCAGCGGATGGCGAAGCCGCCGCTGCGGCTGCGGAAGGACCGGTCCGTCATCGGGGTGCGCGCCTCGGAGGCGCCGGTGCCCGACCAGGGGCTGCCCCGTACCTCCGAACTCTTCCCGGCCGCCAGCCTGGTGGCGCAGGCGGGACTGGCCGGGCACGGCCGCCTGGTCGCCGGGCGGCTGCCGGCTCCCGCGCCGGACGGGGGCGTTCCGGCGCCGCTGTCGGTCGAGGCCGCCGTCACCGTACGGACCGCCGAGGTCATGCGTCTCACGGTCGGTCAGACCGTGCACCTGCACGGCCGCACCGCGACCGCGCTGACCGTCCGGATCTCGGGCATCGTCGCGCCCCGTGACCCCGCCGACGACTTCTGGACCGAGAACAGCGACCTGCTGACCCCGCAGCTGTCCGCGCCGCCGACCCCGCCGGGCAGCGAGCCCAAGACGTACTGGCACTTCTCGCTGCTCGTCGACCGTACGGCCGCGCGCTCGATGCCGCTGCTGGGCACGCTGGTGACCCGGTACTGGCACCACCCGCTGGCCACCGACGGCCTGGCCGCGCACGATGTGCCCGCGCTGCAAAGGCAGTTGGCGTCCTTCAACGCGGGGCCCGACTCGGTGGCCCTGCAACAGGCCACCGACCCCGACATCCGGCTCACCGGCGGCCTCGGCACCGTGCTGGACGGCTACTCCGACGACCGGCGGGCGGTGTCGCCGCTGGTACTGATCGCGGCGGTCGGCGTCGGCACGACGGCGTTCGCGGTGCTACTGATGGCGGGCGGCCTCGCCGCCGAGCGGCGGCGCGGTGAGATCGCGTTGCTGCGCTCGCGCGGCGCCGCCCTGCGCGGCGTCTTCCGGCGGCTGCTCGGCGAGACGACGGCCGCCGCCGTGCCGGGCGGCGCCGTGGGCGTCGCCCTGGCGCTGCTGGCGCTGCCGGCCTCGCGCTACGGCACGTCGCTGCTGCTGGGCGCGGCGGTCACCGCGGTCGCCGCGCTGGCGCTGCCGGTCCGGGCCGTGGCGGCGGCCCGGCGGCCACGCGCGGCGGGCCGCGAGGACGTCACCGCTGCCCGGCCGTCGCGCCGCAGACTGGTCGCGGAACTGACCGTCACCGTCCTGGTCGTGGGCGCCGTACTGACCCTGCGGCGGCGCGGGACCGACAGCGGCGGCGACCCGTATCTGGCGGCGGCCCCCGTGCTGGTCGCCGTCGCGGCGGCGCTGGTGCTGCTGCGCCTGTATCCGCTGCCGCTACGGCTGTTGGCGCGCCCCGCGGCCCGGCTGCCCGGCGCGGTCACCCATCTGGGCCTGGCGCGCGCGGGCCGCTCCCCCGCCACCAGCCAACTGCCGCTGCTGGCGCTGCTGGTGGCCCTGACCGTGGCGTCCTTCGGCGGCTCGGTGCTGGCCGGTATCGACCACGGCAGGGACCGGGCGGCGAGCGTCCTGGTCGGCGCGGACGCGCGGGTCGACTCCCGCTTCGGGCTCCCCCGCCAACTGCCCGACGAGGTACGGAAGAAGGTGCCCGGCGTCGGCCGGGTCGTCACCGCCCGCGTCGAGCCGAACAGCCCGACCGCGCCCTTCGGCCTGTCCTACTCGCTGGTGATCGTCGACCCGGCCGCGTACGCGTGGCTGACCCACGACATCGGGCTGCCCGCCTTCCCCGCGCAGGCGTTCGGCCACGATCCGGGGCGGGGGACGCTGCCCGCCGTGCTCAGCCCCGGTCTCGCCTCGCTGCTCGGCGACGGAACGGCCCGGGTGGACGCCGCCGTCGGCGCCGTCACTGTCAGGACCGCGGCCGTCCTGACCAGCACCCCGGCCGCGCCCGGCGCCGAGTTCGTGATCGTCTCCGCGGCGCAACTGGCCGCCAGACACCCGGACCTGGCCGCGTACAGCCAGTACAGCGGTCCTACGGTGCTGCTGGCGATGAACGCGCCGGGCAGTCACATCGACGGCGGGGCGCTGCGCGCGGTCGCCAAGGAGCCCGCGTCCTTCGTGACGGTGCTGACGCGCGGCGAACAGCGGTCCCGGCTGGGCGACTTCCCCTTGCAGCGCGGCGCGCGCTCGATCTATCTGGCGGCGGTCGCGGCGGGCGCCGCCTTCAGCGCGCTGGCCCTGCTGCTGTCGCTGCTCCAGGCCGCGCCGCAACGGGCCACGCTGCTGGCCAGGTTGCGCACCATGGGCATGACGCGGCGGCAGTCGCGGCGGCTGGTCCTGCTGGAGATGCTGCCGCAGGCGCTGCTCGCCGCCGTCGGCGGTGTCCTGGTGGGCCTGGCGGTGGTCCCGCTGCTCGGACCGGGCGTCGATCTGCGGGCGCTCACCTTCGGCGGCGGCGAACAGGGCGTGGAACCGGCCGACTTCGGGCTCGGCCTGCGGGCCGATCCATGGTCCCTTGCCCTGCCGTCGGCGGGGCTGCTGATACTGGCCTGTGCGGTGCTGCTGATCCAGGTGCGGGTGAGCGGACGGCGGCGGGAGAGCGCGGAGTTGAGAGTGGGGGACCGGGTATGACGGGCGAAGCGGGCGGCGAGGTGCGCGGAGCGGTGGCGGGTCCGGTGACGGGACCTGACCGCGCTCCCGTCAGCAGTCTCGCGGATCTGGAGCGGGCGGTCGCCGAGCGGCGGGAGCGGCCCGCGTACGGCAAGGACGCGCTGATCAGTTGCGACCGGCTGGTGCGGATCTTCACCGCGGACGGGGTGGAGGTGCAGGCCCTCCAGGGGCTCGATCTACTCGTCGGCAAGGGCGAGTTGATGGCCCTGGTCGGCGCGTCGGGCAGCGGGAAGTCCACGCTGCTCAACATCCTGGCCGGGCTCGACGTGCCGACCGCGGGCGCCGCGTCCGTCGGCGGCTACGACCTGCTGGCGATGGACGCCGCGTCGCGGCTGCGGTACCGCAGGGAGGTGGTGGGGTTCGTCTGGCAGCAGACCGGCCGCAATCTGCTGCCGTACCTCACGGCCGCGCAGAACGTCGTCCTGCCGATGCAGCTCGCCGGCCGCACCGGCGGGCTGCGCACGAAGCGGCAGCGCACCGCGCAGGCCACCGAACTGCTCGGCATGCTCGGCGTCGGCTACTGCCACGACCGGCACCCCGGCCAGATGTCCGGCGGCGAGCAGCAGCGCGCCGCCATCGCCGTCGCCCTGGCGAACAGCCCGTCCGTCGTCCTCGCCGACGAGCCCACCGGCGAACTCGACTCCGCCACCGCCGAGCAGGTCTTCGCCTCTTTCCGCACCGCCAACGAGGAGTTGGGCACCACGGTCGTCGTCGTCACCCACGACCACGCCGTCGCCAACGCCGTCCGCCGCACCGTCGCCATCCGCGACGGCCGCACCGCCTCCGAGGTCGTCCGCCACACCGAGGTCGACGAACACGGCCAGGAGTCCGTCGTGGCCCGCGAATACGCCACCGTCGACCGCGCCGGCCGCCTCCAACTCCCCCGCGACTACACCGACTCCCTCTCCATCCGCTCCCGCGTCCTCCTCGAACTCGAACCCGACCACATCTCCCTCTGGCCCGACCCCTCCCAACCCCCTCAGCGGACGGAGGAGCCCCAGGACGGCTGACGGCCACCCACGTCCGCACACGCGACGACGAGCACCCTGGGGCCGAACGCGGCACGGCAGCCGCCCCGACGGCGGGTGGGGCCCGCGGGGGGCACCCGCAGGGGTGGAAGCACCTGCACGGGTGGGCGGGTGGGAAAAAGGCGGACAGGCCCTAGGCCGGGGTGACGGTCAGACCGGAGGCCGGCGCGGCAGCGCGTACGGCCACGGAACCGAGCGCCGTGCGCAGCCGCAGCCAGGGCCCGGCGGACAGAAGCACGGCGTCCTCGGCTCCCCGCAGAAACCCGAGGGCATGGGCGGCGTGCACCGCCCGCAAGGGCAAGCCGGTACCGGGAAGCGGCCGAGCCCACAACTCCTCGGCGAGCGCGTCGAGTCCGGCCCGCGTACGCCCGGCCTCGCCCAACTCCTCCGTACGCGTGCGGAATTCCCCGATCACGCGGGCGGCAGCCGCCCGCACGGCGTCACCGTCGACCTCGGTGACCCGCAGCCAGCCGCCGCGCGGCGGCAGCAGCCCGGCCCAGGAGGGCCCGGTGACGGACCCGGGCAGCACCAACTCGCCCCCCTCCGGAGGAGGCACGGCGTCGAGGAGCTGCCCGGCCGACACGGTCGCGTCGACCGCCGCCCCGACCCCGTCCTCGGCCAGCGCCGCGGTGCGGACCGCGAGGACGCCCCCGAAGGGCGGATGGCCGAAGACCCCGAGGGCGGCCTCCCCTTCGGCAGACCTGAGCCGTACGACCGCAGCCTTGTCCCAGCGGATCAGCCGGCCGAGGAAGGCGGCCAGATCGGCCGCCTCCCCCGCTCGCGCCAGCGTCAGCGTCGACCGCGCGGGAGCGGTCATACGGTGACGGCCCCGTCCAGATACCGCTGGAGGAACAGCTTCTCCTCCGCGGTGATCCGCCGCGGCCGTCCGGCGGCGAGGTTGTACGGGACGACGACCGTGGAGGCCCGCACGTACACCGTCTCGCCGTCCTTGACCTCGTAGTGGACGGTCAGCGACGCCGCGCTGATGTCCGAGACCCACGTCTCGACGGTGACCGGCTCGTGCCGGTGCACCAGCGGACGCAGGTAGTCGATCTCGTGGCGGGCCACGACGGACCCGCCGGTGAACGACACGCTTCCCTCGCCCGGCGCCAGCCGGAACATGAAGTCGATCCGCGCCTCTTCCAGATACCGCAGGAAGACCACGTTGTTGACGTGCCCGAAGGCGTCCATGTCCGCCCAGCGCAGCGGGCAGAGGAAGATGTGCCGTGCCATCACAGATACCGTGCCCTCAGCCGCGGGTCAGCTTCTTGTACGTGGCGCGGTGCGGCCGGGCCGCGTCGGCGCCGAGCCGCTCCACCTTGTTCTTCTCGTACGACTCGAAGTTGCCCTCGAACCAGTACCAGCGGCTCTCGCCCTCGTACGCGAGGATGTGCGTCGCCACCCGGTCGAGGAACCACCGGTCGTGGGAGATCACGACGGCCGCGCCGGGGAACTCCAGCAGGGCGTTCTCCAGCGACGACAGGGTCTCGACGTCGAGGTCGTTGGTGGGCTCGTCGAGGAGCAGCAGATTGCCGCCCTCCTTGAGGGTGAGCGCCAGGTTGAGGCGGTTGCGCTCACCGCCGGAGAGCACGCCCGCGGGCTTCTGCTGGTCCGGGCCCTTGAAGCCGAAGGCCGAGACGTAGGCGCGGGACGGCATTTCGACCTGGCCGACGTTGATGTAGTCCAGCTCGTCGGAGACGACGGCCCACAGCGACTTCTTG
This sequence comes from Streptomyces sp. NPDC088910, assembly GCF_044749865.1. NCBI lineage: Bacteria > Bacillati > Actinomycetota > Actinomycetes > Kitasatosporales > Streptomycetaceae > Streptomyces > Streptomyces sp. NPDC088910. The sequence continues at coordinate 740,037 of NZ_JBIVIV010000001.1, forward strand.
GGGTCGATGTTGGCGCGGCTCTGGTCGACGTAGGAGATCTTGACCGTCTCGCCGACCTTGATGGAGCCGGAGTCCGGGGTCTCCAGGCCCTGGATCATCTTGAACAGCGTGGTCTTACCAGCGCCGTTCGGGCCGATGACGCCGACGATGCCGTTGCGCGGGAGCGTGAACGACAGGTCGTCGATCAGCACCTTGTCGCCGAACGCCTTGGAGAGGTTGTTGACCTCGACCACGATGGAGCCCAGGCGCGGGCCCGGCGGGATCTGGATCTCCTCGAAGTCCAGCTTCCGCACCTTGTCGGCCTCGGCGGCCATTTCCTCGTAACGGGCCAGGCGGGCCTTGGACTTCACCTGACGGCCCTTGGCGTTGGAGCGGACCCACTCCAGCTCTTCCTTGAGGCGCTTGGCGCGCTTGGCGTCCTTCTGCCCCTCGACCTTCAGGCGGGCCGCCTTCTTCTCCAGGTACGTGGAGTAGTTGCCCTCGTAGGGGTGCGCCCGGCCGCGGTCCAGCTCCAGGATCCACTGGGCCACGTTGTCCAGGAAGTACCGGTCGTGGGTGACGGCGACGACGGTGCCGGCGTACTGCGCCAGGTGCTGCTCCAGCCAGTTCACCGACTCGGCGTCCAGGTGGTTGGTGGGCTCGTCGAGGAGCAGCAGGTCGGGCGCTTCGAGCAGCAGCTTGCAGAGCGCGACGCGGCGCTTCTCGCCGCCGGAGAGCGTGGTGACCTGCCAGTCGCCGGGCGGGCAGCCCAGGGCGTCCATGGCCTGTTCGAGCTGCGCGTCCAGGTCCCAGCCGTTGGCGTGGTCGAGCTGCTCCTGGAGCTTGCCCATCTCGTCCAGCAGCGCGTCGGAGTAGTCGGTCGCCATCAGCTCGGCGATCTCGTTGAACCGCGTGAGCTTCGCCATGGTGTCGGCGGCGCCGTCCTGCACGTTCTCCAGCACGGTCTTGGACTCGTCGAGCTGCGGCTCCTGGAGCAGCATCCCCACCGAGAAGCCGGGCGACAGGAACGCGTCACCGTTCGACGGCTGCTCCAGGCCCGCCATGATCTTCAGGACGGTCGACTTACCGGCGCCGTTCGGCCCGACGACGCCGATCTTCGCTCCCGGCAGGAAGCTCAGCGTCACGTCGTCGAGGATCACCTTGTCGCCGTGGGCCTTGCGGGCCTTGCGCATGGTGTAAATGAACTCAGCCAAGAGAAACCGTCCGGCAATCGAGTAGGGCCACAGTGCGGCACCGCCGCGTGAGGGCAGATACACCCCATCTTGCCGTACGTCCACCCATCCGTGCGAACGGGTCCCTCCCCCACCCCCGCCCGGCGGCCGCCCGGCGCTTGGCCTCCCGGTGGGTCAGCACGACGCCGCCCAGCATCAGCCCGCTGACGAAGAAGGTTCTGACCACGTGTACGTCGTGTACGTCTCGCGTGCCTGCTGAGCGCCGGCGGAAGCCGATCTTCGCACGAGCGTCGCGGTAGGCGTCGCGGACCGGACGGGGGCGGGTGTGCGAACGGGTCCTGCCGCACCCTCCGGTGCGGCAGGACCCGTTCGCGGTGGGGCGCCCCGGGTCAGGCGGTGGGGGTGTTCTTCTTGCGGCGGAAGAAGAAGGCGGCGGCGCCGCCGAGGACGACGAGGGCGATGGCGATGCCCGCGATCATCGGGGTGGCGCTGCTGCTACCGGTCTCGGCGAGATCGGTGCCGCCCGTGGTGCTGCCGGAGGTGGCGGGGCTGGGGGCGTTGGTGGGGGTGGCCGTCGGGGTGGGGCCGGGGGTGGTGGCGGTCTTGCAGTCCAGGACGCCCTCGAAGGTCTTCACCTGGTCGTTGGGCAGGGTGATGTCGATCTTGTACTTCTGGTCCTCCTGGACGGGGACCGTGACGGTCTGGGACTTGCCGGGCGCGACCGTGTAGCTCTTGCCTTCGAGCTCGAAGGTGAAGTCCTCGTCGCCCTGGTTGGCGGCGGTGACGTCGACCCCGTTCTTGGCGCAGACGACCTGCGCGGACAGCGCCGGGATCGGGCCCTTCCTGGCCCAGGACAGGGTCGCCGCCGCGGTGACGGTGGTGCTCTGCGAACCGGCGAGGATCTGCGACTGGCTGGAGGTGTCAGTGGCGGAGAAGGCACGGCCGACGGATATCTCGGTGGTGGCCGCGACGGTCACCGGGGCGGTGCCGTCCGCGGTGCCCGCGGGGACGTCGAAGTAGAGCGCGGTGCCGTTCTTGACCGGACCGCTGATCGCCTTGCCGTCCTTGTCGACGATCTTGACGCCCGCCGGGGCGTCGGCGCCGAGCTTGACGTCGACCGCGTCGGCGGTGGTGTGCACGGTCACCGGACCGAGCCGGTCGCCGGACTTGCCGGAGACGGCGGGCGGGTCGAGCGTCACCGAGGGCTTGGGCTCCTCAAGGGTCTGCGCGTGGCTGTCCAGGTACTCCGCGAGCGCCTTGGCGTCGCTGTCCTTGGCCTGCACGTTCACCCCCGGGTCGGACAGGTGCCAGATCGCCACCTGCGTACCGGCCGCGGCCAGGCCCGGCGTGAGCGGGTGGTCGAGGGTGACCCCGGCGGCCTTGAGGGTGTCCGTGACGCCCGCCACGTCGACCTTGGGGTAGGAGTTGTTGAGGATCCAGGCGATCTTGCCCGCGTCCTTGTTGTCCTTCAGCGTCGAGTTGTCCCAGGTGACCTCGTTGTAGGTCGCCTTGTCGACGGTGTGGTGATTGAAGTCGATGCAGTACGTCTCGATGCTGCCGCCACCGGTCACGGCCATCGAGAAGAGTCCGGCGGTGACGTCGTACTCGTCCTTGGCACCGGGGTTGACGACGGCCTGGTCGGCCTTGTCCTTCTCGATGCCGCCGAGCACGGCGGTGGCGCCCGTGGCCGACGGCGTCGTGCCGTCGTTCGGGGCGGCGACGGCCGCGCCCGCGCCCGCCATCACGCCCGCCGCGAGCAGGCCCGTGGCAATGCCAGCCGCCGCGAGGCGGGCGGCGCCCCGCCTGTAGGTCTTGAACATGGATTTCCCCTCCGGGCAAGGCGCGTTGGTCGTTCAGAGGATCGCCTTGCCTGCGCAGTTCCGGCCCCCGTGCGTGCTGAACGAGGAGATCCTAGGAACCAGGCGTCACACGCTCACCAAGAGAGTCCCCGCAGCGCCTTTTCGAATCCCAATCGTTATCGGCACAATTGCATGATTCCGTGTTTGTCGATAAGTCATCGACAGAATTCATCCCGGGAAATGCCGCCGAAAGCGGATACTCCGGATACTCAGGGCGCCCCCGCGGGAACGGGCGGCGCCGGATCCGGCCGGGCGACCACCGGCGGCGTCTCGGCCGCGTTCCCGGCCGTGTTCCCGGCCGCGCTCCCGACCGCATTCCCCACCACGGCCCCCGCCGCTCCGGACGCGGACGCGGCCCCCGCCCCGGTCATGCTCGCCGCGACCCGGCTGAACCGCGAGACGCCCCGCGCCAGGTCGTGCCCGACCGCCACCGCCTCGATCTCCGCGGTCAGATAGCGCCGACCCTCACGCTCCTCCTCACGGATCCTCAACCGCCCCTGGACGAGCAAGGGTTCACCGACTCCGACCGATTCCTTCACATGCCAGGCCAGCGTCCGCCACGCGCACACCGTGTAGAAACTCGTGGCCCCGTCCGTCCACGCGCCGCGCTCGGCGTCCCACCGGCGCGAGGTGGTCGCCAGCCGGAAGCGGGTGACGGCCACACCGGTCGCGGTCTGCCGGGTCTCCGGCTCGGTGGCCACATTTCCCACCACGGTCACAAGCGTCTCGTTCATTTCTCTGCCCTCCCTGCCGATCGCGCCCCCCGCGGGACGCCGTAAGGACATCGTGCAGGAATTCGACCAGGCATGGAGAAACCGGCCGGAATCTGTGGATTACCGGCCGGTTGTGGATAACTTCGTCACTCGGACGAGTGGTCTCCCAGAGAAGTGCGGACGGAATGCGCCGCGTGCGCGGAATGCGCCCCGGCGACCACCGCGTACTGCTCGCGCACCTCGCGGTACCGCATCAATTCGGCCGCCACCGGTTCGAGCACCCGGGCCCTGCCGCAGTCCGCCGCCGCGTCCCGCAGCCGCCGCTCGGCGGCCTGGCCGTACCGCCGTGCGGGCCCGCGGGCCGCGAACCGGCAGGCACCGGCGAGGGCCGGGCCGCCGAGTCCGCCGACCGCGATCATCACGACCGGCAGCCACCACGTCAGATCGAGCGAGCCCACCGCGACCGAGATCAGGCAGACCGCGCCTGCCACGGCCAGCGCCATCAGCAGCCACTGCGCGCCACCGGCCGCCGACCACCAGCCGGGCCGCTCCGGCGCCCCCGGCCGCGCCCGCGCCGCAGCGCCGTCCAGCGCCTCCGGCAGCCCGTCACCGCCGCGCCGGGCCGCGTCACGTACCGCCTGTGCCCAGGGCGCGGGCAGCCCGCGGGACGCGTCGGCCGCCACGCCGCGCACCGCCTCGTCGACCACCGGCCGGGACGCGGACAGCCCGCCGCCGCCCGTACGGGTCGCTCGTACGGGTGAACCCTGCGCCGGGCGCTCACCGCGGGAACCGGCGCCGACCGCGGCCCGTTCACCGATCAGCCGGCCCCACGGCGTACCGCAGGCATCCTCCGCCGCTCCCGCCCAGTCCCGTTCCGCCGACTGTCCTGCCCCGGCCGCGCCCACCGCGTCCGCGAGCCGGTCCACGAATTCCTCGCGCGCCGAGTCCGTGAGCCCGGCGCCGCCCTCGCCGACGTAGAGCGGGTGCAGCCTGCTCGCCGTGCGGTCCATGTCGGCCGCCAGCCGCCTTCCGGCCGCCGCGCGGTCGGTGACGAGCTGGGCCAGTACGGCGCGCAGGTCCGCGACGCCCTCGCCGGTCAGCGCGGACGCGGAGAGCACCACGGCGCCGTCCTCGCCGTGCTCGCCGACCGCGAGGCCGTCCTCGTCCAGCAGCCGCCGCAGGTCGTCGAGGACCAGGTCGACCGAGTCGCCGGGCAGCCGGTCGATCTGGTTGAGCACCAGCACGGTCACGTCGGCGTGCCCGGACAGCGGGCGCAGATAGCGCTCGTGCAGGGCCGCGTCGGCGTACTTCTCCGGGTCGAGCACCCAGACGACGACGTCCACCAGGCCCAGCAGCCGGTCCACCTGATCGCGGTGGCCGGTCGCGGCCGAGTCGTGATCGGGCAGGTCGATCAGGACGAGCCCGTCCAGGCTCTCGGCGCGCCCGGTGGCGCCGTCGGCGGCGAAGGCGCCCTCGGTCCCCGACAGCTCCTCCGACAGGTCCCCCGGCCACTCCCCCGCCGCGTCCAGCGCGCCGCGCCTGGCGTAACGGTCCTGCGGCGCGATCCCCAGCCGGTCGAGCAGCCCGGCCGCCCGCTCCGGCTGCCAGGCGCAGGCGACCGGCTTCGCGGTGGTCGGCCGCCGTACACCGGTCTCGGAGAGCGCGAGCCCCGCAAGAGCGTTGAAGAGCGTGGACTTCCCGCTGCCGGTCGCCCCGGCCAGCGCCACCACCGTGTGGTCGAGCGACAACCGCCGCCGCTCGCCCAGGCGTTCCAGCAGCTCGCCGGTCTCGGCCAGCGCGTCCGGGCTGATCCGCGTCCTGGACAGCCCCAGCAACTCGCCGAGCGCGTCCACCCGCACGGTCAGCGCGTCCGTAGCGCTCCCCCGCCCCTGAGCGACCGACGAAGAGACGGCGGACGAAGAGACGGCGGACGGAGAAGCGGCGGACGGAGAAGCGGACGGCGCGGAGGACGACGGGCCCGGGACACGTCCCGGCCCGTCCCCCGCCGCGTCCGCGGACCCGCTCGCCGCCGATCGTGCCGAACTGCCGGTCGTCGTGGCCACCGTGGTCACCTTTCCCTCTGGAGTACGGACAGCGCCGCGATCAGCGACGACTGCTGCCGCGCGGTCACGTCGTAGCCGTCGACCGGGGCCAGCCGCCGGTCCCGCTCGGCGCGCAGCAGCCCTGCGACGGCGTCGTCCAGCCGGTCGCGCGCGGTGTCGCGCAGCCGCAGCGCGGCCTGTACGCCGACGGTCTCGGCCAGGCGCTCACCCGCGGCGCTCCCGCGCTTGCCGCCGAGCAGCGCGGTCGCCAGCAGCGCGGCCACGTCCTCGGGGTCGACGGGCGGCCGGTCGGCGTCGCGGGCGGCCCGCGCCTGCGCGTAGGACAGTTCGGTCAGGCCGCGGCGCCAGCGGCGTACGCCCTTGTCGATCCGGGCGGCGACGGCGACGCGGTCGCGGTCGGGCCGCGCGGAGGGCTCGCCGAGCAGCGCCGATCCGGCGCGGTCGCGCTGCCAGTTGGCGACGACGCGTTCGTCGGCGGCGTCGGTCTCGGTCCGCAGCAGGGCCGCGAACTCCTCGGCGAGCGCGTGCTGGAGGGCGTCGGGGCCGCACGCGGGGTAGCCCTGCCAGTGCGCGAGGGCCTCACCGGCCAGCGGGACGCCCGCGCCGATCGCGGTGTCGATCCGCTCCCCGGCCTGTTCGTACGCGTCCTCCGCGCCGCGCGCCAGGCGTACGGCGGCGGCGTGCTGGGCGGCGGAGGCGGAGGCGAGGGCGGGCAACCGCCCGCGCAGGGAGTCCAGTACGCCGACGGCGGTGCGCTGGGCGGCGTGCTGGCGGGCGGCCGGGTCCTGGGCGCAGTGCGCGAGCCATTCCCGCAGCGCGGCCACCGCGGTCTGCGGCAACAGGCCGCCGCCGCCCGCGGATTCGGGCAGTTCGGGGACGGTGAAGCGGGGTACGTCGCCCAGGCCCGCCTTGCCGAGCAGCGCCGCGTAGTGCCTGCCGACGTCGTCCGCGATCTGGTGCGGGACGCGGTCGAGGACGGTGGCGAGCGTGACGTCGTACTCCTTGGCGGTGCGCAGCAGATGCCAGGGCAGGGCGTCGGCGTAGCGGGAGGCGGTGGTGACCAGGACCCAGATGTCGGCGGCGCAGATCAGCTCGGCGGCCAGTTCCCTGTTGCGGGTGACGAGGGAGTCGATGTCGGGGGCGTCGAGGAGCGCGAGGCCGCGGGGCAGGCTGTCGTCGGTCTCCAGACGCAGTTCGGCGCCCCCGGATTCGCCGCGGTCGGTACGGTCGCCCCGGCCGCGCCGGTCGTCGTTCCGGTCGCCGCTGTCGCCCCGGCCCGGCCTGCCGCCCCCGGCCGCGCCGCCCGGGCCCACCCGTTGGCGCACCGCCCAGGCCCTGTTGAGGCCCGGCAGGACGCGCGGGTCCGCGAACCAGGCGCGGTCCTCGGGGTGGCAGACCAGCACCGGGGTGCGGGTGGTCGGCCGGAGCACCCCGGATTCGCTGACGCGGCGGCCGACAAGGGAGTTGACGAGGGTCGACTTGCCCGCGCCCGTCGAACCGCCCACGACGGCCAGCAGAGGGGCCTCGGGCGCCTTCAGCCGGGGCACCAGGTAGTCGTCGAGCTGGGCGAGCAACTCCTGTCGGGTACGCCGGGCGCGGGCGGCTCCGCGCAGTGGGAAGGGGAAGCGTGCGGCGTCGACGCGGTCGCGCAGCGCGGACAGCGCGTCGAGCAGCTCGGGCCGTACGTCCAAGATCGCCACACCCGCAGAATGCCCCATATTGGAGCATTTTTGAAGCGTATTTCGGGTAAATCACCCCATTCGGCCCGCACTACATGAAATGGGGCGGCCCATGGTGTCGATGGGGCAGAATGAGCCATCGGCATAACGAGTGCACAACAGCAGCGATCCGAGGCGTCAAAAGCGATGCACGTTCTGCACATGCCTGCGATTATCGGACCACTTCACCGAACCTCCACAACGTGTCACGCGGGTGAAGCAACCGGCGGCAGGCATGTAGCGCCCTATCCTTGACCTCGGTACAAGGTCACGGAACCACCCAGGGGCGGAGACAGCCGCGGCCACTGTCCGGCCCCCGTAGCTCAGTGGATAGAGCAGGCGCCTTCTAAGCGCTTGGCCGCAGGTTCGAGTCCTGCCGGGGGCACTCCTATCCGAACGGACCCTTCGGCCCGTCCCAGGGTATTTCCGCAGGTCGGCCCTTTCAGCACTTCCGTCGAACCGGTGACGCGGCAGGCGGTGTGCCACCGCCCTCATGTCCGGGAAGTCCGGTTGATGCTGGCTGGATCCGGCCATCTACGGCCGGCCGTCCCGCATGCTTGCCCGCCTCGCCCTCGAACTCGCCAGCCACGCCACGCGGCCGCCGACCGGCGAGGACACCGGGCTCAACCCCTCGTCCGAATCAGCGGGTCTGATCGGTCGGTCGGATCAGGATCTCGTTGACCGCGACGTGGTCGGGCTGGGTGAGCGCGTACAGGACGGCGTCGGCGATGTCCTCGGCGTTGAGCGTCCGCATCGATTCGGCATAGGTCTTGGCGTAGTCCCGCAGGGCGGGGTCGGTGATGTGGGTGAGCAGTTCGGTCGCGACCATTCCGGGTTCGACGACGATCACCCGTACGCCCTGGGCGGTGACTTCCTGCCGCAACGACTCGGCGAAGGCGGTGACGCCGAACTTGGTGGCGGCGTACACACCGCCGCCCGCCGACGCGGTGCGCCCGGAGGTCGAGGAGATCTGGACGACGGCGCCCCTGCTTTCCAGCAGGTGGGGCAGGGCGGCATGGGCGGTGTACATCGATCCGAGCAGGTTGGTGTCGACCATGCGGCGCCACTCGGCGGTGTCCGCGTTCAGGATCGGTCCGTTGAGCATGACGCCCGCGTTGCTCACGAGGGCGTCGAGGGCGCCGAAGCGGTCGACGGTGGCCGCGACCGCGTCCCGTACGGACTGACGGTCGGTGACGTCGAGCTCCAGGACCAGGAGTTCACCCGGCGCCTCCTGCGCGAGCGACGTCAGACGGTCCGCCCAGCGCGCTCCGACAGCCACCCGGGCGCCCGCCTTCGACAGGGCGAGCGCGGTGGCCCGGCCGATGCCCGAGGAGGCGCCGGTGACCAGTGCGGTCCTGCCGTCAAGGGTGCTGTTCATGTCTTCCTCCGGTGGTGCGCCGCGAAGACGGCGCGTGATGAAGCGGCGGTGATCCGCGAGGCGTCATGGCGACGGCGCGGCCGGCCCGACAGAAGGTGACCGCCGATGGGCGAGATCGCCCAGCGTGCCGGCCTCGCCAAAGGCACCGTGTTCCGGCACTTCGCCTCGAAGGAGGACCTGCTCGCGGCCATCATGCTGCGACTTCTCGACCGGCTGACCGGCACGGCGGAGCGCCTCGCCGACGCGGACGACGCGGCGCTGGCACTGGCGGAGTTCATGGCCGACGGCGTCGGGGCGCTGGCCGCCGACCGCGCCTTCTGTGAAGTGATCGGACGCCCCTCGCTGGATCACGCCGGGGTGCGGGACGGGATCGGCCGCCTCCGCGACGCGGCCGACGTGCTCACGGCCAGGGCGCAGGAGCAGGGCACCGTCCGCGGGGACGTCACGGGAACGGACATCGTGCTGCTCCTCGCGGGCATCCATCAGACGGCGGCGCCCCTGCTGGCCGCACAGCCCCAGGCGTGGCGCCGCTACCTCGAACTCGCCCTCGACGGGCTCCGTACCACCGGCGCCCGTACGCTGCCGCATCGCCCGGACCACCTGGACCTCGGCGAGAACGCCGCCGCGCGGTCCTGACTCGCGGACCCTGGCTTTCTGTCGCCCGGCCGGACGCCTACCCGGAGATCACCGGAGACGAGGTCGTCAAGGGTCTGGTCACCGTCCGTGGCTACACACCGCGGGCCTACGCGTCCTCTGCCCCCCTGACTGCCCGACTTGCCTCTGACACTGATGTCAGGTTTTAGCCTGGTCGATGTCAAGGCACACCAAGCCGTCGGGACGAACAAGGCAGGACATCATGCGCGCAGCCCGGTACCACGAGTACGGCGGTACGGAGACCCTCACGGTCGAGAAGGTCCAGGACCCGCTGCCGGGTCCCGGAGAGATCCGCGTCGCCGTCGTGGCGGCCAGCGTCAACCCCGTCGACTGGAAAGTGCGCAGCGGGGAGGTGCGCGACGTACTCCCAGTGGACCTGCCCGCGATACCTGGCCGCGACGCCGTGGGCCTGGTGGACATGATCGGGGAGGGCGTCACCGGAGTGAACGTGGGCGACCGCGTCTTCGGGCTGGGCGGAGTCACGGGGGCGACGGCGGAGCTGGCCGTGCTCTCGGCGTGGGCGCCCGCGCCCGCCGCGTGGACCGACGAGCAGGCGGCCGGGGCGGGTCTGGTGTCCGTGACGGCGCTGAGCGGGCTCAAGGCGCTCGGCCCGCTCGCGGGGCGCACCCTGCTCGTCGAGGGCGCCGCCGGAGGCGTCGGCGGCGCGGCGGTCGAGATCGCGGTCGCCCTCGGAGCCACCGTGATTGGAACCGCCAGTGAGCGCAACCACGCCTTCCTCACCTCACTCGGGGCCCTTCCCACCACCTACGGTGCCGGCCTGTCGGAACGTCTCGCCGACCTGGCCCCGAACGGGGTCGACCTCGTACTCGACGCCGCCGCCTCCGGCTCCCTCCCCGACCTCATCGAGATCGTCGGCGACCCCGCCCGCGTGCTGACGGTCGCCGACTACGCGAACGCAGAACGTCTGGGGGTCCGTATGGCCAACGCGGTGAACGATTCCACGCTTCTCGCCGAAGCGGCCGCGCTCGGCGCGCAGGGCCGGTACGCACCGCGCGTCGAACGGACCTTCCCGCTGGAGGAGATCGCGCGGGCCCATGCCCTCTCCGAACGCGGACATGTGCGGGGAAAGATCGTGATCCTCATCTGACGTCGGCCGTACGCGGTCCGAGGGGGCGCGGCTCCCCGGCGCCGTCGACGGTCTCGAATCCCGCCGCCCCCCTCGCGGGAACCTCCGGACACCGACCGGACACCGCCGGTACGGGCGGACGGCTCAGCTCAGTCCCGGCCCGAGACGGTGTCGGCGCGCCGGACGAGCTCCCGGAACCGCTCGCCCAGCTCATCGGTGTCCCGCAGGGGTGCGTCCGGCCCCGCCGCGTCCTCCCACCACCGCGCTGACGCCAGGTCATCGAGGTCCGCCGCCACGGCCGCGGCCACGCCCGCCAGGCGCGCCCGGTACCCGTCCTGTTGGGGGCCCAGCTCGCTGGCGACGGCGAGCATCGAGGCCGCGTCGGTCAGGCGCCCTTCGCCGCGGGCCGCCTGCGCGCACTCCGCGAGGACCGCGGCCACCGAGAACTCGCTGCCCAGCTCCCGCGCCGTGGCCGCGGCGGCGCGCCAGTGCCGCGCCGCCGCGGACCGGTCACCGCGCAGCAGCGCGCCGTCCCCGCGGCCGATGAGCACGTGCACAGCCGCCCACACGTCGCGTTCGACGTCGAGGCGCGCTTTGACGTGGGCCTCCGCCCTGGCCAGCAAAGACACCGAAGCGTCGAAGTCCTCCAGACGCAGCGCCGCCGCCGCCGCGAAGATCGCCGCTTCCGCGGCCAGCGAGGTGTCGTCGATCCGCTCGGCCAGCCGCATCGCCCGCTCCGCGGTGGCGAACAGGTCCGCGGCGACGCGGTGGAACCCGGCACGCGCCACCAGCCAGCGGGCCCGGCCCCGCTCGCTCAGGTCGTGCTCACGCAAGCGGTCGGCCCAGTCGAGGCCCTCGTGGGTGTGCCCGGTCATCCACAGCGGCAGCCACACCGACCACAGCAGTTCGGCGGCGTCGTCGTGCCGACGGGAATCGACGAGGTGATCGAAGCCGAGCCGCAGCACATGGCGATCCGCCTCAACCTCCACGACGGCCGTCAAGTCGCCGCGGCCACGGATTCGCGCACCCTGTTCGCGCGCTGCCCGCAAGGCCCATTGGGCCACGCTCCGACGGATGTGGTAGCGGTCGTTCGGCCCGAGTGCCTCGAACACGTACCGGCGGACCGGTTCCAGCAGCCGGAACCGCGCGACCGGTCCCGCGTCGGCGCCGCGGGTGACCAGGGAGTGCTCGACCAACTCGGCGAGCGCGCCCACCGCGTCCGACGCATCCGGCGCGGCGACCGCCTCGACGATGTCGAGGGAGAAGCTGCCCGGGACCATGGCGAGCCGGGGAAGCAGTCGCCGGGCCGCGGGGCCGAGCATCCGGCAGCTCCACTCGACGGTGGCCGCCATGGTGCGTTGCCGCGCCGGCAGGTCCCGCGGGCCGGCCACGGGCAGATCCGCCAGCTGATCGGCCCGCTTGAGCAGTTCCCGTGGTCCGAGTCGGGCGGCGGCGGCAGCCAGGAGCTCGATGGCCAGCGGCAGCCCGTCGGCCCGTCGGCACAGCAGCGCGACGGCGGCGTCGTCCCCGCTCCCGGTCGGCGGCGCGCCGGCGGCGGTGAGCCGCTCGCCGAAGAGCCGGACGGCTGCGGCCGGGCCGAGGGGAGCGATGCGCACCTCACGTTCCCGCCGCACCCGCAGCGGGACGCGGCTGGTGGCCAGGATCACCGCGTCGTGGGATGCCGTCAGCAGCTCGGCCAGCTGCGGGCCGCAGGCCGTGACGCGCTCCAGGTTGTCGAGGACGAGCAGAGCCGACGTGCCGGTGAGGTGCGCGGCGAGGCCGGTCACCGTGTCGCTGTGGGAGCCCGCGGAGCGGGACACGGCGGCGATGGCGTCGTCCGGGTCGGTGACGTCGGTCAGGTCCGCGAAGTACACGGCCCCCGGATGGTCCGCGGCGACCGCGTCCGCGGCCGCCAGCGCGACGGTGGTCTTGCCCACCCCGCCGGGGCCGGTGAGCGTCACCAGCCGGCCCGGCGCGGTGCGCAGGGCGGCGACGATCTCGGCGACCTCGCCGTCCCGCCCGATCACCGGGACGGCCGGGGGTGAGGGCGGGCGGGGTGTCAACGTGCGGGCCGGCATTTCGGACGTCCCGTCCCCGGCCCGGCCCAGGATGGCCAGCAGCGCCATGCGGTCCGCTTCGCGGAGCTGGAGCGCCGAGGCCAGCGACCGCACCGTGTGCGGCTGGGGCCGGGTCCGCCGCCCCCGTTCCAACGCGCTGACCGCCTCGACGGAGAGTCCCGCGGCGGAGGCCAGCTCCTGCTGGGTCAGCGACCGGGCTTCCCGCAGGCCGCGCAGCATGGCCGCGAAGCTGGTCGTCTTCGGCCCCGGCCAGTCGTTCATGACTTCGATTATGCCTGTCAGGGCCGGGACGCCGTCCGGGCAGTGTCCGGGCGGTGTCAGGTCGCCCGGCGGCACCCCGGACCTCCATGCTCGACGGTGACAGAGCGAACCAGAACTAGGAGATCGCCGCATGCTCCCCCAGGCCCTCCACGCACTACGCGAAGCGATCAACTCCCACGTGCCGGAGCGGATCGCCGACTGCTTCACCGACGACTACGTGGCCGAACGACCGCTGCGACCGGCCGAGGGATTCGTCGGCTCCGACCAGGTCGCCGCGAACTGGACGAAGATCCTGGCCGGCTTGCCCGACATACGGGCCGAGGTCCTGCGCCATGCGCAGAACGGCGACGAATCGTGGTCGGAATGGGAGATGCGGGGCACCGCCCCGACCGGGGCGACGGTCGTACTGCGCGGCCCGGTAATCCTCACCGTCCGCGACGGACGGATCGCATGGGCCCGGTTCTACCCGGACCCGGTCACCACGGACGGCGGTCCGACCCACACCACCGTCTCCCGCGTGCTGCACGCCCCGGCCGAACAGATCTTCGCGGTGCTGCGCGACCCCCGGCGCCACGTCGAATTCGACGCCACCGGCCGCCTCAGGCACGCCGAAACCTCCCGCCCGGTGGACGCCGTCGGTGACACTTTCGTCATGGCCATGCACAGCGAGCTCGGTGACTACCGGACCGAGAACCACGTCGTGGCCTTCACCGAGGACCGTGTCATCGCCTGGGCGCCCGGCCACCCGGGGCAGCGCCCGCAAGGTCACCGCTTCACCTGGAAGCTCGCCCCGACCGGCGAGGGCCACACCGAGGTGACCCAGACGTACGACTGGACGGCGGTCACCGACCCGGCAGTGGTGCCCCGCCTGCCGATGGTCTCCGCCGACGAGCTCGAGGGGTCGTTGACCCGCCTGGCCGCGGTCGTCCCACCCGCGCGCGACGTCGCGTCGTAGCCGTAATCCGAGACCCGCGACTCAGTCTCGACGGCGACGTCGTCACAGCGGACATCGGACCCGCGGATCACCCCGCCGACCTGCCGTTCCTCGGTGGTTCGTGATCCGCGGGGTCCGATGGCCAGGTGGCGGGATCTCACGTGCCCGAGAAGGCGCGATCGCCAGTCTCAGGACGGAAAGCGAAGGCCAAACATGACATCTCATCGGTTGGCCCTGCCGGTCTTGTTGACCGGAACCTTCATGGGATTCCTGGACTCTTTCATCGTGATCGTCGGTGTTCCGTCGATCGCCGAGGACCTGAAAGCCTCGATTGCCGACACGCAGCTCGTTCTCTCGATCTACGTCGTGACCTACGGAGCCGCGCTGGTGATCGGCGGGCGGCTGGGAGACCGGTTCGGCCGGCGCCTGATGTTCGGCATCGGGATGGCGGCCTTCACGCTCTTCTCCCTGGGCTGCGCACTCGCTCCCAGCCTCCTGGTGCTCGTCGCCATGCGCGCGTTTCAAGGCTTCGCGGCCGCGGTGATGCTGGCCCAGGTGCTCGCCACGATCCAGGCGGTGTACGAGGGCGAGCCGCGTCGCCGCGCGGTGCTGGCCTATACGACGGTGCTCGGCGCTGCCGCGACGCTCGGTCAGCTGATCGGCGGCGGGCTGCTGGCCGTCGACATCGCCGGCGTGGGCTGGCGTGCGCTCTTCGCGATCAATGTGCCGATCGGCCTTGCCGCGCTGCTTCTCGTCACCAGGGCGATCCCGGAGACGCGCGCGCCCGAGCCGGTGCCGGTCGACGTGCTCGGCGGCGGCGTACTGGCCGGCGCATTGATCCCGTTGCTGCTGGGCCTCGGCCTCGGGCCCGACCACGGCTGGCCCTGGATCGCGTGGGTGCTGCTCGGCGCGGGTGCCGTGATCGCGACGGCGATGCCCGGAGTTGAGCGCCGGGCCGCCGCTCCGCTGCTGTCGAGGCAGCTCCTGCGACAGAGGTCGATCCGGCTCGGGCTCGTCGCCACCGTGGCGTTCTACGTGGGCAACAGCGCGACTTTGCTGGGAATGACCTTGTACCTGCAGGAGGGGCTCGGGATCGGCGCGCTCGGAGCGGGGCTGGCGTACCTTCCGCTCGGCGTGGCGTACATGGCGACGACTCTCGCGGCCCGTCGGCCCGGTGCCCCCACCGGTCCCCCGGCGATGCTGTGGGGCTCACTGGTCATGTTCGCCAGCCTCGTCGCCGCGATCTGCGCCGCACTTGCCGGAGCGGGAGCGGTCGTCATCGCGCTGATGACGGCGGGCTTCGGCGCGGGGATGGGCTTCGCCTACCCGGCGATCATCGCCTCCGTACTCGCCCGCGTACGGGAAGGGGACGAGGGCGCCGCGTCGGGTGTCCTGCTCACCACCACGCAGGTGGCCAACGCGGTGGGTTTCGCGCTCGTCAGCGCCGCTTGGAAGGCCACCGGCTCCCTGGCCGCGTCCCTGTCCATCGCGGCCGTTCTCCTGACCGGTGTCGCCGCGGTCGGGCTCCGGCTGCGCTCCGGGGACACCGGCAAGCAGCCTTCGTCCCGCCTTGAGCCGAGCGAGACGTCGTGACCCCGCGAGGAACCGCAACATCCATCAGAGAAGGAGCAACGATGCTTTTCCCTTCGAACGAGACGAACCTCCTTCACCACACGTTCGCCCACCTGATCGACGGCGAGCTGGTGCCCGGAGCCGCCGCCTCGCAGATCATCGACCCCGGGAACGGGGAGGTGATCGCCACCGCCGCGGCCGCCGACGAGGACCAGCTCGAGCTCGCGGTCAAGGCCGCGAAGACCGCCTTCCCGGCCTGGCGCGCGACGCCGTTCGCCGAACGCGCCGAGGTCGTACGGAGGATCGCCGACGCGGTCGAGGAGCACTACGACGAATTCTTGCGCATCCTGGCGCTCGAACTGGGCAAGCCCCTGCCGATGCTGCGAGAGCTGGATCTGGACTGGACGCTCAGGTGGGTCCGTCACTTCGCCGAACTCGACCTCTCGCCCGACGTGGTGCACTCGGACGCGCAATGGAGGGTGGAGCGCCACTACCAGCCGATCGGTGTCGTCGCCGCGATCGTCCCGTGGAACATGCCGCTCTTCCAGAGCCTGTACAAGGTCGTGCCGGCCATCCTCGCGGGCAACACGGCCGTCCTCAAGACCGCGCCGACCTCGCCTCTGCACGCCCTGTACCTGGGCGAGTTGCTGCGGGAGATCGTGCCTGCGGGTGTCGTGAACATCCTCGGCGACAACAGCCCCGACAAGAGCGTCGGCCCCGCGCTGGCCAACCACCCGGACGTCGGCATGGTGTCGTTCACGGGCTCGACGGCGGCCGGGCGCAAGGTCCTGGAAGCCTCGGCCACGACGATCAAACGAGTGGTGCTGGAGCTCGGCGGAAACGACTCGGCGATCATCATGCCCGACTCCGACGTGGAGAAGGTGGCACCCGAGATCTTCACCTGGACGTTCTCCTATGCCGGGCAACTGTGCGTGGGCATCAAGCGGATCTTCGTCCCCGACGCGATGTACGAGCGGTTCGCCGAGATCTTCGCGGAGCTCGCGACGTCCAAGGAGCTGCGTCACAGCCTCGACCCCGAGGCCGATCCCGCGTTCGGTCCCGTGCAGAACGCCGCCCAGTTCGAGCGGGTCAAGGAATATCTCGAACTGGCCCACAAGGACGGCACGGTCATCGCCGGCGGGGCGGTGGACCCGCGTCCCGGCTACTTCGTCCCGCCGACCGTGGTCCGCGACATCAGCGATGACAGCCCCCTGGTGCGGGACGAGACCTTCGGCCCGGTGCGCGCGCTTCTGCGCTACGCCGATCTCGACGAGGCGGTGGCCCGGGCCAACGACACCGGCTACGGGCTCGGCAACTCCGTCTGGGGACCGGACATCGAGGCCGCGGCCGAGGTCGCCGCGAGGCTCGACAGCGGCACCGTGTGGATCAACACCCACGTCGGGGGCTTTCCCGACGTGCCCTTCGGCGGGATCAAGGAATCCGGTATCGGTGCGGAGTTCGGGATCGAGGGGCTGAAGGAGTTCGTCGAGAACAAGGTCGTCTACGTCCCCGTGTCGTGACGCGTGGGTCCGCCCACCTGCCCCGCGGCTGGGCGGACCGGCGTCGGCACGCCCGGCGACTGCGGCTGTTCGGTCGCGCACGTCACCCGCGACCGCGTCAGGCCCGTCGGGACGGCGGCGAACATCCGGTCCGGGACGCGTGTGACGACGAGGGCGGCGCGGTAGGTCAGCCGAAGCGGCCGTTGACGTAGTCGGCGGTGCGGGTGTCCTGGGGGTTGGCGAACATCGCCTCGGTGGGGCCGTGTTCGACGATGCCGCCGGGAGTGCCCTGTTCGGCGAGGAAGAAGGCGGTGTTCTGGGAGACGCGGGCGGCCTGCTGCATGTTGTGGGTGACGATGACGACGGTGACCTCGTCGGCCAGTTCCCTGATGGTCTCCTCGACGCGGCGCGTGGACGTCGGGTCGAGGGCGGAGCAGGGCTCGTCCATGAGGAGCACGCGGGGGCGGATCGCCAGCGAGCGGGCGATGCACAGCCGTTGCTGCTGGCCGCCGGACAGGGCGCCGCCGGGCTGCCGCAGCCGGTCCCTGACCTCCTTCCACAGGCCCGCGCGCGACAGGCACTCCTCGACCAGCAGGTCCTTGGTCTGCCGCGAGGCGCGGGTGCCGGTCAGCCGCAGTCCGGCCAGCACGTTGTCGTAGATGCTCATGGCGGGGAACGGGTTCGGCTTCTGGAACACCATGCCGATGTGCCGCCGGGCCTCGGTGAGCGGGCGGCCCGCCGCGTAGATGTCGTCGCCGTCGAGCAGGACCTCGCCGCCCATGGCGGCGCCGGGGATCATCTCGTGCATCCGGTTCAGGGTCCGCAGGAAGGTGGACTTTCCGCAGCCGGACGGGCCGATCAGGGCGGTCACGCGGCCGGCGGGCATGGTCAGCGAGACGCGGTCGAGGACCTTGTGCGTGCCGAACCAGGCGGAGATGCCCCGCGCGTCCAGGGTGGCGGCGCCCGGTCCGCGCGGCACGGCGGTCTCGGGCGGGACGGTCGCGGGCAGGGCGACGGTGGTCTCTTCGGGGGTGGCGATGTCGGTCACGGCGGGCACCTCGGGCAGTACGGGGCGGACGGTGGGCGGGTCAGAGGAGGTTGGGGAGCAGGCCGGTGACCTGGTCGGCGACCTGGAAGCCGACGACGGCGGTCAGCGGCAGGAAGACGATCCACGTCTGGTGGCGGCCCCAGCGGTGCCAGGCCCACACGGCCGCGACGGACGCCGCGAGCAGCGCCTGGAGCCACATCACCAGCTTCCACAGCTCGCTGGTGGAGGTGCCCATCGGCTGCTCGTCGGCCGGGAGGGAGCCGGGCCGGATGACGGCGTCGGGGGTGTCGGCGGTCTTCGACACCAGGTCGGCGTCCACGCGCAGCACGCCGCTGGGCAGATACGCGGGGCCGTCGGCGGTGACCAGCACCAGCCGGCCGCCTCCCGCGGCGGGCTGCGCCGGGGCCGGGTCGCCCGCGCGGCGGGCGTCGAGCACCCGGAACCGGTGGCGGCCCTGTCCTGTGGTGACGGTGAAGGTGTCGCCCGGCCGCAGACGGTCGAGCGCGCCGAACGGTCCGCCGTACGCCGCCGCCCTGCCCATCAGCACGCTGCTGCCGGACTGGCCGGGCAGCGGGGTGTCGCGGCGGTGGCCGACGCCGCCGGTGAGCACGTCGGCCGAGGTGCCCTCCGCCACCACCTCGCGCAGGTGCAGCCGGGGGATCTCCAGCAGCGCGAGCGGTGTGCCGGGCGCGAGCAGCCGGCCGCGCTCGTCGGTCTGGCCGACCGGCACGGTGCCTTCGGCGAGGCTGGCGCGCAGCGCGTCGAACCGGTCCTGCTGCGCGGACCTGTGCTGCACGCCGCTGAGTACGACGAGGTTGGCGGCCAGGCCGAGCAGCAGCACGGCGAGCGCGAGCAGCGCGCCTGCGGCGAGCTGACGGGCGGCGGGCCGCCGGGGCCGGGGGGCCGGGGCGGCGACCGCGGCGGGCTCCTCGGCGGGCGCGCCGCCGGGCGCCTCGGCCCGCGTCACCTCCTCGGGCGTCTCGGCCGGTGCCTCGGCGGAACGCGCCGCCCGCGGCGGAGTCTGGTCGGTGACCGTCACGGCGGCCTGCCTCCTCGGGATGTCCAGGGCTGGATGGGGGTGTACGGGGCTGGATGGTGGCGTGCGCAGCGGATGGGAGCGTGCGGGGCTGGACGGTGGTGTGCGGGGCGAAAGGTCCATGGGGTCACGGCGGTTCACGCGACAGGGCGCACCCGGCGATACCGAAAGCGGTCGGCGGCGACCCGTGCGCGGGTCTCCCGCCCCGGCGGACGGGTGCCGTCCGCCGGGGCGGGAGCCGGGGTCACTTCGCGGTGACGGCGAACGACTTGCTGCCGGTGTTCACGGTGGCCGAACCCGAGTACCGCAGCGTCAGGACGTGCTTGCCCTTCTTGGTGAGCTTGGCCAGCGTGACGACGGCCTTGCCGTTCTTCAGGGTGGCGGTGCCGACGACCTTCTTGCCGTCGTAGATCCGGACGAAGCCGGTGGGGGTGACGCCGTTGGCGGTGACGGCGACGGTCACCTTGCCGCGGGCCGAGGTCTTGACGCCGGCCGGGGCCTTCGTCGCGATGCGCGGCGCGGCCTTGACGACCGTGACCTTGTAGGTGGCGGCGGCGGTGTTGAGGCGGCTGTCACCGCCGTAGGACAGGGACAGGGTGTGCGTGCCGACCTTCAGCGTCCTGGGCAGCGTCAGCCACGCGCGGCCGGTCTTGTCCAGGCCGACCGTGCCGAGCGTGGTCTTGCCGTCCTTGACGACGACCTTGCCGGTGGCGGTGGCCGGGCCGGTCACGGCGACGGAGAGCCGGCCGGAGGTGCCGTAGGCCGGCTTCGCCGGGGAGACGCCGACGGCGACGCGGGCGGCGGCCTTGGTCACGGTGACCTTGGCGGTGGCGGCGGAGGCGTTGAGCCTGCTGTCACCGGCGTAGGACAGGGACAGGGTGTGGGCGCCGACCGCGAGGGTCTTGGGGAGCGTCAGCGACGCCTTCCCCGCCGCGTCCAGGGTCAGCGTGCCGAGGGTGGCCGCGCCGTCCTTGACGGTGACCTTGCCGGTGGCGGCGGACGGGCCGCTGACGGTGACGGCGAGCTTGGCGGCGGTGCCGTACGGGACGCTCGCCGGGGAGACGGCGGGGGTGATCTTCGAGGCGCCCTTCGGGACCTCGCTGACCGTGCCGGCCACCGTCACGCTCGGGCCGTCGCCGACCAGGTTGGAGGCGTAGACCTCGGCGGTGTACGCGCCGGGGGCCAGGGTCGCGGTCACCGAGGTGGCCGGGGCCTTGAGGTCGGTGCTGAAGGCGACGTCGCCCGCGCTGTCGGTGATCCGCACGCGGTAGTCGGTGACCGGCAGCGCCGGGTCGGCGGGCGCGGTCCAGCTCAGCGTGAGCTGGCGCGGGGCCGGGGCGGTGGCGGCCAGCGCGCCGACCGCGGCGGGCTTGATCAGCGAGGAGCTGTTGGTCTCCAGGCCGCCCGCCTTGGCGTGGCCGCGGACGGAGGTGTCGATGCTGCCGTTGTAGGGCTCGTTCTGGAAGCCGAACGCGGCGATGGTCTTCTCGGCCACGTCGGACGCGATGGCCGCCTTGTGCGCGCCGGCGCTCACGAAGGTGTCGTACAGGCCCTTGTCGAAGAAGGCGCTGGAGGTGTCGATGGCGCGGGTGGGCACCACGTTGTAGACGTCGCGGCCGAAGGTCGGATCGTCGTAGTAGCCGCCGAACGGGGACAGCTTGTCGTCCGCGCCCTTGACCACGGGGCTGACCGGGGTGCCCGCGCCGAGGTCGAGGGCGCCGATGAAGGCGCCGTTCTGCGCGGCGGCGGTGCTGCGGTCGGGGGCGGTGTGGTTGTTCTGCGCGATCCAGCTCGCGGCGGAGAAGGGGACGAGGTCGCCGTCCTTGAGGATGACGCCGTTGGCCTGGTTCTCCTCGACCGTCTTGCCGTTGTCGTCGGTGCCCTTGACGTTGCTGCCGAGGTTGACGACGCCGATGGCGCTCAGGAAGAACTTCCGCGTGCCGGAGCTCGACTGCGGGATGAACGGCCGCACGGGGTGGCCCGCGACCGTGGTGACCGTGCCGGAGTAGATCTCGTTGAGCTGGGTGCGCGTCAGGTTCTTCAGGAAGTCGCCCTTGGCGACGTAACCGACCGCGTCCCGGCCGAACGGGATGTACGTGAGGGTGGTGCCCGCGGTGGAGGGGGCGCCGGAGGAGCGCGCGAAGTCCACCTGGCCCGCGATGTTCACGGTGCCGCCCGGGTCGGTGTCCCCGATCAGCGAGGCGCTGAGCGCCTTCTGTCCCGCGCCCGAGCCGTTCGGACGGGTGAAGGTCACGCCGTTCGCACGGGTCTTGATGGTGGCCGAGCCCGTGGCGTCGTACGACGCCACGTCCGGCAGCGCCGTGCCGGCCAGCGCGTTCAGCACGTCCTGCGTCGTGTCGGAGCCGACGCCCACGTACGTGCCGAAGGTGCCGGGCGCGGGGTCGGCGAAGGCCGGTGCGGCGACCGTGAGGGTACCGGCCGCGATGGCCGCGGTCATGACCGCCGCGATCGTGGCGATGGGGCGCTTGGTGCGCATATCTCTGTCTCCTGATCGGGGACTCGTACTGCGTGACGGGTGGGGACCCGCCGGAGCCGGATGGCCGGTCTGGCAGGGTGGAGCCCGTCGTTCGCCCCGACTGAGACTCGGGGCGAACGACGTGTCTGGTGGGTGGCCCGGTGCGCGGGCCGGTTCAGCCGCCGGGTCGCCGACGTGGCGGGCGCAAGCCGCGCAGCCGGGCGGGGACGGCCGGCCGCGGGATGGTGAGGGAGCGTCCGCCGGGCAGGCTCAGGCGCAGCGGCAGCCGGGTACCGGCGGCGAAGGGCGCTCCCAGCGCGGCGAGCAGCCCGAGGCCGGCCCCGATCGGCACCGCGAAGCGCAGCGCGGAACCGGGGTCGGAGGGCGTGATGCCGCCCGCGACCGGCACGGTCGCCGGGGAACCGGTCGCGGCGGTGGGGCTGGGCGACGCGCCGGGCTTGCCGCCGGGGGCGGTGTGGCCGCCGGTGCCGCCGTCCGCGCTCCCGCTCCCGCCGTCGGAGCCGCCGGCCGTACCGCTGCCGCCGCCGTCACCGCCCGTGCCGCCGCCGGAGCCGGTGCCGCCGTCCGCGGCGCCCGGTTCGGTCTGCGGGGCGCCGGAGCCGCCGGGGCCGGGGGCCGGCTTCCAGGTCTCCAGGGCGGTCGCGGCCGTGGCCGCCTCGGCCCGCAGCGCGGACGGCAGCGGCGCGTAGCCGACCGGCAGCGTGCCGGGGGCGGTGCCGGGCACCTGACCGCCGGCCGAGGCGTACCGCAGCAGGTCCGCGTACTGCTTGCGGGCGGTGGGCGCCAGTTCGGCCGGGCGGGCTGCGCCGTAGACCAGCATGCTCAGCGGGTAGACGCCCTTGGCGTTCGCGGTCGGGTCGATCCGCCGTACGCCGTCGGCGGCCTTCGCCTTGTCGGCGGCGGCCACCAGGGCGGCCCTGGTCGGTGCGGTGAACTCGCCCGCGGGGTTGCGCAGCCGCGCGGTCTGGAGGCCGAAGCGGGCGGCGGAGGCCGCGTCGGTGATGGTCAGCATGAAGCGCTGCCCGGCGACCTGCGGGCCCGGCGTCTTCCAGACCGGCGGGGTGGCCAGCGGGTCCCAGTTGGACTTCCAGAGCTGGTCGCCGCGGCGGGTGCGCAGCGCGCCGGTGTAGAGGTCGTCCACGTACGGGTGGAAGTCCGTCATCTTCTGCTTCTGGCTGTCCGGGGCGCCGCTGCCGGGCGGGACGGTCTCCCAGTTGTCGTTCTTCGGGAAGTCGTCGCGGTCGGCGGAGAAGGCGTAGCCGGTGGGGTTGAGGTCGCCGTTGGAGCTGAAGAAGGGGTTGACGCGCATCCCCCAGTCGTCCGGCACTCCCGCGAGGAACTGCCGGGCCTGCCGGTCGGCCAGCACCCACGTCCACACCTGCCTGGCCAGGTCGCTGTGGCCGAAGGCGGTGATCAGGTCGGTGTCGGTGCTCGGGTTGGAGGCGACCGACAGGTCCGCGAACTCCTTGTTGTACGCGAGGAATTCGGGGTCGGTGAGCAGTCCGCCCGGATTGTGCAGCGCCCAGTCGTAGCCCTTGGCCGCGGTCAGCCGGGGTCCGCCGTCGTCGTATGTCGTACGGACCGCGCCCCAGGGCGAGTTGCGGTACGACTCGGTGAGCAGTTTGGCGACCAGCCGCGGGGTGAGGTCGAGTGAGCCGACCCGGGTGCCCGCGCGTTTCCTGACGTCGGCGGGCGCGTCGGAGCGGGGCTGGCGCTCGATGCTGAAGCCGATCACGGCGGCGGACAGCGCGACCGGCGCGTAGGTGATGGTGTCGGCGGGCCGGGTCTCGCCGGTGACCGGCAGGGTGGTGAAGACCAGGCTGTCGCCGGAGTCGGTGAGCTGGCCGCGCGCCTCGGAGTCGCCGACGGTGGTGTAGCCGAAGACCGTGCCGGTGCCGCAGAGCTTGGCCTGCCAGCTCCCCATCGCGTCGGAGACCAACTCGCTGCCGGTGGTGTCGACTTCCCGCGCGCCCATCGCGCAGGTCGCGCCGACCGGCTGGAAGTCGAGCCGGACCGCGATGCGGTTGCGCCAGTTCGTGGAGGACACCGGGGAGCCCGCGTTGACCTGGGTGCGGTCCTGGTAGGGCTTGCCGTCCAGGTCCAGGTGGCCCTGCGGGACGATCACCAGCCAGCAGGACCGGCCGGTGACGCTGCCGTCGGGGTGCTTGACCGGGGCGCCGCAGCCCAGGTGCGGGGCCTCCTCCTTGGTCTGCGCCTCGACGTACTCCTGCCCGGTGCCGTCGGCCCCGGTGCGGCCGAAGTCGATCTCGTTGGTGGTGTTGTAGCTGTAGAAGCGGTTGTTCTGGGTGTCGCTGGTGACGACGGTGCCGTCGATGGACTTGAACGGCACCTCGCCGCGGCCGAAGGGGCGGCCCGCGCCGTACTTGTCGTCCTCGCCGTAGCTGCCGGGGTCCGCGCTGTACGAGACCTGCCGGGTGTCGTCCGCCTGGTTGCCGGGCCAGGTGTTACGGCCGGTGGTGGGCGACGCGCCGAACTGGCACTGGGTGCGCGGCGGTCCGGGGTTGCCGGGGACGGCGCCGTCGTCCTCGCCCCAGCACTGCATGATCTGGACGAAGTCGGTGTTGAACTGGGTGCCGGCGAAGGTGGTGGGCACCCCGCCGGTCCAGGACACGCTGATCGCCTGGTTGGCGAGGTCGCGGGTCTGGCTGACGCGGAAGCGCATGTCGGCGAATTCGCCGCGGCCGGAGACGGTCACGGCGGACGACTGGGCGGAAGGGCTCGACTGGGCCGCCCGCACCGACGCGGCCGACTGCGCGGCGACCGGCCGCAGGTCGGTCAGCAGGGCGGGGGCCGCCTGGGCCGCCGCCGCGCCGAGGACGGCGCCGAGCAGGGCGCCGGTGAGCAGGCGCCGGACGAGCCGGCGGCCGAGGGACTGTCGCGGGGTCGTCACGGCGTGTCCTCCTTGCGGTCGGTCGAGGCGGTGCGGTCGGCCGGGGCCTTGCGGCCGTTCAGGGCGCGGGAGGTCGCGGCCGGTGCCAGGACCAGCCCGACGACGAGCAGCGCCGCGAGGAGCATCAGGGTCTGGGTGCCGCCCCAGCCGTTGTGGCCGCCGACGGCGACCGGCTGCGCGAGCACGACCTGATTGCCGTTGCCGCCGCCGTTCGCACCGCCGTCGCCTGAGCCGCCGCCGGACGAACCGCCGTTCGGGGAGCCGCCGTTGGACGCGTCGACGGGCAGGCCGGTGTCCGGGTCGACGGCGCCCGAGCTGTTGCCGCCGCCCCCACTGCCCGAGCCGCCGGTGCCGCCGTTCCCCGTACCGCCGGAGCCGCCGCCCGAACCGCCGCCGCCCGTAACGCCGTTGCCCGATCCGCCCGTGCCGTTGCCCGAACCGCCGCTCGTACCGCCGCCGTTGGAGCCGCCGGACGATCCGCCGGAGCCGCCGGTGGACGCGCCGCCGCTGCCGGTGGTGCAGGGCGCGGCGCCCTGCTTGTCGCAGTCCTGCGGGAAGGGCGCCGACTTGGCGAGGGTGTTGGTGCCGTCGGTGCTGAAGGTCGGGTTGTGGCAGCCCTTGACGTTGATCGTCTGGGTCTGCGCGCCCGGGATGCGGCGGATCTGGTCGAAGCCCGCCTGCACCAGGTTGATCGGCAGCGGCGAGTAGCCGAGCTTGGGCGCGTACTGCTGGCCCTGGCACATGAAGTAGTACGAGAAGGCCGCCAGCGTGGTGCCCTTGGCCTGGGTGAACTGCCCCTGCACCTTGAGCGGCAGGATCATGTACGAGTAGCTGGACAGCGGATAGTTGCGCTTGTCGGTGTCGGTGTAGACGCCGCTGAGGTCCTGGGTGAGGTAGTCGGGCGAGTTCTTCTCGGTGTTGATCCGCGCCTTGACCAGCGACACCGCGACGTTGGCGGGCGTCGGCTCGGTGTAGTAGCCCGCGTGGTTGAGCACCTTCGCGACGGGGAAGTGCGCGTTCTTGGCGTAGGAGTAGTTGACGTAGCCGATCGCGCCGTCGCCGTAGTCCTGGGCGACGTAGCCCGCCACGCCGAGGTCGCCCGCCTGGGAGATCATGCCGGGCACCGGCGGGTAGTAGGACGTCGAGCCGCAGGCGCCCGCGCGGCCCACCTTGGCGCAGTAGGTGTTCCACAGCGCGGTGTGCTGCTTGGCCATCCACAGCGTGAACTGGGCGCTGGAGCCCGAGCCGTCGGAGCGGACCACCGGCACGATCTTCTTGGCGGGCAGTCGCAGGCCGGGGTTGTCGGCGGCGATGGCCGGGTCGGACCAGTTGGTGATGGCGCCGGTGAAGATCTTGGTGACGTTCTCGCCGGACAGCCGCAGATTGGTCAGCCGCTTCCCGTTGACCTTGAGGTTGTACATGAACACGGTGCCGCCGGCCACGATCGGCATGTACGCGTAACTGCCGTTGGTCGGGTGCTCGGGCGCGGAGCCGTCGGTGGGGTTGGTCTGGAAGGGGATGTCGGAGACCGCGAAGTCCACCGTCCCGTTGAGGAACTGGTGCCGGCCGTCGGAGGAGCCGGTCTGCGCGTACTGGATCTCCATGCCGTACTGCTTGACGTTGCGCCGCCACTGGTCGACGGCGTTGAACGCCCAGGTCGATCCGGCGCCGGACAGCGGGACGTAGCTGTCGGCCGCGGCGGCGCGCTGGACGCCGGGGCCGAACACCGAGGTGACCAGCAGGGCGAGCAGGGCCATGAGCAGGGCGGCCGGGGCTGAGGTGCGGCGGGGCATCAGGAGTTCTCTCCGGGAAGCGGGGATCCGGCCGGGTCTGCGGCGGGAGCGAACAGCGAGGGGCGGGGGGCGCGCAGGTCGTCGAAGCGCTCGACGTCGCGGCGGGAGGCGCGGGCGGCGCGGCGGCCCTGGCGCTTGGAGAGCTGGCCGGGGCCGCGCCCGCCGATCAGCCGGGCGATGGTGAAGAGCACCAGGACCAGCAGCATCAGCACGGCCGCCGCGCCGAATCCGCGGGCCACCATGGCCGGTTCCGGGGATTTGACGAAGGTGAACACGGCCAGCGGCAGCGACAGCATCGGGCCGTTGGTGGGGTCGGCGTTGACCGCGGTGGCGTATCCGGCGGTGAGCAGGACGGGCGAGGTCTCGCCGATGCCGCGCGCGGTGCCGAGGATGACGGCGGTGGCGAGCCCGGAGCGCGCGGTGGGCAGCACCACGTGCCAGACGGTGCGCCAGCGGGGGGCGCCGAGCGCTTCCGCGGCCTCGGTGAGATTGCCGGGGACCAGGCGCAGGACGACGTCCGAGGCCCGGATGATGATCGGCAGCATCATCACGCTGATCGCGAGTCCGGCCGCGAGACCGGACTTGGGGAAGTGCAGGATCAGGATCCAGGTGGCGTAGATGAACAGTCCGGCCACGATGGAGGGCAGGGCGGTCATCGCCTCGACGATGGTCCGCACGAAGCGCGCGAACCGGCCGCGGGTCTGGTTGAGGTAGACCGCGCAGGCGATGCCCAGCGGGATGGTGACGGCCAGGGCGATGGCGATCATGATCAGGCTGCCGAGCATCGCGTGGGTGATGCCGCCGACCGTGATCGGGTCGAGCGGGCCCGCGAGCTGCATGTCCTGCGTGAAGAAGTTGCCGTGCGGCAGCGCCTCGCGCCCCCGCCACAGCGTGAAGCCGACGACGAGCACCAGGGCCGAGAACAGCAGTCCCGCGGCGGACCAGAGCACGACGGTCATGAGCCGGTCGCGGACCGCGGGTCCGTCGTGCTCCAGCGAGCACAGCAGGGCGTACGCGGCGAGGAAGACCAGGTAGGTGACGGCCGCGAAGCCCAGCGGGCCGGAGAGCGGGGCCAGTCGGCCGAAGAGGAGGAGGGCGGTGCACAGGCCGGTGGCGGCGGCGCCGAGGACGTTGAGCACCGCGCCGCGGGCGACGCCGCCCAGGGCGCGCCGTCGCTGCGCGGCGTCCGGGGCGTCGGCCGGCTGCCGTACGACGACGGTGGTGGCGGGCGCGGCGGCGGCCGTTGTGGCGGCGGCTGCGGCGGCGTTCGTGGCGGCGGTGGCGGGCTCGGCCAGAAGGTCCGTCATGTCGTCACCCCTCGCTCAGCGAGCCGGAGCGGGACCGCGCGACGATCGTGGACGCGGTGAAGTTGACGACCAGGGTGAGCAGGAAGAGGGCCAGGCCCGCGGCCATCAGCGCCGACATGCCGAAGTCCGAGGAGTCGCCGTAGTGCAGGGCGATCAGCGAGGAGACGGAGTTCGAGCCGGTCTGGAGGATGTGGGGCTGGATCTGGAAGACCGGGGAGATGATCAGGTAGACCGCGATGGTCTCGCCCAGCGCCCGGCCGAGCCCCAGCATCGTGCCGCCGATCACGCCGCCCAGGCCGTACGGCAGCACCACCGAGCGGATCATGCCCCAGCGGGTGGAGCCGAGCGCGTAGGCGCCCTCCCGCTCACCGGCCGGGGCCTGCGCGAAGACCTCGCGCATGACCGAGCACATGATGGGGGCCACCATCATCGCGACGACGATTCCGGCGATGAAGGTGGAGGCGGTGTACACGCTGGCGGAGGAGAGGGGTTCGCCCGGCTCGACGCCGTCCACGCGCAGGAAGGGCACCCAGTGGAACCAGGTGGACAGCCAGCGGGACAGGCCGATCACATGGCCCTGGAAGAAGAACAGGCCCCACAGGCCGTAGACGACGGACGGCACGGCGGCCATCAGGTCGACCATCGCGACCAGGGTGCGGCGCACCCGGTGCGGCGCGATCTCCGAGATGAACAGCGCGGTGCCGACCGCGAGCGGCAGCGCGAAGCAGACGGCCACGGCGGCGATCAGCACGGTCCCGGTGAGGACGGCGGCGATGCCGAAGTTGTGGACGTCGGGCTGCCACTGCGCGGTGGTCAGGAACGCGAAGCCGCGTACCCGCAGCGCCTGGCTCGCCCGTAGCAGCAGGAACAGGCCGACCGCCGCCATGATCGCCAGTACGGCGACACCGGCGGCCGTGAGCTGCCCGCGGAATATCCGGTCCCCGATCCCCTTGGCCGCCCGCAGCCGCCGGGGGGCGTCGTCGCCCCCGACCGACTCGGGCGTGCGGGACACCACTTGTGTGGATGTCACGTGTCGTTCTCCCCCCAGCGCTCCCGCGCGCCGAATGGCGTCGCGTTGCGAGGAGTGAACGGGGCCTCCATGGCCGAATGACACTGTTCACCTGAGGAGAAAATGAACAACAGATAGTGAGAAGTTGTGAGTGGCCTGTGGAGGTTGTCCAATGTCCGACAAAACTACCCATCTCCCGCTCGGTTGCCTTATGCACCTAGCAACTTGCCTGCCCAGAAGGGGTGTTGAGAGGGCGCTCGGCGCGCGATACGGGCGGGACCGGTGGTGTTGGCGGGCGATGTGAGCACGGAGGGTGACGAGCGACAGGGGGCTCGATCCGGCCACATTGGGGCACGAGCCCACGGTTGCCGGGAGGCGCACGCCTGCTACCGGCAACGGGCACCGCGCGAGGCGCGGAGGATTCGGGGAGAGCCCTACGAGTTTGTAAAGGACCTGTGAGAGGGTGTCCGCCTGAACCCCGCCGATATTCGCCGCCCGACCGGGGCCGAAGGCTCCAGCGGTCGACCAGCGGACCGAATCGGGGGTTGGGGTAGTTTCATATCTCCGCGTGCTATCGATGCGAGGAACGTTGCGTATGGATTCCACACTGCCCGGAGCCGCGTCGACAATACGGCGGCGGAGGCGACTGAACACGAGGATCAAGGACGCGCTGCGCGATCTCTCCGTCCAAATGGCGTTGCTGAACCATCGGGTCGGCACTCATCTCGGCCTGCGCGACGCCGACTTGGAGTGCCTGGACCTGGTCAGCCGCTTCGGGCCGATCGGACCGACCGCGCTGTCGAAGCACGCGGGCCTGCACCCGGCCACGCTGACCGGCGTGCTCGACCGGCTGGAGCGCGGCGGCTGGGTGGTCCGTACGCCCAACCCCAGCGACCGGCGGGCGGTCCTCGTCCAGGTCATCAAGGAGCGCGAGACCGAGACGGCCGAGATGTTCGCCGGGCTCAACAAGTCGATGGACGTGATCTGCGCGGACTACGACGACGCCGAACTGGTGCTGATCGCCGACTTCCTGTCCCGCGCGGCGCGGGCGGGACGTGAGGCGACCGACGAACTCGCCGACCGCTGACGGGCCGACGGCCGGCCGCCGGTCGTCCTCACCTCACCCGACCTCACAGGCCGCCGGCCGTCCTCACCTCACCTGCCGCCGGCCGCGCGGCGCTCCGGGTGCCAGCGCGGCGCCGCGTCCAGGCAGCCGTCGTACGGGTCGCCGGGACCCGGCAGGTCCTGGCTGCCGCGCAGCGCCCGCAACTTGCGCAGCACGCCGGGATCGTCGAGGCCGCCGGGCCTGCGACGGGCCGCCGCGGCGACCGCGCGCGGGCCTGAGCCCTCGGTGGGCGCCGCGCCCTCCCACCAGTGCTCGCCGCGCCCGCGCCACCACTCGGACGACGAGACGCCGACGGTCGTCGAGCCCAGCGAGATCAGGGCGCGCAGCAGCCGGTCCCCGCAGAACCGGGCGGCGGCCCGGCCGAAGGCGCGCCAATTCGGTGCGGGCATGCGCGATCACTCCTCCTCACGCGTCTTCACCGATCGTGCTCAGACGCGCTCGGCCGTGACCCCGGTCCCGGTCTGCGCCGTGGTCTCGACGATCTTCAGCGAGATGAACTCGTCGATGCGCAGCCGCTGGAGCGCCCAGCGCAGCACGGCGGGGATGTCGGGGTTGTCGTCGATGTACACCTGCGGCGCGACCACCGGGACGCGCTTGCCGCGGGTCTTGATCTCACAACCGCCCGCGGCCACCACGTTCTTGACCCAGTCGGACTCCGCGCCGTACGGGAGGGACAGGATGAAGTGGCCGTTCTTCTTGAAGACCTTGACCGGCGTGCGGTACTCCCGGCCGGACTTGCGGCCCTTGTGGTAGACCGCGCCGAACCCCGGCATGGCGGGGAGGATCCGGCCGACGATCCGATTGCCGAAATACTTGTTCACGCGCGCCAGCCGCCGCTTAACGGACATGACTGTGCTCCTTCTTTGAGGGACTCGCACGGGGAAAAAGAACGGAGAAAAGAGAGAAGAAAAACGACAGCGGTCGGTAATAGCGCAACATCTTTACCGGCCGATGTCACACTCGGACGGGGGCCCTTCATCTCAGGTGACAGGAGCGCGCGTCACACTGGGAGGCCCACCATGTCCGACAACCCGGCGGAGCTGCCCGACGACACCGCCACACGGGTGTTCGTGGGTCATCGGGAGTTACTGTTCTCGGTGGTCTACAACCTGCTCGGCAGCGTCTCGGACACCGAGGACGTCCTTCAGGAGACCTGGCTGGCCTGGGCGCGGAGAGTCCGCCAGCCGCACGCCGAGGAGATCGACAACCCGCGCGCGTACCTGGTGCGGATCGCGGTCAACCAGGCGCTCGCCCGGCAGGCCACGATCAGCCGCCGCCGCGAGACGTACATCGGACCCTGGCTGCCCGAGCCGTTGATCACGCAGATTCCGGAAGCGCGGAACACCCCGCAGGCGGCGCAGGCGACGGACGCCGCGGAATCCGCGCTGCGCAACGAATCCGTGTCCATGGCACTGTTGGTCATTCTGGAGACGCTGACCCCGCTGGAACGCGCGGTGTTCGTGTTGCACGAGGTGTTCGGTTATGCGCATACCGAGATCTCCGAAATTCTCGGCCGCAGCCCGTCCGCGATTCGCCAACTCGCGCACCGGGCCCGCGAACACGTCCAGGCCAGGCGGCCCCGCTACCAGGCCGACCCGCACCTCCAGCAGCAGGTCACCGAGCGCTTCGTGGCCGCCGCGCTCGGCGGCGACATCGCCGACCTGATGAGCCTGCTCGCGCCGGACGTGACGATGTGGACCGACGGCGGCGGCAAGGTCCGCTCCGCGCTGCGCCCGGTCACCGGCCGCGACAAGGTCGCCCGGCTGCTGAACGGTTACGCCACCAGCCGGCTGCCGGAAGCCCTCGACATCCGCTACCGGCACGTCAACGGCGACCCGTCCGCCGTGGTCTTCTCCGGCGACTCCCCCTACGCGGTCATGGTCATGGACCTCAATCCGAGCAACGACCAGGTCACCGACATCTATCTGGTCACCAACCCGGACAAGCTCTCCCGCGTACGGCTGGACGGTCTGGACGACGGGGACGAGGACACGGCCGCCGGACAGATCGAGGCCGCCGAGCCGAGGAAGGCGATCGAGCCCGGCGACGACGGCCGCGACGGCCGCGACGAGTCCGGTCCGCGGTCGGGCTGAGCCGAGCGGCTGTCCCGGCCCTCCCCACGTGGGGCATGTCACGTGGGGTGGACCGGGACGCCGCGTTCCTGGGTGACGGGGGTATCGGCCGCCGGATCGGATGTTCCGGCGTCCGCGAACCCGTCGGTGAGTCCGTCGGGCAGACCGTCCGCGCGTCCGTCGGCGAGTTCGTCAGGACGCCCGTCCGTACCCCCCTCGGGCACCCCTTGCAGGGCCAGTACCCGCTGCTCGCGCAGTTCCTCGTCCGCCGTGCTCTCGATCCGCTTCATCGCGACCCGCAGGATCGGCGGAGCCATCAGCGGGGTGAGGATCGCGATCAGCACGATGATGCTGTACATCGCGGTGGTCAGCAGGCCGAGCCGCACGCCGACCACGGCGATGACCACCTGGATCACCCCGCGCGCGTTGATCCCGGCGCCGAGCGCCAGGGCCTCCCAGCGGGTGAGGCGGCTGAAGGCGCTGCCGATGAAGGCGCCGAGGAATTTCCCGGCGACGGCGATCGCCAGCGCGGCCAGTCCCCACAGCGCGATCTTCGGACGCGTCAGCGACGTCAGGTCGATCCGCAGCCCGGCGAGCGCGAAGAACAGCGGGGACAGGAAGGACAGCACGGTGGCGTTCAGCGGCTCCAACTGCCGTGCCTGCGCGTCCGTACCGCGCGAGCCGATCAGGATGCCGCACAGGAAGGCGCCGAACACCGCCTCGAAGCCGAGCGCCTGGGCGCCCGCGCCCGACAGGACGAGCAGGATGACGGTGGCGGAGATGGTCACGCCGCGCGAACCGGAGCGCTCGGCCCAGCGCAGCACCCAGCCGACCAGCCACCGGCCGCCGGTCAGCAGGACGACGATGACGACGGCGAGGTGCCACAGCGGGGTGGCGATCTCGCCCGCGCCGACCCCGGTGGTGGCCATCGCGGTGACGACGGAGACCAGCAGCCAGCCCACGGCGTCGTCGATGGTGCCGACGACCAGGATCATCTGGCCGACATTGCGGTGGATCAGCTTCATGTCGACCAGCACCCGGCCGATCACCGGGATCGAGCTGACGCACATGGCGACGCCGACGAACCAGGCGAAGACCGCCGGATCGGCGTCGCCCGGCCGCAGTTCACCCGGCAGCGCGTAACCGAGCCACACCCCGAGCGCCAGGGGCAGCAGCAGGGCGGCGGCGCTGACGCCCGCCGCCTTGCCGCCCTGTCTGCGGACCACCTTCAGGTCCAGGTGCATACCGGTGAAGCCGACGAGCAGCAGCACGCCGAGCTGCCCGACGGCGTCCAGCAGGTGCATCTGGGTGGGGTCGCGGGGGAAGAGCCAGCCGGACAGGCCCGGCGCCACGTGCAGCAGGAGCGAGGGCCCGAGTAAGACGCCCGAGGCCAGTTCTCCGACGACGGTCGGCATGCCGAGCCTGCTCGCCAGCCGTCCCAGCACGAGTGCCAGGACGAGCAGGGCGCCGATCTGGAGCAGGAACACCAGCAGTGTGTGCTGCGGAAGGGGATCGACGGTTTCCGCGGCGATGCTGATCGCACTCATCGAAGAGCTCCTCACTGATGCGCGGTGGCCGGGTCGGCGGACAGGCCCTAGGCCACGCAGATCCCCTGGACGGCGACCTTCTCCGCGATGAACGGCCGCGCGAGCAGACCGTCGGGGTAGGCGCCGGCCTTCTCCTGGAACTCGGCCGACATGAAGGCCGCGAGCAGCGAGGAGGTCGACTCCCAGATCGCGATGTTGACCAGGGTGTTGCTGCCCGCGGTGCCGCGGTGGAGCTGGGTGGAGATGCAGCCGTCACAGGACTTCATGTAGGCGGCGTCGAGCGCCCAGCTCTCCAGGGTCTTGTCCATCTGCCCCTCGGGCACGACAAGGGTGTTGATGAGTACGACGGTGCCCGAGTCCTCCTGCTGGAGCTGGGTCTCGAAGGAGACCTTCGGGTCGACGGCCTCGAATGCGAACGCCATGGTGTGTCCTCTCGTCGTCATGGGCGGTGCGTGACGTGACGTGACGTGGATGGCTGACGTGCGGGTCCGCTCAGCCGTCGAAGATCGGGTGCGCTCCCCGCGGCTCCTCCTCCAGCGCGCCCAGGGAGCCGCGGAAGAAGATGAGCGGTTCCTGGTACTCGCGGGGCACGCCGAGTTCGACGACGCGGCCGACGAAGATGGTGTGGTCGCCGCCGTCGAACTCCTTGTCCAGGCGGCAGGCCAGGAAGGCCAGTGCCTCGCTGAGCACCGGCATGCCCTCGGCCGAGTGGTGGTGGGGCACGTCCTTGACCGCCGAGGTGTCCTTGCCCGCGAAGGCGCGGGCCAGCGGCTCCTGCGGCCCCGACAGGAAATTCACCACGAAGGAGCCGGCCTCGTCGATGACCGCGCGCAGCCGCGACTCCTTGTGCAGGCAGAACAGCACGAGCGGCGGGTCGAGCGAGACGGAGGTGAACGAGTTGACCGTCGTTCCCTCCGAACGCCCTTCCGCGCCGCTGGTGATGACGGTGACACCGGTGACGAACAGGCCGCACACATTGCGCAGCAGCCTGCCCTCCACCGGCTCCGGCTGGTGCAGCACCTGATCGGAGGGCGCGCTCACGAGCGCCCCTTCTCGCCCGCGGCTGCGGCCCCGGCGCCGGCCCCCGCCTCGGCCTTGCCCGCCGCCTCCGCCTCGCCGACCTCGACGCCCACCGTCGAAGTGGCCATCAGCTCGCTGCTCTTGGGCAGCAGCGGACCGGCCAGCGCGGTCGTGACCAGCGCCATGATCACCATCATGGTGAACATCTGGCTGTCCAGGACGCCGAGTTGGACGGCGGTGTTGAGGATGATCAGCTCGGTCAGCCCTCGGGTGTTCATCAGCAGGCCGAGCGCCCTGGACTCCCGCCAGGACAGGCCGAACAGCCGGGCGGGCACCATCGCGCCGAGCAGCTTGCCCGCGCAGGCGACGACCAGGATCGCGGCCAGCTCCAGGTACTGCCGGGCGTGCAGGCCGTTGATGTCGACGCCGAGGCCGGTGACGATGAAGAACACCGGCAGCAGGATCAGGCTGACGTGGTCGAGCGGCTTGCGCAGGTGCTCGGCGAGCTGGAGCGCGGGCTCGCGCGGCATGATGAAGCCGAAGAGGAAGGCGCCGAAGATGCCGTGGATGCCGATCCAGGTCGTCAGGTAGGACGACAGGAAGGTACCGGCCGCCATGACCACCAACAGGGCCCGCCACTGCTGGCGTTCGCTGAAGAACCTGACCACCGCGGCCAGCGCGGGCCGCACGAGGACGAACATGCCGAGCACGTAGGCCGCGCTCAGGCCGAGCACCTGGAAGAGGTCACCGGCGCCGCTGGAGGTGACCAGCGCGGAGACGTACGCCAGCATGCACCAGGCGAGGATGTCGTCCACGGCGGCGCTGGCCAGGGCGAGGGTGCCGACCCGCGAGTGGGTGAGCCGGTTGTCGGTGAGGATCCGGGCGAGGACGGGGAAGGCCGTCACCGACATGGCCGCGCCCATGAACGTGGAGAAGGTGACGAAGGAGATGTGGTGCCCGGCCACCGTGTTGTGGTGCGGGTAGAGCAGCGCGGCCACCGCGACGCCGAGTCCGAAGGCGCAGGCGACCGAGGAGAGCGAGA
This sequence comes from Streptomyces sp. NPDC088910, assembly GCF_044749865.1. Lineage (NCBI taxonomy): Bacteria > Bacillati > Actinomycetota > Actinomycetes > Kitasatosporales > Streptomycetaceae > Streptomyces > Streptomyces sp. NPDC088910. The sequence goes on from NZ_JBIVIV010000001.1 coordinate 775,433, forward strand.
CCGACGCGGCCAGACCGCGGTGCGGACGCAGCATCCGCTTCTCGAACTCCCAGCCCACCATGAACATGAAGAGCATCAGGCCGACGTTGGAGACCGCGGACAGCAGCGGCCGTACGTCGGCGGGGAACAGCTTGTGCGACAGGTCGCCGGGCAGCAGCCCGAGCAGGCTGGGGCCGAGCGCGATGCCGGCGAGGATCTCGCCGATCACCGCGGGCTGGCGGACCCGCTTGGCGAGAGTGCCGAGCAGCACTCCGACCAGCAGGACGAAGGCGATGCCCGCCAGCATGGTGGCGACCTGGAGGTCGTTGTGGGGCGCGAGGCTGTGCAGCGCGATGCTTGTCATCGCAGTCCTCCGGGGACGGGAGCGGCTGGGAGATGCGGACTCGAGCGGTACGCGTCCGGGCGGTGTCCGGACGCACGACAGCGGGGTGGCACGGAAGTCCGTGGCCACCCCGCTGTCGTGAGAGGGATGTCGCTGTGTCGCCGTCAGGCCCCTAGCGAATGCTCTGGGCGAACCTGAAGGCGCCGTGCGGGTCGTAGCGGTGCTTCACGGCGGACAGCCGCGGGTAGTTCTCGGCGTAGTACGCCTGCCGCCAGTCGGGCAGTTCCGGGTCGATGAAGTTCTGGTAGGTCTCACCGGAGGACTGCCGGTCGATGACGCGGAAGCCGCTGTCGACGAACGCCTGACCCGCCGCCCTGCCCGCGGAGTCGGCGGCGTCCGGGGACCCGATGTCGACGAGGAAGTTCACCGTGAACAGCGCGTCGCGGTGGACGAACGCGGTGTCGGTGCGGCGTAAATCCCTCACCGCCCCGCCCAGCGGGAGCACTTCCATGAGGTGCGCCTGGCCGGGTACCCGCAGGGTCTCGAAGAGCGCCGCCGCGTTGTCCCACACGCTGCGCGACGGCAGCCGGTTGAAGAACCGGCTGCGCTGGAGGCCGAACGCCGACCGGGGAAGCGTGCCGCCGGGCGTGGTGTCGGCCCGGTGGCAGGCGGTCACATCGGCCGCGCACCGGAAGAAGCCCATCATCAGCGGCTGGTACGGCACGACGCTCGCGGGGGTCTGGCTGGCCGGCGCTCCGGTCAGCGCCACCAACCGGGCGACCTCGCTGGTGAGTTCGGCCGTGGTGCCGGTGGAGGCGACGAAGACCATGACGTTGACCGGCGCGCCCGGCGAGGCGTCGAAGAGCTGGAGGAAGGCGCCGCCGCTGAGCGTGCGGGGCGCGTTGACGGACCAGCGCGCGTACCCGTCCAGGACGTCGGCGGCCTTGTCGAAGGTCCAGTTCAGATTGACCACGGCGAGCTGCGAGACGTTGACGGTGGTGATGTCGTACGAGGTGACGACGCCGAAGTTGCCGCCGCCACCGCCGCGTATGCCCCAGTAGAGGTCCCGGTTCTGGGTGGGTGAGGCGGTGACGACGTCGCCGTTGGCGAGCACCACCTTCGCCGAGGCGATCCGGTCGGAGCCGACGCCGTAGGAGCGGGTGAGCACGCCCAGGCCGCCGCCCTGGTAGAAGCCGCCGACGGCGACCGTCGGGCAGTAGCCGCCGATGATGGCCTTGCCGTGCGGCGCGAGCGCGTCGATGGCGTCGACGCCCTGGACGCCGGTGCCGACGGTCACCGTGTTCTGGCCGACGGATATGGAGTTGAGCCCGGAGACGTCGATCACCAGGCCGGTGCTCGTGGAGTACCCGCCGCCGCTGTGCCCTCCGCTGCGCACGGCGAAGGGTATGCAGTTGTCCTGCGCGAACTTCAGGGTCAGCGCCACATCGGCGGCGCTGACGCAGTAGGCGACGGCCTGCGGGTTGATCACGTCGAACTGTTGCAGGTCGAGTTGCTTCGCCGTCGTGTAACCGGAGTCGGTCGGCAGGACGAGCCGGCCCTGGAGGTGCGCGCGCAACTGACTCCAGGGTGCCCCGCTGCCGGCGAAACCGGCGGTGGCCCCAAGTCCTGACAGAGCCACCGCGGTCGCGCCCGCACCGAGGACTTTTCTGCGACTGATCATGGTGCTGTTCAACTTTCGGTCAGATGGAAATTGCCGGGCGGGGTCAGACGAACTTCTGCCCACGCAGACCGGACCGCACAATTCCGCTTACCATGTCGCGACCCAGTTCGCGCATCTCGCCCGGAGCCTTGAAGTTGGCCCAGTACATGAACTTAGCCATCATCGCGGTGGTCGGGTACACGAATTTGATTTCTGGGTCCTCCCATCCGAAAACGGGGTTGAGTTCATCCGAAGCACGGAGACTGTCCATGATCAGCTTGGCCGCCGCGTCGCCGTCGATGTCACCGGCCTCGTACTTCTCGCAGGCCTCCGCCATGATTTCGACGGTTTGCTTGAAATCCGGGCTGTTCGGCCACCAAAGACCCGGATTGGGGGTCTTCTCCAAATCGTCCAGCCATTTCACGTCGCCGCTCTCCTCATACCGCGCCCGCGCCCGGATCAACCGCAGCGCGCCGGGCGTGAGATAGGAGCCCCAGACACGGAACACCGCGTTCCACAGCGGGAAGTGGCTGAAGGAGATGTAGGAGCTGTTCACCAGTTCGTCGTTGAAGTGCAGCAGGCCGCGCTCGACGTCCTCGACGTACTGGAATCGCTCGTTGGCGAAGTCGTCGTCGTCCAGGGCGGGCAGCAGCCGGGAGCACAGGGCGTAGACGACCTCGAAGGTGTTGGACAGACCGCGCGAGAACAGCGGGTCGAGGAAGCCCGCCGCGTGCGACATCAGGCACCAGCGGTAGCCGATCGACTTGCTGGAGCTGTACTGGAGCCGGTCGGTGGAGACCCACTCGCGGACCCGCGTCGCGCCCTCGAACTGCCGCTTCACCGCCGGGTACTGGTCGAGGAAGCCCTGGAACTCCTCCTCGGGGGTGCGGTCCTTCGGCTTGGGATACGTCCGCTCGTCCATGGTGAGCCCGATGCTGGTGATCGGGTTCTTGGAGTCCTTGTGGTTGTTGAACGGGATGATCCAGAACCAGCCGCGCTCGATCATGTGGTGCAGCGTGCCGCCGTGCCAGGGCGCGCTGGCCGGCGGGCGCAGGCTCTCCGGGTGGTGGCTGACCTCGTCGAACGGCTTGATGCCGATGTAGTGGGTGAACATCGACCGGGAGTGGTGCTTGAAGCGCGCGGGCTTCTCGCGCAGGTCGAACTTCTCGGCCAGCAAGGAGCGGAAGCCGCTCGCGTCGATCAGGTAACGGGCCCGGAAGACCTCGCCGTTCTGCCCCGTGACCGTCACTCCGAAGTCGTCGAAGTCAAGGTCGGCGACCCGCCAGTTCTGCCGCGTCGTGGTGCCGTACTTGGCCGCCACGTTGAAGAAGTACATATCGGTGTCCTGCCGGAACAGGTGACCGGCCTCGGTGAGCGCTTTGGGAATGACGAACATCGTGGCGTCGCGCGGGTCGGGCTCCTGGCCCTTCTCGTGCTTGATGAAACCGAAGCTCTGCTTCTTGCCGTGGGTCGGGCCGATGTTCTTGGTGACGGCCTTGACGTCCAGCAGGTGCTTGATCTCCGGTACGTCGAAGCGCACCGCCAGGATGTGCAGCCACTCGATGAGTTGCGGGGTCATCGACTCGCCGATCGCCATCCGGGGATGGGTCGCGGCATCCACCATGACCACGTTCTTGCCCTGCCGGGCGAGGATCGCCGCGCTCACCGAACCCGCGAGGCCCGACCCGATGATCAGGACGTCGCAGTTCTGCGTCTTGGAGGCGCTGTTCACCGGAACGGATTCCTTGGCTTTGCTGGGCACGGAGCGCCCCTCTCTCTCCGGCGCGGACGGCGCGGAGAATCAACGACGGGTGTGTGGCCGAATTCCCAGGGCACACGCGGGCATCTGAAAAAGGGCGTGCAAAACAATCGCCGGGCCGACCCCGATGGGTCGGCCCGGCGATCGAGAAGAGGTGACCAAGATGTGAGACGCGGCGGCGTCGCGGCGGTGGTCCGCCGGCGTCAAACCGCAATTGGGCATACTTCTACTGCCCAATAAAGCGTGACACGCGGCGACACTCGGTGTCAACCCCGGTAATGGTGTACCGGAAGTGACGCGAGTGCCGCCGGTGTTATTGTCCGGACTCTCCCGACCCCTCCCTAAAGGGCAACTCACCCCTCCCTAAAGGGCTACTCGGAGAACCGCGGGAGCTTGCCGATGGACGGCTTTACCAAGGGGTGGCCTACCGGTGGGCGGCTCCGGAATCGGCCGCCGAATCCGCCGCGGGAGACCCCGCGCCGTCCGTCTGACCGGGAACGGCCGCACCCGACTCCGGCGTGGCCGACTTCTTCGGCCCGACGATGATCAGGCAGGCGATCACACCGACGAACAGCACGGCCATCGGCACGTACATGGTCGGCTTCATGGCGTCGACGAAGCCGTGCCCGAAGACCGCCGCGGCGGTGTCCTGGATGCGGTGGGCGATGTCGGCGGGCACGTTCGACGGGAACTTCATGGCGCTGCTCGACTGGCCGCCGACCTCGAGGTGCTTGCCCGCGTTGTCGAAGTTCTTCAGGAAACCGGCGCGGTAGTCGGACGGCACGGCGCCCGCGCGCTGCGCCGCCTGGTCCTTGAGGGAGGAGGCGAGCTGGTTCTGGAGCACCGCGCCGATGACGGCGCCCGCCATGACCGAACCGACCTGCCGCAGCGCGTTGTTGACGCCGGACGCGGCCCCGGTGAGCTTGGGCGGCACATTGCGCATGACCTCGGTGGCCATCGGCGTGAAGGTGCAGCCCATACCGGCGCCGACGATCACGACCGGCGCGATCAGCCCGGTCCAGCTCTGGCCGACCTCGACGGTCCGCACGATCCAGAAGACACCGCCGATGTACGCGAGCAGACCGCCCATCAGGATGTACTTGCCGCCGAACTTCTCGGCCAGCACACCGGAGGGCCCGGCGGTGAGCATCGAGCCGACCGCCATCGGCACCAGCACGCCACCGGCCTTCAGCGCGCTGAAGCCGAGCACCGACTGGAGGTAGATGGTCAGCGGCAGCAGCAGGCCGACGACGCCGAACGAGACGGCGATACCGACGAAGTTGACCACCGAGAAGTTACGGTCCTTGAACAGCACGAACGGCACCAGCGGCTCGTTGTCCTGCTGGCCGCGCTGGTAGACCAGGAAGATCGCCAGCACCACGACACCGGCCGCGATCGTGCCCCAGATCGCGCCGTTCCAACTGTACTTCTGGCCCTCGATCAGACCGAAGGCGAGCAGGAACAGGGCGATGGTGGTCAGGACGACGCCGGGGATGTCGAAGCGGTGCCGCACCGTACGCGCCGCGGACGGCATGAACATGAACGAGGCGATGATCGCCAGCACACCGATCGGCACGTTGACGTAGAAGATCCAGCGCCAGTTGAGCTTGGTGACCAGCAGGCCGCCCAGGCTCGGTCCCGCGACCGACGCCAGGCCCGCGACCGTGCCCCAGATGCCGAGCGCGACACCGCGCTTCTCGTCGGGGAACACGTCCGCGATCATGGACAGGGTCTGCGGCAGCAGCAGTGCCGCGCCGATGCCCTGGATCGCCCGGAAGATGATGAGCTGGGTCGGGGACTGGGAGAGTCCGCAGGCGAGACTCGCCAGGGTGAACAGCGCCACACCCGCGATGAACAGGTTCTTCTTGCCGACGAGGTCACCGAGCCGGCCGGCGGTGATCAGCAGGACGGCGAGCCCGAGGGTGTACGCGTTGACGACCCACAGGATCTGGTCGAGGGACGCGTCGAGGCTGTCCACCATGTCGGGGATCGCGATGTTCACGATCGTCAGGTCGAGCAGGGTCATGAAGAATCCGAAGGACAGGATCGCCAGAATGACCCACGGATTACCACGCCATTTGTTCACGGTTCCTCCTTGCCGCGCGCGTCGGGCCGCACGGCGTTGCACGACCCACAGCCCCTTGCCCCCCAAGAGGTGAGCGGGGGCCGTGGGTGTGACATCGGTAGGACGGTCGAGACGCAACCGTCACCGAGGAGGTCCGCGAGTCCCGGCCGCGGGGGCCGGTCCGCCGGACGGGCCCTAGAGGGCCGCGGGCGCCAGACGCTCCCGCAGGAAGCTCACGACCCGCTCCCGCGCGGCGTACGCCGGGTGTCCGGGGATCTCGCGCATCTCCTCGGTCAGTACGGGGTGGGCTCCCTTGGGGAAGCCGCCCTCGTTGCCCTTCGAGGAGTCCAGTTCGATCACCTCGAAGGCGTCGCCCAGACTGCGCCGCAGGGTGTCGAACCTGGCCCGCGGGGACGCGCTGTCCCCGCTGAAGCGCATGCCCAGCACGCACAGTCCGCTGTTCTTGGTACGGCTCACCACCGTGTCCAGCTCGCCCCGCGAGAGGCCGGGGTCCGCGGACCGCTTGGCGCTGACCGGGAACGGCACCGCGGGCTGGGCGACGACCGGCGCGAGCACCACGTCCTCCACCGCGGCGGCCAGCGCGAACCCGCCGGTGAAGCACATGCCGACGATGCCGACACCGGGCCCGGGGGTTCGCGCGGCCAGATCCCGTACCAGCGCCCTGAGGTAGTCCGCGACCGGCCGCCGCGCGTCGACGGCGAAGGCCCGGAATTCGGCGGACACGCACAGCTTGGCGACGGTGGACAGCGTGTAGGGCGTGGAGTTCTTACGTCCGGGCCGTCCGAACAGCGACGGCATCGCCACGGTGAAGCCCTGGTCGACCAGGTGGTCCGCCAGGCCCAGCACCTCGGGCGTCATGCCCGGAATCTCCGGGACGAGCACCACTCCCGGCCCCGCGCCCTTCTCGTACACGTCGTGGGTGAGCCCGGCTCCCGTGAACGGGGCCGCGCGCCAGCCGGTGAGATCAGAGGTCGGTGCGGTACCGGTCACGAGGGGTTCTCCTTCAGACGGGTCTTCGGCCCGGGCGGGCGGACGGGCGGTCAGCCGCCCCCGGACTCCCGTCCCTGCCGCGCCCGGACGGCGAGGACGACGAAGGTGGTGATGCTCGCGATCAGGTCGATGTGGTCGATGGCGTGCGGCGACCCGTTCGCCCTGCGGATCTTCTTGGTGACGGCGAGGAAGTTGGCGGCCAGCGTACCGACCGTGACCGCCGTGCGCAGCGGGCTCGCTCCCCGCGCGGCGGGCGGCCCGGACCGACCCGCCCGCGGCCCGGCGGCGCTCACCGTACGGCGTCCGTCTCGCCGTCCGACGGCGCCACCGCCGCCAGCATGTCCTTCGGGGTGAACTTCACCACCGGGAGCAGGCGGCTGGCCCGGTTCTGGAACTCGTTGATGAACGGCAGGACTTCGGAGTACTTCGCCCAGATCCGGTCCCGCTCGGGGCCCGACAGGGTCTCGGCGAGGGCGACGATCTGCTCGCGGCCGATATTGATGGTCACCTCGGGCGTGGCCTTCAAGTTGAGGTACCAGGCCGGGTGCAGGCCCTTGGGGCCGCCGGGGATGTCGAAGTGGCCGGGCACGGCGACCGCGTAGAAGAAGCCGCGCTCGTAGATGTAACCGACCGGCACGACACGTTCCTTGCCGGTCTTGCGGCCCAGCGTGTGCAGCAGCAGCGCGTCGAGGTTGCCCATCTTGCCGCCGATGCGGCCGTTGGACCGCTCGTACAGCCAGATGTGCACATTGAGCGCGCCCTTGCTGAGCGACTTCTGCACCTTCTTCGGCGGCTTGGAGTAGATGTAGACGTTGACGCGCATGAAGGCCCGCGTGATCGGGCCCGCGTCCAGACCCTGGTCAGGACGCGTCGTCCTGAAGGACGACAGCGCCTCGGTGTCCTGGATCACCGAGGTGTCACCCATCGGCTCGGCCATCGAGTCCTCCATGGGCTTCGGGGTGGTCTGCATGTGTGGTGCCCTTTCGCGAGATCCGGTGTTCTCAGGACTTCTGTGTCGGAACGCGTCGCTTCGTCGCAAGGCCGTCTGTTCAGAGGACCTTCTTGCCCTTGACACCCGCGCGGACCGTGCCGGACAGCAGGGCGGAGCCGAGGTCCCGCATCTGCGGCGGGGCCTTGCGCACGGCCCAGTACATGAACTTCGCCATCGTCGCCGTGGTCGGGGTGATCAGCCGGGTGTCCTCGGGGTCGCGCCAGCCGAAGGCCGGGTTCAGCAGCTCGCAGCGGCGGAGCCGGTCGAAGATGATGTCCGCGGCGCGGTCGCCGTCGATCTGCCCGGCCTCGTACTTCTCGCAGGTCTCCGCGGTGAGGTCGACGATCTCCCGGACGGCGGGCTCCGGCCACCACAGGCCCGGATACGGCGCGTCCTCCAGGGCGTCCAGGTGCGCGGGGTCGCCGGTGAGCGTGAAGTTGATCCGCGCGCGGGCCAGCCGCATCACGCCGGGAGTGGCGAAGCCGCCCCAGACCCGGAACACCGCGTTCCACAGCCGGAAGTGGCCGAAGGAGATGTACGCGCTGTTCACCAGCTCGTCGTTGTAGTGCAGCAGGCCGCGCTCCAACCGGTCGACGTAACCGAAGCGTTCGACCGCGAAGTCGTCGTCGTCCAGGGCGGGCAGCAGCCGGGTCATGAGCGAGTGGACGACCTCGAAGGTATTGGACAGACCGCGCGAGAACAGCGGATCGAGGAAGCCGGCCGCGTGCGACATCAGGCACCAGCGGTAGCCGATCGACTCCTTCGAGCTGTACTGGAGCCGGTCGGTGGAGACCCATTCGCGCACCCGCGTCGCGCCCTCGAACTGCCGCTTCACCGCCGGGTACTGGTCGAGGAAGCGGGTGAACTCCTGCTCGGGGCTGATGTCACGGGGCCGCGGGTAGACCCGCTCGTCCATGGTGAGGCCGACGCTGGTGACCGGATTGGCCGCGCCCTTGTGGTTGTTGAACGGGATGATCCAGAACCAGCCGCGTTCGATCAGGTGGTGGAGCGTACCGCCGCTCCAGGGCGCGTTCTTGGGCGGTCGCAGGCTCTCCGGGTGGTGGCTGACGTCGTCGAACGGCTTGACGCCGATGTAGTGCGTGAACAGCGACCGGGAGTGGTGCTTGAAGCGCGCGGGCTGCTCCCGCAGGCCGAACTTCTCGGCGAGCAGCGACCGGTGGCCGCTGGCGTCGATGAGGTAGCGGGCCCTGAAGACCTCGCCGTTCTGCCCGGTGACGGTCACGCCGTCGTCGTCGAAGTCCAGGTCGGACAGCCGCCAGTGCTGCCGCGTCGTGGCGCCGTACTTGGCCGCGACGTGGAAGTAGTACGCGTCGGTGTCCTGCCGGAACAGGTGGCTGGCCTGGGTGAGCGCCTTGGGGATGACGAACATCGTCGTCTCCCGCGGGTCCGGTTCCTGGCCCTTGTCGTGCTTGACGAAGCCGAAGCTCTGCTTCTTCCCGTGGGTCGGGCCGATGTGCTCGGTGACCGACCGGTGGTCCAGCAGATGCAGGAGTTCGGGCAGGTCGAACCGTACGGCGAGGATGTGCAGCCACTCGATGAGCTGCGGGGTCATCGACTCGCCGATCGCCATCCGCGGATGCGTCTGGGAGTCGACCAGCACGACGCTCTTGCCCTGCCGGGCGAGGATCGCCGCGCTCACCGAACCGGCCAGACCCGCGCCGACGATCAGGACGTCGCAGGTGCGGACGGGCGGCTTCGGGGCGGCCGGTCTCGGAGCGGCCGGTCTCGGAGCGGCTGCCTTTACGGCGCTCGCCTGGGGCGCGGTTGCCTGAGGGGCAGTTGCCTGAGGGGCGGTTGCCTGGGGCGCCGCCGTCTCCGCGACGGCCGTCCGTGGAGCCGCGATCGGCGTGACGGGGACCCGGGGGACGTCCTCGGCGCCGAACCAGCGCCGTAGCGCCGGAGCCGGGTCGGCCGCGCGCGGCGCCGACCAGGCGATGTGTCCGTCGGGCCGCAGCAGTACGGTCTTCTGCCCGTCGAGGAGCGTGCCGGGCACCGGGCGCGCCGACACCACGTCGACCCGGCCCGCCCAGCCCTCGGCGGCCCTGCCCAGCGTGGCCCGGCGCCTGGTGTCGCCCGACAGGTCGAGCAGCACACCGCGGCCGGGCCGCAGCAGCTCGGTGGTGCCGGTGGGCCCGTCCGCCGTCGTCAGAGCGATGTGGGGCACGCGGCGGCCGGTCAACTCACCGGCCGCGTCGGGGAGAGTGTCGGTGTCGGGATCGCCGTAGCGGATGTCGAGGCCGCTGATCATGCCGGCGAGGTGGCCGCGGACGACCGAGGTGCGGGTGAGGAGTTCGGCGGCGGTGCCGCGGACCGCCCCGGTCTCGGGACCGCCGAAGAGGATGACGGTCTGCGCCTCGATGTTGGCCAGCACCCGTCGCCCGACCGCGTGCCGCTCGGTGTGGTACGTGTCCAGCAGCCCGTCGGGCGCGCGCCCGGTGACCCGCGCGGCCAGCTTCCAGCCGAGGTTGGCCGCGTCCTGGAGCCCGAGGTTGAGCGCCTGGCCGCCGACCGGCATCTGCCGGTGGGCGGCGTCCCCGGCGAGCAGCACCCGGCCCCGGCGGTACGAGGCCGCCTGGCGGCTGGTGTTGCCGAAGGCGTTCAGCCAGGTCGGGGTGCCGTGGGTGATGTCCTCACCGGTGACCCTGGCCCACACGGCCGCGATCTCGGCGTACTCGGGTTCCGCGGTCCTCGGCCGCACCTCGCGGCCGAACTCGTGCACCATGACGCGGGTGACGCCGTCCCGCGTGGCCGCGATGGCCACCCCGTTCGGGAGCCGCTGGAAGCGGCGGTTGGGGATGTCGAGCCCCAGCACGTCGCAGCGCAGCAGCTCCTTGGTGGCGTCGGAGCCGGGGAAGTCGAAGCCCGCCAGCCGCCGTACGGTGCTCTCCTCGCCGTCACAGCCGACCAGATAGCCGGCGGTGAGACGGGTGACACCGTCCGGGGTGGCGACCTCGACCTCCACGCCTTCCTCGCCCACGTCACCTTCGTCGCCGCCGTCGCCCGTGGTCAGGCCGAGCAGTTCGTGCTCGCGCCTGACCTCCGCGCCCAGCCCCGTGGCCCACTCCGCGAGCAGCTCCTCGACCCGGGCCTGCGGGACCTTCCACTGGCCGGGGTAGCGGGTGGTCGGCTCGCTCAGGTCGAGCGGCAGACCGCCGAAGTGGCCCATCGGCTCGTTGGGCGGCGTGCCCAGCGTCTCCAACAGGCCGCGCTGGTCGAGGAGTTCCATGGTGCGGGCGTGCAGGGTCGACGCCCGGGACTCGGTGGTGGGGGCGGCGAGCCGCTCCAGAACCGTCACCCGGGCTCCGCCGAGCCGGAGTTCACCGGCCAGCATCAGGCCGACAGGCCCCGCGCCGACGATGATGACGTCGGTGTCCATCTCAGCGCCGGCCCTCGGCGTAGTCCTTGGCGTGGCCCAGGGTGGCCCGGCTGTTGGTGCTCAGCGCGTTCTGCACGAAGGCGCGCGCCTCGGCGACCCCGGCGTCCGGGCCGAGGATCTTGGTGATGTTCGCGGTGTTGATCACCACGGTGTGCTGGGAGGTGGCGGCGACGCCGTCGCCCTCCTCCTCGAACAGCCAGTAGCCGGTGTGCAGCGTCATCAGCGCGGGCAGGGTGATCTGCTTGTAGACGATCCTGCTGTGCGGGAAGGTCACGCGCACCGACTTGGTGGTGTGCGAGGAGCCGTCCTTGGTGAGGGTGTCCATCTCCAGGATCTGCAGTCCCGGCGTCTCCTCCTCCAGCGAGACCCGCGCCACGTGCGGCAGCCGCTCCTTCCAGAGCTGCGCCTCGTTGATGAAGTCGTAGACGTCCTTGGCCGATCCGTCGATGTGGACGGTGTCGGCGAAGGACAGCAGGAGTTCGTCCGCGGAGCCGACGACCAGTTCGACGTTGGTCTTGAGCGCGGCCAGTTCGGAGCGGCTGTTGCGGTCCACGGCCTCGTCGATCCAGGCGAGATCGTCCGGCTTGTCGTCGATGGCGCGGTAGTCGTGCAGCAGCCGCACCCGCGACTCGGTGTCGGACACGGGCTCGATCACCCAGGTGCCGCCCATCGCCGCGACCGGCGGCGCCGAGACCTCCTGGCGGAATTCGATCCGCAGCGCCCGCGGGTCCAGGACGCGGCGCGACGTCCAGTTCTTGGCCGCGCCGTTGGCGGTGGCCCAGATGCGGATGCGCTCCTCGTTCTCCGAGCGCTCCACATGGTCGACGAAAACGGTCGGCGGGAAGATCCGCGGCCAGTTCTCCACCTCGGCGATCAGCCGGTACACCGCGGCGGCCGGGGCGTTCACCGTGATCTCGTGCTCCACCTCGCGGTGGCCAGTCTGCGTCATTCTCGTTCCCCTCACGCGAGTCGGACGTCGTAGGACGGGGTCGGTGGCGGCGGATCAGAAGTTGCCGAGGCCGCCGCACACGTTGATGGCCTGCGCGGTGATCGACGCCGCGGTGTCGGTGGCCAGGTAGCCGACCAGGCCCGCGACCTCCTCGGGCGTGGAGTAGCGGCCGAGCGGGATCTTGGACTGGAACTTCTGGAGGATCTCGCCCTCGGTGGTCGAGTAGGCCGCCGCGTAGCCCTGCCGGACCCGCGCGGCCATCGGCGTCTCGACGTAGCCGGGGCAGACCGCGTTGACCGTGATCCCGGTCGGGGCCAGCTCGTTGCCCAGGGCCTTGGTGAAGCCGACGACGCCGTGCTTGGAGGCGGAGTACGGGGCGCCGAGCACCACGCCCTGCTTGCCCGCGGTGGAGGCGATGTTGATGATCCGGCCGCGGTCGCGGTACCGCATGCCGCCGGTGTTGAGCACCTCGCGCGTCATCAGGAAGACGCTGTTGAGGTTGGTGTTGACGACGTCGAACCACAGCTCGTCGTCGATGTCGGCGGTGACGCCGCCGCCGCTGCGGCCCGCGTTGTTGACCAGGACGTCGACCGGCCCGTACCGCTCCACGGCGGCGAGCACGAACGCCTTGATGTCGTCGCCCGACTTGACGTCGCAGGCGGTGCCGTCGACGTCCAGGCCCTCGTCCCGTAGTTCCTTGACGGTCACTTCCACGCTCTCGGGCGTCCGCGCGCAGATGAACACCTGGTGTCCCTGTGCGGCCAGCGCCCTGGTGACGGCGAGCCCGATTCCGCTGGTGGCCCCGGTGACGAGAGCGACCCGCTGTCCCTCTGCCGACATGACTGCTCCTCCGACTCGGTACCGCTCGGCTGCGTACATGTGCTGCGTTCACGTGCGCTCTTCAAGTGCTGCGTTCATGTGCGCTGTACGTGTGGTCTGGGCGTGTGGGCTGGACGGGTGCGCTGTACGTGGGGGCTGGGCGTGTGGGCTGGCCGGTGCCGCCGCCGCGCCTTTGGAGCACGGCGGCGGCACCGGGCGGGGGGAGCGTCAGGCCGCGTGTTCCGCGGCGAGTTGCTCGTTGACGACGGCGAGCAGCGCCCGCGGCGTCTCGACGACGGTGATGGAGGTGTCCTCCAGCTCGATCCCGTGCTCGCGCTCGATCCGGCTGCCGGTCTCCAGCAGCGCCAGCGAGTCGTAGCCGAGGTCCTCGAAGGTCTGGTCGAGGATGTCGCCGTCCAGGTCGATGCCCTCGCTCTCGCCCGCGGCTTCCCGGAGGATGCGCTTGAGGTCTTCGATCGTGAGTTCCGGTCCGGCCATCTCGGTCCCTTCCTGAGGTGTGGCGACGGCGGTGCGCGGGCCCGTCACCGGGCTGCTCCGCGCACGACCATCGCCGAGTTGAAGCCGCCGTAGCCCCTGGCCAGCACCAGCGCGGCGTTCACCGGCGCGGTCCTGGGCCGGTCGACCACCAGGTCGAGGTCGTACTCGGGGGCGGGGGCGACATGGGTGGTGGGCGGGATGACCCCGTCCCTGATCGACAGCAGCGCGGCGGCCGTGTCGAGCGACGCGGCTCCTGAGTAGAGCCGTCCGGTCATCGTCTTGGGCGCGGTGACCGGCACGCCGCGCGGTCCGAAGACCGCGGTGATCGCGTCGGCCTCCGCGCGGTCCAGTTCGGGGACGGCCGCCGCGTCGGCGAAGACGACGTCGATGTCGCCCGCCGTCAGGCCCGCGTCGGCCAGCGCCGCCTCGACGGCCCGCCGCAGACCGGGCTCCCGGCCGCTGCCGGGCCTGGGGTCGAAGGTCGAGGCGTATCCGGCGATCTCCCCGTAGACCTTGGCGCCGCGCTCCCGCGCGGACCCGGCGTCCTCCAGGATCAGCAGCGCGCCGCCCTCGCCGGGCACATAGCCGTCGGCGTCCGCGGCGAAGGGCCGGTACGCCTTGTCCGGGTCGTCGCTGTCGGTGAGCCGTCCCGCGGCGACCTGCGCGATCCATCCCCAGGGGCAGATCGAGCCGTCGACGCCGCCGGAGACGATCAGCCGGGTGCCCTTGCGGATCTGCCGCCTGGCCTGCGCGAGCGCGTCGAGGCCGCCCGCCTGGTCGGAGACGACGACCCCGCTGGGGCCCTGCATGCCGTTGCGGATGGAGATCTGGCCGGTGTTGACCGCGTAGAACCAGGCGAAGGACTGGTACGCGCTGACGTGCTGGCCGCCCTTGGACCACAGCTTCTGGAGTTCGTTCTGGCCGAATTCGAAGCCGCCGGAGGAGCTGGCGGTGATGACGCCCATGTCGAACTGTTTCCACTCGTCGAGCTTCACGCCCGCGTCGGCCAGCGCCCAGTCGGCCGCGACCAGGGCGAGCCTGGTCATGTGGTCGGTCTGCGGGATCAGCCGGCTCGGCAGGTAGTCCGTGGCGACGAAGCCCGGTACCTCGCCTGCGAGTTTGGCGGGGTAGCCGGTGGCGTCGAACCGCTGGACGGGTCCGATGCCGTTCTTCCCCGCGAGCGTCGCGGCCCAGAACTCCTCGGTGCCCAGGCCGTTGGGCGCGGTGACGCCGATACCGGTGACGACGACGGAACTGGCGGCGCCAGAGGAGGCGGCCGTACTTTCGGAAGCGGTCGGGCCCGTGGAAGCGGCCGGGCCCGTGGAAGCGGTCGTGTCCGCGGAAGCGGCCGTGCCTTCGGAAGTGGTCATGCCGCCCTCCGCAGCACCATCGCGCTCTGGAAGCCGCCGAAGCCGCTGCCGACGCTGAGCACGGCGTCGGTGGTCCACTCCCTGGCCTTGAGCGGTACGTAGTCCAGGTCGCACTGCGGGTCCGGCTCGTGCAGATTGGCCGTCGGCGGGACCAGGTTGTTCTCGATGGCCAGCGCGGACGCGGCGATCTCGATCGAGCCGATGGCGCCGAGCGAGTGCCCGACCATCGACTTGATGGAGCTCATCGGCGTCCGGTACGCGTGGTCGCCCAGCGTGCGCTTGACGGCGGCGGTCTCGTGGCGGTCGTTCTGCTTGGTGCCCGAGCCGTGCGCGTTGACGTAGTCGATCTCGTCGGGGTTCATCCGCGCCTCGTCCAGGGCCGTCCTGATGGCCTCGGCCATCTCCAGGCCCTCGGGCCGCAGACCCGTCATGTGGAAGGCGTTGGAGCGGGTGGCGTACCCGGCGATCTCGCAGTAGATGTGCGCGCCGCGCGCCTTGGCCGCCTCGTACTCCTCCAGCACGAACATCGCGGAACCCTCGCCGAGGACGAAGCCGTTGCGGGAGTTGTCGAACGGCCGCGAGGCGTGCTCGGGATCGTCGTTGCGCGAGGTGGTGGCCTTGATGGCGTCGAAGCAGGCCACGGTGATCGGGGAGATCGGGGCGTCGGTGGCGCCCGCGATCATCACGTCGACGCTGCCCTCGCGGATCAGCTCGGTCGCGTAGCCCACCGAGTCCAGGCCGGAGGTGCAGCCGGTGGAGACCACCGTCGCCGGGCCCTCGGCCCCGGTGGACCAGGCCACTTCGCTGGCGAAGGAGCTGGGCACGAAGAAGTCGTACAGATGCGGTACCGCGTACCGGTGGTCGTTGAGGTCGAGACGCCCGCCGTCACTGGTGACGCGGTACTCCTGGTCCAGGCCCATCGTCGCGCCGACGGCGCTGCCGACGGTCACCCCGGTCCGGTACGGGTCCAGGTCGGACATCTCCAGTCCGCTGCCCGCGAGCGCCTCCGCGGCCGTGACCACCGCGAACTGCGCGGCGCGGTCCATGCGGCGGATCTCCTGCGGGCTCAGTCCCAGTGCCTCCGGGTCGAAATCGACCTCGGCCGCGACGCGGGAACGGAACGGGGCGGGATCGAAAAACGTGATGCCTCTGGTCGCGGTTCGGCCGTCGCTCAGCAGACTCCAGAAGTCCTTCACGCCGACACCCCCCGGCGCCACGACCCCAATGCCGGTTATCACCACTCGCCGTCCCATGTGGACGCCGCTCCCTTCGGAATTTCGTGAATTCTTGAGGACAGGCTTGAGATCAGGTCCGTCACTCGGACTTGGCCCAGTGATAGAAACGCGTGGCCATCGCGTCCTTCGGCGACCGCCAGGTCGCCGGGTTGTAGGCCTCGATGTGCGGCTTCAGGTCGGCGCTGACCTGCACAAAGAGCGGGTGGTCCTTGGTCTGTTCGATGGTCGTGTTACCGGCCTCCGTGTCGAAGTCCTGGAGGTGGAAGTAGAGGCCGTTGTAGGAGAAGAGCTCCCGTCGACGGGTGCCCATCAGGTCGGGCATCCCGGTCTGGTCGAATTCCCCGAAGATCCGGGCCACGTCCTCCGCGGACTGCGGCAGCATGCGCGCGACTATCAACGTGCTGTGCATCGTTCGCTCCTGGTGATGGGAGTGATGGAGGGGTCGTCCGCTGGTCGTCGAAACAGGCCGTCCTAGCGGGATCGTTCGGCAGATCGCTCGGCGCGGCGGCTGAAGCACGCGTGTGCGTCGGCCTCCGAGTAGTAGGTGCGGCCCGAGCCGTGCCTGCGGCGCCAGCTCTGCTCGCTGGCCAGCCGGTAGACCGTGCCGACCGGGGTGCTCCACAGCCGCGAGATGTCGGCGGCGGTGAGCCAGCGCTCGGCGACGGCGGGGGTGACGGCGGCGGGACCGGCGGAGGTGCCGGCGGAGGTGTCGGCCGCTGTGCCCGGGGCCGTGTCCTCGGCGGGCATCAGGCGGCGCAGATGGGTGAGTTGGTGCCCGGCCCAGGTGTGCCCGGCCTGGGCGTCGCACTGCACGGCCGGGTGCGCGGCCGTCGCCCCGACGCGTACGACGGCGGACAGCCGCCCCTCGCAGCCGGGTTCGACGCAGTCGCCCAGCGCGATCCGGCGGATCTGCTCGGGGTGGGCGACGCGGCGGGCCCTGCTGACCAGCCGGGCCACCTCGCGGGTTGCCTCGGCGACGGCCGGGTGCCCGGCCAGCCAGTCGGCGTGCCGCAGCAGGAACACCGACAGGGTGCCGACGGACCGCTCGGGCGGTACGAGGCCGCGCTGCTGGGCGATCAGGCCGCTCCAGGAGCCGAGCACCCCGAGGATCGCGGCGCGTGTCTCGGCCGCCGCCGGGTTGAACGGCATGCCGGGCAGCGGGCCGCCGCTGGTGCGTTCGCGCAGCCCCTTGGCCGCGGCGCCGCCCAGCACCCGCTCGCAGTCCCGGTACAGCTCGGGGAGCATGCCGATGCCGGTGGTCAGCCGACGGTGGCAGGCGGCGCACAGCCGGTTCCCGCCGACCGGACGGCCGGGGTGCCGGCCCCCGTCGCGGGGCTCGGCCTGCCGCGTACCGCATTCGTGTCCTTCGCACCGCACGGCCGCGCGGCTCATGCGGAGGACCCGGACCGTTCGAGCCCCAGACCGAGCCGGAATCCGACACCGCGGACGGTGACGATCCACTCCTTGGCGCCCAGCTTCGTCCGGAGGCTGCTGACATGGGTGTCGACGGTCCGCCGGGACCACGAGTCACCCCACACCTGCTGCATGAGCCGCTTCCGGGTGATGACGATGTCCGGGTGCGAGGCCAGCAGGTAGAGCACGTCGAATTCCTTACGGGTCACATCTATATGCCGTCCGCCGAGCCGCACTTCGCGCGATCCGGCGTCGATCCGCAGCGGTCCGCAGGAGATGACCCGCGCGGAGGCGGGTTCCGGGCGGGCGCGGCGCATGACCGCGTCCATCCGGGCCATCAACTCGCGGAAGCCGTACGGCTTGACGAGGTAGTCGTCGGCGCCTGCCTGGAGGCCGAGCACCCGGTCGAGTTCGGTGCCGCGCGCGGTGACGGCGATGACCGCCACGTCGCAGACCGACCGGATGCTCCGGCAGACCTCGAGTCCGTCCAGGTCGGGCAGGTCGAGGTCGAGCAGCACCAGGTCCGCGTCCTCGTACGTCTGGAGTGCCGCGCCGCCCGTGCCGACCGACGCGACCTCGTGTCCGTGCCGCCGTAACCCCCTGACCAGGGATTCGGCGTCGTCTGCATGAGGTTCCACCACAAGTACCCGCCAGCTCACGGACGGCCCCGGCACTCCCCGTACCGGCGATGCGGTACGTATCTCGGTGCGATTGACGTTTGCGGACGCACGTGGGGCTGGTATATGAGGCTTCAGAAGGTCTATCCGGCTCATGGGTCCGCCCTTTGTGACGCTCAGGTCCGACTGCGACCTGGGCCTGATCGGTTCCTTGGACTGCTTGCGAGTCTCCGGTCAACCTCCGGCCGCGAATGCGAGCGCATCGAGAGTCGAGGCACACTGCCGTGAATCGAATGTCGCGAACACCCGTGCTGCCGGGGCGATCCGGCGGCACAGGCCGCCGAGTACCTTTCCGGGTCCGATCTCGATGAAGCGGTCCACGCCCGCGTCCGACATTCCGGCCACGGTTTCGGTCCAGCGGACCCGGCCGGTGAGCTGGCGTTTGAGCGCGGTACGCGCCTCGGCGGCGGTGGTGACCGGCGCCGCGGTGACGGACGAGATCGTCTCGACCACCGGATCGCGGAATTCCACCGCGTCCAGGGCCGCCGCGAATTCGTCCTCGATCTCGCTCATGAGACTGCAATGGAAAGGCGCGCCGACTTCGAGGGGGACCGCCCGGCGCGCGCCGGCGTCCTTGGCGGCGGCCATCACCCATTGGACGGCTTCGGCCTGGCCCGAGACGACCGCCTGCGCCGGTTCGTTGTCGTTGGCGATCTCGACGATCTGGCCGGTGCCGGTGGCGGCCTGTGCGCAGATGGCCTCGACGTCCTCGAGCGGCAGGCCGAGTACGGCCGCCATGGCGCCGGGCACGCGTGCGTTGACCGCGGCCATCAACTGGCCGCGCAGCCGTACGAGTCGGAGGGCGTCGGTCCATTCGAGGACACCCGCGGCGACCAGCGCGGTGTATTCGCCGAGGCTGTGGCCCGCGACGATGTCGGGGGCGAGACCGCGCGGACGCAGGCTCTGCCAGGTGCACAGGCTGGTCAGGAAGATCGCGGGCTGGGTGATCGAGGTGTCCCGGAGGACCTCGGCGGGTCCCTCCCAGCACAGCCGGGACAGTGGAAGGCCGAGAATCTCGTCCGCGGTGCGGTAGTAGGGGCCGACCAGATCCGGATGCTCTCCGGCGAGGTCGAGCCCCATTCCCACCTTCTGCGAACCCTGGCCGGGGAAGACAAAACCGATCCTGTCCATGCGCCGCAGGCTCCTTTCGGCCTTTCGCGGTGCCGGTGGCGGGCGGTCGGTGACGGCGTGGCCGCCCATGACGAAGCCCCGCGGCTGCACAGCGCACGCGGGGCTCGGTGATCTGAGTGTGATTGCGGCGTCCGGGGTCTCACTGCTGCCCGGATCCGGGCATACCTCGGCCGCCGGAAGTATCGTGACAGTCTCTTGCCGCCGATGTCAACTTCACTTGGTCAGCGGGCTGTTTGCGCAGTTCATCGACGGGTCGGGACTATGCGGTCGGGAAAGATGGTTGCAGTGCCCCTCGAATTTGCGTGACACCGATGAAGTCCGATGATCCTCATAGCATCGCCTCAACATCGAGCATTTCGGAACACTCCGGACCCGAATGACCATGGAGCCTGACGCGCTGTCAGATGGTGATTGTTCGCGGGTTCACGACGGCGTCACGCTAGCGTGTAGTCACATTTTACGAGGCGGCATTCTCGTCAATGAGCCGCCGGTCAGGGCCGCGTGGAGCGTGATCGTCGCAGGTAGATCAGGTGTGGACGGCTCCTGCGTTTGCCTGTATCGTCGCCTGCCAAACGCGAACATCCGTATGCTGTAAGCCGTACATGACTCGGGAGCGGGGGTTCCGGATCGTTATGAACACGGATTTAACGCGACAGGCCCAACTAGACTCATCACGGCCACCACGGCGTTTCCGATCGCCGGTAACCTCGGTCTCGTGCCGGGGTGCTTCAGGCACGGTGGATGAGCCGGTCACCTCATGGCGCCACGGGAGCGTTTCTCCAGGTCACCCTCGGGCGACCGGCGGGGATCCAGCTTTACGAACGGTCCCGGGCACGGCCCAGGGCACCGTCATCCGTCTCCGCCCGAGCCACTGCTCGGACGCGGAGGCCGGCCAGGTCCGCGCACGCTCCGGCGACTCGACGGTCGATTCGGCCGTTGATTCGGCGGCGCGGCGGGCCCCGTCCCGCGTGGCACGGACGATGACGTCCCGCTTAGGCGACGCCACGGCACACGCGCGCCCCACATCATCCCGTACCGGTGCGATCCACTCACGACGCACACCTCCATGATCCGGCGTGCCCCATGGGCCCCACTGGTCTGTGGAGCCCGCGAGCACCGCTGCTCGCGGTATATCCGGTCGGCCCGGCCCTCGCCGACCGTTCTGCACTGCGTTCAGCACTGCGTTGAGATGGTCCAGGCGTTCCACTGAGTAGTTCCCTCGCGCCTGGAGTACGTCGACAGGTTCCGGATCCAGCGGTCGCCGCTGACGGTGCGCCATTCCGTCGGAGGCAGCCGATGCACGGCCATGTTCCGACGGGACGTCGCTCACCTGCACCGACGACGACTTTCGGCATGTCCTGAACAGGGCGCACTCCCCTCGGTCATCGAGTCGATCGACGAGTTCGCACTGCGACAGCCACCTTCCGACATCATGACCAACGGGTGACCAAATGAATTCATCTCCATGTGTGGGCCAAAAATGCGGCAACGTGCCGCACGGGTCGCGACCGCGCCGCACAGCGGCCCCGGGGCTGCGTCTGTGCACCTCGTGCTACCACGATCTCAAGGCGAATCTGATGGAGCTGCCGGAGATCTACGACGACTGCGAGTCGGTGCTCCATCCGCGCCGCAACCCGACTCTCCAACGGGTCAGCGGCAGCAGGCAGTCGACCGGAATACGGCTGGACGAGGCGGCGATCACCGCCCGGTCCGGCATCGTCGGGTTCCTGGCCTCGTGGGCGGCGATGGTCGCCGAGGAGCGCGCCGTCCGCAAGCCGGTCCGCAGGCAGCCGGAGGAGATGGCCGACTTCCTCGTCGTCCACCTCAACTGGCTGCTCGCGCACCCGACCGCCGCGGACTTCGCGGAGGAGATCTCCGAGATAACGCACCGCGCGCGCCGGTCCGCCTACACGCAGCCCGCGTTGCGCATGGATCTCGGCCAATGCATCCATTCCGGTTGCAGCGCGGCGATGACCACGGCGCCGTCGTCGCCCGACGGCCGGCGCACCCGAGAAGTGAGCTGTACCGCAGGACACAGTTGGCAGCCCCACCAATGGCTTCTGCTATCCCGGCAGATTCAGCAGACGCGGCAGTTCGCGCGCGGCACTGCGGGAGCGGCAGCACAATCCCAGCGCCCGGAGGACGCCGCATGAATCCGCCACCGCGCAATAGAAGTCGGCTTGTTCCGACTCAACTCGCCGCACTCGCCGCCGGAGTCTCCGAGGCGACGATCAGGAAATGGGCCAGCCGCGGCAAGATCACCCGCTACGGCAGTCCCGGACGCGCGCAATACGATCTCGACGAGCTACTCGAACGTGTGGCCGCGAAAACGGAAGCGGCGGCTCTGAAGGAATCCACGTGAGCGCTTCGGGCCTCGCGTAAAGCAATTGACAGAGGACGAAGAGCCCTGCCTGTCGTGCGGAGCTTTCTCTCGGGCAGGGTTTCCTCCTCGTTCTTCTCGTTCTCACCGTTCGGCCTTCGTCAAGTCCGGCCGCCGCTCACGCCCTCCTACCAGAGAGCCGGACCGCGCGACGGGATGTGACATCCGGTGCGGGAAGTGTGACGCGCGCCTCATTCGGCCGCCGGACAGGGGGCGCGCCGCCCGCGTGCGCCCTTAGCGCAGTCCGGGACCTTCCGCCAGCCCTCTCCTCTGTGTACATTTATGCTCGATAGCTGCTCGTTTCGAGCAGGATCGCGCATCCGCACCGCGCGTCGCATCTCGCACGCCGTATCTCGCACACCGCACGAGGAGCCCCGATGTCCGCGTCCCTCACCACCACCGAGACCGCCTCCCAGCCCGAGTGCTGGCAGCGGGCGGCCGATCTCGCTCCCGCCGAGGCCGGAAAGCTGCCGCGCGACGGCGAGCGGGTGGCGGTGATCGGCTGCGGCACCTCCTGGTTCATGGCCCAGTCCTACGCGGCGCTGCGCGAACAGGGCGGTCACGGCGAGACCGACGCCTTCGCGGCCTCGGAGTTCCCGTTCGGCCGCGGCTACGACCGTGTGCTGACGATCACCCGCTCCGGCACCACCACCGAGGTGCTGCGGGCGAGCGAACGACTGCGTACGGCGGGCGTCGCGGTCACGGCGATCACCGCCGACCCGCACACGCCGGTGATGGAGGCCGCCGACGAGGTCGTGGTGCTGGACTTCGCCGACGAACAGTCGGTGGTGCAGACCCGGTTCGCCACCACCGCGCTCGCGCTGCTGCGCGCCCACCTCGGCCACGACCTGACGGCGGCCGTCGCCGACGCGCGGCTGGCGCTCGCCCAGGAACTGCCCACCACCGTCACGGCCGCCGAGCAGTTCACCTTCCTCGGCACCGGCTGGACCTACGGCCTGGCGCAGGAGGCCGCGCTGAAGATGCGCGAGGCCGCGGGCGCCTGGACCGAGAGCTACCCGGCGATGGAGTACCGGCACGGCCCGATCAGCATCACCGGCCCCGGCCGCGTGGTGTGGGCCTTCGGCGCCCTGCCCGAGGGCCTGGCGGACAACGTCGCGGGCGTGGGCGGCCTTCTCGAGGCCGGTTCCGCCGCGCCCGCCGACGGCGGTACGAGCGCGGTCGGCGGTACGGGCGCGCCCGTGCTCGACCCGCTGGCCGACCTGGTGCGGGTCCAGCGGCTCGCGGTGGCCATCGCGGAGAACAAGGGGTACGACCCGGACCGGCCGCGCAACCTGACGCGTTCCGTCGTCCTGGCCTGACGACAGCCCCCGCGCGGCGCTCCGCTGTTCGGCGGACCGCCGCCCGTACCCCCGCCCGCACCCGTGAAACCGGCACCGCCGTACGTACCCCGAGGAATCCCATGCCTGCCGTCTCCACCGCAGAACTCGTCACCGCAGCCCGGGCCGCGGGCCACGGGGTCGCCGCGTTCAATGTGATCACGCTGGAGCACGCGGAGGCGATCACCTCCGCCGCGCAGGCCGCCGGGCTGCCGGTGATCCTCCAGATCAGCGAGAACGCGGTGGCCTTCCACGGCGGCCGGGTCGAGCCGGTGCTGGCGGGGGCGGCGGCGGTCGCGCGGGGCGCGGCGGTGCCGGTCGCCCTGCACCTGGACCACGTGGAGAGCGAGGAGTTGCTGCGGGCGGGCGTGGCGGCCGGGGCGTCCTCGGTGATGTTCGACGCGTCGAAGCTGCCGTACGAGGAGAATCTGCGGGCCACCGCGCGGATGGTGGAGTGGGCGCACGGCCAGGGCGCCTGGGTCGAGGCCGAGTTGGGCGAGGTCGGGGGCAAGGACGGCGCGCACGCGCCCGGCGTGCGGACCGACCCCGCCGAGGCCGCCGCCTTCACCGCCGCGACCGGGGTGGACGCGCTCGCCGTCGCGGTCGGCAGCTCGCACGCGATGACCGACCGCTCCGCGCGCCTCGACCACGAACTGATAGCCGCGCTGCGCACGGCCGTACCCGTACCGCTGGTGCTGCACGGCTCGTCCGGTGTGCCGGACGACGAGCTGCGGCGGGCCGTCGCCGCCGGGATGGTGAAGGTCAACATCGGTACGGCGCTGAACATCGCCTTCACCGGGGCGGTACGGGAGCACCTGGCGGCGGACCCGGCCGTCGTCGACCCGCGGCGCTATCTGCGGCCGGCCCGCGACGCGATGTCCGCCGTGGCGGAACACCTGCTGCGCGTCGTCGCGGGCCGTCCGGAGTGATCCGTAACGCCTGATCCCCAACGGCTACTTGGGCATCAGCACCGTGTCGATGATCTGCACGGTGGCGTTGGCGGTGGTGACGTTGCCGCAGACCACGTTCGCGGTGTCGTTGACCTTGTACGCCTCGCCGGAGCCCGAGGTCGTCAGGGTGCCCTTCTCCAGCGTGGTGTAGGTGCCCTTGGACAGGCCCTCGGGCGCCTTCACCGGCTCGCCGACCACGTGGTAGGTGAGGATCTTGGTGAGCATCGCCTTGTCGGCGAGGACCTTGTCGAGGTCGGCCTTCGGGATCTTCGCGAAGGCGTCGTTGGTCGGCGCGAAGACGGTGATGTTCTGGGCGTTGTTCAGGGTGTCGACGAGACCGGCCTTCTGGACGGCGGCGACCAGCGTCGACAGCGCCGGGTTGTGCGAGGCGGCGGTCGCCACCGGGTCCTTGGACATGCCGTCGAAGCTGCCCGCGCCGTTCTTGGGCACGGTGGCGCAGCCGGGCCCGAAGGGCGCGTCCTTCGTCGAGGCGTCACTCGGCGCGTCGCTGGTGGGCGCCATCGCCGGATCGCTCGCCGAGGTGGACGGGCTCGCCGCCGCCGAGTCGTCCTTCTTGTTGTCGTCGCTCGAACAGGCGCTGAGGGCCAGCGGCAGGACGGCGGCGGCCGTCACGGCGACGGCGATGCGGCGGGCGCGGAGGTTGAACATGGTTTTTCTCCTCTATATGTGCGGTTTATGCGACATGTGCGTGCGGAAAGTCGTCTGTGGCGGGGAGTTGGGGAGGCGGATGGTCAGGGGGGCGGATGGCCCGGGGGGGGGGCGGATGGCCCGGGGGGCGGCGGGCCGCTCGAAGGCGAACAGGTCGTCGGATGGTCGGCGCGCCGACGGGTCAGTCGACGCTGACCACCACCGAGTGCCAGCCGGTCGCGCCGTTCGGGACGGTGCCGACGCGGTGGTCGGTCTGCGTGTAGCCGTCACGGTCCGTCGCGCGGACCTCCAGCGTGTGACTGCCGGGCGTGGCGTCCCACTCCCACAGCCACTGCCGCCAGGTGTCGGTGCTGTCCTCGTCCGCGAGCCGGGCGGTCTGCCACCGGCCGCCGTCGACCCGTACCTGCACCCGGTCGATGCCCCGGTGCTGCGCCCACGCCACCCCGGCCACCGGCACCCGGCCCGCCTTGGGACTGGCGAACGGCTTCGGGGTGTCGATCCGCGACTCGGTCTTGATCGGAGCCTCGCGCGACCAGCTGCGTTTGACCCAGTAGGCGTCGTAGGAGTCGAAGGTGGTCAGTTCGAGTTCGCGCAGCCACTTGCAGGCCGACACATAGCCGTACAGGCCGGGCACCAGCATGCGGACGGGGAAACCGTGTGCGAAGGGCAGCGGCTCGCCGTTCATGCCGAGCGCGAGCATCGCGTCACGGCCGTCGAGCACGGTCTCCACCGGCGAGCCGATGGCCATGCCGTCCACCGAGTGCGCCACCAGCTGGTCCGCCGTGCCACCGTGCGACGGGGGCCGTACCCCCGCCTCGCGCAGCAGATCGGCCAGCCGGACGCCGATCCAGCGGGCGTTGCCGACGTACGGGCCGCCGACCTGGTTGGACACGCAGGTCAGCGTGATGTCCCGCTCGATCAGGTCACGGCGCAGCAGGTCGTCGTAGGAGAGCGTCAACTCCTTGCCCACGCCCATGCCGTGGATGCGCAGCCGCCAGGTGGTGGCGTCGATCTTCGGCACGACCAGGGCGGTGTCGACGCGGTAGAACTTCGCGTTCGGCGTGGTGAACGCGCTCAGGCCGGGGATTCCCAGGTCCGCCCCGCGCGGGACGGCCGCGGCGCGGGAGGCGGGGGCGGGCAGCGCGATGGCCTTCCGTGAGGCCACCGCGACGGCGCCGCGGCGGTTGTTGAGGGTACGGCCCAGGGCTCCCGCACCCGCGGACGCGGCAGCCGTGGCGGCAGCGGCCAGCACGAAGCCACGGCGGTCGAACGCGGGGCGGGAGGTGGGCCCGGCCTGCGGGGCGGGCGTTTCCGTCCGTGGCAGAGGGATCTCGGCGGTGTCCTCGTCGTCCTCCGCGGCGCGCTCCACGGCGGACGGAGCGGTCGGTGTCTCCGGCGCGGCGGCCTGTTCCGGCACGCGCGCGGCCGGTGCGGCGCGGAGCGTGAGCCGCTGTGTCAGCAGCCACAGCGCCGCCGCTCCGAGCAGCGCGCCGACGATCGACGGCAGCGTGTCCAGCCGGTGGTGGTCGGGACGGCTCCAGGCGGCGACCGCCCCGATGACGCCGAAGGCCAGCACGCCCGCGCAGCCCGTGCGCCGGAAGCGCAGCGCGAACACGCCGAGCACGAAGGCGAAGAGGGCCAGGATCGCGACGATGCCCAGTTGCAGCACCAGTTTGTCGTTGGTGCCGAAGTTCCGTACCGCGTAGTCCTTCAGGGACACCGGTGTGCGGTCGATGACCGCGCCGCCGACCGCAGTCACCGGACTGGCCTCGGGACGGGCGGCCACGGCGACGAGTTCGGCGAAACCGAGTGACGCGGCAGCGGCCAACAGGCCGCTCAGCGCGCCGAGTACGACCCTCAGCAGCCGGCCGGCGGCGCTCGGGCCATGTGGCTGATGAGGCTCCAGCGCACTGCCGGGGCTGATGGTCTCCTGGTCGGTCACATCCCGCATTCGTGGCCACTCGCCCGGCGGATTGGTACGGGATTCCGCGTCCCCCGGACCGACGGGTTCCGCCGCAGGTGGGGACCGTGAAGATCACCGCCGGAACGTTCCGCTCCCGCACCAATCCGCGACGGCGGCGGCCACGAATGATCAGTGAGGGCGCACCGGTGCCGGTCGCCGTTCCGGCCGCGCCGGACACCGACCGGGCACGGGGCGCCACCGGGCACCACGGGGTGTCACCGGACATCGAGCACTGACCGAGGGGATCGCATGACGGCCGAACGACGTCGGATCGCGGTGATAGGCAGCGGAGTGGCGGGCCTTACCGCCGCCCATGTGCTGCACCGCGCGAGTGACGTGTCCCTGTACGAGGCGGACGACCGGCTCGGCGGGCACGCGGACACCCACGACGTGGCCGACCCCGACGGCCGGTCCCTGAGCGTCGACACCGGCTTCATCGTGCACAACGCCCGCACCTATCCGCATCTGCTGCGGCTGCTGCGCGAGCTGGACGTCGCCACGCAGGAGTCCGAGATGAGCATGTCGGTGCGGTGCGAGGGCTGCGGCCTGGAGTACGCCGGGGCCCGCGGGCCGCGCGGGCTCTTCGCGCAGCCGCGCAACGCGCTGCGGGGCCGCTATCTGCGGATGCTGACCGAGGTCACGGCCTTCCACCGCGGGGCGCGGCGGCTGCTCGCGGAGAGCGGCGAAGCGGGTTCGGGTTCTTCCACGGATACGGGTGCGGGCTCGGGTTCTTCTGCGGGCTCGGGCTTTCCCGCGGATACGGGCTCGGATACGGACACGGGTGCGCGCGCTGCCGCCACCGACCGCACGCTGCGGGAATTCCTCGCCGACGGCCGCTACTCCCCCTACTTCGTCCAGCACTTCATGACCCCGCTGGTCTCCGCCGTCTGGTCCTGCTCCCCCGCGACCGCGCTGGACTTCCCGGCCCGCTACCTCTTCCGCTTCCTCGACCACCACGGCCTGCTCAGCGTCGGCGACTCCCCCACTTGGCGCACGATCACCGGCGGCTCCCGTACGTACGTCGAGCGGGTGGGCAAGGAGGTGTCCGCCGTGCACACCTCCAGCCGGGTGACCGCGCTGCGCCGCGTCCCCGGCGGCGCCGAGGTCACCGTCGAGGACGGCACCACCGAGCGCTACGACGCGGTGGTCGTCGCCGTCCACCCGCACCAGGCGCTGAGCCTGCTGGCCGAGCCCACCGCGGCCGAGCGCGAGGTGCTGGGCGCGATCCCGTACACCGTCAATCCCGCGCTGCTGCACACCGACACCGGCGTGCTGCCGCGCGCGTCCGGCGCCCGCGCGTCGTGGAACTACCTGATGCCGTCCTGCGCCTCGGACGCCGGCGCCGTCCTGGTCAGCTACGACATGAACCGGCTCCAGCGGCTGGACGGCGCCGACACGTATGTGGTGACGCTCAACGGCGCCGACCGGGTCGCCCCCTCCGCCGTACGGGACCGGATGGCGTACGAACACCCGCAGTACACGCCGGAGTCGGTGGCCGCGCAGCGACGGTTGCCCGAACTGAACGGGCCGGTGGTCGCCTACGCGGGCGCCTACCACGGCTGGGGTTTCCACGAGGACGGCTGCGCCTCCGGGGTGGCGGCGGCGCGCGCGCTGGGGGTGGAGTGGTCATGACGGCTCCGGTGCATGACGGGACGGCGCACGACCCGGCGAAAGTGGAAGCGAAGCCGCAGGCGGTGGCGCCTTCGCTGTACGACTGTCGGATCGCCCACGCCCGTAACCGCCCCGTGCGGCACTCCTTCCGTATGCGCACCTATATGTGGCTGGTCGACGTGGACCGCATGCCCCGACTGCCGCTGCCGCTGCGCCCGCTGGCCGGTTTCCGGGCGCGGGACCACTTCGGCGGTACGGCGCCCACGGTCAGGGCGGGGCTCGACCGGTTCCTCGCCGCGCAGGGGGCGGCCCCCGCGGACGGCCGCGTGCTGATGCTCACGCACGCCCGTGTCCTCGGCCATGTCTTCAACCCGCTGACCCTGTACTGGTGCCACGCGCGTGACGGCACGCCCCGCCATGTGGTCGCGGAGGTCCACAACACCTATGGCGAGCGGCACTGCTATCTGCTGGCGCCGGACGCCGAGGGCCGTGCCTCGACCGCCAAGGAGCTGTACGTCTCCCCGTTCTTCCCGGTGGAGGGCGACTACCGCATGCGGGTGCCGGAGCCGGGAAACCGCCTTTCCGTGACGGTCCATCTGGAACTGGACGGAAAACGCCCCTTCACCGCGACCGTGAGCGGCGACCGCCGCCCGGCCACCGCGGCCGGACTGCTCCGGGCCGCTGTACGCCATCCGTGGTCGACGCTCCTCGTCTCCGCGGGGATCAGATTCCACGGTGTTCTGCTGTATCTGCGCGGCCTGCCCGTACGGCCGCGGCCAAGCCATCACGTTCAGGAGGGAATGCGGTGACCGTGTCATCCACTCCGGCCGCCCCGGTGACTGCCGGGGCCGCCGTCTCGCCCGTGTCGACGTCCAGGGTGCGCGCGGCGGTCGACGCCGAGCGCTGGCCGGACGTCGCGGCGGCGCCCCGCTGTTCGGCCGCGCGCGCGGCCGTCGCGGCCTTCCTCGTGCGCAGGGCGCTGGAGCGGCTGCCGCTGCGGGTGCGGCTGGCGGGCGCGGACGGCGACGACGCGGGCGAGGGCGCCCGCACGCTGGGGCTCGGCGGCCCGCTGATGCGGGTGCACGACCCGCGGTCCTTCTTCCGCCGGATCGGCGCCGAGGGCCTGATCGGCTTCGGCGAGTCGTACATGGCCGGGGAGTGGGACGCGGACGACCTGACCGGTGTGCTCACGGTCTTCGCCGACAACGTCGCCACCCTCGTACCGCCGTCCCTGCAACGGCTGCGCGGTGCGTGGGCCAGGCGGCGGCCGGAGGCGCAGCGCAACACCCGCGAGGGCGCGCGCGACAACATCCACCGGCACTACGACCTGTCCAACGACCTCTTCTCGCTCTTCCTCGACGAGACGATGACGTACTCCTCCGCGGTCTTCCGCGGCTTCCCTGCCGACGAGCACCTGCTGCCCGCCGCCCAGCACCGCAAGATCGACCTGCTGCTGGACGCGGCCGGGGTCGGTCCCGGCACCCGGCTGCTGGAGATCGGCACCGGCTGGGGCGAGCTGGCGGTGCGCGCGGCATCGCGCGGCGCCCGCGTGGTGAGCGTGACGCTCTCGCGCGAGCAGCGTGGACTGGCGCTGGAACGGGTCCGCGCCGCCGGGCTCCAGGACCGTGTCGAGGTGCTGCTGCGCGACTACCGCGAGGTCGAGGGCGAGTACGACGCGGTGGTCAGCGTCGAGATGATCGAGGCGGTCGGCCACGAGTTCTGGCCGGAGTATTTCCGCACCCTGGAGCGGCGGCTCGCGCCCGGCGGCCGGATCGCGCTCCAGGCGATCACCATGCCGCACGACCGGATGCTGGTGAGTCTTCCCACCTTCACCTGGATCCACAAGTACGTCTTCCCCGGCGGCATGATCCCCTCCGCCGAGGCCATCTCCGAGGTGAGCGGCGAGGCCACCGGGCTGCGGATCGTCAGCGCCGAGGCGTTCGGACCGCACTACGCGGAGACGCTGCGGCTGTGGCGCGAGCGGTTCGCGCGGTGCGCGGACGAGGTGGCGGCGCTCGGCTTCGACGCGGTCTTCCGGCGGCTGTGGACGTTCTACCTGGCCTACTCGGAGGCCGGTTTCCGCTCCGGGTACCTGGATGTGCGGCAGTTCGTGCTGGAGGGGGCGGCGGGGGCCACCGGGGAATCGGGGCCGACTGGTGCCGTGCACGCGGAAGACTCGGCGGCAGGCCGGTGAACGGCTTTCCGTGGGGCGCATTCTGCGTGAATCTCGCGGCGGCGGCGGGCGCGGCGCTCGCCGTGATGCTGGTGACCTTCGCGGTCGCGGTGGCCAAGGGCATGCACCGGGTGGTCGACGTGGCGTGGGGCGCCGCCTTCGCGGCGGTCGCCGTCGTGTCGTACGGGTTGTCCTCGGGGCACGGTGACGACGGGCGGCGGCTGCTGGTCCTGGTCCTGACCGTGGTGTGGGGGCTGCGGCTGGCCGGGCACATCGCCTGGCGCGGCCGTGGCCACGGCGAGGATCCGCGCTACGAGAAGATGCTGTCCAAGGTCCCGGCCGACCGCCGCAACGGGTACGCCTTCCGGATCGTCTACCTGCTCCAGGGTCTGCTGGTGTGCGTGGTGTCGCTGCCGGTGCAGGTCGCCTGCTATCTGCCGGGGTCCGTCGGCCCGGCGGCGGCGGTCGGCGCGGCGCTGTGCCTGGTCGGGCTGGTCTTCGAGGCGGTCGGCGACCACCAGCTCGCCCGCTTCAAGGCCGATCCCGCGCACCGCGGTCAGGTGATGGACCGCGGCCTGTGGGGCTGGACCCGGCACCCCAACTACTTCGGCGACTTCTGCGTCTGGTGGGGGCTGTACGTGCTGGCGTGCGACGGCGCCCGCTGGTCGTCGGCGGCGGGCGCCGTCGTGCTGGCCGTGCTCGGCCCGCTGACCATCAGCTTCCTGCTCCTGCGGGGCAGCGGGAAGCCGCTGCTGGAACGGCACATGGCGCAGCGGCCCGGCTACGCCGAATACGTCGCCCGGACGAGTGGTTTCTTCCCGTGGCCGCCGCGAAAGGGCGGTGTTGACGGGCGGGCGTAGTCGGCGGCAGCCGGGCCGCTGGGGGCACAGGTCGTGGTGAGCGGGTCGGCTCCGCTCGGTTCGGCGGTTTCGGTGGGCTCGGTGGCTCGGTCGGTTCGCGGGTTCGCGGGTTCGCGGTCAGTCGTCCAGGCCGCGGGCCCGCGAGAAGCGGGCGTGCCCTTCGCTCAGGGCCACGATCGGGTCCGGGTAGTCGAACCGCTCCCGTTCCGGACCCGACAGCTTCCACGGCTGGTGCACTGCCGCCCCCTCCAACTCGGCCAGTTCCGGAACCCAGCGCCGCACATAGTCGCCGTCCGGGTCGAAACGGGCCGCCTGGAGCAGCGGGTTGAGCACCCGGTTGGGCCGGGTGTCGGTGCCGGTGCCCGCCGACCACTGCCAGTTGAGCTGGTTGTTGGGGATGTCGCCGTCGACCAGCAGGTCCAGGAAGTGCCGGGCGCCGACCCGCCAGTCCACGTACAGCGTCTTGGTCAGGAAACTCGCCACGAGCAGCCTGCCCCTGTTGTGCATCCAGCCCTCGTGCAGCAGTTGGCGCATCGCGGCGTCCACGATGGGGTAGCCGGTGCGGCCCTCGCGCCAGGCGGTGACCTCCTCGGGCGCGGTGCGCCAACGGTCGTGCCGGGAACGGTAGTCGCGGTGCGCCGCGTCCGGCCGCGCGGCGAGCACCTGATGGTGGAAGTCGCGCCAGGCGAGCTGCCGGATGAACGCCTCCGCGCCCCGGCCGCTCACCGACCGCGCCCGGTGCACGAGTTCGGTCGCGGACACGCACCCGAAGTGCAGATACGGCGAGAGCCGGGAGGTCGCGTCACCCGCCAGGTCGTCGTGCTGGTCCGCGTAACCCTCCAGGCCCGAACGCCACCAACTGCCCGCAAGCTTGCGACCCGCCGTCTCCCCGCCGGGCGGCAGGCCCGGCGACGGCTGCCCGCCGCCCGGCCCGGTCAGCTCGGCGGCGGAGGGCAGCGCGGCGGACTTCACGTCCTCGGGCACGGTGACCTTGCGCGGCGCGTCCAGCACGCGGCGCTGGGGCTCGGCGCCCCAGCGCCGGAAGTACGGTGTGAAGACGGCGAAGTGGTCGCGGCCCACGGGGGTGACGGCGCCGGGCGGGGCCGCGGTGACCACGGCCTCGTGCACCACCACCTCGCAGCCCGCCTCCGCCAGGGCCTTGCGCAGCCGGTCCTCACGGCGCAGGGCGTAACCGCTCACCCCGGCCGCGATGTGCACCTGCCGCGCCCCGCTGTCGCCGACGGCCCGGACGACCTCCTCGACGACGTCGCCGCGCCGCACGACCAGCCGCCCGCCGCGCGCCCGCAGGCCCGCGTCCAGGTCGGCCAGGCAATCGGCGAGGAACGCCGCCCTGTTCGGCACCGCGAATCCGGCCCGCGCGATGCCCTCGTCCACCACGAACAGCGGGACCACGCTCCCGGCCGCCGCCACCGCCCCGGCCAGCACGGGGTTGTCGTGCAACCGCAGGTCCGCGGTGAACAGCGCGATGGACGACCCGGTCCGCGACGTCTCAGGCACGGGCCGCCGCCGGGAACGTCACCAGCGCCAGCGGGGCACTCGTCGGCTGCTGCGAGCCGCCGGCCGGTTCGACCGTCACGCCCACCCCGGAGGCGTTGTCGATCCGCCCGTCCAGCACCACGGCCTGGTCGGTGGCTGACGGGTCCATCAGACCCGCCGGCCGCATCTTCCCGCCGTCGTCGAACCACAGCTCGTACGTCTTCCCGGCCGCCGGCGTCGGCATACCGGCGGCCAGGAAAGCGGCCTTGCCCAGGCTCCGGGAGACCACCACGGTCGCGGTCGTGCCGGTGCTGAGCTTCCGCGTGGTGCTCGCCGCGTCGGGCGCCGAGAGCACCTGGGAGAGCTCGCCCGCCCGCTGCTCGGCCTGATTCGCCCGCTGCCTCGCGTCGTCGGCGGCCTGGTGCTGCCAGACGGCCACCCCGCCGAGCCCGACCACTCCCGCCATGCACGCGGCCAGCGCGTAACGCGGCAGCCGCCGCGCCCCGGCCACCCATCCGGCGAGACCGCGCCGCTCCTGCCGCGTGACGACCGGCGGCTCCTGCCGCACGGCGGCGACCCGGCGCAGCACCTGCTCGCGCATGTGCGGCGGCGGCACGACCGAGGCGGCCAGCGCCAGCCGGGTGGCCGTCGCGGACAGCTCACGGACCTCCTGCGCACAGGCCGAGCAGTCGGCGATGTGCCGTTCGAATTCCTCCCGCTCACCGTCGGGCAGCGCGTGCACCGCGTACGCACCGGTGAGGGTATGCAGATCGGCGGTCGTCATGCGCTCACTCCCAAGCAGTCGCGCAGGCGGATGAGTCCGTCCCGCAGTCGGGTCTTGACGGTCCCCAGCGGAGCCGCGAGCAACTCGGCGACCTCCCGGTAGGTGAATCCCTGGTAGTAGGCGAGCGTCACCGACTGGCGCTGCAATTCGGTGAGCGTCCGCATACAGCGTCGCACCTGCTCGCGCTCCAGCCGTGACTCGACCTGTTCCGCGACCTCGTCGAAGGCGGGGGTGTGCTCAAGCAGCGCGGCCTTGTGCTCCCGGTCGGAGGACGCCTGCGCGGAACGCACCCGGTCCACCGCGCGACGGTGGGCCAGCGTCATCACCCAGGTCATGGCGCTGCCTCGGGATGCCTGGAAGCGGGTCGCGGTCTGCCAGACCTCGACCAGCACCTCCTGGGCGACCTCCTCCGACTGCGCGGGGTCGCGCAGCACCGAGCGCACCAGCCCCAGCACGGGCCCGGCCACCGCGTCGTAGACCCTGGCGAACGCCGCCTCGTCGCCGCGGGCGACCGCGACCAGCAGCTCCTGGAGGTCGGGGCCGGCGCCTGCGACGCCGTCCAGCCGTACGGCTTCCCTCATCTGCGATCCATCCCGTCCCGACTCACCCGCGCAAGTCTCCGACCGGTATTCGGAGCCGAGGGGTGGGCGGATTGCCCGCTCGCTGATTTCCTCCGGTCTCAGCCCGCCATCGTGCCCCCTTTCACCGCCACGGTCCGGACGACCTGCGCGGTCGTTACCCGTTCGCCACATTTGTCACCGTTACGCGGGTTCCGTGTCACAGAAGATCAACAAGCCCATGCGGTGACGCTCACCTGTCGTTGGCCGGACGAAGGTGCTGATCAACAGCAGCCCCGCCGTACGGAGGTACCTGGGATGACCGACCGGACCCTGTGGTCGTACGCCGAGATCGCCGCGCACATCCGCGTACAGGTCGACACCGTCCGCTCCTACCGGAAGCACGGGCATCTCCCGCCGCCCGATGTCGTCGAGGGCGGCAAGCCCTTCTGGTACGCCGATACCGTCAGGGCCTGGAGTGCCCGGCGGCCGGGAAACCGCGGCCGCCGGGATCCGGACTGAGCCTCAGTTCCGCGTGGCCGGCTCGGGGTCCCGCCGCTCCCGCGAGGAGCGCGGGGCCTTCGTGCCCTCCGCCGCCTCCTGGCCGCCGCCCTCCGATATGCCGAACCGGTCGTGGAAGCGGCGCAGCACCGGCGGCGCCCACCAGGTGGCACGCCCGGTCAGCCGCATCACCGCGGGCACCAGCAGGGTGCGGACCACCATCGCGTCCATGAGCACCGCGAGCGCGATGCCGAGCCCCAGCATCTTGGTGTTGGCCACCCGCGACGTGCCGATCGCGACCATCACCACGGCCAGGATCACCGCCGCCGCCGTGATCAGTCCGCCGGTCCGCTTGAGCCCGAACTCGATGGACGCCTGGTGGTCGCCGCCCCGGTCGTACTCCTCCTTGATCCGCGAGAGCAG
The DNA here is from genome assembly GCF_044749865.1 of Streptomyces sp. NPDC088910. Taxonomy (NCBI): domain Bacteria; kingdom Bacillati; phylum Actinomycetota; class Actinomycetes; order Kitasatosporales; family Streptomycetaceae; genus Streptomyces; species Streptomyces sp. NPDC088910. Next base: position 810,435 of record NZ_JBIVIV010000001.1, read on the forward strand.
GAACACCCCGTAGTCCATGGAGAGTCCGAAGGCCACGCAGAACATCAGCACCGGCAGGGTCGTCTCGATGCTGCCGGTGGCCGTGAAGCCCAGCAGTCCGGACAGATGACCGTCCTGGAAGACCCACACCACCGCGCCGAACATCGCGGTGAGACTCAGCGCGTTGAGCAGCACCGCCTGGAGCGGGATGATCACGCTGCCGGTGAGCAGGAAGACCAGCAGCAAGGTGACCAGGGCGATGATCCCGGCCGCCCATGGCAGCCGTTGGCCGATGGTGTCCTTGGTGTCCACCAGGACGGCGGCCTGGCCGGTCACCGAGGCTTTGAAGTCCGTGGGCACGGCGCGGATCGCGCCGACCAGGTGCTGGGTGCCGGCGTCCACCGCCTCGCTCGTGGACAGCACCGTCATATAGGCGGCGCCTGAGTCCCGGGCAACGACCGGCCCCTCGACCCGGACCACGCCGGGCAGGGCGGCCACCCGCTTCTCGTATCCGGCCAGTTGGGACCGGTCGGCGCCTTCGGCCAGCACCGTGATGGCGCCGTCGGGACTGCCGGGGAACTCCTGGCGGATGTGCTGCTGCACCACATGGGACTCGGCCGCCGAGGGCAACTGCCGATCGTCCGCGGCGCCGAAGCGCACCTGGAGGAAGGGCAGCCCGAGCAGCAGCAGGCCCGCGACCGCGCCGATCGCGAAGAGCGGCGCCCGGCGCATCACCAGCCGGGCGAAGGCGGCGTATCCCGCACCGGGGTCGCTCGCGGGCCTGCGGCGCAGTGCCTTGCGCAGATCCAGCGCGTTGACCCGGTCTCCGAGCAGGACCAGGCAGGCGGGCAGCGCGATCAGCGCCGCGGCGGCGGCCAGCAGCACCACGGCGATCCCCGCGTAGGCGAAGGAGCGCAGGAAGTACTGCGGGAAGACGAGCATCGCGGCGAGCGAGGCGGCGACGGTCAGGGCCGAGAAGAGGACGGTACGGCCCGCGGTGCGCAGGGTCACTCCGACCGCCGCGCGCGGGGTGAGTCCAGTCGCCAGCTCTTCGCGGAATCTGCGGACGATGAACAGGGCGTAGTCGATCGCGAGGCCGAGGCCGAGCGCGGTGGTGAGATTCTGCGCGAAGACCGAGACGTCGGTGAACGAGGTGATGGCGCGCAGCACCGCGTTGGTGCCGAGGATCGCGATGATGCCGACGCCCAGGGGCAGCAGTGCGGCGATGGCGCTGCCGAAGACCATGACGAGCAGTATCAGGGTGACGGGCAGGGCGATCATCTCGGCCTTGACCAGGTCGTCCTGGATGGTGCTCTGCAATTCGTGCCGGACGGCGGCCGAGCCGCCGACGCTCACGTCGACCGGTCCGTGCTCCCCCCGGTAGGCGGGGGCGATCCGTTTGACGGCGGTAGCCACCGCGTCGTCGTCGCCCTTGAGCCGGGCGGTGATCATCGCCGAGCCGTCGTCCTTGGCGCGCAGCACCGGCGCGTGGGTGCCCCAGTAGGAGGTGACGCCGGTGACGGCCGGATCCGCGGCGAGCTTGCGGGCCAGCTCCTGCCCCTGCGCGGCCACGGCGGGGCTGTCGACTCCCGCGCCCTTGGCGTCGACCAGCAGGACCAGATTGGGCTGGGAGGCGGGGAAGTGGTCGGCGAGCGCCGCGGTCGCGTACGAGGACTCGGAGTCGGGCGCTTCCCAGCCGCCGCTGGCCAGCCGGTCGGCCACGCCTCGCCCGGCGACGACCGCGAGCGCGGTGAAGAGGAGGGCGAGCAGCAGCGTCAGCCTGGGCCGGGCCGTGACGGCCCGCGTCCAGCCCCCGACCTCGGAGTCGTGGTTGACATCAGCCATGACAAAAGGTGTCCTCTCCCCGTAGTGCGACGTAGAATCGCAAATGCGAACTGTCGCTCGCGTTTCAAGAATGCGAGTGACCGCTCGTGTTTGTCAATACCCCTGGGGAGTCACCGTGTCCGAGGCGGAAGAGCGGCAGCCGCGCCGTCGGCAGGCCCGCGGCGAGCGGCGTGTCACACAGCTCCTCCAGGCCGCCGCCAGCGTGTTCTGCGCGCTGGGCTACACGGCGTCCAGCACCAACGCGATCGCCCGCGAGGCGGGGGTGTCGCCGGGCACGCTCTACCAGTTCTTCCCGAACAAGGAGGCCATCGCCGTCGAGCTGGGCAGCCAGCTCGCCAAGGAGATGGAAGCTACCCACGGCCGGGTCTTCACCGTCGAGAACGCCCTGCTGCCGCTGGACGAGATGATCGACGCCGTCGCCGGCCCCTTCATCGAGTTCAACTGCGCCAACCCGGCCTTCCTCGCCCTGATCAAGGGCCCAGACACTCCCGGCAAGGTCGCCGAGGGCCACGACGAGCTGCACGCGTCACTGCTCGCGCGCCTCACCGAACTGCTCGGCGTGCGTCAGCCGTCGCTGTCCACAGCGGAACGCACGCTTGTGGCGCAGATGTCCTTCGCGATGTTCAAGGCAGGACTCGACCTCGTCGTCCAGCACGAGGGCGAGGAACGGGACGCGTACGCGCGGGAGATGAAGGGGATGCTCTACCGCTATCTGGCGCCCTACCTGGGCACTGGGGCGGTCACCGGTCAGGGCACGGCCGCCGCCCCCGCCGCAGCCCCCGCCCCGGACAAGGGCACCGCCCCGGGCAAGAGCCCAGAAGACAGCACGGACACCACCGCCGCGCGCTGACTCCGGGTCCGGGGGCTCGGCCGAAGGCTACTTGCCGCGGCCGGCCGAGAAACAGGGAAATCCGCCCCGGTCCTTGCCCGGTGGCGGACTTGTGCGCGCGACAGTGGCGCCTGTGACGGATGTCGACGTGGTGGTGGCCGCTGCCCCTGGTCCCGCGGGCAGGCCACCGGCCGGTCCCGTACCACCACCGCCGGAGGGTCCCGGTACGACCACCGCGTCACCCGCGAAGGACGCCCGTACCACCATCGAGGGAGGCCGGGTCGCCTCGCGCTCCCCCACCAGGCGTGGATCGCGGCGCTCACGCGCCCGCGAGACCCACTGCACCAATGTGCCGATACCGGCGACGAGCATCGATATACCGAGCCCCAGGCAGAGGGCGAAGAAGGAGTTGGAAGCGGCTTTGCCGCTGAAATAACCGGCTCCGACGGAATAGCTGGCCCAGACGGCCTCCGCGACACCCGCGCCCACCGCGTAACGCCGGGCGGGATAGCGCACGACACCCGCCGCGAGACCGCCTATCACTCGGCCGCTGGGCAGAAAGCGCACGCCGATCACAAAGGGCACACCGTGCCGCTGTATCCGCAGGGCGGCCCATCTGAGCAGCGCCGCCCGGCGTTCGTTGCGCTCCATGCGGGCCAGGACACGGCCGCTGAGCGCCCGGCCGGTGCGGTGGATCAGCATGTCGCCGAGGACCGCGCTGCCCGCCACCACCAGCAGCACGAGGGCGATGTCCAGCCGTCCCTCGGCCGCCATCACTCCGCCGGTCACGAGCAGCACGGAGTTGGGCACGAGCGGCGGGGCCGTGGTGAGGGCCAGTACCGCGTACGCCCAGAAGACGTGTCCACCTCGCAGGTACTCAGCGAGACCCGAGGTGAAGTCCAGTGACGACACGTTCAGTGCAACGTCCATTCCACCGCCCCTCTTCCCGCCCCCGGGCTTCAAAACTGACAGCGGCCGGTGGGACGGGGCAAGGGGGTTTCCCGTGGATCAGGGGATTCCTCGGGGGCTCCCAGGAGAATTCATCCTGAGGGTCCAGTCGGGCTACTCCTCAGGGAGTACGGGCGCGCCTGTCACGGAACGCGGAATGCTCCCGGCGCACTGGACCACCGGAGCACAGGACCTCCGGAGCACAGGGACCACCCGGTCACCGGGTCACCGGCCGAGCAGTTCGCCGCCGTTGCACTGAAGGATCTCGCCGGTGATGAAGCCGGCCTCGGGGGACGCGAGGAAGAGCACGGCCGCCGCCACGTCGGCGGGGTGGCCGACGCGGCCCACGAGCGTGCGCCCGGCCCGCCGGGTCAGCTCGGCGTCGTTGAGCCGCGAGCCGAAGAATTCGGTGCCCGCCACGGTGCCGGGCGCCACGATGTTGCACGTGACGCCCTGCGGGCCGAGCTGGGCGGCCAGCGAGTGGTTCCAGGCGTGCAGGGCGGCCTTGGAGGCCCCGTAGGAGCCGCCGCCGCGCAGCGCGGCCACCGAGGTGACCGTGACCACCCGGCCGCTGTCGGTGAAGCGGTCCCGCAGCGATTCGGTCAGCAGCACCGCGGTCAGCACATTGCGCTCGAAGTCGCCGCGCCAGCGGGCGAGCACCCCGTGCGGGCCCGCGCCGATCGCCAGCTCCCGGCTGCCCGCGTTGTTCACCAGGACGTCGACCTGCTCGGGCAGGTGCCGGAGCGCCGCCTCTACGTCGTCGGGGTCGGCCAGGTCGCAGGCGACCGGGGTGACGTCCAGCCCGCGTTCCCGGCGCAGCTCCTCCGCGGTGGCGTGCAGGACCTCACGGCGACGGCCGACGATCGTGACGTGGTGGCCCTCCTCGGCGAAGCGGATCGAGATCGCCCGACCGATGCCCGTACCCCCGCCGGTCACGACGACGCTGCGGCCCGCTGTCCCGTTCTGTGCCATGTACTCCGCCCCTCATGAGGAGACAGCACGCTACGGGATCGCCCCATACCGCCCGCGAGCGGGGTAGCCTGCGAAAACGCCCCCTTTCGAAGAGACGTAGATCACAGGGCTTGGAACGTAACCATTACGGTGGTTCGTGGGTCTTATGTCTTGAGCACCGCGCTCCCGGCGGAGCCGGTGGGGGGCTGCGGAACGGGCTGTCTTGGGGGACGGCCCGGGAATGCGTCGCCGGGGCGATGTCCGGGGAGCTTTGAGCGGCCCTCCCGGGCCGCACTCGTCCCGGCACGGCGCAGCCGCCGAAAGACGCCCGGTCGGACCCGTGGGGGGATCCGTTCCGGGAACGGGAGCGCCCCGTGCCGGACCCGTGGGGGGATCCAGCGCGGGGCGCTTCTTCATGCGTGGTGGGGCCAGGCTCAGCCCGTGGTTCAGCGGCCCTCGACGGGCACGTAGTCGCGGATCTCGACGCCCGTGTAGATCTGCCGCGGACGGCCGATGCGGGAGCCGGGCTCCTTGATCATCTCGTGCCACTGGGCGATCCAGCCGGGCAGCCGCCCGATGGCGAACAGCACGGTGAACATGCTGGTCGGGAAGCCCATGGCCCGGTAGATCAGGCCGGTGTAGAAGTCCACGTTCGGGTACAGCTTGCGCGAGACGAAGTAGTCGTCGCCGAGCGCGTGCTCTTCGAGCTTGAGCGCGATGTCCAGAAGCTCGTCGGACTTGCCGAGCGCCGACAGGACGTCGTGCGCGGCCGACTTGATGATCTTCGCCCGGGGGTCGAAGTTCTTGTAGACGCGGTGTCCGAAGCCCATGAGCTTCACACCGTCTTCCTTGTTCTTCACCTTGCGGATGAAGGCGTCCACGTCGCCGCCGTCGGCCTGGATGCCTTCCAGCATCTCCAGCACCGACTGGTTGGCGCCGCCGTGCAGGGGGCCCCACAGCGCGCTGATACCGGCCGAGATCGAGGCGAACTGGTTCGCCTGCGAGGAGCCGACCAGCCGGACCGTCGACGTCGAACAGTTCTGCTCGTGGTCGGCGTGCAGGATGAAGAGCTTGTCGAGGGCGCTGACCACGACCGGGTCGAGCTCGTACTCCTCGGCCGGCACGGAGAACGTCATGCGCAGGAAGTTCTCGACATAGCCGAGGTCGTTGCGCGGGTAGACCACCGGCTGACCGACGGACTTCTTGTACGCGTACGCCGCGATGGTCGGCAGCTTGGCGAGCAGCCGGATCGTGGAGAGGTGGCGCTGCTCGGGATCGAACGGGTTGTGGCTGTCCTGGTAGAAGGTCGACAGCGCGCTCACCACGGACGACAGCATCGCCATCGGGTGGGCGTCACGGGGGAAGCCGTCGTAGAACCGTTTGACGTCCTCGTGCAAAAGGGTGTGCTGGGTGATCTCGCCCTTGAACTCGGCCAGCTCGTCGACCGTCGGCAGTTCGCCGTTGATCAGCAGGTAGGCGGTCTCCAGGAAGCTTCCGCGCTCGGCGAGCTGCTCGATCGGGTAGCCGCGGTAGCGCAGGATGCCTTCCTCACCATCGAGGAAGGTGATCGCGGACTTGTAGGCCGCAGTGTTGCCGTAACCGCTGTCCAGGGTGACCAGCCCGGTGTCGGCGCGCAGCTTGCCGATGTCGAAGCCGTTGTCACCGACGGTGCTGTCAACCACCGGGTAGCTGTACTCGCCGTCCCCATACCGCAGTACTACAGACTTGTCGCTCACGTCATTCCCTCACCGACGGTGTTGCCTCTTCTTCGAGGTGCCCTGACGAGGTCCACTGTCCCCCATTTGGCACTGGCGTGTGCACTCGGGGTCGGCCATCGGGCCGAAAGGTGGCACTCAGTGCCTATTTTGCGCCCCTGGACAGCCGGTGGTCGAGAGCCGTGAAGCGCTTTCCCGCCGACACCGTCCGCACCGCCTGACCGATGGCGCGACGCGATCCGACCAGCACGACGAGCCGCTTCGCCCTGGTCACAGCGGTGTAGAGCAGATTGCGCTGCAGCATCATCCAGGCACTGGTGGTGACAGGGATCACCACGGCCGGATACTCACTGCCCTGCGAGCGGTGGATCGTCACCGCGTACGCGTGGGCCAGCTCGTCCAGCTCGTCGAAGTCGTACGGGATCTCCTCGTCCTCGTCGGTGTGCACGGTGAGGCGCTGCTCGACGGTGTCCAGCGCGGTGACCACGCCGACCGTGCCGTTGAAGACGCCGTTCGCGCCCTTGTCGTAGTTGTTCCTGATCTGCGTGACCTTGTCGCCGACCCGGAAGGTCCGGCCGCCGAACCGGCGCTCGGGCAGGTCGGGCCGCGCCGGGGTGACGGCCTGCTGGAGCAGTCCGTTGAGCACGCCCGCGCCCGCGGGGCCCCGGTGCATCGGCGCGAGCACCTGCACGTCCCGGCGCGGGTCGAGCCCGAAGCGGGCCGGGATGCGGCGGGCCACCACGTCCACGGTCAGCCTGGCCACCTCCTCCGAGTCCTCCTCGGCGAAGAGGAAGAAGTCGGGCAGGCCCTGAGTGAGCGGCGGGACACCGGAGTTGATCCGGTGCGCGTTGGTCACCACCCCGGACTGCTGGGCCTGCCGGAAGATACGTGTGAGCCGCACGGCGGGCACGGGGCCGTCCGCCGCGAGCAGGTCACGCAGCACCTCACCCGCGCCGACGCTCGGCAACTGGTCCACATCGCCGACGAACAGCAGGTGCGCGCCCGGCGGCACCGCCTTCACCAGCTTGTTCGCCAGCAGCAGGTCGAGCATCGACGCCTCGTCGACCACCACCAGATCCGCGTCCAGCGGCCGGTCCTTGTCGTACGCCGCGTCGCCGCCCGGCTTCAGCTCCAGCAGCCGGTGCACGGTCGAGGCCTCGGCGCCGGTCAGCTCGGCCAGCCGCTTGGCGGCGCGGCCGGTCGGGGCAGCCAGCACCACCTTGGCCTTCTTCGCGCGCGCCAGCTCCACCACCGAGCGCACGGTGAACGACTTGCCGCAGCCGGGACCGCCGGTGAGCACCGCGACCTTCTCGGTCAGCGCCAGCCGTACCGCCTCCTGCTGTTCCGGTGCGAGATCGGCCCCCGTCCTGGTCGCCAGCCAGGCCAGCGCCTTGTCCCACTCCACGTCCCGGAAGGCGGGCAGCCGGTCCTCCGGTCCGCGCAGCAGCCGCAGCAACTGGGCGGCGAGCGATATCTCGGCCCGGTGGAAGGGGACCAGGTAGACGGCCTTCACCTGTTCCTCGTGCCCGTCCGGCGAGGGCACGCTCTCCCGGACGACGCCCTCCTCCTCGGCCAGCTCGCCCAGGCAGTCGATCACCAGCCCCGTGTCGACCTGGAGCAGCTTCACCGAGTCCGCGATCAGCCGTTCCTCGGGCAGATAGCAGTTGCCGCCGTCAGTGGCCTGCGACAGGGCGTACTGCAATCCGGCCTTGACCCGCTCCGGGCTGTCGTGGGGTATCCCGACCGCCTGCGCGATCCGGTCCGCGGTCAGGAAGCCGATCCCCCAGACCTCGGCGGCCAGCCGGTACGGCTGGTTCTTCACCACGGAGATCGACGCGTCCCCGTAGCCCTTGTAGATCCGCACGGCGATGGAAGTGGACACCCCCACTCCCTGGAGGAAGACCATCACCTCCTTGATCGCCTTCTGCTCCTCCCACGCGGCGGCGATCAGCTTGGTGCGCTTGGGGCCAAGCCCCGGCACCTCGATCAGCCGCTTCGGCTCGCCCTCGATGATCTCCAGCGTGCCGGTGCCGAAGTGGTCGACGATCCGCTCCGCGATCCTCGGCCCGATGCCCTTGATCAGCCCCGATCCCAGGTAGCGGCGTATCCCCTGGATCGTGGCCGGCAGCACCGTCGTGTAGTTCTCGACACTGAACTGCTTGCCGTACTGCGGATGCGAGCCCCAGCGGCCGTGCATCCGCAGCGACTCCCCCGGCTGCGCCCCCAGCAGCGCGCCGACGACCGTCAGCAGATCCCCCGAGCCACGGCCGGTGTCCACCCGCGCGACCGTGTACCCGGTGTCCTCGTTGGCGTAGGTGATCCGTTCCAGGACGCCGTCCAGCACGGCCAGCCCCGACTCGCCCATGCCCGGCCTCCCTTCCCGGCCCTCCCGTTGGTGATCTGTTCCGAAGGTACCGGTTGGCTCGGACACCCCGTTGCCGCCCTGTGGATAACTCTCCGGCGGCAACTCCCCCTGTGGACAACGCCGCTCGGGCCACCCGGCTGCGGCCCTTCACGCGTTCGGCCGAACTCCGGGGGCCGCCGCTCGCGCGCCCGCGTAGCGTCCGGCACATGAGCGACCGACCGCTGCAGGACGAAGTGCTGACCGAGCTGGGTGACGAGCGGCTTCAGGAACTGGCCGATCGGCTCGGCACGGACACGGACGCGGCTCGGCAGGTCGTGGGCGCCTCGGTCGGTTCGCTGACCGGTGTGGTCACGGATGAGGCGGTGACACCGGGCGGGACCGCGGAGTTGAGCCAGGCGCTGGAGCAGGCCGCCTCGGAACCGGAGCCGCTCACCGGGGTCGCCGGTTTCGCGGGGCTCGGCACGGGCGTGGGCGGCGGTCTGCTCACCACAGTGCTGCGCAAGGCGACCGCGCCGACGGCCCGCGCGGTGTCGAAGCGGACGGGTCTTCCGGTGGCGGCGGTCACGGGGGCGCTGGAGACGCTCATTCCCGTGGTGGCGACGGTGCTGGCCAAGCGGGCCCGCCGGGCGAAGTGAGGCGGACGCGGCGAGCCGCCCCGGCGGTCACAGCGTCCGCACAGAGATACGAAAGAGGTCCGGCACAAGGCCGGACCTCTTTCGTTTCCCCCCTGCTACCCCCGAAGCCCCCCTCGGGCGCATTTCCCTCTCGGCTCCGTGAAACCCCTCCCAGGAGCCTTGATGCCCAGTAAGACCACCGACCCCCCGGAAGGGTTGTACGACGGATGCGTAATCTCTCAAGTTTTTTTCAGAGAACGTGCCGGAGGTACCGATCGGCGATCTCGGCGACCAGTTCAGCGCCGTCCCTGGCCCACAGCGCGGGGTTGAAGATCTCCACCTCGACCGGCCCGCGAAAGCCCGTCGCGTCCACCCGCTCACGCAGTCCCCGCAGGTCGACGCAGCCGTCACCGAGCTGTCCCCGCCCCAGCAGCACCCCCTCCGGCAGGGGCGTCACCCAGTCGGCGACCTGGAAGGACGCGATCCTGCCTCCCGCTCCGGCCCGGACGATCTGCGTAGGCACCATGTCATCCCACCACAGGTGATACGTGTCGACCACGACACCCACCTGGTCCGCGGGGAAGCGCTCGGCGATGTCCAGCGCCTGGCCGAGCGTGGAGACCACACACCGGTCGGAGGCGTACATCGGGTGCAGAGGCTCGATCGCGAGCCGTACCCCGCGCTCCGCCGCGTAGGGCGCCAGCTCGCCGATCGCGTCGGCGACCCGCTCCCTGGCGGCGGCGATGTCGCGGTCGCCCGCGGGCAGGCCGCCGGAAACCAGCACCAAGGTGGCCGTTCCCAGCGTCGCCGCCTCGTCGATCGCCGCGCGGTTGTCGTCCAGCGCGGTCGCCCGCTCCGCCGGGTCGGTCGCGGTGAAGAATCCGCCGCGGCACAGCGATGTCACGGTGAGCCCGCTGTCCCGCATCAGGTCCGCTGCACGCTCGACGCCGTACTCCCGCACCGGCGCCCGCCACAGCCCCACCGAGCCGATCCCGGCCGCCACGCAGCCCTTGGCCAGCTCGGGCAGCGACCACTGCTTGACGGTCTCCTGGTTGATGCTCAGCCGCGAGAGGTCGCCGGTCACGTCGCTGTGCACGTCGTCGTGAGAGGCGGATGCGGAGGACTCGGGGTCGGGCGACGTCGGTACGGTCATGCGTCCACTCCGTATACGGCGAGCAGGCCGCGCATCCGAGCCTCGGCGAGTCCGGGGTCGGGGAACAGGCCGATCCGGTCGGCCAGTTCGTAGGCGCGGGCGAGATGCGGCAGGGAACGGGCCGACTGGAGACCGCCGACCATGCTGAAGTGCGACTGGTGCCCGGCCAGCCAGGCGAGCAGGACGACACCGGTCTTGTAGAAGCGTGTCGGTGTCTGGAACAGGTGCCGGGACAACTCGACGGTGGGGTCGAGGACGCGGCGGAAACCGGCGTCGTCCCCGGTGTCGAGGGCGCTGACGGCAGCCGACGCCAGGGGCGCGAGCGGGTCGAAGATGCCGAGCAGCGCGTGGCTGAAGCCCTGTTCGTCGCCCTCGATCAGCTCGGGGTAGTTGAAGTCGTCGCCGGTGTAGCAGCGCACGCCCTGCGGCAGGCGGCGGCGCAGTTCGACCTCGCGCCGCGCGTCGAGCAGCGAGATCTTCACGCCGTCGATCTTGTCCGGGTGGGCCTTGATGACGTCGAGGAAGGTGTCGGTCGCCGCGTCCAGATCGTCGCTGCCCCAGTACCCGGCGAGCGCCGGGTCGAACATCGGGCCGAGCCAGTGCAGGATCACCGGGTCACCGGCCTGACGCAGCAGCCGCCCGTACACCTCCAGATAGTCCTCAGGGCCCTTCGCGACCGCGGCGAGGGCGCGGGACGCCATGAGGACGGCCTGCGAACCGGTCGCCTCGACGAGCGCCAACTGCTCCTCGTAGGCGGCGGCGACCTCGTCCAGTGTGGCGGCGGGACCGGTGAGCTGGTCGGTGCCGACACCGCAGGCGATCCGGCCGCCGACGGCGCGCGCCTCGGCCGCCGACCTGCGGATCAGCTCCGCCGCGCCCGCCCAGTCGAGCCCCATGCCGCGCTGCGCGGTGTCCATGGCCTCGGCCACGCCCAGCCCGTGCGACCACAGATGGCGGCGGAAGGCGAGAGTGGCGTCCCAGTCGACGGCCGCGGGCTCGTCCGCCGCCGTCCGCAGCGGGTCGGCCACGACATGGGCGGCGGAGTACACGACACGGCTGCGCAGCGGAAGATCCGCGCTATAGGTGACGGATTCCGAACGCGGCACATAGGTGCGCGTTTCACCGGACGCGTCCGGCAGCAGGATGCTCACAGGGCCAGCTCCGGAACCTCGAAGCGGCGGCCCTGCGCGGAGGAGGCCAGGCCGAGTTCGGCGAGCTGGACGCCCCGGGCACCGGCCAGCAGGTCCCACTGCCAGGGCTCGTCGAGCGCGACGTGCCGCAGGAACAGCTCCCACTGGACCTTGAATCCGTTGTCGAAGTCGCCGTTGTCCGGGACCTCCTGCCACTGGTCCCTGAAGGACTCGGTGGCGGGCAGGTCCGGATTCCACACCGGCTTCGGCGTGGCGGAACGGTGCTGGACGCGGCAGTTGCGCAGCCCGGCGACCGCGGAGCCGTGCGTGCCGTCGACCTGGAACTCCACCAATTCGTCGCGGTTGACGCGCACCGCCCAGGAGGAGTTGATCTGTGCGACGGCGCCGCCCTCGAGTTCGAAGACACCGTAGGCGGCGTCGTCCGCGGTGGCGTCGTACGGCTTGTCCTTCTCGTCCCAGCGCTGCGGGATGTGGGTGGTGGCCAGCGCCTGGACGGTACGGACCCGGCCGAACAGCTCGTGCAGCAGGTACTCCCAGTGCGGGAACATGTCGGCCACGATGCCGCCGCCGTCCTCCGAGCGGTAGTTCCAGGAGGGGCGTTGGGCGCTCTGCCAGTCGCCTTCGAAGACCCAGTAGCCGAATTCGCCGCGGATGGACAGAATCCGGCCGAAGAAGCCGCCGTCGATGAGCCGCTTGAGCTTCAACAGGCCCGGCAGGAAGAGCTTGTCCTGCACGACGCCGTGCTTGACGCCCGCGGATGTGGCGAGCCGGGCGAGTTCCAGCGCTCCGTCGAGTGAGGTGGCGGTGGGCTTCTCGCAGTAGATGTGCTTGCCCGCGGCGATGGCCGCCTTCAGCGCGGTCTCGCGGGCCGCGGTCACCTGCGAGTCGAAGTAGATGTCGACGGAGGGGTCGGCGAGGACGGCGTCGAGGTCGGTCGACCAGTGCTCGATGCCGTGCCGCTCGGCCATGGCCCGCAGCGCGTGCTCGCGCCGGCCCAGCAGGATCGGCTCGGGCCACAGCGTGGTGCCGTCGCCGAGGTCGAGTCCGCCCTGCTCACGCAGGCTCAGGATGGAGCGGACCAGGTGCTGCCGGTATCCCATCCGCCCGGTGACGCCGTTCATGGCGATCCGCACTGTCCTGCGTGTCACGTGACAAGTCCTCTCGTCGCTGCCGGGTGCAGGGAACGCGCCCACGGTCACCAGCACGGCGATAGCAAGCGCTTTCTTCTCGTTTACGCTAGCTGTCACGGCCTGCGTTCGACAAGAGTCTCCTGGTGGTGAATGGAAGCGCTTTCTCTCACATGCGCCACCGCTCCCTCTCGCGTCCACGAAGTGAGACCATGTGCCCCTGCGAGCGGGAACGCGCACCTCACGGCGCCCCTCGCGCCCACCGCCCCCTGCAGAAGGACCGGACCGAGATGGCAGTGACTCTGGCCGATGTGGCGGCGCGCGCCGGAGTGTCGTCGGCGACCGTGTCCCGTGTTCTGAACGGCAACTACCCGGTCGCGGGAAGCACTCGGGAGCGGGTCAGGCGCGCCGTCGCCGAACTGGACTATGTCGTCAACGGCCAGGCGCGGGCCCTCGCCGCCGCCACCTCCGACCTGGTCGGCGTCCTCGTCAACGATGTCGCCGACCCCTTCTTCGGGCTCATCGCGAGCGCCGTCCAGGCCGAGATCAGCGCGGGCGCGGCGCCGGGCGGCGGCAAGCTCGCCGTCGTGTGCAACACCGGCGGGTCCCCCGAGGCCGAACTCACCTATCTCACGCTGCTCGAACGCCAGCGCGCGGCGGGCGTGGTCCTCACCGGGGGCGCCGTGGAGAGCGCGGAGCACACGGCGGCGGTCGCCGCGCGGCTCACCCGGCTCGCCGCGTCCGGCGCCAATGTCGTGCTGTGCGGCCGTCCCCCGCTGACCCTGCCGGACAGCGGGCTCGTCGCGGCCACCGTCGCCTTCGACAACCGCGGCGGCGCGCGGCGGCTGACCGAGCACCTGCTGTCCCTGGGCCACCGCAGAATCGGTTACGTGACGGGGCCGGTCGAGCGCAGCACCTCCCGGCACCGGCTGGAGGGCCACCGTGCGGCCCTGGCCGCGAGCGGCACCCGGATCACCTCGGATCCGGAGGCGTACGCGGAGCGGCTGACGGTGCACGGGACGTACGACCGGGCGTCGGGTTACGACGCCGCGCTCGAACTGCTGCGGCGGGACGCGGGTCTGACCGCGATCGTGGCCGCGAACGACACGGTCGCGCTCGGCGTGTGCGCGGCGCTGCGGGACCAGGGGCTGAGCATTCCCGGTGACGTGTCGGTCGCCGGATTCGACGATCTGCCGTTCAGCGCCGATGTCTCCCCGGCCCTGACGACGGTCCGCATTCCCTTGCAGGAGGCGGGCGCGCGAGCCGGGCGGTTGGTGATGGGGCGGCTGTCCCCGCCGCCGGGCGGGGTCGCCACGATCCGTACGGAACTCATGGTCCGCGGGTCGACCGCGCCGCCGTCGGGCCGGTCCGACTGAAGTTATCCACAGGTTTCGGAGGGGTCTTCCGCCCGGCCCCGCGTCCGCCTACCTTTGACTCAGGCAAAGGAAATGGGGGATTGATCATGGCCGTCCGGGAGATCCGCGAATTCAACCGCTTCTACACCAACCTGATCGGCGCGCTCGACTACAGCCGCCACCTGCACACACCGTTCACCCTCACCGAGGCGCGCGTGCTGTACGAGCTGGCGCACGCCCCGCGGACCGACGCGGCCGACCTGCGGGTGGAGTTGTCGCTGGACGCGGGCCATCTCAGCCGGATGCTGGCCAAATTCGAGGAACGGCAACTGGTCACCCGCGGCCCGTCAGAACAGGACGCCAGGCGGCAGCGGATAGAGCTGACCACGCACGGGAGGCAGGCCGCGTCGCTGTTGGAGGAGCGGTCGGAGGAAGCCGTCGGCTCGCTGGTGGACCGCATACGTCCGCAGGACCGGCCGCGGCTGTCCGAGGCGATGCGGACGGTTCGGGAAATACTGCGCGACAACACCGTCAGCGGCGACAGCGGTGGCGACGGCCGTGCCCCGGCCACCGGCGGCGAGCCGTCCGCGTCGCGGGTCGTGCTGCGCGGCGCGCGCCCCGGCGATCTGGGGTGGTCCATCGAGCGCAACGCGGAGGTCTACGCGACGGAGTTCGGGTGGAACGAGGAGTACGAGGCGCTGGTCGCCCAGATCGTCGCGGACTTCGCCGCCCATCGCGATCCGGAGCGCGACGCGGTGTGGATCGCCGAACTCGACGGACAGCGGGCAGGCTGCGTCTTCTGTGTACGCGACAAGGAGCCGGGCACCGCGCGGCTACGGCTGCTGCTGGTCGATCCGGCCGCCCGGGGACACGGCATAGGCAAGTTGTTGGTGGACGAATGCATCGCCTTCGCCCGCTCCGCCGGCTACACCGATCTGGTCCTGTGGACCAATGACATACTGGCCGGCGCCCGAACGATCTATCAGCGCGCGGGATTCGAACTCGTCGCGGAGCAGCGGCATCACAGCTTCGGCCGCGAACTCATGGGGCAGGACTGGCACTTGGCGCTGTAGGGGACAGCGCCGCGGGGCCGACACGACATCGCAGACACAGTATAGGGGGATTCCATGGCGATTTCGATGCAGAAGGTGGAGCAGACCGCGCCCGGTCTGGTCAGCCTCTACAAGCAGGCGGCCGTCAGCCTGGACAAGCACCGGCTGTCGGGCGAAAGCGCCGCGGTCTATCTGGTGCTCGACCGCTCGGGCAGCATGCGGGAGTTCTACAACGACGGCACCGTCCAGCATCTCGCCGAGCAGACACTCGGCCTGGCCGCGCATTTCGACGACGACGGCATCGTCCCCGTCGTATTCTTCTCCACCGAGGTCGACGGTGTGGACGAGGTGTCGCTGACGCGGTACGGCGGCCGGATCAACAAGCTCAATGAGGCGTACGGCCATATGGGTCGCACCAATTACGCGGCTGCCATGGAAGCGGTCATCGAGCACTATCAGCGGTCGGGGTCGACGGCGCCCGCGTTCGTGGTGTTCCAGACCGACGGCGGGCCGATCAACAAGGGCGCGACCATCGAGGTGCTGTGCAAGGCGGCGAAGCTGCCGATCTTCTGGCAGTTCGTGGGATTCGGGGACGACGAATTCCGCTTCCTGCGGCGGCTGGACGAACTGCCGGTACCCGCCAAACGGGTGGTGGACAACGCGGGGTTCTTCCCCGCGGGCAAGGACCCGCGATCGATATCCGACGCGGTGCTGTACGACCAGCTCATGGCGGAGTTCCCCGACTGGCTGGCGGCGGCCCGCGCGCAGGGCATCGTCGGCGGCTGAACAGGTGCCGAGCAGGGGCTGAACACGGGTCGGGCGGGGCCGAACGCGGTTGACCCGGCAGGAAGCGGTGCCTAGTGTCCGGCGAATGAAACTCGCCTTCTCCACTCTCGGCGTCCCGGCCCTGCCCATCGAGCAGGTGGTGCGGCTCGCGACGGAAAACGGCTTCCACGGCGTCGAATTGCGCGCCAGCGACGAGGAACCGGTCCACCCCGGTCTCTCGGCCGGTGAACGCGCCGACGTGGTGGAGCAGTTCGGCAAGGCCGGGGTCGAGATCCTCACCGTGGCCGCCTACGCCAAGGTGGCCGCGTCCGGGGACGACCAGCCGGTGCTGGACGAGATCGGCGCGGCGATGACCCTCGCGGCCGATCTGGGGGCCGCCTATGTGCGGGTGTTCCCGGGCGGAGGCGACACCGAGTCGCATGAGGCGGACGCGGTCGCCGCGCGCCGGCTCGCAGCGGTGGCGCCGGTCGCCGCCGACCTCGGGGTGCGGGTGCTGCTGGAGACCCATGACTCGCACCGCGGCGGCGCCGATGTCGCGCGGATCCTGGGCCTGGTCGGACACCAGGGGGTCGGCACGATCTGGGACGTGATGCACACCTGGCTGGCGGGTGAGCAGCCGTCCACGACCTATCCGGCACTGGCCCCTTACCTGGGCTATGTCCAGGTCAAGGAC
Source organism: Streptomyces sp. NPDC088910 (assembly GCF_044749865.1). Lineage (NCBI taxonomy): Bacteria > Bacillati > Actinomycetota > Actinomycetes > Kitasatosporales > Streptomycetaceae > Streptomyces > Streptomyces sp. NPDC088910. Next base: position 826,978 of record NZ_JBIVIV010000001.1, read on the forward strand.
ATCGCCTCGGCGGCGGACACCACACCGCTGGCGCTGGGGGCCGGGGTGCTGCCGCTGGCGGAGACCGTCGAGGTGCTGAGCCGGGCGGACTGGGACGGCTGGCTGTGCTGGGAGTACGAGAAGCGCTGGTATCCGCAGGTGCCGGAGTTGACGGCGCTGCTCGGCCCGGCGCGCGAGCACCTGTCCCGGTTGCTGGCCGACTCGGCCTGAACGGCATGCTCGATCTGGCGCGGCTGAGGGCGCTGCACGCGGTGCACGTCCACGGGTCGGTGGGCGCGGCGGCCGAAGCGCTCGGCTACACGCCGTCGGCAGTCTCGCAGCAGATCTCCAAGCTGGAGCGGGAGACCAGGTCCGTGCTGCTGGAGCGGCACGGGCGCGGGGTGGCGCTCACGGACGCGGCGCATCTGCTGGTGGAGACCGCGCAACGGCTGATGTCGATCGTGGAGGCGGCCGAGGTCACGCTGGAGGAGCAGCGCGGACGGCCCACGGGACGACTGACGCTGGCGGCCTTCCCGACGGCGGCCTGCGGGCTGCTGCCCGGAGTGCTGGCGGAACTGACCGCGGCGCACCCCGCGTTGGAGCTCCGGCTGCTGGAGGTGGACGCCCATCTGTCGGTGGACCTGGTGGCGCGCGGGGCGGTGGACCTGGCCGTGGCGCACGACTGGGACATCGCGCCGCTGCCCGCGCCGCCTGGCTTGGAGCGGGCGGTCATCGGGGACGACCGGTGCGACGTGCTGGTCCCTGCCGGGCATCGGTTGGCCGAGCGGGCGTCGCTGACGCGGGCGGATGTGGCGCACGAGCGGTGGATCTGCCAGCCGCCGGGGTCGGTGTGCCACGACTGGCTGGTGCGGACGTTGCGGGAGGCCGGGACGGAGCCGGACATGGCCTTCCAGGTCGGCGAGTACGGGACGCAGTTGGCGCTGGTGGGGGCGGGGCTCGGTATCGCGTTGGTGCCGAGGCTGGGGCGGGGACCGGTGCCCGAGGGCGTCGCGGTCGTACCGCTGGAGCCCGCTCCGGTGCGGCGGCTGTACGCGCTGTGGCGGACGGGGGCCGCGCGCAGGCCCTCGATCGTCGCGGCGGTCGACACGTTGAGGTCGCATTGGGCGGCTGGGCCCGGATCGGCCGCCGAGGACGGATGATCGGGGCATGCGCCCACGATTTCCGCACCGTCCGCCGCGCCCGCAGCCGGGCGGTGACCATGCCCCTGAGGCCATCGCGGAACCGGGCGGGGTCGGGGACCGTCACACCGGCATGCTGACCGTGAAGGTGAATCAGCGCGGAGCGGCCTGGGCCGTGGCACTGGCCGTTTCGCTGACCTTGGGTGCCGTCGCCTGCGGGAGCGGCACCTCGGACGCGGCGGACGGCGCGCCGTCCAGCACAACCGGGCCCGTGACGCCGAGCGGCGACACGACCACCGCGCCGCCGACGACCACCGAGCCGACGACCGCGACGCCGACGACCGGTGGCCCCACCACGGGCGGGGCGACGCCGGGGACGGGGTCGATCGCCAGTCGCGTCGTGTACTTCTCGTCGTCGGTGCGGGCCGTCGCGGGGACGCACGAGGTGCTGCGCGACCGGGGCGAGTTGGACCGTTTCGCCACCACCGTGGCGCACAACGACGGGAAGACGGCGGCGGAGATCTCGGCGGGCGGGGCGGCGACGGACTTCGGTCGGTACGTGCTGGTCGGCTGGACCGAGTCGACCGGGTGCAGCGCGGCCACGTCGGCGACGCTCGGCGTGGCGGGCAACTCGCTGAAGCTGCGCGTCGAGCAGCCGACGCCGACGGCGGAGTGCCTGACGGACTTCCGCGTGACGGCGGTGTTCGAGGTGCCGAAGGACCGGATCCCGGCGCGACCCGCCTTCGGCTGACCGAAGGCGGGACGCCAGGAGCCCAGAAGGGCAGAAGGGCGGAAGGCCAGGAAGGCGGGACCCGCCGGTTCCGTCGCACGGGCGACGGGTCCTCCCGTCACGCCACCGCGCGTACCTCGCCCGTGAAGGTGCGCCACAGCTCGGCGTAACGGCCGTCGCGGGCCAGCAGCGCCGCGTGGGTGCCGTCCTCGATGACCCGCCCGTGGTCGAGGACGACGACCCGGTCCGCACGGGCCGCCGTGCTCAACCGGTGCGCGACGACCAGCGTCGTACGCCGGGTGGCGAGCCGGTCGGCGGCCTGGTTGACGAGGGCTTCGGTGGCCAGGTCGAGGGCCGCGGTCGCCTCGTCGAGAAGCAGGACGGCGGGGTCGACCAGTTCGGCGCGGGCCAGGGCGATCAACTGCCGCTGTCCGGCCGACAGATTGCGGCCCCGCTCGGCGACCTGGTGGAGATAGCCGCCCTCCAGCGTCGCGATCATCGCGTGCGCGCCGACGGCCCGCGCCGCCGCCTCGACCTCCGCGTCGGTCGCGCCCATCCGTCCGTACGCGATGGCGTCGCGCACCGTGCCCGCGAAGAGGTACGGCTCCTGGGGGACGACGCCGAGGCGCTGCCGGTAGGCGGTGAGGTCGAGTTCGCGGATGTCGGTGCCGTCGACCAGCACCGCGCCGTCGGTCGGGTCGTAGAACCGCGCGACCATCTTGACCAGGGTGGACTTGCCCGCGCCGGTCTCGCCGACGAAGGCCACGGTCTGTCCGGCGGGGATGCGCAGATTCACGCCGCTGAGCGCCTCCGCGCCCTCGGCCCCCTCGCCGCCGTACCTGAAGTGCAGGTCGCGGAAGGCGATCTCGCCGCGCAGCCTTCCGACCTCACGCGGCCGGGCGGCGGCCGGGGTGGCGGTCGGCTCGTGCAGCAGCTCACGGATCCGGCCGAGCGACACCGACGCCTGCTGGTAGCCGTCGAAGACCTGCGAGAGCTGCTGCACGGGTGAGAAGAACAGGTCGATGTAGAGCAGATACGCCACCAGCGCGCCCGCCGTGAGCGTCCCCGCGCTGATCCGGTGCGCGCCCACGATCAGGACCAGCGCCGCCGCCACGCTGGACAGCAGCTGAACGAAGGGGAAGTAGACGGAGATCAGGAACTGGCCGCGCACCCGCGCCGTCCGGTAGTCGTCACCGCGTTCGGCGAATCGTTCCGCCCCGCGCCGCTCCCCCCGGAACGCCTGCACGATCCGCAGACCCGCGACGTGCTCTTGGAGGTCGGCGTTGACGACGGCGATCCGCTCGCGCGCCAGCTCGTACGCCTTCACCGACTTACGGCGGAAGACCCAGGTGGCGACGATCAGGATCGGCAGCGTGGCGAAGACCATCAGGGCGAGCTGGACGTCGATGGCGAGCAGCGCCACCAGGATGCCGAGGAAAGTGAGGACGCTGACCAGCGCCGTGACCAGCCCGGTCTGGAGGAACGTCGACAGCGCGTCCACGTCCGTGGTCATCCGCGTCATGATGCGGCCGGTCAGCTCGCGCTCGTAGTAGTCGAGGCCGAGCCGGTGCAGGTGCGCGAAGATCTTCACGCGCAGGGTGTAGAGGACGCGTTCGCCGGTGCGGCCGGTGAGCCGGGTCGAGCCCCACTCCGCCGCCCACTGCGCGATCACCAGGACCAGGCCGAGCAGCGACGCCACCCAGACCGCGCCGAGCGCCGCCTGCCGGACTCCCGCGTCGATGCCGTGCCGGATCAGCACCGGCAGCAGCAGTCCCGCGATGGCGTCCACGGCCACCAGCGCCAGGCTGAGCAGCAGCGGGGTGCGGAAGCCGCGCAGCAGGCTGCCGAGGCCGAACTTCTCCTCGGCGGTCCGCGCCCGGTCCTCGTCGACCTCCGGGGTGTCCAGGGCGGGCGGCAGCGCGGCGACCTTGGCGAGCAGGTCGGGAGTGGCGGGCATGCCCGCCAGCGCGCCCGCCATGCCGCCCTGGGCGGGGGCGACCCGCGGCGGCCCGGAGGCGCCCGCGCCGGCGCTCCGCCGGTCGTCGTCCTCGGCCGCGGCACGCCGGTCGGCAGGCCACAGCTCCGGAGTCACCGCCCCCGGAGCCACAGCCTCGGGACAAGCGCCGTCGCCCCGCGCCGGGTCGTCCTCGTCGAGCGGGCACTCGAAACCGTCGAGGCCGTCCGTACAGCCCTCGGTCCGCGCACCCGCCAGTTCGGCCTGCGCCGCGGCCATGTCCGTCTGCGCCGCCTCCCACTCGATCCGCCCCGCCGGGTCGAGGTCGACCACGTCGGCGCCGAGCGCGTCCGGGTCGGTGAGCAGCGCGCGGTAGAGCGGGCAGCGCTCCTGCAACTCCTCGTGCGTGCCGACGTCCGCCAGGCGTCCCGCGTCCAGTACGGCGATCCGGTCGGCGAGCGCCAGCGTGGAGCGGCGGTGGGCGATCAGCAGCGTCGTACGGCCGCGCATCACCTCGCGCAGCGCGTCGAAGATCTCCGCCTCCACCCGGGCGTCGACCGCCGAGGTGGCGTCGTCGAGCAGCAGCAGCCGGGGGTCGGTGAGGATCGCGCGGGCCAGGGCGACGCGCTGGCGCTGGCCGCCGGACAGGGTCAGGCCCTGCTCGCCGACGACCGTGTCGTAGCCGTCGGGCAGGTCGGAGATGAAGCCGTCCGCCTGCGCGGCGCGGGTGGCGGCGAGCATCTCCTCCTCGGTGGCGTCCGGGTGGCCGTAGAGGATGTTCGCCCGCACGCTGTCGGAGAACAGGAAGCTGTCCTCGGGGACCATGCCGATCGCGGACCGCAGCGATTCGAAGGTCAGCTCCCGTACGTCCACGCCGCCGACGCGTACGGCGCCGCCGGTCACGTCGTACAGCCGCGGCAGCAGCAGCGAGACCGTGGACTTGCCGGAGCCCGAGGAGCCGACGACGGCGACGGTCTCGCCGGGCTCGACGCGCAGGTCGAAGCCGTCGAGGACGGGCCGGTCCTCGGTGTAGCCGAAGGTGACGTGGTCGAAGTCGACGGTGGCGGGGGCGTCCGCGGGCAGCGTCCTGGTGCCGTCGGTCAGCGTGGGCTCGGTGTCGATCAGTTCGTAGACCCGCTCGACCCCGGCCCGCGCCTGCTGGCCGACGGTGAGCATCATCGTCAGCATCCGGACCGGGCCGGTGAGCTGCGCCAGGTAGGTGGAGAAGGCCACGAACGTGCCGAGGGTGATCTGGCCGCGGGTCGCCATCCAGCCGCCGAGCGCCAGCATGCCGATCTGGCCGAGGGAGGGCACCGCCTGGAGCGCGGGGCTGTAGCGGGCGGTGAGGCGGATGGTACGGAGGCGGCCGGCGAACAGCTTGCGGCTGACCGTCTCCAGCTTGTCCATCTCCTGCTGCTCCTGGCCGAAGCCCTTCACCACGCGCACACCGGTGACCGAGCCGTCGACGATGCCCGCGACGGCCGCCGCCTGACCTTGCGCGTACCAGGTCGCGGGAAACAGCCGCTTACGCGACCGGTCGGCGATAAACCACAGAGCAGGGGCGACCGCGAGCGCGACCAGGGTGAGCAGCGGCGACAGCGTGAGCATCACCACGAGCGAGAGCACGAACAGCAGCAGATTGCCGATCATCATCGGCAGCATGAACAGCAGACCCTGGATGAGCTGAAGGTCGCTGGTGGCGCGGCCGACGACCTGGCCGGTGCTCAACTCGTCCTGGCGGCGGCCGTCCAGGCGCATGATCGAGCGGAACATCTCATTGCGCAGGTCGTACTGGACGTCCAGGGCGAGCCGTCCGCCGTAGTAGCGCCGCACATAGGTGAGCACATAGACGACGACGGCCGCCGCGATCAAGGTGAACGCCCAGGGCGCGAGCGGCTTGTCGTGCTTGACGATCACGTCGTCGATGATCAGCTTCGGCACCAGCGGGACCAGCGCGGTCACCGCCATGCCGCCGAGTGACGCGCCCATCGCGAGCAGCACATTGCGGCGGTAGCGCCAGCAGTACGTGGTCAGCCGCCACAGCCAGCCCCGCTCCTTCGGCGTCCGCGCCGCCGCCCCCTCACCGGGGACAGGACCTTCCTTCGTCGTCCTCGCCCTGGTCAACGACCTTGCCACCCGCGTCCTCCAGCCCGTCCGTCCACCCGTTGCCGCCGGAGGCTGCAACGCTCCGGCGTGCGCGTTTCATCCTCCCGCAACAAATGGGAGACCAAGGTCGCGGGGCGGTGCGACCTTGGTCGTAGTCCCCGGGGCGACGCCGGCCAGGCCGCCGAGGGGCCGCGAACAGGCCCGCGGGGCGGCCCTGGAGGGGCCGTCAGCGGGCCGCGGCGACCTGCCGGGACATGATCGTCGTCAGCTCGTAGGCGGTGTGCGAGGCCGCGACCGAGGTGATCTCGGCGTGGTCGTAGGCCGGGGCGACCTCGACGACATCGGCCGACACCAGGTGGCAGTCGGCCAGGCCCCGCAGGATCTCCAGCAGCTCGCGGGAGGTGAGGCCGCCGGCCTCCGGGGTGCCGGTGCCGGGCGCGTGTGCCGGGTCGAGCACGTCGATGTCGACCGAGATGTACAGCGGACGGTTCCCGACACGCTCCCTGAGCTGCTGCGCGACCTCGTCGACACCGCGCCGCATGACGTCGGCGGACGTCACGATCCCGAAGCCCATCTTCTCGTCGTCGTCCAGGTCCTTCCTGCCGTACAGCGGGCCGCGCGTGCCGACGTGCGACAGCGCCGACGTGTCGAGAATGCCCTCCTCGACCGCGCGCCGGAAGGGCGTGCCGTGGGTGTACTCGGCGCCGAAGTAGGTGTCCCAGGTGTCCAGGTGCGCGTCGAAGTGCAGCAGCGCCACCGGGCCGTGCTTGCGCGCGACGGCGCGCAGCAGGGGCAGCGCGATGGTGTGGTCGCCGCCGAGCGTCATCAGCCGGGCACCGGTGTCCAGCAGGTCGTCCGCCGCGGCCTGGACGGTCTCCACGGCCTCGTTGATGTCGAACGGGTTGGCGGCGATGTCGCCCGCGTCCGCGACCTGGGCGAGCGCGAAGGGCGACGCGTCCTGCGCCGGGTTGTACGGGCGCAGCAGCCGTGACGCCTCGCGGATCGCGTTGCCGCCGAACCTCGCGCCGGGCCGGTAGGAGACGCCGGAGTCGAAGGGCACGCCGACGACCGCGACGTCGGCGGCGCCGACCTCGTCCAGGCGCGGCAGGCGCGCGAAGGTGGCCGGTCCCGCGTATCGCGGGATACGCGAGGAGTCGACGGGGCCGCGCGGCTCTGCGCTGCTCATGGGTGGCTGCCTCTTTCGTTGGGGATCGCCCGCCTGAGGGGCGAGGCCGACCCTACGTGGCCGCCGGAAGCCACCGGAATGTACGTTTCCTCCAATCGGGGGTTCCGATTACGCCTCGGCGTCGATCCCCGGCCGGACGCACGTCCGAGCGGCGGAGCGGGACAATGTGCGCATGCCCATGGATCCAGCTGCCGCAGCACCCACCCGCCAGGCCCTCGTCGCCCATCTGACCAGCACCCGGATAGCCGGCGACGTGGCGACCAGCCGCGAGAACAACCTCGACCACTTCCGGGCGCTGGCCGAGGGAAATCGCTACTACTGGTTCGGCCTGGAGCTGGGTGACCGCTGGGACGACCAGGCGGCGGTGCTGGAGCTGATGGCCGAGCGGTGCGGTGTCGTCGCCGATCCCGGGCACCGGCACGGGCAGGACACCATCGATCCCGAGCTGACGATCGACGCGCTCGACCGGATGGCCGATGTGCTGCACAAGGCGGCGGAAAACGGCTCCAGGGTGCTGGTGGCGACCGGTCACCCGGCGGGTCTGTTCGCCGTCCACTGGGAGCTGGCCGCCGCGCTGCGCGAGGCGGGCTGCACGCTGATCACCCCGTCGGAGCGCCTGTACGCGGACGGCGGTGAGATCCGGCACCTGGCGTCCGTTTCCATGGTCCACCGGGCGGGCGGTCTGGTGCACACCCACTCGCCCGACCCGATGCGGGAGATCCTGGACGCGCTGGAGCGCGACGGCGAGCCGCTGCCTGATCTGGTGATCGCCGACCACGGCTGGGCGGGGTACGCGGGCGAGCGCGGCATCGACACGGTCGGCTTCGCGGACTGCAACGACCCGGCGCTTTTCGTCGGCGAGGCGGAGGGCAGCCTGCTGGTGACCGTCCCGCTGGACGACAATGTGCCGCCGCAGCACTACGCGCCGCTGACCGCGTATCTGCTGGCGACCGCCGATCTGACCGCCGCAGGTCAGGCCGCGCGGAACTGACGCGGTCCCGGTCCGTCGCTACGCTCGCTACCATCAATGAAGGAACAAAAGGAACATCAGGGTCAAGAGGGGGCGAGGAAGGCAGGCGCAGTGGTCCAGGTCGTGATCGTCGATGACGAAGCACTGGTCAGGGCCGCCCTGCGAAGCATCCTCGAATCCTCCGGCGACATCCGGGTGGTCGCGGACTGCGACGGGCACGACGCCGTCGGGACGGTGACCGCGACGCGTCCCGGCCTCGTCCTGCTGGACGCGGTGATGCCGCCGCCCGACGACGGACTGACCGTCCTGCGCGCCCTGCGGGCACTGCCCTCGCCGCCCGCCGTCGCCATGCTGACCGCCTTCGACACCAGCGCCCATCTGCGCGCGGCGATGGCGGCGGGCGCCACCGGCTTCCTGCTCAAGGACACCGCGGTCGGCACCCTGATCGACGCGGTACGCGTCATGGCGCGCGGCGGCACCGTCTTCACCCCCACCGTGGGCCGCGCGGTCGTCGACGGCTTCCTGGGCGGTCCGCTCGGCTCCGACGGCGCGGAGGGGCCCGGTACGCCCGAGGCGTCCGCCCACGCCGCGGCCCTGGCGCCGCTGACCGACCGCGAGACCGAGGTGCTGCGGCTGCTGGCGGCCGGGCTGCCGAACGCCCGGATAGCCGCGGAGCTGGGGATCTCGGTCGGCACCGTCAAGGACCATGTGCGCGCGGTGCTGCGGAAGCTCGCCGCGCCCAACCGGGTGGCCGCCGCCGTCGTCGCGCACCAGGCCGGGCTGGTACGGGTGCCGAAGTGATCATGAAGCCACGTGTCGCCCTGCCGGACGCCGCGCTGTTCGCCCTCTCCGCGACCGAGGTGTGGGCCACGCGCTCCTTCGGCGGCCCGGTCTCGTTCGCCTTCGCGGCCCTGGGCACGCTGGCGCTGCTGTTCCGGCACCGCTTCCCGCTGATCGCCTTCGCCGCGACCCTGCCCGCCCTCTCGCTCGGCTACATCTGGTTCTCGCCGATGGGCGCGCTCTACGAGATCGCCGCGGGCGGCCCCGACCGTCACCGCGCACAAGGGTGGCCGTTTTCTCCGGCCGGGCCCTCGAAGAGCGCGCCTTCCGGTACGCCGCCCGCCGGTTCCTCTGCTCGGGCGGCTCTCGTACCGCCGGGGACGACGGCCGCTACCTCATCGGCCACGCTCGCCCGTTCGGGTGAGCGCGTGATATCTCGCCGCGCCCTGCTGATCGGTGGCTGCGCGCTGCTCGCGGCGACGGTCTCCTGCGTGCCGTGGCCGTTCCGCGCCCCGGCGCCCTGGGGGCTGTCGGACACGATCCTCGCGGTGATGCTGTCCTCGCTGCTGGCCCTGGCGCCGACCGCGCTGGGCCTGTTCGCCGCCTCGCGGCGCGAGCTGGCCGAGCGGCTGGAGGAGCTGGCGGCCAGCAGGGAACGGGAGCGAGAGCTGGCCGCGGAACAGGCGGTGGTACGGGAGCGGGCCCGGCTCGCCCGCGAGATGCACGACACCGTGGCGCACCACATCAGCCTGATCGCCGTGCAGTCCGGCGCCCTGGAGGCGACCGCACGGGGACCGCAGGCGCGGGCGGCGGCCGGGGCGGTGCGCGAGCTGAGCCGGGACGCGCTGGACGAGCTGCGCCGGATGGTGGGGCTGCTGCGGCTGCCGGTGACGTCGGGGCAGCCGCTGGACGCGGGCCCCGGCCTCGCGGGCATCCCCGCGCTGGTCGCCGCCGCGGGACCCGGCACGCACGGCGAACTGCCCGGCACCATGGCCCCGGCCGACGCCGCCCGCCTGCCCTCGGACGTCCAGCACGCCGCGTACCGCATCGTGCAGGAAGCGCTCACCAACATCCGCAAGCACGCGCCAGGCGCGGAAACCCGCGTCCTGGTGCGGCACAGCGGCGACGTGCTGGTGGTGGAGGTGCGCAACGGACCCGCGTCGGCGGCGCCGGGACCGGCCCTGCCCTCGGGCGGCCACGGTCTCGCCGGGCTGCGCGAGCGGGCGGTGCAGCTCGGCGGCGAATTCATCGCGTCGCCCGCGGCGACCGGGGGCTTTCTCGTACGGGCGACGCTGCCGGTCGGACCGGCGGTCGAGGCGGCGTAGGCGGAGCCGCCCGATCAGAGCCCGCGCGCGGCTCCGAAACCGCCGAGCCGCAACGCCGCGCGTGTCTCGTATCCGGGAGCGGAAATCCGCGCTCACCCGAAAGGGTGAGCGTCAGTCGCGCGGCACCCGCACCAGGCCCTCCTGGATCACCGAGACGGCGAGCTGCCCGTCGCGGGTGTAGATCCGGGCGGTGCCGAGGCCGCGACCGCCGGAGGCGGACGGGCTCTGCTGGTCGTAGAGCAGCCATTCCTCGGCCCGGAAGGGCCGATGGAACCACATGGCGTGGTCCAGGCTCGCGCCGACCACGTCGCCGACGGTCCAGCCGCCGCGGCCGTGGGCGAGCAGGACCGAGTCGAGCAGCGTCATGTCCGACACATAGGTGGCGAGACAGACGTGGAGCAGCGGGTCGTCGGCCAGTTTGCCGCGGGCGCGGAACCAGACCTGGGAGCGCGGTTCGCGGATGACACCCGCGGTGAGGAACGGCGGGTCCTCGACGTAACGCAGGTCGACGGCCGCGCGGGTCTCGAGTATCCGGTCGACCACCGTGGGGTCGGGGAACCGCGCGGCGTGTACGGGCAGCATCTCCTCGGCCGTCGGCAGCGTCTCCGGGTCGGGCGCGTACGGCATCGGCTCCTGGTGTTCCAGGCCCTCCTCGTGGACCTGGAAGGACGCCGAGAGATGGAAGATCGGCTGGCCGTGCTGGATCGCGACGACCCGGCGGGTGGTGAAGGAGCGGCCGTCGCGGATCCGGTCGACCTGGTAGACGATCGGCGCGCCGGGGTCGCCGGGCCGCAGGAAATAGGCGTGCAGCGAGTGCGCGCCGCGGTCCTCGGGCGACGTGCGGCCCGCGGCGACCAGGGCCTGTGCGGCGACCTGGCCGCCGAAGACCCGGGGCACCACGGCCGACCGGCTGACACCGCGGAAGATGTCCCGCTCGATCCGCTCCAGGTCGAGCAGATCGAGCAGGGACTGGAGCGGATCCCGGGAGTCGTTCACGGGTCCTTCGGCATTCACGCGTCCGCCGGCTTTCTCACGGATGGGTCTACGGTCACAGGCCCATTGACTTGGCGATGATGGACTTCATGACCTCGCTCGTGCCGCCGTAGATCCGGTTGACGCGGTTGTCGGCGTACAGGCGGGCGATCGGGTACTCGTTCATGTAGCCGTAGCCGCCGTGGAGCTGGAGGCAGCGGTCGATGACGCGGGCGGCGACCTCGGTGCAGAAGAGCTTGGCGGAGGCGGCGTCCGCGGCCGACAGCTCCTTCTTGTCGTGCGCTTCGAGGGCGCGGTCGACGACGGCCTGCGCGGCGTCCACCTCGGCCTTGCAGGCGGCGAGTTCGAACTTGGTGTTCTGGAAGGACGCGACGGTCTGGCCGAAGACGGTCCGGTCCTGGACGTACGCCTGGGCGAAGCGGATCGCGGCGGCGGCCTGGGCGTACGCGCCGACGGCGATGCCCAGCCGCTCCTGCGGGAGATTCTGTCCGAGGTAGGAGAAGCCCTTGCCCTCCTCGCCGAGCAGGTCCTCGAGCGGGACCTTGACGTCGGAGAAGGAGAGTTCCGCGGTGTCGGAGGTGCGCAGGCCGAGCTTGTCGAGCTTGCGGCCGACCGCGTATCCGTCGGCCTTGGTGTCCACGACGAACAGGGAGATGCCCGCGCGGCGGTCCTCGGGCGTGGCGGGGGCGGTGCGGGCGCAGACGATGACGCGGTCGGCGTGGACGCCGCCGGTGATGAAGGTCTTGGCGCCGTTGAGCACGTAATGCGTGCCGTCGGCGGAGAGCTTGGCCGTCGTCTTCATGCCCGCGAGGTCGGAGCCGGTGCCGGGTTCTGTCATGGCGATGGCGAACATCGTCTCGCCGCTGACGAAGCCGGGCAGCCAGCGCTTCTTCTGCTCGTCGGTGGCGTAGGCCATCACGTAGGGCAGGCAGAGGCCGACGTGGACCCCGCTGCCGCCGAAGCTGACGCCCGCGCGGGCGCACTCCTCGCTGATGACGGCCTGGAATTTGAAGCTGTGCTCGCCCGCGCCGCCGAACTCCTCGGGCACCTCGATGCCGAAGACGCCCAGCTCGCCGAGCTTGTAGTAGAAGTCGCGCGGGACCAGGCCCGCTGCCAGCCACTCGTCGTGGACGGGGACGACCTCGGCCTCGATGAAGGCACGTATCGTCTCGCGGAACGCTTCGTGGTCCTCGTTGAACACCGTACGACGCACAGCGCGCCTCCCATCCGCGACCGGGTCCGCTGCCGGGGCGGTCGACAATCGAGCATTAAGCAAGCGCTCAGTAAGTTACCCGCCAGTCGGCCGTGCTGTCCAGACCGTCCAGCGCGTCCAGCGCCCCGAGGGCGAGCCGGTGCAGCAGGGCCGCCATCGCGGTCCTGCCGGGCAGTCCGCCGCGCTCGCCGAGGTGCGGAGTGGAGTTGAGCAGACCGAAGACGGCGTGCACGGCCGCGCGCACTTCCAGCTCGGTGGCGCCCGGATGCACCAGCCGCACGACCGCGACCCACTCCTCGACGTACTGCCGCTGGAGCTGGCGGACCAGCTTGCGGTCGGAGTCGCGCAGCCGGTCCAGCTCGCGGTCGTGCAGCGTGATCAGCGGCCGGTCGTCGATCGCGAAGTCGATATGGCCGCGGACCAGCGCGTCCAGCGCCTCGACGGGCCCGGTCGCCTCGGCGACCCGCATCTTGCCCGCGGTCAGCAGCCGGCCGCTGATGCCCACCAGCAGCTCGGCGAGCATGGCGTCCTTGCCCGCGAAATGCCGGTAGAGACCCGGGCCGCTGATGCCGACCGCGGCGCCTATCTCGTCGACACCGACCCCGTGGAAGCCGCGCTCGGCGAAGAGCCGGGCGGCCTCTCGGAGAATCTGCTCGCGACGGTTCTCCGCCGTCTTCGTCGGGTTCATGAGATCGAGTCTAGACAACCGAGTTAGCGAGCGTTAACGTGGTGTCACCACGTTAACGCTCGCTAACATCCGGGGGGCCGAACCATGGCAGCACCCGCCCTGTCCAGCGCCGCAGATCCGGCGTCAGAGGCGTATCAGGCCAATGCGCAGGCTCATGCCGCATTGACCGCGGACCTGCGCGACAAGCTGGCCGCCGCGCGGCTCGGCGGCGGCGAGAGAGCCCGCGCCCGCCACACCGCGCGCGGAAAGCTGCTGCCCAGAGACCGGGTGGACGGGCTGCTCGACCCCGGCTCACCCTTCCTGGAGCTGGCGCCGCTGGCCGCGGACGGGATGTACGACGGGCAGGCACCGGCCGCCGGGGTGATCGCCGGGATCGGCCGCGTCGCGGGGCGTGAGGTCGTGGTCGTCGCCAATGACGCCACGGTCAAGGGCGGCACCTATTACCCGATGACGGTCAAGAAGCACCTGCGCGCCCAGGAGATCGCCCTGGACAACCGGCTGCCGTGCGTCTACCTGGTCGACTCCGGCGGCGCCTTCCTCCCCCGGCAGGACGAGGTCTTCCCCGACCGCGACCACTTCGGCCGGATCTTCTTCAACCAGGCCACCATGTCCGCGCGCGGCATCCCGCAGATCGCCGCCGTCATGGGCTCGTGCACCGCGGGCGGCGCCTACGTCCCGGCGATGAGCGACGAGGCGGTGATCGTACGGAATCAGGGCACGATCTTCCTCGGCGGTCCGCCGCTGGTGAAGGCGGCCACCGGCGAGGTCGTCACCGCGGAGGAACTGGGCGGCGGCGAGGTGCACTCCCGGGTCTCCGGCGTCACCGACCACCTCGCCGAGGACGACGCCCACGCGCTGGACATCGTCCGCGACATCGTCGCCACCCTGCCCGCGCGCGGCGCCCCGCCGTGGACGGTACGGCCCGCGGAGCCGCCCGCCGTGGACCCGGCCGGGCTGACCGGTGCGGTACCGGTCGACTCCCGCACCCCGTACGACGTCCGCGAGGTCATCGCGCGGCTGGTGGACGGCAGCCGCTTCGCCGAGTTCAAGGCGGAGTACGGCACCACGCTGGTCACCGGTTTCGCCCACATCCAGGGCCATCCGGTCGGCATCGTGGCCAACAACGGCATCCTGTTCGCCGAATCCGCCCTCAAGGGCGCGCACTTCATCGAGCTGTGCGACCAGCGCGGCATCCCGCTGCTGTTCCTCCAGAACATCTCCGGCTTCATGGTCGGCCGCCAGTACGAGGCGGGCGGCATCGCCAAGCACGGCGCGAAGATGGTCACGGCGGTCGCCTGCGCGCGCGTGCCCAAGCTGACCGTGGTGATCGGCGGCTCCTACGGCGCGGGCAACTACTCGATGTGCGGCCGGGCCTACAGCCCGCGCTTCCTGTGGATGTGGCCCAACGCCAAGATCTCGGTGATGGGCGGCGAGCAGGCCGCGTCCGTGCTGGCCACCGTCAAGCGCGACCAGCTCGCCGCCGCGGGCGAGAAGTGGAGCGAGGAGGCGGAGGAGGCGTTCAAGGCCCCGGTCCGCGAGCAGTACGAGACGCAGGGCAACGCCTACTACGCCACCGCCAGGCTCTGGGACGACGGTGTGATCGACCCGCTGGAGACCCGTACCGTCCTCGGCCTGGCCCTCACCGCCTGCGCCAACGCCCCCCTTCCGACCGCCGATCCGGGTGCGCCCGGCTACGGCGTCTTCCGGATGTGAGGGGCGTGCCGACCATGAACACCGCAACCGCCGGGAGCGCGAGCCCCATGTTCGACACCGTCCTGGTCGCCAACCGCGGCGAGATCGCCGTCCGCGTGCTGCGGACCCTGCGGGAGCTGGGCGTCCGCTCGGCCGCCGTCTTCACCGACGCCGACGCCGACGCCCGGCACGTACGCGAGGCGGACACCGCGGTACGGATCGAGAACTATCTGTCGGCCGCCGAGCAGGTACGGGCGGCCGTGGAGGCGGGTGCCCAGGCGGTCCACCCCGGCTACGGCTTCCTGGCGGAGAACGCGGCCTTCGCCCGCGCCTGCGCCGAGGCGGGCCTGGTCTTCATCGGACCGCCCGCCGAGGCCATCGAGCTGATGGGCGACAAGATCCGCGCCAAGGAGACGGTCCGGGCCGCGGGCGTCCCGGTCGTGCCCGGCAGCACGGGCAGCGGGCTCACCGACGACCAACTGGCCGACGCGGCACGGGAGATCGGCCTGCCGGTGCTGCTCAAGCCCTCGGCGGGCGGCGGCGGCAAGGGCATGCGGCTGGTGCGCGACGAGGCCCTGCTGGCCGAGGAGATCGCGGCGGCCCGGCGCGAGGCGCGCGGCTCCTTCGGCGACGACACGCTGCTGGTGGAGCGGTGGATCGACCGCCCGCGGCACATCGAGATCCAGGTCCTGGCCGACGGCCACGGCTCGGTGGTGCACCTCGGCGAGCGCGAGTGCTCGCTGCAACGACGGCACCAGAAGGTGATCGAGGAGGCCCCCTCGGTCCTGCTCGACGAGGCGACCCGGCAGGCGATGGGCGAGGCCGCGGTGCAGGCCGCCCGCTCCTGCGGCTACACGGGCGCGGGCACGGTGGAGTTCATCGTCCCCGGCGCCGACCCCGGCGCGTACTTCTTCATGGAGATGAACACCCGCCTCCAGGTGGAGCACCCGGTGACGGAGCTGGTCACCGGGCTCGACCTGGTCGAATGGCAGCTCCGGGTGGCGTGCGGCGAGCGGCTGGGCTTCGGACAGCGGGCCATCGCCATGACCGGCCACGCCATGGAGGCGCGGATCTGCGCGGAGACCGCCAGAGCGGGCGACGGCCGGGTGGACTTCCTGCCGTCCGCGGGCACCGTCGTGGCGCTGGCCGAACCGACCGGCCCCGGAGTGCGCGTCGATTCGGGTCTCGCGGTCGGCACGGAGGTGGGCACGGCCTACGACCCGATGCTGGCCAAGGTGATCGCCTACGGCCCCGACCGGGCCACGGCGCTGCGACGGCTGCGGGCCGCGCTGGCGGACACCGTCGTGCTGGGCCTGGACACCAACACCGGTTTCCTGCGCAGGCTGCTGGCCCACCCGGCGGTGGTCGCGGGCGAGCTGGACACCGGGCTGATCGACCGGGACGCCGCCGAGCTGCTGCCGCCCGGCGTGCCGGACGAGGTGTACGCGGCGGCGGCGCTGCTGCGGCAGGCCGCGCTGGCCCCGGCCCCGGACGCGGGCGGCTGGACCGACCCCTTCTCGGTGCCGAGCGGCTGGCGGCTGGGCGGCGAGGCCGCCTGGACGGTGCACCACCTGCGGGTTCCCGGCCGGGAGCCGGTGACGGTACGGGTCCGCGACGGCCTGGTGCGGATCGGCGAAGGACCGGCCACGGCGGCCCGGTTGACGCTGGACGGACCGCGCGCGCTGCTCCACCGCGAGGGCACGGTGACCGCTTTCCGGCACGCGGGCGAGTGGCTGGGCCGGGACGGCGACGGCTGGTGGGTACGGGCGTACGACCCGGTGGCCGCGGCCCTGCGCGGCGCCGCGGGCGGGGGCGGGGGCGGCGCGCTGACCGCGCCGATGCCCGGCACGGTCACGGTGGTGAAGGTCGGCAAGGGGGACGAGGTCGTGGCGGGCCAGAGCCTGCTGGTGGTGGAGGCCATGAAGATGGAGCACGTGATCACCGCCCCGCACGACGGGACGGTGTCCGAGATCGACGTCACCGCGGGCAGCACCGTGGCGATGGACCAGGTGCTGGCGGTGGTCACCCCGTCGGCCGCGCAGGACCCGGCCGAGGCGGCAACACCCGCGGCAGCCGCCGGAACAGCGCCCGAGCCGCCCGCCGGACCGACCGCCGGACCGACCGCCGCGCGGACCACCGCATCCGACGCCGCGCGGACCACCGCACCCGCTGCCGGTCAGACCACCGCGCCGGCTTCCGCACCGACCGCCGGGGAGGCGTCATGAGCACCGCCGACCGGAGCCCGGCCGCGTCCGGGACACCCAGCGGCGCCGCCGCGAGTACGACGACGGACGCGACCGGCGGCGCGCTGCCCGCCGGACTGCCGATGGCCGTACCCGCGGCCGGGCTGCCGACGGCCGTGCGGATCCACGAGGTCGGCGCGCGGGACGGACTGCAGAACGAGAAGGCGACCGTGCCGACCGCCGTGAAGGCGGAATTCGTGCACCGGCTCGCCGCGGCCGGGCTCGGCACGATCGAGGCGACCAGCTTCGTCCACCCCAAGTGGGTGCCGCAACTGGCCGACGCGGCCGATCTGATGCCGCTGCTCGCGGACCTGGACCCGGCGGTGCGGCTGCCGGTGCTGGTGCCGAACGAGCGGGGTCTGGAGCGGGCGCTGGAGCTGGGCGTCCGGGAGATCGCGGTCTTCGGCAGCGCCACCGAGTCCTTCGCCCGCGCCAACCTCAACCGGACGGTGGAAGAATCGCTGGCGATGTTCGCCCCGGTGGTGACCAGGGCCAGGGACGCGGGCGCCACCGTCCGCGGCTATCTGTCGATGTGCTTCGGCGACCCCTGGGAGGGCCCGGTCCCGATCGGGCAGGTCGCCGCCGCGGCCCGGCGGCTGTACGAACTGGGCTGCACCGAGCTGAGCCTCGGCGACACGATCGGGGTGGCGACGCCCGGCCATGTCACGGCGCTGCTGGACGAACTGACCGGCGGCTCCGGCGGCAACGACGTCCCGGTCGACAAGCTCGCCGTGCACTTCCACGACACCTACGGCCAGGCGCTGTCCAACACGCTGGCCGCGCTCCAGCGGGGCGTCACCGTCGTGGACGCCTCCGCGGGCGGCCTCGGCGGCTGCCCGTACGCCAAGAGCGCCACCGGAAACCTCGCCACCGAAGACCTCGTCTGGATGCTGCACGGCCTCGGCATCCGTACCGGGGTCGATCTGGACCGCCTCAGCGCCACAAGCGTGTGGATGGCGGAGCACCTGGGACGGCCGAGCCCGTCCCGTACCGTCCGCGCCCTGACCCACCAGGAGCAGTAGCCATGTCGATCGACCACCGTCTGTCCGCCGAGTACGAGGAACTGCGCGCCACGGTCGCGGAGTTCGCCAAGGACGTGATCGCGCCGAAGATCGGCGAGTTCTACGAGCAGCAGGAGTTCCCGTACGAGATCGTGCGGGAGATGGGGCGGATGGGCCTGTTCGGGCTGCCGTTCCCCGAGGAGTACGGCGGGATGGGCGGTGACTACTTCGCGCTGTGCATCGCACTGGAGGAGCTGGCCCGCGTGGACTCCTCGGTGGCGATCACCCTGGAGGCCGGGGTGTCGCTGGGCGCGATGCCGGTGTTCAGGTTCGGCACCGAGGAGCAGAAGCGCGCCTGGCTGCCGAAGCTCTGCTCGGGCGAGATGCTGGGCGCGTTTGGGCTGACGGAGCCGGAGTGCGGTTCCGACGCGGGCGGCACCCGTACCACCGCGCGGCTGGACGAGGCGACCGACGAGTGGGTGATCAACGGCACCAAGTGCTTCATCACCAACTCGGGCACCGACATCACCGGGCTGGTCACGGTGACGGCGGTGACCGGCCGCAAGGACGACGGCAGGCCGCGGATCTCCTCGATCATCGTCCCGTCGGGGACGCCCGGCTTCACGGTGTCGAAGAAGTACAGCAAGGTCGGGTGGAACGCGTCGGACACCCGCGAGCTGTCCTTCGCCGACTGCCGGGTGCCCGCGGCGAATCTGCTGGGCGAGGAGGGCCGGGGCTACGCGCAGTTCCTGCGCATCCTGGACGAGGGGCGGATCGCGATCTCGGCCCTGTCCACCGGTCTGGCGCAGGGCTGTGTGGACGAGTCGCTGTCGTACGCCAAGACCCGGCACGCCTTCGGGCGTCCGATCGGTGACAACCAGGCGATCCAGTTCAAGATCGCGGACATGGAGATGCGGGCCCACACGGCGCGGCTGGCGTGGCGGGACGCGGCGTCGCGGCTGGTGCACGGCGACGAGTTCAAGAAGGAGGCGGCGCTGGCCAAGCTCTACTCCTCCGAGATCGCGGTCACCAACGCCCGTGAGGCCACGCAGATCCACGGCGGCTACGGCTTCATGAACGAATATCCGGTGGCCCGTATGTGGCGGGACTCCAAAATCCTGGAGATCGGCGAAGGCACCAGCGAGGTGCAGCGCATGCTGATCGCACGGGAGTTGGGGCTCGTGGGCTAGAACACCCGCCTGCGGGGAAGAGTGATCCCTGAGACAACTGGGACACAGGACCGTTGAGCGGCTGAGTTAGGTTAGGCTAACCTAACTCAGCCGCTCAACGAGAGGTCTGCCCATGCGCTCACACCTGCTCAACGACGCCACGACGGAGCACTATCTGCGCTCCGTCTCCCAGGGAGTCGAGCGGGTGGCGGCCACCCTCGCCGCGACCGACCGGCCTTTCACCGGCATCACCCCGGAAGCCCTCGCGCCCCGGATCGACGCGATCGACCTCGCCCAGCCGCTCGGCGACACCGCCGCCGCGCTGGACGAACTCGAAGCGGTCTATCTGCGCGACGCCGTCTACTTCCACCACCCCCGCTACCTCGCGCACCTCAACTGCCCGGTCGTCATACCGGCCGTCGCCGCCGAGGCCGTGCTCAGCGCCGTCAACTCCTCCCTCGACACCTGGGACCAGAGCGCCGGCGCCACCCTCATCGAGCGCCGCATGATCGACTGGACGGCCGAGCGCGCGGGCCTCGGCCCGGCGGCCGACGGCGTCTTCACCAGCGGCGGCACCCAGTCCAACCTCCAGGCTCTGCTGCTCGCCCGCGAGGAAGCCGTCACCCGCGGCGCCGCCTCCTCGCGGCTGCGCATCCTCGCCTCCGAGTGCGGCCACTTCAGCGTCCAGAAGTCCGCGAAGCTGCTCGGCCTCGGCGCCGACGCCGTCATCTCCGTCCCCTGCGACCAGAACAAGCGGATGCAGAGCCTCGCGCTCGCCCGCGAGTTGGACCGCTGCGCCCGCGAGGGCCTGACCCCGATGGCCGTCGTCGCCACCGCGGGCACCACCGACTTCGGCTCCATCGACCCGCTGCCCGCCATCGCCGACCTGTGCGAGCGCCACGGCGTGTGGCTGCACGTGGACGCCGCGTACGGCTGCGGCCTGCTGGTCTCCCCCACCCGCCGCCACCTGCTCGACGGCATCGAGCGCGCCGACTCGGTGACCGTCGACTACCACAAGTCCTTCTTCCAGCCCGTCAGTTCGAGCGCCCTCCTGGTCCGCGACCGCACCACGCTGCGGCACGCCACGTACTACGCCGACTACCTCAACCCGCGCCGCACCACCACCGAGCGCATCCCCAACCAGGTGGACAAGTCGCTCCAGACCACACGGCGGTTCGACGCCCTCAAGCTGTGGATGACGCTGCGCGTGATGGGCGCCGACGGCGTCGGCCAGCTCTTCGACGAGGTCGTGGACCTGGCCGCCGAGGGCTGGAAGCTGCTCGACGCCGACCCGCGCTTCGAAGTGGTCGCCCCGCCGACCCTGTCCACGCTGGTCTTCCGCTGGATCCCGGCCGCCGTCACCAGCCCGGCGCTGATCGACCGCGCCAACCTGCACGCCCGCAAGGCGCTGTTCGCCTCGGGCGAGGCCGTCGTGGCGGGCACGAAGGTACGCGGCAGCCACTACCTGAAGTTCACCCTGCTCAACCCGCGCACCACCCCCGCCGACATCGCCACCGTCCTCGACCTGCTCGCCGAGCACGCGGACCAGTACCTGGGAGACGCACTTGTCCACGCCTCGTGACCCGGACTCGGCATCCGAACCCGCCGCGCCGGAACCGGAGTTCGACTTCATCGCGATCGGCCTCGGCCCGTTCAATCTGGGCCTCGCCTGCCTGACCGAGCCGATCGACGACCTCAACGGCCTCTTCCTGGAGGCCAAACCGGACTTCGACTGGCACTCCGGCATGTTCCTGGAGGGCAGCACCCTCCAGACGCCGTTCATGTCGGACCTGGTGACCCTCGCCGACCCCACCTCGCCCTTCAGCTTCCTCAACTACCTCAAGGAATCGGGGCGGTTGTACTCCTTCTACATACGCGAGAGCTTCTATCCGCTGCGCGAGGAGTACAACGACTACTGCCGCTGGGCCGCAGCCCGCATCCCGTCGATCCGCTTCGGACAGACGGTCACCGAGGTGACCTACGAGGACGGCGCAACGTACGAGGACACGCACGGCGGGACTTACGTCGTACGGACCGCGAGCGGCGCGGCGCACCGTACGCGCCGACTGGTCCTCGGCACCGGCACACCGCCGTACGTCCCCGCCGCCTGCGAAGGGCTCGGCGGCGACCTCATCCACAACTCCCGCTATCTGGCGGCCAAGAGCGACCTCCAGCGCAAGCGCAGCATCACGATCGTCGGCAGCGGGCAGAGCGCCGCCGAGATCTACCACGACCTGCTCCAGGACATCGACGCGCACGGTTACGCGCTGAACTGGGTGACCCGCTCGCCGCGCTTCTTCCCGCTCGAATACACCAAGCTCACGCTGGAAATGACGTCGCCCGAATACGTCGACTACTTCCATTCCCTGCCGTCCCCGGTCCGCGACTCGCTCAACGTGTCGCAGAAGAACCTCTACAAGGGGATCAATTCCGAGCTGATCAATGACATCTTCGACCTGCTCTATCTGAAGAACCGGCGCGGCAAGGTCCCGACCCGGCTGCTCACCAACACCTCGCTCGACAGCGCGCGGTACGACGCCGACAGCGGCACGTACACCCTCGGACTGTGCCAACGCGAGCAGGGCGGGGAGTTCACGATCGACACCGAGGGCCTGGTCCTCGCCACCGGCTACCGCTACCAGGTGCCGGAATTCCTCGCCCCCGTCCGGGACCGCATCCGCTGGGACGAGCAGGGCCGTTACGACGTCACCCGCGACTACGCCATCGACGTCACCGAGCGCGCGATCTACGTGCAGAACGCCGAACTGCACACGCACGGCTTCGTCTCACCCGACCTCGGCATGGCGGCCTACCGCAACTCCCGCATCATCCGGGATCTGCTCGGCCGCGAGCACTACCACGTGGAAAAGGCCATCGCCTTCCAGGAGTTCACCGCATGAGCAGCACGAACAGCATGAGCGGCGCAAGCACCGCGAGGACCGCAACCACCGCGAACAGCGCGGGCAGCACCAGCACAGACCTCGACTTCACCTTCCGCCCGGTCGACCCCCTCGCCGACGCCGACCTGCTGCACACCTGGGTAACGCACCCGAAAGCCGGTTTCTGGCTGATGGGCGACGCGAGCCGTTACGATGTCGAGCGCGCGTACACCGAGATCGCGCAGGCCCCGTACGAGGCGGCGTTCCTCGGCCTCCAGGACGGACGGCCCGTCTTCCTGATGGAACGGTACGACCCCGCGCGGGTCGAACTCGTCGGGCTCTACCCGGCGCGGCCCGGTGACGTCGGCATGCACTTCCTGGTCGCGCCCTGCGACACCCCCGTGCACGGCTTCACCCGCGCGGTGATCAGGGCGGTGATGGCCGAACTCTTCGCCGATCCCGCGACCCGCAGGGTGATCGTGGAGCCCGACGTCCGCAACACGGCGGTGCACGTACTCAACGAGACGGTCGGCTTCGAGATCATCGAGCGGATCAAGAAGCCGGAGAAGGACGCCTTCTTGAGCATCTGCACCCGCGAGCGCTTCGAGGCCACCCGATGACCGACGTCGACCACCTCACCCCGGAGCTGTGGGAGCGGGCCACCCGCCACCTGGTGGCCAAGGCCCTCGCCGAATTCGCCCACGAACGGCTGCTCACCCCGGAGCCCGCGAGCCAGGACGCCCAGCGCGGCCAGCACGGCCAGGACCGTCAGCACGCCCCAGACGCCCGGCACGCCGCGGACGCCCGGCACGGTCAGAAGAACCACGACAGCTACCTCGTCCGCAGCGACGACGGCGCCACGACGTACCGTTTCGCCGCCCGCCGCCTGGCCCTCGACCACTGGCGGATCGACCCGGCGAGCGTCACCCGCCACCGGCAGGAGGCCGAACTCCCCCTCGACGCGCTCGACTTCATCACCGAACTGCGCACCACCCTCGCCATCAGCGACAGCGTCCTGCCGGTCTACCTGGAGGAGATCAGCGCGACCCTCTCCGCCGCCGCCTTCAGGCTCGCCGCCCGCGACCGCGCGCCGGTGAGCGCGGCGGAGCTGACCCGCGCCGGATTCCAGGCCATCGAGACCGGGATGACCGAGGGCCACCCCTGCTTCGTCGCCAACAGCGGCCGGCTCGGCTTCGGCGCGGACGACCACCCGCGGTACGCGCCCGAGGCCGCCTCCCCCGTCCGGCTGATCTGGCTGGCCGCGCGCCGCGACCGCACCACCTTCAGCGCGGGCGCGGGCATCGACTACGAGGACTTCCTCACCGCCGAACTGGGCCGGGAGCAGCTCCGGCGCTTCGCCGCCGCGCTGACCGGCCGGGGCCTCGACCCGGCCGCGTATCTGCTGATCCCGGTCCACCCCTGGCAGTGGTGGAACAAGCTCTCGGTCACCTTCGCGGGCGAGGTCGCCCGGCAGCACCTGGTCTGCCTCGGCCCCGGCGACGACGCGTATCTGGCGCAGCAGTCGGTCCGTACGTTCTTCAACACCACCGTCCCGACCAGGCACTATGTGAAGACGGCGCTGTCCGTCCTCAACATGGGCTTCATGCGCGGCCTGTCCGCCGCGTACATGGCGGCCACCCCGGCGATCAACGACTGGCTCGCCGAGCTGATCGCCGCCGACCCCACCTTCACCGCCGCCCGCTTCTCGATCATCCGCGAGCGGGCGGCGATCGGTTACCACCACCGGCAGTACGAGGCGGCCACGGCGTACGGCTCCCCGTACCGGAAGATGCTGGCCGCGCTGTGGCGGGAGAGCCCGGTCGCGGACCTGGAGCCGGGCCACCACCTGGCCACGATGGCGTCGCTGCTGCACACCGACGCCGACACGAGCACGGGTACGGGTACGGACACAAGCACCGGCACAGGCACAGGCACAGGCACCGGCACGGACGCGGGCACCTCCTTCGCGGGCGCCCTCATCGCCCGCTCCGGCCTCCCCGCCGAGACCTGGCTGCGGCGCTACCTGGACGCGTATCTCGTCCCGGTGCTGCACAGCCTCTACGCCTACGGGCTGGCCTTCATGCCGCACGGCGAGAACGTGATCCTGGTGCTGGACGAGACCGGGACGGTGCGGCGGGCGGTGTTCAAGGACATCGCGGAGGAGATCGTGATCATGGACCCGGAGACGCCGCTGCCGCCCGAGGTGGAGCGGATCAGGGCCGAGGTCCCGGAGGACGAGCGGGTGCTCGCCGTCTTCACCGATGTCTTCGACTGCTTCTTCCGCTTCCTCAGCGCGATCCTCCACACCGGGAAGATCCTGGACGAAACGGTGTTCTGGCGGACGGTCGCCGAGTGCGTCGCCGACTACCAGGCCGCCCACCCCGACCTCGCCGACCGGTTCAAGCGGTACGACCTCTTCGCGCCGGAATTCACCCTGTCCTGCCTCAACCGGCTCCAGCTCCGTGACAACCAGCAGATGATCGACCTCGCCGACCCGTCGGCCGCCCTCCAGTTCGCGGGCACCCTCCTCAACCCCCTGGCGGCCCACCGGCCGCACCCGTAACCGGGCCAACCGGGCCGACCGGGCCGACCGGGCCGTCCGCGCCCGCAGCAGTGCCGTCTTCGTCCGTAACGGCCGAATTTTCACCCCCTTGGCCGCTTCCCCTGCCCGAAATCGGGCAGGATTCTTGCAAAGCGCAGATGATCACATCAGTATCGACGGGTGCTCGAACGCCGGACGTCCTACGAGGACCTGATCGACCACCTGGTGCGCTCCACGCCGCTGCACCGCGGCGAGGCGAGCCGGGTGGTGCTGGACGTGCTGGCGTACTTCGACGAGACGACGGAGGAGTTCGTCCGCAGGAGACACCGCGAACTCCAGGCCAAGGGCCTGGTCAACGCGGACATCTTCGAGCGGATCGCCGAGGAGCTGCCGCACCGCGCGGTGGCCCCCTCGGCCCTCTCGCAGCGCCAGCTCCGCCGCATCGTCTACGGCTGAGCGACCGAGCCAACGATGCGGCCGAGCGACCGAGCCGACAATGCGGCCGAGCGGCCGAGCACCGTCGGCCACCGGGACAGGGCACCCGGGGGCCGAAAAGAACAGAACAGAACACGGACAGACACAGGGACGAGGGACGACCATATGTGCGGAATCGTCGGATACATCGGCAGGCGTGACGTGGCACCGCTGCTCCTCGAAGGGTTGCAGCGGCTGGAGTACCGGGGTTACGACTCCGCGGGCGTCGTGATCACCGGAAAGTCCGGCGAGCTGAGGACCGTGAAGGCCAAGGGCCGGGTGCGCGAGCTGGAAGGCCGCATCCCCAAGCGCTTCGCGGGCACCACCGGCATCGCGCACACCCGCTGGGCCACCCACGGCGCCCCGAGCGACCACAACGCGCACCCGCACCTCGACGGGGACAGCAAGGTCGCGATCGTCCACAACGGGATCATCGACAACGCGTCCGAGCTGCGCGCCAAGCTCTCCGCCGACGGCGTCACCTTCGCCTCGGAGACCGACACCGAGGTGCTGGCCCACCTGATCGGCCGCGCCCAGGCGGAGACCCTGGAGGAGAAGGTCCGCGAGGCGCTGCGCTCGGTCGAGGGCACCTACGGCCTCGCCGTCCTGCACCGCGACTTCGCCGACCGTATCGTCGTGGCCCGCAACGGCTCCCCCGTCGTCCTCGGCATCGGCGAGAAGGAGATGTTCGTCGCCTCCGACGTCGCCGCGCTCGTCGCCCACACCCGCCAGGTCGTCACCTTGCAGGACGGCGAGATGGCCACCCTCAAGGCCGACGACTTCCGCACGTACACCACCGAGGGCTCGCTGACCACGGCGACGCCGACCACCGTGGAGTGGGAGGCCGAGTCGTACGACATGGGCGGCCACGACACGTACATGCACAAGGAGATCTCCGAGCAGGCGGAGGCGGTCGACCGCGTGCTGCGCGGCCGGATCGACGACCGGTTCTCCACCGTGCACCTGGGCGGCCTGAACCTGGAGCCGGGCGAGGCCCGCCGGGTGCGCCGGATCAAGATCCTCGGCTGCGGCACCAGCTACCACGCGGGGCAGATCGGCGCCGGGCTGATCGAGGAGCTGGCCCGTATCCCCGCGGACGCCGAGCCCGCCTCGGAATTCCGCTACCGCAACCCGGTGGTCGACCCCGACACCCTCTATGTCGCGGTCTCCCAGTCCGGCGAGACGTACGACGTGCTGGCCGCCGTCCAGGAGCTCAAGCGCAAGGGCGCGCGGGTGCTGGGCGTGGTCAACGTGGTCGGCTCGGCCATCGCCCGCGAGGCGGACGGCGGCACCTATGTGCACGCCGGGCCCGAGGTCTGCGTGGTGTCCACCAAGTGCTTCACCAACACCGTGGTCGCCTTCGCGCTGCTCGCCCTGCACCTGGGCCGGATTCGCGACCTGTCGGTGGCCGACGGCAAGCGGATCATCGAGGGCCTGCGCCGGCTGCCCGGCCAGATCGACGAGATCCTGAAGACCGAGCCGGAGATCAAGGCGCTGGCCAGGCGGTACGCGGACGCCAAGTCGATGCTGTTCATCGGGCGGGTACGCGGCTACCCGGTGGCCCGCGAGGCGTCGCTGAAGCTCAAGGAGGTCTCGTACATCCACGCGGAGGCGTACCCGGCCTCGGAGCTGAAGCACGGGCCGCTGGCCCTGATCGACCCGTCCATGCCGACGGTCGCGATCGTGCCGGACGACGACCTGCTGGAGAAGAACCGGGCGGCCCTGGAGGAGATCAAGGCCCGCAGCGGGCGCATCCTCGCGGTGGCGCACCAGCCGCAGGAGAAGGCCGACGACACCATCGTCGTACCGAAGAACGAGAACGAGCTGGACCCGATCCTGATGGGCATCCCGCTCCAGCTCTTCGCGTACCACACGGCCCTCGCACTGGGCCGGGACATCGACAAGCCGCGTAACCTGGCGAAGTCCGTGACCGTCGAGTAGCCGAGCGATCGGCTCGTCGCCGGTCGCGCATACGGCGAAGGCCCCCGCCAGCCCGGCGGGGGCCTTCGTAAACGTCCGTACGGGACGATCCCGCACGGAACGTGCGACCGCCCGCCGCGACCCTCCGTGACCCGCCACGACCCGCCACGACCCGCCACGACCCGCCACGACCCTCCGCGCCCTACGGAATGACCACCACGGGCCGCTGCGCCCGCCGCGCGAGCCGCCCGGCGACCGAGCCGAAGATCCGGCCGACCAGGCCGTGCGTCCCGCCCACCACGATGGCGTCGGCCTCGTACTCCCGGCCGACCTCCTCCAACTCGTGGCAGATGTCGCCGCCGCGCTCCACCAACACCCAGGAGATCTCGGCGAGGTGGTCCGCGCAGGCCAGTTCGAGGCCGAGGACTTCGGTGCGGTGGTCGGGCACGTCCACGAAGACCGGCGGTTCGCAGCCCGCCCACACGGTGGCCGGAAGCCGGTTGGCGACATGCACGATGATCAGCGCGGAGTGCGTCCTGCGGGCCATGCCGATGGCGTAGGACAGGGCGCGCTCGCTGGAGAGGGAACCGTCGAAGCCCACCACGACCCCGTGCCGGAAGGCAGGATCGCAGGCGTGCCGCAGCGCTGGAGCCTGCTCGGGCAGCGCC
Source organism: Streptomyces sp. NPDC088910 (assembly GCF_044749865.1). NCBI lineage: Bacteria > Bacillati > Actinomycetota > Actinomycetes > Kitasatosporales > Streptomycetaceae > Streptomyces > Streptomyces sp. NPDC088910. The sequence goes on from NZ_JBIVIV010000001.1 coordinate 854,629, forward strand.
GCCGACTCGGCGAGCGGCCTGCCGTCGGCGGGCTCGGGAAACTCATGACCGGCCATGATGCGGATTCTCGGCGAGGGCGGCGCTGACGCGCCGAGCGGCGGACAAGGACGGTGCGCGCGGGGCGGGCCGCCGGAACCAGCCGGTTTCGGCCAGTTCGCCACTTCCCGTCCCACTGACTCCAGAGTACGGCCGCGGAGACCGCCTGCACAGGCTTGCCGGGGCTCCACAGCCCTGTCGTACCCGGCAGGTACCCGGAGTTTCCGGAAGAATGCCGGAGCCGGGCCCAGAGTGCAACGCCATCACGCCAACCGGCGGCACGGTTCAGCGCACCGGCGCACCGTGGGGGCGCATCGGGATCACCCGTCCGTGGCTCTTCCGGAACGCCTCGGAACCCCGCCGGAGGGACCTCGGACCGGTGCGCAGGACACCTCCGGCGCACGTGAACGACGTGTTCGGGCTCCGGCAGGCGCGCGGGCCGGCCGCGCGCCGCGCACCGCTCCCCGCACGCGGTGGGCGCACTACCCGGCGCCCTTTACGCACACCGGCCCGCCGAACGACGTTTTTCGGCCAACTTCTCTTCCCTGCGCGCCGATTGGGCTTCCGGATCATTAACACCCCCACCACCTGCGGTTCTACGATGCCCAAAGACGCGGAGGGGGCGTTTGGTGGCCCGTGTGGCGGGAGGCGTACTTCCCAGCGGGCTCAGCGAGTGAAACGCTTCGTGATCGAATGCTTTACGCCACGTTGTCTTGTCGACTTAGCGTCAGATGGTGAACTAGTCACTAACGCCCCACCTGACACAGTAGATTTGATCATGGGTGGCCTCATGGGGGAAAACATGCAGGACCGAGGGGACGACGCGTCGATTCGAGGGGGGCTTGAGCTCCATGAGCCAGGAGTCCAGTTCCGTTACGGCGGCGGACAGTCCGTCGCAAGCACCATCGGCATCGCCTCGCGCCATTCGTAAACTTTCCGCGCGACGCCGACCGGAAGTCGTCGCCGTGCTGCTCTTCAGCGGCGGACCGATCTTCGAGAGCTCCATACCGCTCTCGGTCTTCGGCATAGACCGGCAGGACGCGGGCGTGCCCCGCTACCGGCTGCTGGTCTGCGCCGGGGAGGACGGCCCGCTGCGGACCACCGGCGGACTCGAACTGACCGCGCCCTACGGCCTGGAGGCACTCTCCAGGGCAGGCACGGTCGTCGTGCCCACCTGGCGCTCGATCTCCCAGGCACCGCCGCCCGAGGCGCTGGACGCGATCCGCCGCGCCCACGAGGAGGGTGCCCGGATCATCGGACTGTGCACCGGCGCCTTCGTGCTGGCCGCCGCCGGGCTGCTGGACGGCCGCCCGGCCACCACACACTGGATGTACGCGCCCACGCTCGCCAAACGGTATCCCTCGGTGCACGTGGACCCCAGGGAACTGTTCGTGGACGACGGCGACGTCCTCACCTCCGCGGGGACCGCCGCCGGGATCGACCTGTGCCTGCACGTGGTGCGCACCGACCACGGCGGCGAGGCCGCGGCGGCGCTGGCCAGACGGCTGGTCGTACCGCCCCGCCGGGCGGACTGGCAGACCGGTCAGCGACACCTCGACCGGTCTTTACCCGAGGAGATCGGCGCCGACCCGCTGGCCGAGGTCGTCGCCTGGGCGCTGGAGCATCTTCACGAGCAGTTCGACGTCGAGGCGCTGGCCGCGCGCGCGTACATGAGCCGTCGGACGTTCGACCGGCGGTTCCGCTCGCTCACCGGCAGCGCGCCGTTGCAGTGGCTGATCACCCAGCGGGTGCTCCAGGCGCAGCGGCTGCTGGAGACGTCGGACTACTCGGTCGACGAGGTGGCGGGCCGCTGCGGCTTCCGCTCGCCCGTCGCGCTGCGCGGGCACTTCCGGCGGCAGCTCGGCTCCTCCCCCGCGTCCTACCGGGCGGCCTACCGCGCCCGCAGGCCGCAGGACGAGCCGGACCGCACGCCGCCCGCACCCGACCTGCCGCCGCCCCGGCGCGGCCCGGTCTCCCAGATCCTGGCCGCCCCCGGCAAGACGGACAGTGACGCCTACGTCGCCGCCCGTGTGCCCGAGCAGCCCGGCAGCAGGGCCGAGGCGGCCGAGAGCGCGTCCCGGGGGCGGCTGCGCGCCCCACGCAGCCTGGGCGCCGCACTGCCCGGCTCACGGGATCGCCCCGTAGGGTGAGGCGTATGAACGACCGGATGGTGTGGATCGACTGTGAGATGACCGGGCTGTCGCTGGCCCACGACGCGCTGATCGAGGTGGCCGCGCTCGTCACGGACTCCGAGCTGAATGTGCTCGGGGACGGGGTGGACGTGGTCATCCGGCCGCCCGACGAGGCGCTCGTGACCATGCCGGACATCGTGCGGGAGATGCACACCTCCTCCGGTCTGCTGGAGGAGCTGCCCGGCGGGATCACGCTCGAAGAGGCCGAGAAGATCGTGCTGGGGTACGTGCGCGAGCATGTGGCCGAGCCGCGCAAGGCGCCGCTGTGCGGGAATTCGGTCTCCACCGACCGCGGCTTCCTCGCGCGCGACATGGGGACCCTGGAGCAGCACCTGCACTACCGGATCGTGGACGTCTCCTCGATCAAGGAGCTGGCCCGCCGCTGGTACCCGCGCGCGTACTTCAACAGCCCGGAGAAGAACGGCAACCACCGGGCGCTGGCCGACATCCGCGAGTCGATCGCGGAGCTGCGCTACTACCGCGAGGCGGTCTTCGTCCCCCAGCCGGGGCCGGACACCGACACCGTGCGGGCCATCGCGGCCAAGCACGTCCTGCCGGCGGAGTAGCGCGGCCGGAAGGCCCTGCTGAGCGGCCAGGAAAGGCCGCGGAGAGCGGCCGCGAAAGCTCGCCAAAAGGGATGCGCGAGCACGCCCCCGCACCCTGTACACTTCTTCAGGTCGGCGCCTGAAAGCGCCGGACATGGTGGGTGTAGCTCAGTTGGTAGAGCACCTGGTTGTGGTCCAGGTGGCCGCGGGTTCAAGTCCCGTCACTCACCCCATACGAGAGGCCCGGCCCGCGGAAGCGGACCGGGCCTCTCGCGTGACTCACGTCACATCAGGGGTGGTCGTACGCCGCCTCACTCGTTGAAGAGCAGCGCGTACGAGCCCATCGCCAGCGCGATGTCCGCCTGGGCCCAGAAGCGGTGGTAGGTGAAGGTCGGGGCGGCTCCTCCGCCGAGGTAGGTGGCGATCTTGGACCAGTTGGGGTCGTTCTTGTAGAAGGAACGCAGCTCCAGGAAGGTCGAGCTGGAGTTGATCTTGTCGCCGTTCGGCATGGCGCCGGAGAAGGTGGACGGGACGTAGACCGGGTCGTTGAAGCGGGAGAAGTCCGTACGGGTCTCCGGCACCGCGATGCCCAGGGCGTCCTGGTTGTTGCTCCACATGCCGTCCAGCAGCGCCTTGGCCGTGGTCTTGGCGGCGGCGTTCCCGGACTTGGCGCCGTAGTACGACAGGGTCTTGGCCAGGGCGGCGGCGACACCGAGGTCGTTGCCGTAGGACGTGACCGTGACGTGCAGGTTGGCGTTGGCGCCCGGCGAGGCGGCGTTCCAGGTGTCGGGAGCGCCGGTCCAGGCCAGGTCGGACGGGATCTTGAAGGTGCCGTCGGGGTTGATGGTGGTCTGGGAGATCGCCCAGGTCACCCACTTGTCGAGCACCGCCTTGGCCTTGGCGTCACCGGTCTGCTGGTAGTACTCGGCGACGCGCTCCATCGACCACGCCTGCATGCCGAACCACTGGTTCGACGGCGGGTCGTGGTAGACGGGCTCCCAGTCGTACGCCATCCCGTAGAAGGTCGGCGTGCCGGCCGGGGGCTGGGCGTAGGCGCCGTCCCAGCTATTGGTGGCACCGCCCGCGATGCCGCCCTCCTTGGACTGGAGCCAGGTGTAGAACTCCAACTGCCGGGTGAGGCTGGTCGACCAGTCCTGCTTGCCGGTGGCCGACTTGGGGGCCATCGCCGGGTCGGTGGTCAACGCGTAGGCCGCCAGCGGGTTCTGGTAGCCGAAGTGCGAGGCGCCGTCACCGATCCGCCAGGACCAGCCGCCGCCCGTACCGCTGGAACCGCCCCAGGCGTAGTACCAGGACAGCAGGTAGTGCTCGCTGTCCTTGCCGGTGCCCGCCGGGCAGGACGGACTCGTGCAGTTGCCGATCTTCTTGAAGTACTTGTCGAAGAACGAGTACCGCAGGTAGTCGCCCATCTTTCCGGCCTTGGCGACCGTGGTCGCCACATCGGCGCCCTTGCCCTGCGCCTTGGCCCAGGTGTCCGCCCAGTAGGCGGCCTGGATCGCGCGCGCGTCGGCGTCCGGGGCGTCGGTGTACTTCCACTGCTTGGCGTACGACGAGTCGCCGGTGAACAGGTCCAGATAGCCGTTGGTGCCGCCGTACTTGAAGGCGTCGCAGGTCGGCTGCGGCACTGTCTCCCACACCGACTCCTGCGCGCCGCGCTGGAAGGTGTTGATGTACGAGGGACCGGCCGCCGTCGGGCCCAGCTCGCAGCCGCCGCCGGGCGTGTCACCGAACCCGTAGGTGTTGTCCACGTCCTGGAGCCAGTGCATGCCGTAGATGTCGGACGTGCCGTACGCCGACTTCAGCTCGTTCGCGATCGGGTCCTGACCGACCGGGACGCTCGTGTCGAGCTTGGACGGGTAGTCCGAGGGCAGCGGGTGCTCCGGCGCGTACGTGGCGGGCTTGCTCGGGTCGTAGAAGCTGTTCGTGGGCTGGTCGGCGGAGGTGGGGATCATGTACTTCTCCATCAGCGCCCAGGCCCCGTTGAACTTGCTCCAGTCCTGGGTGATCCGGCCGTACATCGCCTGGAGCCAGATCAGGTACGAGTACGCCTCCGACGTCGTCTCGTGCCCGTAGTCCGGCGCCTCCACGATCAGGGTCTCCACCGAGTGGTAGGGGATGCCCTGCGGGGAGAAGTAGCCGTTGGCCGGGTCGGTGATCTTGCCGTAGAGGTTCAGGAAGCGGGAGTCGTACGTGCCGCTGGTGCCCGTCACCTCCGTCACCGTGACGTCGGCCTTGGCGAAGCCGGTGGCGGTCGCGGAGAAGGTCGCCGCTCCGCTGCCGGTGGCCGCGGCGGCGACGGTGACCGTCTGCGCCGTGCTCCAGTTGGCGGGGGTGAAGGTCAGGCTGGCGCCGGACTTCACGGTCAGCGAGGTGTTCCCCGAGGTGCGCGCGACGGCGACCGTGACATTGGCCGACGGCGCGCCGGACAGCTTGACACCGAAGGTGCCGGTGCCGCCCTGCGTGACCGAGACCTGCGTGGGCGAGGCGACGATCGAGGGCCCGGCGGCCACGTGCACGCCCACCGGGGTCGATTCGCCGGACGCGCCCAGGCTGTCGTACGCCTTGGCGTAGACCGAGTAGTCACCGGCCGCGACCGCGGGCCAGGTGAAGGTGTAGGGCGAGGTGGTGTCGGTGCCCAGCAGCGTGGTGTCGCTCCAGAACTCCACCTTGCTGACGGTCGCCGAGTCCGCCGCGACCGCGGTGGCCGCCAGCGGGATGCTGGCGCCGGCGGTGTACGTGGCCCCGGCCGACGGGCTGGTGAGCACGGTGAGCGGTGGCTGGTGAGCGCCCCCGCATACGGTGCCGTTGACGGCGAAAGCGGTCGGCGCCGCGTTCGTGCCGCTGTAGTTGAAGTTGGCGCTCGTGGTCACACCGGCGTTCGGCGCGATCGTCTTGTTCCAGTCGAGCGATTTGACGGTGACGTTCTTCCCGGTCTGCGACCAGGTGCCGTTCCAGCCGCTCTGGAGCGTCTGGTTGCCGGCGTAGGCGTACGTCAGTGTCCAGCCGTCGATCGCGGCCGTACCGCGGTTGGTGATGGTGGCGTTGGCGGTGAAGCCCGAACCCCAGTCGTTGGCCGAGTAGTCGACGCTGCACTGGAGAGTGGCCGCGTGGGCGACGGTTCCGCCGCCTGCCACGGTCAGGGCGAGCGGCAGGGACAGCGCGACGGCGAAAGCCGTCACCAGCCTGCGGATCCGCTTGCTGAACGGTCTTCCTCTGGGCATGCGAGAAGCCCTCCTCGCGGTTCTGTGGGGGGATGGAAACATCTGAACCAGTGGGAGCGCTCCCACAATCAAGGCGCTGTGAGCGCACTGTCAAGAGGTGAAGCAGAACGGCATGTTCATGCCGCTATCACCGGAGAGTCGCTACAGAAGTCGACACGGTCGTCACCGAACCCCTACCGCCCTCGCCGACTTGCCGCTATGGTCTGCGGCGGACCAGTGGGAGCGCGTCCACTTCTCGATCCCCCCACTTACGAGGAGTCGCACATGCGACGACCCACGCGCACCGCGGCATTCGGGATCGCGGCCGTCACGACGGCCGCGACCGCCGCCGCGCTACTACCCGCCGCGCTCGGCGCGACCGCGTCGGGTGCCGCCCCCGCCTGTTCGGTGGCCTACTCGGTGACCAGCCAGTGGGACGCCGGATTCCAGGGCGATGTGGTGATCACCAACAACGCCGCCGCGACGACCAGTTGGAATCTGAGCTTCGACTTCCCCGGCAGCCAGAAGGTCACCCAGGGCTGGAACGGCACCTGGACCCAGTCCGGCAAGACCGTCAGCGTCGCCTCGATGTCGTACAACGGGACGATCGCCACGGGCGGTTCGGTGAGCGCCGGATTCCTGGCCAACTGGTCGGGCTCCAACCCGGCGCCGACGGTCTTCAAACTCAATGGGACCACGTGCAATGTGAACGGCACGACGCCGCCCACCACGCCCCCGACGACCCCGCCCACGACACCGCCGACCACTCCCCCGACCACACCGCCCACGACACCACCGACAACGCCGCCGACGACGCCGCCGACGACTCCGCCCGGTGGTGACACCGCGCCGCCCAAGCTGCACGTCTCCGGCAACCAGCTCGTCGACTCCACCGGCAAGAACGTCGTGCTGCACGGCGTCAACCGCTCCGGCACCGAGTTCATGTGCGCGCAGGGCTACGGCGTCTTCGACGGCCCGGTGGACGACGCGGCGATCGACGCGATCAAGAGCTGGCACGTCACGGCGGTCCGCGTCCCGCTCAACGAGGACTGCTGGCAGGGCCTTTCGTACGTGCCCGCCGCGTACGGCGGCGCCAACTACGTCTCGGCGATCACCGGCTGGGTCAACCGGCTGGTCGCGCACGGCATCACGCCGATCGTGGAACTGCACTGGAGCCACGGCACGTACACCGGCAACTCGGCGGGCTGCTCGGACGTCAACGCGACCTGCCAGAAGCCGATGCCGGACGCGCAGTACGCGATCCCGTTCTGGACCGGCGTGGCCAACGCGTTCAAGAACAACACCTCGGTGGTCTTCGACCTGTTCAACGAGCCCTACCCGGACCGCGCCACCTCCACCACCGAGCAGGCGTGGACCTGCTGGCGGGACGGCGGCACCTGCCCGGGGATCGGCTACCAGGTGGCCGGCATGCAGTCGATGATCAACGCCGTACGCGGCACCGGCGCGCAAAACGTGATCCTGGCGGGCGGTCTGGCGTACTCCAACGACCTGACGGGCTGGCTGGCGCACAAGCCCACGGACCCGACGGGCAATCTGGGCGCCGCGCTCCACGTCTACAACTTCAACACCTGCTCCTCGGCGGCCTGCTGGGATTCGCAGGTCGCGCCGGTCGCGGCGCAGGTCCCGCTGGTGGCCGGTGAGATCGGCGAGAACACCTGCTCGCACGGCTTCATCGACCAGTTCATGAACTGGCTGGACGCGCACAAGCTGTCGTACCTGGGGTGGACCTGGAACACCTGGGACTGCTCCTCGGGACCGTCGCTGATCTCGGCGTACGACGGGACGCCGACGGCGTACGGGATCGGGCTGCGCGATCACCTGGCGTCGCTGGGGTAGCCCGGTGACGTGACGAGCCGGAGCGGTCCCGCGCATGGATGGCGTGTGCGGGGCCGCTCCTTCGCGCCGCGCGGGAGTGCGAGGCGCGAACGACGGCGCGCGGGGTGTGAGCTGCGGGTTCGGCGTCCGCTCGCGTTCGGTTCTCGAAATCGGGCACGGGGCCAACTGACCATTATTGAACAACTCATTGACGCGGCTGTTCGGCGCTTGTAAACATCACCTCGCCGGGAGAGCGCTCTCAATGCACTCCGGCTCCCTCCGGCCTCCATCACGGACCCCCACCCGGTTGAGGAGAACACATGTCAGGCAGCACTACCCTGTCGGTGCGCCAACGGCCATGGCGCGGCGGGCGCCGGCCGGTTCTGATCTTCACCGTCCTCGCGGCCCTGCTGGCGAGCCTGGCGCTCGTCTGGACCCAGTCCCCGGCCCGCGCGGCGGACACCCTGCTCTCCCAGGGCAAGCCGGCCACCGCGTCCTCGACGGAGAACGCGGGCACGCCCGCGTCGGCCGCCGTGGACGGCAACACCGGCACCCGCTGGTCGAGCGCCGCCGCCGATCCGCAGTGGCTCCAGGTCGACCTCGGCTCCTCGCAGACGATCACCTCCGTCACCCTCAACTGGGAGGCGGCGTACGCGAAATCCTTCAAGATCCAGACGTCGGCCAACGGCACGACCTGGACCGACATCTACTCCACCACGACCGGAACGGGCGGCAACCAGACGCTGACCGTAAACGGTTCCGGGCGCTATGTCCGGGTGTACGGCACGGTCCGCGCCACTCAGTACGGCTACTCCCTGTGGGAGTTCCAGGTGTACGGCAACGGCGGTACGACGCCGCCCGCCGCCTGCGGCACGGCCAACGCCGCGCTGAACCACCCGGCCACCGCGTCCTCCACCGAGAACGCGACCACCCCCGCCTCGGCGGCGGTCGACGGCAACACCGGCACCCGCTGGTCCAGCGCCTTCGGCGACCCGCAGTGGCTCCAGGTCGACCTCGGCTCCTCGCAGACCATCTGCAAGGTCGGCCTCAACTGGGAGGCGGCGTACGCCACCGGCTTCCAGATCCAGGTGTCCGACAGCGGTACCGGCGGCTGGACGAACATCTACTCCACCACCACCGGGACCGGCGGCGTCCAGGCGCTCAACGTCACCGGCACCGGCCGCTACCTGCGGGTCAACGGCACCGCCCGCGCCACCGCGTACGGCTACTCGCTGTGGGAGCTGACCGTCAACACCACCGGCGGCGGCACCACGACTCCCCCCACCACACCGCCCAGTGACAGCTTCTGGGGCACGACGGACGACATTCCGGCCGCGCACAATGTGATGGAACTGAAGATCCTCAACCGGACCAACGGCCAGTACCCGGACAGCCAGGTGTACTGGAGCTTCAACGGCACGGTCCACTCGATCGCCGAGCAGCCGTACTTCGACATGCCGGCGAACTCCTCGGGCCGGATGTACTTCTACCTCGGCTCGCCGAACAGCCAGTACTACGACTTCATCGAGTTCACCATCGGCGCCAACGTCTTCAACGGGAACACCACCCGGGTCGACGCCTGGGGCCTGCCGCTGGCCATCCGGCTGCACACGCACGACGGCCAGGATGTCCAGCTCGGTGACAGCCAGGACCTGTTCAACCAGAGCCGGGAGGCGACCTTCGCGCAGTTCCAGGCCGCCGTACCGCAGCAGTTCAAGGTGCTGGCCCAGACCCAGGCCCCGTACCGGATCATCGCGCCGGGCAGCGACCCGAGCTTCCGCGCGGGCGGCGCGAACGCCAACTACTTCACGGCGTACGCCAATTCGGTCGGTGTCAACGAGCCCACGTCCAACATCTTCGGCTGCGCGGGCTCGCTGGCGGGCAACCCCGGCATGTGCGCCGCGCTCAACCGGCACACCGCCAACCTCCCGTCCAGCCAGTGGGAGGACCCGACCAAGTTCTACACGGGCGGCGACCCGGCCAACTGGTACGCCAAGTTCTGGCACGACCACGCGATCAACCACCTCGCCTACGGGTTCCCGTACGACGACGTGGCCGGGCAGGCCGCGTACGCCTCGCTCCAGAACCCGCAGTGGATGGAGATCGCGGTGGGCTGGTAGCACCCGCTGCCGCTCCTTCCTTCTCACCGTTCTTTTCTCCTCCCCCCACAAGCCGGGGGCGGGCGGCGGCCGTTCATGGCCGCCGGCCGCCCCCGGCGGCATGTCCGGGTCCGGACGCGCGTCCGGGTCCGGCGGGACGTCCGGGTTCAGTCCGGCGGCGCGGCCGAGGCCCGTAGCGGGTCCGGGTCCGGCGGCGCGTCCGAGGCCCGTGGCGGGTCCGGGTCCGGCGGCGCGCGGGTCCGGCTTCTTTGCGACTCGGATATCTCGCCATGGCGGACGTTTTACCTCCGGATATCCATGGACGAAACGGGTGTTACGCGTGAGGCGGTGTTGACATGTGCTCGACATCGTTTGATGGTGGGGGACGGCCGGTGGTGAGAGCGCTCTCGTGCGGTGGAGGCGCGCTGGACTGCCGGGCGCTGTTCGAGTGTGTTGTCCCCCCACGAATTCTCGCTCGCGAGAAGGTGCAAAGGAGCGCGTCGATGCGACGTATGACTCGTACGGGCTGGTGTCTGTCCGCCGTAGTGGCTTTGGGAGTAGGGGCGTTGGGGCTGGCGCCGGTGACCTCGGCGTCGGCCTCCGAGCCGTTGTCGCCGGGACTGGTGAGCGCCATGCAGCGGGACCTGGGGCTGACCCAGACGCAGGCGACCGCGCGGCTGAAGGCCGAGGCGACGGCGACCACGCTGGCGCCCACCGCCCGGCGCGCGGCCGGAAAGGCGTTCGGCGGCGAGTGGTTCGACGCCGCCTCCGGCAAGCTGGTGGTGGGGGTGACCGACAGCGCCGCGACCGAGGCCGTACGCGCGACCGGCGCTTCGACCGTGAAGGTCGCGCACACCGCGGCCGCGCTGGACTCGGCCAAGGCCGGGCTCGACACCGCGGCCAAGTCGTCGGCCGGTGCGCCCGCCGCGGTGCGGAGCTGGCGCGTCGACGTCACGACCAACCGCGTCGTCGCCGACGTACAGGCGGGGGCGGAGAACCGCGCCGACGTGGCGGCCTTCCTCGCGCCCGCCCGCGCCGCCGGGCTGCTGACCGTCAAGGCCGACAACTCCCCCGCGCCCCGCACCTTCTCGGCCGGGACCGTCGGCGGTGACCCGTACTACATCAACGGCAACACCCGCTGCTCCATAGGCTTCTCGGTGGTCGGCGGCTTCGTCAGCGCCGGGCACTGCGGCACGCCGGGCAGCTCCGTGGCCGGCTGGGACGGCTCGGCGATGGGCACCTTCGTCGGCTCCACCTTCCCCGGCAACGACTACTCCTACATCTCCATCGGCAACGGCTGGTGGACCGTCCCGGTCGTCCTCGGCTGGGGCACCGTCAGCGACGTCCTGGTCCGCGGCTCCAACGTCGCCCCGGTCGGCTCCTCCATCTGCCGCTCCGGCTCCACCACCCACTGGCACTGCGGCACCGTCCTGTCCCAGGGCGACACCGTCAACTACGCCCAGGGCGCGGTCTACAGCCTGACCGGCACCAACGTCTGCGCCGAACCGGGCGACTCCGGCGGCTCGTTCATCACCGGCGACCAGGCCCAGGGCGTCACCTCCGGCGGCTGGGGCAACTGCGCCAGCGGCGGCCAGACCTGGTTCCAGCCGGTCAACCCGATCCTGAGCCGCTTCGGGCTGACCCTGGTCACCGCCTGACCGGATTCGGGACCCGTCGCGGTCCCGGTGATGCGTGACAGGTGATGCGTGGCAGCTGCGCCTGGTGCGAAGTCGGCGAGGACTTCGGCCGGGTCGGCGGAGTCGGTCGCATGTCGTGTGTCCATGCCTCTAGGGGCGTGTGAGGCGCCGGATTCTTGAAGCCCAGCCCTTTCGGGGGCGGTGGAAAGAATCCGGCGCCTCGCGCGTCCTACTCCATGTCCGGCAACGCGGGGCGACCCGCAGATCGAATGGAGCGGAGGACATGGGACAAGGCTCGGGGGCCATGACGACGAGCGCCGTACCGCCGCCGAAACGGCTGTCGGAGGAGCTGGAAGGGCTCATCGAGGCAGAACTGAAGGAGGTACATCCCCGCCTGCTCAGGGCGGTCAGGCGACTGACCCGGGACGCGGTCCTCGCCGAGGACATCACGCAGGAGGCGTGCATCGCCGTCATCCTGGAGTACCGCAAGGGCACCGTCTTCGAGAAGCCGGTGATCGTCTTCGCGACGGTGGTCGCCCGCAACAAGCTCAAGTCGCACTACAACCGGCTCGGTACGCGCTACGAGGACCCGACCGGGGAACTCCCCGAAGGCGTCCTGTGGCCCGGCGTTCTCGGCCGCCCCGCCGCGGACCATCTCACGGCCTCACTGGAGTTCATCGAACTCCTCGCCGCCGTACGAGCCGCGATCGGCCACGAACGCCCGTACACCATATGGGAATTGACCCATGTGTGGGGCCTGAGCGGGGTCGAGATCGCCGCCCACCTGGGCGTCTCGCCCGCGACCGTCAGCAAGGACCTGAAGAAGGCCACCCGACTGGCCTTAGGCATCGGCCCGGAGGAGGAATGGCGCGCGGAATAGGTCTGCTTCTCGGGACCACGGATCACTTTCACCGTGGTCCCGAGTCGGGATCTAATCCCGACACGAAGAACAGGGGGAGACAGGGAGGATGCACGTGTCGAAACCGAATCGAGGGGATTCACCGCACGAAAGGATGCTGGCATACCTGAACGAGAGTGACCGCACGATGAACGACCCGCCCGAGCCCGAGGGGGGCAAGGGCGTTGGGGGCACGACCGGTTGGCATGAGCTGTACGGGGGACTCATGGCGACCGCGGAGGCAGTCCGGATCGTGGCGGGGGCCACGGCGGACGCGCCGACGACCGGGGAGGACGTCGCCGGCGCACCACGGGAACACCCGGGGGAACACCAGGGGGAATGGGTACCGGTCGGCGGCACGCGGGGGCGCTGATCCGTATCCCGAACGTGCCCGTTGCCCGACGCGAGGGGGTCGTCGGGCAACGGGCACATCGACGGGTGGCAGAGCTCACGTCAGACGTGACGACATGAAGTGTCCGCACGGGCCAAATGTACTTCAGGCCCGTTGACGGGGAATCCAATGGGCGGCTCCAATCACCCCTGTCGCCACCTATCGGTAACCTCATAGCGACTCACGCCATGTCGAACGGCCAACTCGCCAGCACCGGCCTCGCTCTGCGTTAAATATACACCGGCGAAGGAAGTGCAATCAGGGCTCAGCCTTCCTTCAACAACCGCGCGAGCCTCTTTCGCCGCTTCATCGCGCCAGTATCGAGAAGGTCTTTGAGTCATACCAAATTCCTACCGCGCGTTCCAAGAGCGACCCTCCACCAACACCTCCGCAGTAGTCGATCAGACTCTGCTCATGCTGGTATATCAGCACATCATTGCCACCGGGAATCTCAATCCGGTCAATCTCTCGGACGTCAGAAGAACTGTATCCGGCACTACCGATAGCATGCCTGCGATCACTAAATGCACGATGGATTCTGACGTGAATAGTGTTCGCCTTGGTCGCCGACCCGACATACACCTTTCCATCATTCGTCTTGATGATGTAGACGCTCTGAGTATTGGGCGCGTTCAACCGGCCGGAAGACGACTGGGACCCAAAGATTCGACATCCGTAGTCGTTGTGAACGAGGACCGACGTCTCACCCGCCAGCACATAGTACGTGTGCTACGCGACCTCCTTCCGCGAGTACAAGGGCAGCGACCCGACGACGAAAGGTCTGGCCGCGACGCCCGCCGCACCTGGCGCACCGAACAGGCCAGCGCCCACGCCGGCCTCCCCGATTCCGATGCGGACACGACTCTCGTCTTCGGCCACTGGGGCTACCTCGGCTCGGGCTACAGCCCCGGCGCCCCCCTCCTCGCCGCTGACGTCTGGCACCGCAGGGAACTTCAACGCCACTTCGCGGCCGAAGGCGGCTGCTGATGACCACGACTTCTCCGCCCTACACCCGGCGGTGCGTCCGATGCAGGAACTGCTGACGATCCCCCAGGTCATGGCTCGCCTCCAACTCGGCCGCTCCGCCGTCTACGACCTGCTCCGCACCCGGCAACTCGACTCGATCACCCTCGGCCGCGCCCGCCGCATCCCCGCACACGCCCTCACGGACTTCATCCGCACCCGACTCGAACAGGACGCCGCCAGACCACACCCCGCGACACCCCCGCCTCCCGACGGACCCGCGCCAACGGCGACGGAACCGTCTACCAGCGCAGGGACAACCGCTGGGAAGCCGCCGGATACGTCCTCGCCCCCGGCGACACCCACCGCCGCATCCGCGTCTACGGCACTACCCGCAAAGAGGCCCTGGCCAAGCTCACCGAGAAGATCGCCGCCAGCAACCGTGGCCTCCCCATCCCGTCCGCGCAGGGCTGCGTACCTGACGTACTGGCTCGATGCTGTCGCCGTCCACCAACTCCGGGAGAACACCCACACCCGCTACACCGCCGTTGCCCGGATCTACCTCACCCTCGGCCTCGGGCGGAAGTAGCTCGTCAAGCTCACCGCCAAGGACATCCGCACCTGGCTCAACCAGCTCCGCACCACCTGCCGATGCCGCACCCCCGGCCTCGATACCGCCCGCGACCAGCCCCTCTGCTGCGCTGCCGGAAAGTGCTGCTCCAAGCGGCTCTCGCCCCTGACCCTCGCCTACGTGCACTCCGTCCTCAAGTCCGCCCTGGAACACGCGGTACGCGAGGAAGAGATCCCGCGCAACGTCGCCCGCAACGTCCGCACCGGCACACCCCGATCCCGCCGCTTCGAACCCCTCACCGCCGACGAGGCCCGCACCTTCCTCACCGCCGCCCAGGGCCACCGCCTCCACGCCCTGTTCGAACTCGCCCTGCGCACCGGGCTCCGGAAGGGCGAACTCCTCGGCCTTCGTTGGGAAGACCTCGACCACGGCAGCGGCACCGCCAGCATCCGCCGCACCCTCCGGCGCACACGCACCGGCGGATTGACCACCCTGCCCACCAATACAGTCAGCTCCGAACGCCGCATCGCCCTCCCGGCCCCCTGCCTGCTCTCACTCCGCGCCCACCGCCAGCAGCAAGCCCAGGAGAAGGAGAAGGCCGGCGCGGGCTGGGTGGACAGCGGCCACGTCTTCACTCGGCCCGACGGCCACCCCATCGAACCCGCCACCCTCACCCGCCACTTCAACGCCCTGCTCCGCCGCGCCCGCCTTCGCCAGATTCGCTTCCACGACCTCCGCCACTCGACCGCGACACTCCTCCTGGAACAGGGCGTCGAACTCATCGTCATCAAGGAACTCCTCGGCCACGCCCACATCGGCGTCACCGCCACCGTCTACGCCCACGTCCGACTCCGCCTCCAACGCGACGCCATCGACCTCCTCGGCCGTACCCTCGGCAAGCCCTCCGAGACCGGCCACCGACCCCGACGACGGCGACGACCCACCGCTTTGTGCAGCACCCGTCCGCTGACGTTGCCGTCAACTACTGCCGTCAGACACCACGGAAGCCCCACCGGAAACAGATCCGGTGGGGCTTCCGCATTACTCCAATGCGATCAGTCCTCGAATTTTACAAAACTGCGCAATGTCACTTTGGAGAACCCGTCGAATTCGCCGAAATTTCCATAATCATATCGCGGGAACCCTGCCTCCAGGTCAACGCCGCAAAAGTATCGGACCCCCGGGGCCTTCCAGTAGATATGATCTAGATTTTTCAGACCATCCTCCATTGCGCAGATTAGCCCAGGCTGATCCGGCGCGAAAAGTGCAAGCAGGTGGGAGCGAAGAAGAATCCCACTTTGTGTGAACGCGGCCACAATATTCTTTTCACCCACCTCGGCGACATCAAGTGTCACATGCCGAAGAGTTCTCCAATCGAGGCGCGTGGGCAGCCAAGGAAACGTGATGAGTTCATCATGGAAGGCCGCACAGACGTCAACTGAGGCCACTGAAGCACGACCTGAGGACACCCAGTCCGCCAAGTGCTCACTGTCGATGTAGTTCACGTATAAACTCAGTTCCATGGGAAGTGACTGATCATTTGACGGAAGTCGCCTTCGGTTGCTCCATCAATAATAACAGCCCCACCCTTCCAGCCAGAATTTCGCTTCGGGCCGCTCGTCCTATCCCACCAGTTGACGTGAACGCCCTTGCGCGAGGCGGGGTCGGGATCAAAGTCCATCCGCCAGCCGCGCAGCCCGTCAGGACTCTGCATCCCCGAGGTGTATTTCCCCTTCAGAGGGCCAAGCTCCTGCTGGAAGGGGATGGCGTCATCACCCAGCCCTGCTGACGCACGAGCGATATTCCTCGCTTCATTCAGGCTGGAGACATGAACATGCGGTTCATCAATGATGCTGCAATTGTGGACCAGGACCGGTGTGTTTCCGGCGAGTACATAGTACGTGTGTAGTTGCTCGACGGTCAGGTTGTACATGTCGGCTGCGCCCGGCAGAGGGTGCACGGACTTGATGACGACGTGGGTGTTGCTGGCGGTTTCCAGGGAGTGGCCGGGGGTCAGGCGGGCGGCGGGGGTCCAGGCGTGGGTGGTGTCGTCCCAGAAGGGGTGTTTGGATGTGGTGTGGAGGACGGAGGTGTGGCCTGGAGCGGTTTCCACGGTCAGATCGACGAGGTCGTCGTCGTGATTGACATGTGTGGCCGTGACGGTGCGGGTGCCTTGGTGTTTTCCGGTGTCCGGGTCTGCCGCTTCTACCGTGTCACCGGGCTGAATCTTGCCGATGGCCTTGGCCTTCCCATCGGCGAGCAGAACCTCGGTCGACGGAGTGAAACTGCATTTCCCTGGTTTACTCTTCCCCCATCCGCCGACCGCCCCGTCCTTGCCTGCAGCTCCGAATGCGGCCACCCCGGCCATGATCGTCGAAAGCAGCGAAGATACATTGTGCGGGCAGCCGTGAATCTCGGCGCAGACCGCCATTTTGATATTGCTTAGCTCATATTGGGTGCTGCTGACGTCGTCGCCGCCCACGCAGTAGACGTCCACCTGCCCGTGGCACATCTCCTTGAGATATTCATTCCAATGCTGAATGAATACATATTTCTTGTCCCAATCGGTCGGAATGTCGACTCCTGGGAATATGGTGGAACGCCCGTCGTGGTTGACGTCGTCCCCATGGGCTTCCCTGGCGACCAGGTCTTCGGTGTCGATGTCGTCGCCCCGGGGGTCCGGATTGTCGTGGCAGGCGTATTCACCGGATCCTGCCTGTTGGCTGCACGAACCGCTACTGCCGTCCTTGTCGCTCCGTTGCAGGCCGGTGGGGTCGCTGTAGGTGACCGGGCTGTTGTTGCTGTAGCTGTAGCCGTTCATCTGCTGCGGGTCGGCGGTGTCGAGGATGGGGTCGGCGCTGATGAAGCGGCCGGTGGCGGGGTCGTAGTCGCGGGCGCCTAGGTGGGTGAGGCCGGTGCCCTGGTCGATGGTGCCGCCGATGAAGCCCTTGCTGCCGGGCCAGTTGGCCGGCGGGGTGCCGCGGGCTCCGCCGAAGGGGGTGGAACGGCGCTGCTGCATGGCCAGGTCGGTTGCGGAGATGGCCAGTTGGGCAGTGCCGAGGTGGTCGCCGATGAGGAAGCTGAGTTTGTTGTCGTCGGTGCGGATGGCCTGGGTGCCGCCGCCGAGGTCGTAGTAGCGGGTGGCCTTGGCCTTGATGGCGCCCTTGGTCAGGGTGATCTCGGTGGAGCCGAGGTAGACGGTGGTGTCGGTGGCGGTGCGGGTGATCAGGCGGTTTCCGTCTGCGTCGTAGACGTAGGAGACGACGGTCTTGGTGCCACCGTTTCCGTCGTCCTCGGTGACCTTGGCGAGATGGCCCTCGGCGTCCCAGATCAAGGTCTGCTTGTCGCCGCCGACAGTGCGGGTGGCGGTATTCCCTGTGGCGTCGTAGGTGTAGTAGTCGGCCGCTGTTCCAGTCGCTCCGGTGGTGTCGACTTCGCTGAGAGTGTGCGGCCGCGCCGCTGTCGCGCTCGGATTGATGTAGGCGCGGTGGACGTCGTTGGCCGTCACCCCGTTGGGGTCGTGGAGTGTTTCGGTCTTGCGGTTGCCGCTGAGGTCGTAGGTGTACGACTGCCAGTAGGGGGCCGGTCCGCCGAGAAGCGCGGCGCTGGGGTCGCCGCAGGTGGCGGCCGTCTGGGCCCAGGTCTCGGTGAGACGGCCGAGGTAGTCGTAGGTGAAGCACTGATTGTCGGTGCCGTCGCGCGAGACGTCGTTGATCGAGGTGACGTTGCCGGCTTCGTCGTACCCGTAGGTGGAGGACTTGTCGGTGCCGGGGACGTCCTCGCGGTCGACGCGCGCGTTGGCCAGGCGCTGTGTGCCCCACTGGTAGGTGTTGGTGACCTGGGTCTTCTTGCCGCCGCTTTGGTAGGTGTACTGGAGCGGCTTGCCGGTGAAGCTGTAGACGGCATCGGTGAGGTATGTGGTGCCGCCGGTTCCGGTGAGCTTGACCGGGCGCAGCACGTCGTCGTACGTGGGCACCAGGACGTCGGCGGCCAGGGAGCCGGCCGCGGGGTAGCCGGTCGACTGGAGTGTGCCGTTGGCGTTGTACTTGACGTTGGTCTGGTATGACCCGGCCAGTGTTTCCTCGCCGGTGACCGACGGGATAGTGGTGGTGATCCGGTTGGGCCGGTAGAGGGCGTCGTAGATGTTGTACGTGGTGGTGTACGCGGTCCCGGTGGCTCCGCCGACGTAGCGGGTGGCGGAGGCGAGTTGGCCTTTGTAGTCGGACGGATCCCAGACGTGCCTGGTCAGCAGCGGTCCGGTCGCGGTGCCGTCATGGGTCTCGGTCTCGCGGCCCAGGCCGTCGTACACATGCGTGATCGTCTGGTGGTTGGCATCGGTGGTGGAGACGAGCTGGTTGCGGTCGTCAAAGACCGAGGAGGTGTCACCCTTGTCCGGGTCGTGCGCGCTGGTCTGGTTGCCACGCTGGTCGTATCCGTAGGACCAGACAGTGCCCGACGGGTCGGTGATCTTCTCCAGCTTCCCGGCGGGCGTGTAGCCGTAATGGGTCGTGTCGGCCGCTCCGGTGGGGGTGGCTGCGTGGTACTGGAGCAGGTCGGTGGTTCGGCCGCGTGCGTCGACCACCGTGGTGGTCGGAGTGGCTCCCCTCGGCGGCGTGACCGTAACGCGGTCGCCGCCGTACGTGGTGCTGGTGGTTGCCAGAATGCCACCGCCGCCGCTGTTGCCCGAAACCTGCTGGGTCTGGACGACGCGGCCCAGGCCGTCGTAGGTGTTGCGGGTCTGGGTCTCGACACCGAGAGCGTCATCGAGCTTCAGCAGTTCTGTGGAAGGCGCGCTGGTGTTGTAGTACGGAGCGAAGGTCATGACTGCCTGGCCGCGCTCGTCATAGAAGGTGTCGGTGACCAGGCGTCCGCCGTTCGGGCCGGGCGCCTGGGTCTGCCGCGGCTGAAGGAACCCGTCGTACAGGGCGTAGGAGGTCTGCTGCCCGGCGTCGCTCTTGAGCGTTTTGGTGGCGACCGAGATCGGTTTGGTGTCGGTGATGGTGTAGACGAACTGGTAGTTCGGGATGTCGCTGTTGGCCTTGGACCGGTCGGGCAGCCAGACCTTCAGACTGCGGCCGAGGGCGTCGTACGTCATGTCGGTGCGCTTGTTATTGGTGTCCAGCGCTGTGAGGGGCAGGCCGCGCAGCGTGTCGTAGGTGGTCTTCGTCGCCTGTGAGGTCGACGCCGTGCCTGGCACCGCTGGCGGCGAAGTCACGGTTACGGTCGTCGGAAAGCCTGTCGCCGGGGCGTAGGCCGTGGTCATCGTCCGACCGTCAGTGCGGTTGGTCCGGACCGGGCTCGTGGTTTCGGTGGCGGTGACAGTACCGGTGAGGTCCGTCGCGGTCAGAGGCCGACCGTAGGTGCTGTCGTATGTGGCGCCGGCCTCAAGGTAGGTAGCTTTGCTGCCGTCATGGCTTTTCAGGGATGCCATGTGGGTGGCGTCGCCCTTGGTGGGCGCGACACCGTAGTCGAGTCCGTCGTAGGCCGTGCGGACATCGGAGAGAACGTCCTTGGCCCGGTTCGGGGTGGCGGAGCAGTTGACGGCAACGGTCTCGCTGCGCGCGACGGCGGTGAGCAGCCACACGCTGGTGTTGTCCGCGTAGGTGACGCGGGTGCACTGATCGTCGGCGGGAGTGCTTTCGTCACCGAAGTCATCGGTCTTGACGACGCGCCCGGCGCTGTTCTCGAAGCTGTTGACCTTGTAGGTCTGCCGCCAGGTGGTTCCCGCGCCGTTGTCCAGCGAGGCCCAGGTGCGAGTGTTCGCGGTACCGGTGAGGTCGGCCGTGGTCGTGCCCCAGTCCCGCACCCGCTTGGCCGTCTCGTGGAACCAGGGGGTGTTGACGGTCTTCGACAAGACCTTGCCGCCCGGCGCGCTGTACTGCTCGGTCTTGTACTCGAAGCCCGCCACCGGGTCGCTGTCGGTGATGGTGCCGCCGTGGTCGTCGGAGACGGTGACCGGGTTGGTGCCGCCCTTGTCGCCGTCCATGCCTCGCAGGAAGTAGTGGTCGGTCTGGGTCTTCATACCGACCGGGTCCTGACCGCCGGTCTGGACCCGGACGTGGCCGTAGCCGCGCCAGGTCGACCAGGTCTTGTACTTCTCCTTGGTGAGCCCTTCATCGTCGTCGTAGTGCCAGGCCGCCCCGTCGAGGTAGGAGTAGCGGGTGACCATGTCCGGCGACGATTTGGTGCGGTCGGTCCGGACGACGGTGTCGACGACGTATTTGTTGAACCACTGCAGAGTGGGATCCGTGTCGCCCTGCTTGGTGAAGTAGACCGGGAAACAGCGGGTGGTGTTGGACGCCGGCGTCGGCAGGTGGGCAGCGTCGCAGGTGGCCGCGGAGTAGGTGACGTCGAGTTGTCCGCCGGATTCGTCGACGACTGTGGCCAGCCGCTCCTTGATGAACGGTGCCGTGTCGTCGCCGGGTTGTTTGAGGCGGTTGGTGCGCTGGTCGTATCCGAAGGTGACCGGCGGCAGGGAGATGTTCGGAGTGGCCGACTTGCCGGTGTGCTTGACCGACTTGAGGAGCAGTTGGTAGTCGATGTCCGCCATGCCCCAGCCCTGGTCCAGGTGCCAGGTGTCGATGGGGTTGTAGCCACTGCTGTCCGGCTTGAGGACTTGGGTGGTGACGTCGGTGAGGCGCTTGCGGGTCCAGAACGTGGGGGACGCGGACTTCGTGCAGTCCGCGCCCGCGGCGCAGTTCAGGTCCCACGGGGTGTCGTACCAGTAGAACGACTTGTCGTTGATCGTGCCCGCGTCGCA
Organism: Streptomyces sp. NPDC088910; assembly: GCF_044749865.1. Lineage (NCBI taxonomy): Bacteria > Bacillati > Actinomycetota > Actinomycetes > Kitasatosporales > Streptomycetaceae > Streptomyces > Streptomyces sp. NPDC088910. The sequence goes on from NZ_JBIVIV010000001.1 coordinate 875,775, forward strand.
GGTGACGCCGGTTTCGGGGATGCAGCGCTCGGCTGAGGCGAAGTCGACACGGGCGAGTGCCTTGGCGGAGTAGACGGAACTGTCCCGTAGCCCGTACTCGATGTGGTCGAGGCTGCCGCCGCGGTCGTACGCGGTTTCGTCGGCGGGCTTCAGGTTGCGGGCGTAGGTGTTGGTCTCCTTGTTGTAGAAGTAGGCGATGGCGTTGCCGTGGACGTCGACCGCGTAGTCGAGATTCCAGCGCCAGCCTTGCTGGCACCAGGAGTTGGCGAATGTGGCCGCGTTGCAGGGCTCACCGGAGTCGTCGCCGTAGACCGGCACGGTCCAGGCCGAGTTGGTGACTGCGTTGCCGGTGGCCCAGCCGGGCAGCCGGTTGTAGCCGAAGTAGTAGCGGGTACCGTCGGTGGTCGTCACCTTCCAGTACTCGTCGTTGCGCGCCCCGTTGGCCCGGACGTTGTTCGTGTCACCGTAGACGCGGTCGATCTTGGTGCCGTCGTCGCCCTTGAGACGGAAGGTGTTGGTTCCCGTTGCGATGAGCTCTCCTGCGTGCCCGTTGAAGGAGAGCGTCGCGTTGTCATAGGCCCAGCACAGGTCGCCGGGAGCCTTCCCGTCGGCGTTCTTCACGTTGTCGTCGGCGCATGGCTTGTAACTGCGCTCGATCGAACCGGACCAGAGGTTGAAACCGTCGCCGGCCCAGGACGCCTGATTGTTGGAGTTGGACGTACGTCCGTCCAAAGAGTCGGAGGAGTAGGCGAGCTTGACAGTCGGAGTGAATTTTCCTGGCACATCCGGTGTGGGCATCGGATAGGACCAGGTGAAGTCACCAGTGTTCAGGTTGGCGTTCCACGTCGCGGACGACGACAGCGGCGTCGCCTTGTAGTCACCGTGATCGCTCGATGTCCCGGTGGCCACGGCGAGCAGCAGCGACTGGCCCGCGGCAGGCACGCCTACCGATGCCGCGGTAAGGCTGTGGGCAGCCGGGTCGTTGCGGGCCGGAACGGGAGTACGCGTGGAGCAGGACGGCTCTTCAGGCGTGGTGGCCGCGCAGGCCGGGAGCTGCACCAGTCGGACCCGGGCGGCGTAACCGCCTCCGTAGGCCTGGGAGAAGGCGCTGTAGTCCACGGTCAGTCCCACCGCGTTCCCGCGGGCTGCGTTCTGGCGGCTGACAGAGAAGAGCATGCCGTCCACGCCGGCCCGCTGGGCGGCCTGATGGTCAAGCACCCGCACGGTGGCGGCGCCTTCCAGGGGCGTACTCGCCGTCTTCGCCCGGGCGGTCTGTGCGGTCGCGGTGGTGAGCGCCACCGCGGTGCTTCCGGCGCGGACGGCGGTGGCGGTCTTTCCCGGGGCGGGGAGTGTCACCTGCGCGGTACTGGCCTTCGGCCAGTTCTGTTTCGGCGTCCGCTGGGGGATGCCAGGCGCACCCTTGGTCTGGCGGGGTGCCATCTTCACGTCGTGGCCGCTGAGTGCCTTCTCCGACGCCGGGATTCCCGGCATGTCGTCGGCTTCCGCCACAGGGAGGACCGCCCCTTGCAACAGGGTGGCGATCAGGGCGCCGGAGACGACTGCGGCGATCCTGCGGCGAATCCGTCGTCTCATGCCCGCAGAAGTCGTCGCTGTCCTTGCCCGCTTCATCATGAAATCCGTCCTGGGCCGCACAAGCCATGCCCCCTCGCCCCGGTTCGGGGCAGTCCGCCGAAAGGTCGTGGTCAAAAGGGTGGTACTGGGACTGCTCTGCGGGGTGGCCGCACAGTTGGTGCGGCCACCCCGCCATGGCCGGTCAGGGGCCAGGGTTGGTGGGGATCGCGTTTCCATTGGCCAGAATTGCGATCTGCTCGTCGTTGGCGGCGCCTTGGAAGACCCACACGTCGTCGATCGCGCCCGACCAGTTCTCGCCGAAGACGCCGCCGTTCAGGGAGCGCCCGATCTGCAGGCCCTTGGTCGCGTCGAAGGGATGCGCGTCGGAGTTCCAGGACACCTTCGTCGTACACGTCGGGTCGTTCTGCGTGCCGTCGCCGTCGTCGTCCGCACACACCGACTGACGCAGTCCGCCGTCGACGTACAGGCGCATCTGCGCAGCGAAGGCGTCGTAGACCACGGTGATGTTGCTCCAGCCGTCGTCCTGGAAATTGGTGTGCTCTGCGAGAGAGTGTTTCGCGGCGCTGTCGTCTGTGGTGGCCATGTCCAACTGCCATCGCCCGGCGTTCGGGTCGTCCGGGTCAGGGACGTAGCGCACGGCGAAGGCGGAGTTCTTCACACCCGCCTGGCTCAGCACGGTCCGTGGCGATGTCGGCCGCGGTCCTTTGACCCACGCGCTGACGGTGAAGCTGGTGTTGGTGTGAATCGGCGAGGCGGCAGTGGAGGCGTAGCTGCTGCTCGTGCCGTCCAGCTTCAGGCCGCCGGAACCCACCATGTAATTGGTGCTGTCGGTGTCGATGTGGGCCCCGGCTCCGAGGGTCAGCGGGTGCCGGTCCGCCGCGGTGGGCAGGTCATCGGGAGACGTGGACCCGGTGGCGGTGTCCAGCGTCCAGCGGCCTTCCACGATCGGCCTGGACCGGTACAGGTCGGACACCTCGGGACCGGACAGCGCCCGGTCGAAGAGCTGGACGTCATCGATCTGTCCGGGGAAGAAGTCCCCCGCGACATGGTCGAATGAACTCGCACCGATCTGTACGCCGCCAGTGCTGTAGAAGGGGGTGGCGAAGCTGGTGGTGGTCACATGGACGCCGTTCACGTACAACTGCATCTCATCGGCGATACCGTCATAGGTGCCGACCAACTGCGTCCACACACCGGCCGGGGATTTCGTTGTGTCGCCTTGTGCGGCCCGGACCAGTGTGGCGCTGGGAGCGTCCGTGGTGAACTGGCCGAACGTCCAGCCGAGTGCGTTGGAGTAGTAGATCTCGAAACTCGGACGTGAGGACCCTGCCTGGGTCACGACGACCGCGCCGTGGTCGGGCTTGACCGAGAGCTTCGCCCACGCCACCACGGACATACTGTCGACTGCGTTGACGTGCGGGAACGTAGTGGCCGCGTAGTCGTCGACTCCGTCGAGCGTCAGTGCGTTGCCGTAGACACCTGGTTGACCGGGCGTCGCCCCGCCCTTGTACGCGGCGGCCTGCACGTCTGCGTGTCCGCTGATCACCGTGGTGGCAGCGCCGTCGTCCTGCGTCGCTCCCTCGTCGAGGGAGAAGACGGCTCGGGCTGGGCGTCCGGTGTCCAGCGGCTGCTTGTTGGCCAGCCTGGTGACGTCGTTCTGTACCAGGGGCTTGTCGTAGATCCGTACGTCATCGATGGACCCGGGGAAGAAGGAGGTCGGGCTTCCGCTGTGGGAGCCCGCGCCGATCTGCAGTCCTCGGCGGGCGTCCCATGGGGTGGCGTACGCCTTCGTACCCGCCACGGCCCCGTTGACGTAGAGGGTCATCAGATCCGCCGCCGAGTCGTAGACGCCCGCCAGGTGAACCCACTCGTCCGCATGGACTCCGCCACCTGCCGCTTGTGCCGCCTCGACCGGTGTCGCCGTCGTGGCGTCGGCCGTGTACTGGTTGAACGCCCAGCGGTCGGTCGTCTTGTTGTAGTACAGCTCGAACCCGGGGCTGTTGTTGCCGGGTTGCGCGGCCACCACCGCCGAGGAGCCCGGCATCGTGGACAGATTCACCCACGCGGCGACCGAGAACCCATACGACGTGTGCACCGTGGGGATGTCGGAGTACAGGTAGTCGTCGATCCCGTCGAACGTGACCGCATTGCCCACGGCGCCCGGAACACCCAGCGTGGGGTTGCCCGCGATGTCGAGTGTCCGCTCTCCGCCACTGCCTTCGGCGGCGGTCGCACCGGCCGGGTCGTCCAACTTCCACGCGGCCCTGGCCGGCTGGCCGGCCTTCACCTTGAACATGTACGACGTCGGCGCGCGCTTGTTGCCCAACGAGTCGAGTGTGGAGGCATAGACGATGTTGACACCGGATTTCGTGGGGCGGAACTTGATCGTCTTGGCCGCGCCCGCGGTGGTGGTGATCACGTTGGCCGATGACGGCTCTTCGTTCACCCCGTACCAGTACTTCGTGGTGCTGCTGTCGGTGGGAGAGGAGATGGTGAAGGTGCCATACCGGCCGACACCGTCATAGCTCGGGTCCAGCGGATCGTTGACGTTGATCGGCGGGTAGTCGCCGGAGGTGATCGTCGGGCTTGCCGGTGCGCTGGTGTCGTAGACGAAGTAGCAAGCGGTCGCGGCCCCGTCGTACGACCAGGGGGAGTAGCTGTACCGATTTTCCTCGTCGTAGTCCGCCACACGTACCGTCCACCCGATCTTGAGGTTCTCCGGGATGGTCGAGGGGAGGGCGATCGAGAAACTGGAGCCCGAGGCCTTGGCCGTCGTCCACGCTGACGTCCAGTGCGTCGTCCGGTTCGTACCTCTGCTCGCATCCCACAGAAGCGCGAACTGAACGGCGACGTGGTCTCCGTCGGGGTCGGTGACGTTCACCGCCGAGACCGTGGGCACAAACCGCGTGGAGCTCCCGAGCGGATTGCACGTCCCGCCCGGATTCATCGACAACTGCGACATCTTGATCTGCGTCGGCGGCTTGTTGTACTTCACCCGCAGGAACGCGTCGTCGGAGAACCGCTTCCACGCGTACTTGTCCCCCTCTTCCGTCGCCTTGAGACCGAACGTGGCCGTGGAAGAGCCGTGAGAGACCGCGTACTTCACACCGTCCGTGGCCTCGAACTCCACGTCACCGGCCGGGCATCCCGAACCGCCGCCCTTGGCGACATCGGCCGTGCCGAGCGCGTCTGCCCAGAATCCGCTGGCGAGCTGCGTGTTCCACGTCGTCGACGAGCTGATCGGCTTGGTCCGCCACAGCTCGACCACGCGTTTGTCGCAGCTCGCCGAGTGCGTCTCATGCCCGACGAAAGTGGCCTTGACGATCGTCTTGCCGATGAACTTCGACGTGGAGAACTGGTAGAACAGCCGCTTCAGGTCGTACGGGGCGCAGTAGTCCCAGCCGCAGTAGCCGACACCCGCGTCGGAGTCCCCGTTGAACCGCCACTGCGGTGAGGACGCCCAGTACCGCGAGACCATCGTCCACGACGACGCCTTCGGCGTGTACGTCTGCGGGTCGATGAACACCGGGAAGCGGGTGCCCGCGTCGGCCAGCATGTTCTGGTCGGGCGTCAGATGCAGTTCACTGCCGTCGGCCGACACCTCGACATCGATCGGCGCGACTGCCGAAGCGTCACCGGGACCGTGCTCATCGGCCGCTCCCGCCGTCTCCTCGGCAGAAGCCGCCCGGCTTCCTGCGGTCTTGGTGGCCGTCTGCGTGCCCGTCGGGCTCGCCGAGTCCCACATCACCGGCTGCGGTGCCTCGATTGCGAACCGCCGCCCGCCTCGTCGGTCGCCTCCAGGCCACCGTAGGCCGACTCGGCCAGACTCAGCCCCTGCGTCTGAACTCCCAGTTTCAGTTGGGCGAGCGCCGGGTTCTTCGCCGCTTCGGCCGGCATCCGCAGATCGATGTCAGGGAAAACGTTCTCGTACGTGGCCGTGTCCCCGTCGAGCGTCGGCACGGGGAGCAGCGCGGGCCACGTGTACGCCAGCTTCTTGCCCGCGTTGTCCAGCGACACCAACGGGCTGCTGCCGCCGCCGGAGAAGGTGATCCCCACGGTCGTCGCGTTCGGGACCACCGTTCCCTGCGCCGTCGCGGTCAGAGTGTTGTCAACCGGCTGCCACCCGCCGCGAATCCGGGCACGCACCGGCCGGACGTGCTCCACCACCTCGAACTGGCCATCGGCCGTGGCGTACGTCTCGCTCGACTCCGACCGCAGCGACGTGATCTCCACATCTGCCCCGGTGGACGCGGCCTGTGCCTTCGCGGCGTCCTCGGTGAGGGCCGAAGCGGCCTTTCCCTGCGGGGACTTCTCCGCTGTCTGCGAAGGAGGAGCGGCGAACGCCTGCCCGCCCGCACACAAGGGCGCGAGGCCGCCCGTCACCATTACCGCCGCCACGGCAGCAATCAACGACCTGCGCGCACGCCTGCTCAGCACAGAGCTCTCCCCCACCCCAGCCCCAAAGTCCCCACCCGGAGCCACAGAATTCCCACAAGTTCGCAGATCTTACATGTGATGTACATGCTCAGGTCAAGGGTGCATAAAGGGGTCTTCTGGCGGGTGGGCGGACGATGGAGACCACGGGCATATCCGGAGGGAGTCCTTCCATGCGGAGGGGGTGATCGCTCGTGGGCATGATCTGCTTTACTCCACTCCGTGGATGACAGAGGGGCGTCTCAGCCTGGCGGTGGAAGTAGCGGCGGAACGGGCGTGGACGGGGTGCTTGCGCCGCAACAACCGGGCTCGGGAAATGAGTTGCCGGAATATCCCCGTGGGGGGCCTACGGATCAGGCTGTGTACGGGCAGGTGCCGGTGGGCGGGATGCCGCCACTGGCGTCGTGGGGCCGACGGGTAGCGGCGGCACTGATCGACGGCATCATCATGTACGTGCCCGAACGCATCGTCTGGTACGCGCTGGGCAGCACGCCGGCAGCCGCCCAGTGGGGCGCGCTTCTCGTCCTCCTGATTGCCATCGGCCTGAGCTACGTGGCGGGCACCACCGGGCAGACCCCCGGAAAAAAGGTGGTCGGCATCCACCTCCTACGCGAGGCCGACGGGCAAGTCCTCGGCGTCGGGAGGGCCTTCGGCCGCTGGCTCCTGCACATCCTCGACGCCGTCTGCTGCGGGCTCGGCTATCTGTGGCCGCTGTGGGACGAAAAGCGGCAGACCTTCGCCGACAAGATCGTGCGCTCCGTCGTCATCAAGCCCTGACAGCCGCAGGCGCGACAGCGGGGGCCACGGCGATGCCGCCGTGGGCGCGACCCCGTGCCTGAGTGACGAGCCAGGACCGGAATCGAGCCGTGGCGACGACCTTGGTCGCGATGACGAGTCTCCGCTTCACGACGCCGAAGGCGGCCTGGGGGCGGGGCGGTTGGTCCGGTAGCGGCCGGGGGTTGTGCCGAGGATGGCGGTGAAGGCGGCGATGAAGCCGCTGGGGTTGGCCCATCCGCAGGCGGCGGCGGTGCGGAGGGTGTCGTGGCCATCGGCGAGGAGCACGAGGGCGTGGTGGATGCGCAGTTGGGTGCGCCACTCGTAGAAGGTCATGGCGAGTTCGTCGTGGAAGAGCCGGCTGAGGGTGCGGGGGCTGGCGCCGATCGTCCTGCCGAGTTCGGCCAGCGTGGAGTTGTCCGCCGGGTTCTCGTAGAGGATCCGGGCGACGGCTCGCAGCCGGTCGTCCGCGGGCTCCGGCAGGTGCAGAGGCTGTTCGTGCGCTTCCTGGAGGTCGTCGACGAGGACGCGCAGGAGGCGGGCGCGCGCGGCGGGGCTGTGCGCGGGCACGTCGGCGTCGTGCGCGCGGGGTCCGGTCAGGGCGAGCAGGACCTCGCGGGCGAGGCCGGAGGCGAGGAACACGGCGGGGTGGCCGGGCAGGAGCCGGGCGAGGGACGGCGTGAGGAAGACGATCCGCATGTCGGTGACGCCGTGAGCGCGGTGGTGGTGCGTGAACCCCGCCGGGGTCCAGGCGACCCGGTCGGCGGGCACGATCGAGGTGCCGCGCTCGGTGTGGACCGCCAGGACGCCGCTGGCCGCGTACACCAGGTGCCCGCGTGGGTGCGACCGCACCTCGCTCGCCTCGCCGGACGGCCAGAGGTGGCGCCCGCCGGACGGCCACACATGGGACGTCACACCGGCGGCCGGGCGAGGTTGGCGGCGAACGGGCATGACTTGGCATCGTAGCGGTACCACGCCACCGCCTGCCCCCGTGAGACTGGCTCTGTACGCAGTGGTCCCGCGGCGCGCCGAGCGCCCGGCCGGGCCGCGTGTCACCCGGAGAAGGAGAAGCACATGGCGACGTTCGTCCTCGTACCCGGCGCGTGGAAGGGCTCCTGGTCGTTCGAGGCGGTGGTCCCGCTGTTGGAGCGCGCCGGGCACACCGTGCACGCCCTGACCCTGACCGGTCTGCGGCCGGACGACGACAGCGCGACGGTCGCGACCGCCGGTCTCGACACGCACGCCGACGACGTGCTGCGGTGCCTGGACCGTCACAGCGTCACCGGCGCGACGCTGGTCGGCCACAGCTACGCCGGGATGGTGGTCGCCGCCGCGGCCGACCGCGCGGAGGGCCGGATCTCCCGGCTGGTGCACCTCGACGCCTACGTACCGCGCGACGGTGATTCGTGCTGGTCGTCGACGAACGACCACTTCCGGGAGGTGTTCGCCGCCGGTGCCGCGGCCACCGGCTACTCCGTCCGGCCGCCGGACGGCGGCGATCCCCGCCGCCGCCCCCATCCCCTCGCCGCCTTCCTCCAGACGGTCCGGCTGACCGGCGCGGTCGCCCGCGTCCCCCGCCGCGAGTTCGTCTACTGCTCGGGCTGGGAGAACCGGACGCCCTTCGCCGGCCTCCGCGCCCGCCTCCAGGCCGACCCCGCCTGGCGGGTCCACGACCTCCCGACCGGCCACGACGCCATGCACGAGGCCCCGGACGCCGTCGCCGCGATCCTCCTCGCCGACGCCGACGCCGACGCCGAGGCCGACGCCGACGCGCACACCGCCGCCGACACCGCTGCCACCGCCCACCCGAGCGCCTGAGCCCGGCGCGTGTCGGATCCCGCAGCCGAGCTCACGGCGTTCATGGCGCGGTATGAGCAGGCCAACAACAGCCACGACATCGCACGCGTGATGCAGCCCCGGTCAGGGGAGGGGCGGGGCACGAACGTGATCGTGAAGCGGGACGGGGCGTGGAAGATGCTGCACGAGCACCTGAGTCCCTGACACGCGGTGGGCCGGTGGGCCGGTGGGGGTCCTTGGGGCCGGGGCCCGGCGTCGCCGCCCGGGGCGGAAACCCGGGTGCGGGGGCCGGACGGGCGTGTCTAGGGTGCGGCTCGGACGTCGAGGGATCGGAGAGGTACGGGGTATGAGCAGTGAACTGTTCGCGATCTGCTTCAACGCGACGCGGCCGACGGGGCTGGCGAGGTTCTGGTCCGGGGTGCTGGGCTGGGAGGTGATCCCCGGTGAGGACGAGGACGCGCAGGGCGGTGTCGCGATCGTGCCGCCCGCCGCGGACGGGGCGACCGGCGGCTTCCGTATCCGCTTCCTGCCGAGCCAGGAGCCCAAGTCCCGCCAGAATCAAGCGCACTTCGACCTGACGAGCGCCTCCGCCGAGGACCAGCGGCAGACGGTGGCCAGGGCGCTGGAACTGGGCGGACAGCACATCGACATCGGCCAACTCCCCGAAGAGGGGCACGTCGTGCTCGCCGATCCTGACGGCAACGAATTCTGCGTCATCGAGCCCGGCAACACATTCCTCGCCGACACCGGCGTCATCGGCGCCCTGGCCTGCGACGGCACCCGCGAGGTCGGCTGCTTCTGGAGCGAGGCCCTGCGGTGGCCCCTGGTCTGGGACCAGGACGAGGAGACCGCGATCCAGTCCCCCGAGGGCGGTACGAAGATCACCTGGGGCGGCCCGCCCGTCGCCCCCAAGACCGGCACCAACCGCCTCTTCTTCGAACTGGCCCTCCCCGCCGGCGCCGACCGCTCCGCCGAGGTCGACCGCCTCCTCGCCCTCGGCGCCACGCGCCCCGAGGCCGCGGAGACCGACGGCGGAGCCCACGTCCTGCTCCTCGACCCCGACGGCAACGAGTTCTCCGTCCGGAGGCCCGGATAGGCAGTCCTGCCCGGATGAAGCCGTCCTGCCCGAGCCTGCCCCGGCCCGGCTCCCGCCCCGCCCCGCCGCGACTCGCCGCAGTCAGTCCGCCGTGACGCCCCAGTAACCGATCGAGACCGGCCTGCCGTCGGCGTCGTAGAGGACGGTGCAGTTGCCCGCCGCGCGGTCGGGGTAGAGGTCGCCGCGGTCCGACACCGCGGCGGTCCACTCGGCCTCGGTGGGACGGCCGCCGGGGCACCAGGCGCGGACCTCCGCGTCGGTCAAGGGGCGCATGAACGGCCCCTCCTCGTCATGGTCCCGAACCCGTGGTCGTCCTCGGAGAGTTCGCGCTCCTGCTCGAACGCCGCCGCCGGATCCGGGCGGTGCGGAACCCCGTGGCCGAGGCGGAGGGGGAGCGTCGGCCACGGGGCGCGGGGGTCAGATTCCGCAGGAGGAGGCGCTCCAGTAGCGGGAGCTCTGGTCGCCTAGGTGGGCGTGGGTGCTGTGGCCCGGGTAGCCGGGGCCGAGGATCTCGTTGAAGCCGTGGTAGCGGGCCTCCTGCACGATGCGGCAGTAGCTCGGTGAGCCGATCAGGTCGACGGCACGGCCGTACATGTGGTTGCTGTTCGCGGCCCCGCCGACGGCGCTGTTGCACGACGCTGAGCGGAAGCCGCTGCTCGTGTTGAGCGGCTGGTCGCCCAGCGCGTGGCGCAGCGCCTCCAGCTTCCACATGAGCCGCAGGGCGTTGTCACGGGCGGTGGCCGCACTGACCGCGCCGCCCGCCCAGGTGGTGTTGCAGCGGTTCATCTCGCCGAAGGTGAAGTGGATCGGGGTGCAGTCGGTGTCCTGGAGCGCGCCGATCTTCGCGAAGGTCTGCGGCCCGGCGATGCCGTCCGCCGTGAGGCCGTACGCCTGCTGGAAACGCACGACGGCGGACTTGGTCGCCGGCCCGAACTGGCCATCGGTCGCCAGCACCGCGCCGTAGCCGGGGTATCCGGCGATCCGGATCTGGAGCTGGCGGACGTCCTCACCGCTCGCGCCCTGGCTGAGGGTGCGGCCCCAGGAGTAGCAGCCGGCCGCATGGGCGCTGCCCGCCGTCACGGCGGTTCCGACGAGGATAGCTGACGCAAACATGACAATAGCGAGTAATGCACGGACGTACCGTCTCAACATCATGCCTCCCATGGGGGGTTCACGGACTCATGAGACTGCCCGACCTTGTCTATGCGCGTCAACCACTCCTTGACCTGGCATATTCGCCTGGCGCACCTCGCCCGCGAACGCCGGCGGGGCCGCGCGGACACGGTGTCCGGGCGGCCCCGCAGAAGCAGGCCCCGCCGAAGCAGGCACGCGGGCCGAGGGTCAGGACCCCTGGGTGAACGTGTAGTGCGGGGAGTCGTACTGGGGGCCGTTCTTCTCGTACGTGAACCAGTACGTGAGAACGCTGCCGGTGGAGAGGCCGTTGACGGTCTGGGTCCAGGTGCCGGAGGAGTTGGTCATGCGGAAATTCTGCTGACCCGCGCCGTTGACGAGGTAGTGGACGTCGACGTAGGCGGCCGGGGTGGTCGGGGTGAAGGAGATGCGGGCCTGCGTGGAACTGGTGGAGGTGACACCGGCGGTGTAGTCGGGCGTGGTGGTGCTGCCGCCCGTGCTGCCCGCGCTCGAACCGGAGCTGGTGCCGGAACTCGTACCGGAACTCGAACCGGAGCTGGTGCCGGAACTCGTACCGGAACTCGTCCCGGAGCTGGTGCCGGACGACGTACCGCCGTTGTTCGTGCCGCCGACCGTGCCGCTGCTGCCGCCGGTCGTCTGGTACACGGCGAACCAGTCGACGCTCATGCCCGCGCCGGAGCTGATGTCGGCGGACGGGGAGGTGCAGCCGCAGACCTTGTTGGGGTACGAGCCGCCGATGGCGACGTCGAAGATGGCGAAGAAGCCGTGGTCGACGGCGGCCTGCCAGGTGGCGACGGAGACCTGGTTCTCGTTGACGGTGTAGGTCAGATTGCCGTCGAGGTAGAAGCGGAGCTGCTCGGCGGAGGTGTTGGTGCGGTCGATGACGGCCGAGTACTTGTGGAAGCCGGTCTGGCAACCGGCGCACGGCTGGAGGTCGCTGGTGATGCCGTCGGGGTCGTGGCACTCGCCCGCCCACTGCCCGCAGTGGAAGGTGGTGGAGTGCTTACTGAGGGCGTTGACGTCCTCCATGATGTCGATCTCGCCGATGCTGGGCCAGTTGGTGGCGCTGACCGGGCGGGCGGCGGCGCCCATCGCCCAGAAGGCGGGCCAATAGCCGAGCCCGCTCTGGGGGTTGGGCTGCTGGATCGAGGCGCTGATTTCGAGCTGACCGCCCGCGGGGGCCGCGAAGTCCGTGCGCTGGGTCTCCACGCGACCCGAAGTCCAGTGCCCCGAGGCGTCCTTGACCGGCTTGATCACCATGTGGCCGGAGCCGTCCTGGTAGACGTTCTGCGTCGAGTCGGTGGAGGTCTCGATCTCGCCGGTGCCCCAGTTGCCCGCGCCGCCGGGGTAGCTCGTGCCGATGTCGTAGAGCCAGTTGGACCGGTTGAGGCCGCTGCCCGCCGCCCCGTTGAAGTCGTCGCTGAACACGGTCGTCCAGCCCGCCGCGGGTCCGGGAACGGCCGCCGACGCCGAACCGCCGGACAGCACAAGGCCGGTGATGCCGGTCACGAGGAGGAGCAGGGCGCTGAGCACGGCCGTGGGACGTCCGCTGACGAAGCGGCGGGCGGCCGATGGAGGGGATGTCGTCATGGGCAGGTGCTGCCTTTCGGTCGTGGGGGGACAGCTGCCGTGGTGGCGGGGCGCTGAGCGTGAGCCGTGGTGCGTGGTACGTGGTCCGTCGTGCGTGTTACGTAGTCCGTGGTCCGTCCTGCTCGTGCGCGACCCGCCGCCCGTGGTGCCGTACTCGATATGCGTGATGCGGGCATGACATGTCGGAAATCCTGAGAGCGCTCTCAGAGCTGCGTGCGAATGGAGTGTCGGGCGGAACGGCGGGGGCGTCAAGGCATCGCACACAGATCCGCCGGGTAGGGGGCGGCGGCGGACGGGGCCGGGCACGCGTCACGGCCCCCGCCCGGGAAAGGGCGGAGGCCGTCACAGGCACCGGGGCCGCGGGGCCCGCTCGATCACCCCTGCGAGGCGACCGGCTCGCGGTCCAGGTCGGGACCGGAGGCCGGCTCGCCCTCGCTGAGCCCGAACCGGTCGTGGAATCTGCGCAGGAAGCCCGGCGCGTACCAGGCCGATCCGCCGAGCAGGCGCATCGCGGCGGGGACGAGGACACCGCGGATGGCGACGGCGTCGATGAGGATGGCCAGTCCGCTGCCGAGGCCGAACATCTGCATGAAGCTGAGCTTGGCCGTGCCGAAGGCGAAGAAGCTCACGGCCAGCAGGCAGGCCGCCGCGGTGACGATGCGCCCGGTGTGCCCGAGGCCGTTGACGACGGCCGACTCGGTGTCCTCGCCCTGGTCGTGGAGCTCCTTGATCCGGCTGGTGACGAAGACCTCGTAGTCCATCGAGAGTCCGAAGACGATGCAGAACATCAGCACGGTCATCGACATCTCCATCGGCTGCGCGGTGAAGCCGAGCAGGGAGGAGAGATGGCCGTCCTGGAAGATCCACGTCATGACGCCGAGGGTCGCCACCAGGGTGATCGCGTTGAGCAGCAGGGCGCGCAGCGGCTGCACGACGCTGCCGGTGAACAGGAAGAGCAGGATGAAGGTGGTGAGGACGACCAGGCCGATGGCGAGCGGGAGTTGGCCGCCGATGGAGTGCCGGGTATCGACCAGTTCGGCGTCGGTGCCGCCGACCAGCGGGTGCGTTCCGGCGGGCGGCGCGAGGTCCCGTACCGCGCCGACCAGGTCCTGGGCCGCGTCCGACCTCGGCGTCAGGGAGCTGGTCACGCTGATCCGCTGCCCGTCGGGGCGGCCGAGGTTGGCGCTGCCCGGCCCGGCTGCGGAAGCCTGCCCGTCGGCGTAGGTCCCGGTGCTGGTCTCGACCCGTACGACGCCCTTGAGCTGCGACAGCCGCTGCGCGTACGACCCCAGGGGGCCCTTGTCCACGGCCTGGCCGAAGACGATCTGGAGGGCGGAGTCGTCGCTGCCGGTGAAGTCGCTCCTGAGCGTCGCGGAGACCTGGCGGCTCTCGGCGTCCTTGGGCAGCACGCGCTCGTCCGGGGTGCCGAAGACGATGCCCAGCAGGGGGCTCGCCGCCGCCAGCAGGACCACGAGCACGGGCAGCGCGGTGAGCGCGGGCCGCCGCATGGAGGTACGGGCCAGCCGCGCCCACACGGAGACGCGGGCGGTGGAGTCGGCGGAATCCGTGGAGCTGGCGGAAGTCGTGGCGCTCGCGGCGCTCACGGAATTCACGGCCTTCGCGGCGCTCGCGGCCTTCATCCAGGGCATCCGCCCGCTGTTGACCCGGTGGCCCAGGACGACGAGCAGCGGCGGCATGACGAACAGCGCGCTGACGGCCGCGATGGCGACGACCCCGACGCCCGCGAAGCCGAACGAGCGCAGGAAGTACTGCGGGAAGACCAGGAGCGCGGCGAGCGCGGCGGCCACGGTCGCCGCGGAGAACGCGACGGTGCGGCCCGCGGTGTGGACGGTCCGGCGGACTGCGTCGTCCACGCTCGCGCCCGTCGCGAGCTGCTCCCTGAACCGGCTGATCATCAACAGGCCGTAGTCGATGCCCAGTCCGAGGCCGAGGGCCGTGGTGAGATTGGTCGCCGTGTTCGAGACGCTGGTGACGTCCGCGAGCAGGGACAGCTCGGCGAACGAGCCGAGGATGGCGATGACCGCGATGGCCAGCGGCAGCAGGGCGGCCACCGCGCTGCCGAAGACGAACAGCAGCAGGACGAGGGTCAGCGGGATCGCGATCAGCTCGGCCAGTTCGAGGTCCTTGACGACCTGCGTCGCCATGTCGTTGCCGACGGCGGCCACACCGCCGGCCCGGACCGTGAGCGCGTCCTTGTACGTACCGCCGAAGTGGTCGAGAAGCTTCTCGGCGTTCTTCTGCTGCTGCGTCGGGTCGCCCTTGACGTGGGCGAGCACCATGGCCTCGCGGCCGTCCTTGGACCGCAGTTCGGTGCTCCGCGTGTCCCAGTACGAGACGACGTTCGCCAGCGTCTTCTCGCTCTTCAGCTCGGCCACCAGGGCCCGCCCGTTCCGCTCGGCCGCCGGGGCGTCCACACGGCCGTCGGCGATACGGCCGTCCGCGGTGCGGACGAGCAGCACCAGATTCGTCTCGCCGCCGAATCTCTTGTCGATGAGGTCGCGTGCCCGGGTGGACTGGGAAGCTGGATCGTCGAAGCCGCCGCCCAGTAGCTTGGTGAAGGCGCCAGCACCCACGGCACCCATGACGGCCGTCGCCACGATGGCGACGATGAGTACCAGCCGGGACCGGCGGATCGCCAGTTCGGCTATGCGTTCGAACACGCGAGATCTCCTCTGCGGACTTGCGGGCGTTCTGGACGCGCGTACCGGCGCAGTCGCGGGTGTGCGGGGCCCGCGGAGCCGCGCCGTGCGGCGGATGCGACGGGAGTGACGTCGCCGTGACGAACGTAGACAGCACACAACAGACTTTGGCAGTGCGAGATTTACCTGACAGTGTTCAAATTCCGGATACACGCCAAGGAAGCCGTCATAGGGTGGGCGCATGCCCGCCGAGGAACACCCGCCAGCGCCACCGGACGTCTCCACGCCGACAACACCGCCGACACCACGGACGACACCGTCGGGACCGCCGACACCAGCAACGCCGCCGCCACCGTCGTCCCCGCCCTCCCCGCCCTCCCCGCCCTCCGCGCCCTCTCTGCGTGAACGGCGGCGCGCGGCGGCGACGCAGGAGATCCTGGACGCCGCCGAACACCTGATCGGGGAGAACGGCCCCGAGGGCCTGTCGATGCGCGCGATAGCCCGCGGCCTGGGCATGACCGTCCAGGCGCTCTACCACTACTTCCCGAGCCGGGACGCCCTCGTCACCGTGCTCGTCACCAAGGCGTACGACGACCTGACCGCCGCCGTACGTGCCGCGCTCGACCGAGCGGCGGCGGACTGGCCGGACCTGCCGCGCCTGGTGGTCGCGGCCGAGGGCTACCGCCACTGGGCCATCGCCCACCCCGAGCGGTACCAACTCCTCTACGGGACACCGCTGCGGGGGTACGCGGCCCCGCACGACGGCATCACCACCCAGGCCAACCGCCGGATGAGCGTGCTCTTCCAGCGCGAACTGTTCGACGGCTTCAGCACCGCGCAGCTCGCGGCGGCCGACGTCCCCGCGCTCTCGCCCCGGCTCCTGGCGCACCTGGACCGGCTGCCGCCGGAGGGCCCGGGAGAGCTGCCCCCGCCGGCGGTCGCTCTCCTCATGGAGGCGTGGGGCCGCCTGCACGGGCAGGTGGTCCTGGAGGTCTTCG
Source organism: Streptomyces sp. NPDC088910 (assembly GCF_044749865.1). Lineage (NCBI taxonomy): Bacteria > Bacillati > Actinomycetota > Actinomycetes > Kitasatosporales > Streptomycetaceae > Streptomyces > Streptomyces sp. NPDC088910. Next base: position 891,869 of record NZ_JBIVIV010000001.1, read on the forward strand.
GGCACACCTCGTTCCTCGGCGAGCACCAGGCCGAGGTCTTCCGCATGGCGATGCGGAATCTGCTCGCGGACGTCCGCCGCCGTATCCCGGCGGACGTGATGGTGCCGCAGACGTAGGACGGACCCGCAGCGAGTGGGCCCGACACCCGCGCGGGCCCGAGGCCCACGCGCGCCCGGCAGGGATCAGGGGGCGGTCTCGGCCCCCAGGATCGCGGCGAGCTGGCGCGGCTCGGAGAACATCGGCCAGTGCCCGGTGTTCATCTCCACCAGCCGCCACCGCTTGCCGTCCAGGAGCGCGGCCACGTCGCTGTTCGGCTCCGGGCCGTCCAGAAGGCACTTGATGTACGTCGTCGGGAGGTCGGCGAGCGGGCGGGACAGCGCGGCGGGCTCGGTGAGCGAGGGCGCCGGATGCGGGGTCGCGCCCGCGACGAGCCGGGCGATCTGCTCGTCGGTCAGGCCCTGGCCCTCGAACTCCCCGGCGGCGGGTGGCGGCCAGAAGCCGTCCCCCTCGGCCAGGATCGCCTCGAATCTGGCCTGCCCCTCCCACCAGCCGGACGCGAACGACCCGCCCTCGACCGGCACTTCGGAGTCGACCAGGACCATACGGGCCAGCCGGTCGCCGATCCGGCCGGCGGCCTGGCCGACCGGAATCCCCGAGTAGCTGTGTCCGACCAGGACCACGTCCCGCGAATCGAGCCGTTCCACCTCGGCCACGATGTCCTCGACATGCGTCCGCTGCCCGGCGTCCGGCGCGGCGCCCCGCTTCTCGGCGAGCCCCGACAGCGTCAGCGGATGGACGCCGTGCCCGGCCGCCCGCAGCTCGGGCACCACCTCGTCCCACGCCCACGCGCCGAGCCACGCCCCCGCGACCAGTACGAATTCAGCCATGACGGCAACGTATCCGAGGGGTACGACAATCCCGCCGAGGCCCGCACGCCGCCGCGCGGCATCCGTACGACAGCCGTGCGACAGCCCCCGGCAGACGGGCGGCACCCGCGCCAATCCGTACGCCGTACCGCGCCGAATACAGGGTGAGAGCCCCGACCGGAACAGCCCGGCACAGCCCGGAACAGCACAGCGGAGCCGCCTCACCGGCCGGCACCGCGGAAAGCGAGCGCGTCCATGCCCTCCGTGACACCCACCGCGGCCGACCGGCTGCGCCCCCACCTGGACCAGGCGCTCGGCGGGGAACCGCCGCTGCGGGTGCGGCTGTGGGACGGGAGCGAGCTGGGCTCGGGCGACGGACCGCTGGTGGTCGTACGGCGGCGGCGGGCGCTGCGGCGGCTGGTCTGGCAACCCGGCGAGCTGGGCCTCGCGGAGGCGTACGTGGCCGGGGAGATCGACGTCGAGGGCGATGTCGGGGAGGCGCTGCGCACGGTGTGGGCGGCCATCCGGCAGCAGAAGCTGCGGCCCGCCCGGCTGTCGGCGGCCGACCGGGCACGCGCGCTGGCGGCGGCGGTACGGATCGGCGCGATCGGGCCGCGCCCCGCGCCGCCGGGGGCTCCGGCGCGGCTGAGCGGACGCCTGCACAGCAAGGACCGCGACCGGGCGGCGATCCACCATCACTACGACCTGTCGAACGACTTCTACGCGCTGCTGCTCGACGAGACGATGGCGTACTCCTGCGGTTGGTGGACCAGCGACGCCCCCGACTACACGTCCGCCGACGCGCAGCGCGACAAACTCGACCTAATCTGCGTGCGGTTGGGGCTCGGGCCCGAGGCCCGGCTGCTCGACATCGGCTGCGGCTGGGGCTCGTTGACCCTGCACGCCGCCGAGCGGTACGGCGCCCGCGTCACCGCCGTCACCCTCGCGGCCGAGCAAGCGGCGTACGTACGACAGGAGGTGAAGGCGCGCGGGCTCAGCGACTTGGTCGACGTGGAGTGCCGCGACTACCGCGACATCCGGGGCGGCGGCTACGACGCCGTGGCCACCATCGAGATGGGCGAGCACGTCGGCGACGCCGAGTACCCGGCCTTCGCCGCGGCCCTGCACGACCGGCTCAGGCCGGGCGGCCGGGTGATGGTCCAGCAGATGTCACGCGGCCGGAACGCGCCGGGCGGCGGCGCCTTCATCGAGACCTACATCGCCGCCGACATGCACATGCGCCCGCTCGGCGAGACCGTCGGCCTGCTCGAACAGGCCGGTCTCGAAGTGCGGTCCGTCACCGCGATGCGCGAGCACTACGTCCGCACCATCCTGGCCTGGCACCGCACGCTGGAGGACCGCTGGGCCGAATTCGTCGCCCTCGTCGGCGAGGAGACCGCCCGCGTGTGGCGGCTCTACCTCATCGGCAGCGCCCTGTCCTTCGGGGAGAACCGCATGGGCGTCGACCAGATCCTCGCCTGCCGCCCGCCCGCGCCCGAGGACGCGGCCTGAACCGATCCCGGCGAACGCGGTCCCGAAACGTCTCCGGGAGCGTGTTCCTGAACGTATTCGGTGCACGGCGGGCCTCACCCATGCACTGGCGCACGGCCTGCGGACGGGCGAGGCGGACGGCGACCGCGACGGGCTGATCACGCTCGGCGAGTTGTACGCGTACGTACGCGACCGGGTGCGGGAGGCCGCCGACGTCCACGACGAACTCCTCATCGCCTGGTGCGACCGCCCCGCCGCGTCCTCCGGCCACCGCCAGGAGCACCCTCACCACCACCTCGCCGTACCGGAGTGGGAGCTGCCCGACGTCCCGGACGCAGCCGTCCCCGCCCCACGTGGTGCTGTCGTCGCCCTCCCGCGCCGCGCCGGGAGTGCCGGTGTGGCGCCGCCTGTGGCGGCGGTGAACGGCGTCGGCAGCGCGTTCTGAGAGCGCGTACGAGGGCCCGCGTTCAAGAAACGTACGCGCCTCGGCGGCCCGAGGTCGTAGCCTCCGTTCATGGCCGAGATCTGGGATGAACAGGAGCTGATCGGCGAGGGATTCGAGCGGGTCTTTGCCGAATTGGACCGATACGACGCCCCGATTTTCGGCCTCGCCGAGGTCGAAGGGGAGCCGCACTACTTCCGGCTCGTGTACGAGGACACCTACGCCGTGTGGCCCGTCGGCGCCGCCCAACTCGCCCTGGAGCGCGAGCGGTGGGCCCTCTTCGCGGCCTGGCATGCCCGCTACGAGGCCGGTACGGCCGAGCCCGACACCCACCCCGGCACGGGCGGCGTCGACGCCCGTTACGACGAACTCACCGCGCTGCTCCTCCCCCACCGCGACACCCCCGCCGAGCCGCGCGTCCTGACCGCCCAGTGGCGCTCCACCCCCGGCCCCCGCTACCGCCCCGACGGCGTCGACTACCGCGTCAGATGGCGGCCCGCCGACTGAACCGGATACGGCGTCTCCCGGCTCTCCGTCTGCAACGCCCTGTGCCACTCCCCCATCTCCTCGGCCAACTGCCCGTGCCGGGCCAGCACCGGAGCCGGGACCTTCCCCGTATTGCGCTCCAGCCAGCGCACCAAGTGCGTACGGATGTAATCGCGGTCGTACGTCCGGTGCCGCTCGTAGAACTCGGCCTCCGCCGACGACAGTTCGAACCTGGTCGACACCGCCAGGCCGTAATCCGCGAAGTACAGGCGGTGGCCGTCGGTCAGGATATTCTCGAAGTGCGCGTCGAAATGCAGCAGTTCGCGGTCGTTCATGAAATCCGCGCCGTCCAGCAACTCTCGCTCGATCCACTCGCAGACGCGTTCCGTCGTCTCCTCGTCCGCCTCCGCGAGACGGTTCCGCAGCCAATTCTGCAAATTCTGCGGGATGTACTCCATGAAGACCACCGCGCTCGCCGTCGCGTCCCGCACACCCTCGATGCGGCGCCTCATTCCGGGGCTGCCGCCCCAGTACGCCACCGCCGCCTCCACGTCGGCCAGCTCCTTCGGCAGGGGCCTTCTCGTGCTCGGCAGCACCCGCCAGTGATACGTCATGGGGAAGCCGTCGTGCTCTCCCGCCAGGACCCAGTTCGTCGTCATGGCATGGACGGCCAGTTCGCGCCAGGCGCCGAAGCCGGGGGTGGCGATGCCGTAGTGGCAGAACGCCGGGAGGTCGAATACGTTCGCCGTCGAGTGGGTGTTCTCCGGGCGCCTTTCGAGGTCGGTGAGGCGGATCTCCTTCACGAAGACGGGGGTTCCCGCGAGGAGCACCTTTGAGGTCTGTCCGCCGATTCCTTCTCCGAGGGGTTCCCCCCTTTCCACGAGCTCGCGCAGTTCCGCGTCACTTCTCAGCGCCAGCTCTGTCGCCACTTCCCCGTAAACCGCCGTCCGCTGCTTCACGTCCTGTCCTTCCTCCGTCCTGTCTTTCCCACCCGCCCACCCGTGCGGGTGCTTTCTTCGTCTGCGGGTGCCGCCCGTGCCTGGTCGGTCCCGGCCCGGGGCACCTCCTCGGGCGACGAACGTGCGGCCACTTCCACTCGCTTCTGCCCTTGCCCGTTCGTCCCCCTGCGGGGGCACCCCGCACCGACCCCTCCGGTCCGCCGGCGCCCGCCTGTCCGCTGTGGCTGGGGGGGGGAGGGGGTGGGTGGGGTGCGGGACCTCCGTTAGGTGTGAGCCCGGGACCCGAGTCACCCGACGTCCAGCCGGAGTGGGCGGGGGTGCGGGTGCTGGGGAGTGGGGGGGTGGCAGGGGCTTCGTTGGGCGCCTGGGGAAGGGCCCGGTCTTTCCGGAGCGGCCGGGAGGGCGCACCGGCACAAGGCGGCCCGCCGAAAGAACCCCCCTCCCCGGCAACCCCCACCGGACAGGCGGACGCCGACGTACCGGGAGGGGACGGGCCGGGGTGCCCCCGCAGAAATGCGGTGACAAGAAGGGTGCCGGATACACAGGTACCAGGTAGCCGCATTTCGAGGAGGTGCCCCGGACCGGCACCGACCAGGCACAAGCGGCACCCGCAGACGAAGAAAACACCCGCACGGGTGGGCGGGCGGGCAAAGACAAGACAACGAGCCCTAAACAGAGTCGCGTTGAATCAGCTCAGTGGCCAGAACGACATGGCGTCGCACCGAATCCCGCTCAGCGATCTCCTCCAGAAGCACCCGCGCCATCGTCCGCCCCATCTCCTCCGTCGGCTGCCGAACACTGGTGAGCGCCGGATCCATGTGCCGCGCGATGGCCGAGTCCTCGAAACCGACGAGCGCGACATCGGTCGGCACAATCCGCCCCGACTCGCGCAGCACCTGCCGCGCGCCGGCCGCCATGAGGTCGGAGGCGGCGAAAACGGCGTCGATGTCCGGCCGCCGCGCGAGCAGCTCGCGCATGGCCCGCCGCCCGCCCTCCTCGGTGAAGTCGCCCCGGGCGACGAGCTCCGAGCCCGAGGAGCCCCCCGAGGAACCCCCGGGGGAAACCCCCGCCGCCTCCACGGCCTGCCGATACCCGTCGAGGCGACACCGGGCCACGTACATGTCCGGCGGCCCGGTGATCGTCGCGACGGCCCGCCGCCCGCGGGCGAAGAGGTGGGCGACGGCGGCACGCGCGCCGCCGACGTTGTCGGCGTCCACGTACGAGACGGATTCCAGGTCACTGCGCCGCCCGTTCAGAACGGCGGGCATGTCGAGCTGTTCGAGAAGGTCGGGCAGCGGATCGTCCTCGTGGACGGAGACCAGCAGGACGCCGTCCACGCGGTGCGCGGCCAGGTACTGGCCGAAACGGGCCCGCTCCTTGGGCGTTCGGATCAGCGTGAGCAGGAGCTGCATGTCGGTGTCGGCCAGCTCCGCCCCGATCCCCCGGATGATGTCGGAGAAGTACGGCTCGGCGAAGAGCCGCGTCTCCGGCTCGGGGATGACCAGAGCGATCGCGTCGGTGCGATTTCCGGCCAGCGCGCGGGCCGCGCGGTTGGGCACGTACCCCAGTTCGGCGATGGCGGCCTCGACCGCGGCCTTCGCGCGGTCGCTGACCCGCGGCGACCCGTTGATGACGCGCGAGACCGTGCCGCGTCCCACCCCGGCGCGTACAGCCACCTCTTCCAGGGTGGGCCGTCCGCTGTGCCGCCCGTTCATGGCCACTTCCGCCTCCTGTGCTCCACTGTCGCGCCACCTTAGCGCCCGGCCCGCTCTGGACAGCAGGATCTCTTGAGAGCGCTCCCACGCTGTGTTCACCGTACCCGCCCCGCGGCGTCCGATCCGTTCAAGAAGTGACCATCGGTCCGGTCCGGACACGTTCCGGCAACGAAATCGACTTCACATCTTGACACTGACCCCTCCGAGGCCGGATTGTTCCGGCAAGCTTAGTGGGAGCGCTCCCACACCCTCACTCGCACCACCGCACGCCAGACCCACCCTGACAAGGAGAGTGGAATGCGCACTTCCGGCAGAACCCGCAAGGCCGCAGTCATCGCGGTCGCGGGTCTCGCGACCTGCGCGACCCTGATCACCGGATGCAGCAGCGACAGCAAGAGCAAGGACTCGGGCAACGGGAGCACCGCCTCCTCGACCGAGAAGATCACGCTGCACGTCGGTGACTTCGGATCGTTCGGCTACGACGACAAGACGGGCGCGGCCCTCTTCTCCGAGTACCACAAGCTGCACCCCAACATCACGATCGTCGAGGACAACGTCGCCGACGGGCAGCAGTACTGGGACGCCCTGAAGCTCCACCTCTCCCAGGGCAGCGGCCTCTCCGACATCCAGGCCATCGAGATCGGCTACATCGCCGAGGCCACCGGCCCGACGCTGGCGTCGAAGTTCGTGGACCTGGGCAAGGCCAAGGGCGTCAACGTCGGCGACTGGCTGGACTACAAGGAGAAGCAGGCCACCACCACCGACGGTTCGGTGATCGGCCTGGGCACCGACATCGGCCCGATGGCGGTCTGCTACCGCAAGGACCTCTTCAAGGCCGCGGGTCTGCCCGACGACCGCGAGGCGGTCGCGGCCAAGTGGGCCGGTGACTGGTCGAAGTTCCTGGCCGTCGGCAAGGAGTTCAAGGCGAATGCGCCCTCAGGTGTGGCCTTCACCGACTCCGGCAGCGGTCTGTTCAACGCGGTGGTCTCCAGCCAGACCACGCAGTACTCCGACGCGTCCGGCAAGCTGATCTACGACACCAGCCCCGGTGTGAAGACGGCGTGGGACCTGGCGACCGAGGCCGTCAAGGACGGACTGACCGACAAGCTGCGGCAGTTCGACGCCAACACCTGGAACGCGGCGTTCAAGAACTCCAAGTTCGCGACCGTGGCCTGCCCGAGCTGGATGATCGGCATCATCAAGGACTCGGCCGGCCCCGCCAACCAGGGCAAGTGGGACATCGCCGCGCCGCCGCAGGCCGGTAACTGGGGCGGTTCGTTCCTGTCGGTGCCCAAGGCCGGCAAGCACATAGCGGAGGCGACCGCGCTGGCCGCCTGGCTGACCGCGCCCGCCCAGCAGGCGAAAGTCTTCGCGAAGAACGGCAACATCCCGTCGACCAAGGCGGGTCTCGCCGACCCGGCCGTGCAGAACGCGACGAACCCGTACTTCGGTGACACCCCCGTCGGCAAGATCTACTCGGCCACCGCGGAGAGCATCCAGCCCGCGCCCATCGGCCAGTACGACGGTCAGGTGAAGACCTTCATCACCGACAACGGAATCCTCGACATGGAGCAGCACGGCACCTCGGCCGAAAAGGCGTGGTCGAACGTGAAGGCGCTGGTCAAGGACAAGATCGACCAGTAGCGCGGACGGGGCCGCCCGGCAGTGTCTCCCACCTGCCGGGCGGCCCGCACCTCGTCTCCCCGCACCTCGTACCGCCCCCGCAGCCGCGGCCGGACCACCCCGGACGACCGCGGCCCTCCTCCAGTCACCGCACAACCCTCGCCCGAACCCCTACGGGAAGGACGCCACTCGTGGCCACCTCCGTCAGGGCGACGTCCGACGGCAGTCCTCCGTCGTCCCGGCCCGCCGCCCCCCGCTCGCCCGGCAAGGGCGCCCACCGCCCCCCGGGCTGGCGTTCCAGGCTGTACCGGCTGGACACCAAGGCGTCGCCGTACGCGTACATCGCCCCGTTCTTCATCTGCTTCGCGGCCTTCGGCCTCTTTCCGCTGATCTACACCGGCTACCTCTCCTTCAACCAGGTACAGCTCGGCGGCGACGCCAGTTGGGTCGGTTTCCGGAACTACACCCGCCTGTGGGACAGCGAGTTCTTCTGGAACGCGCTGCGCAACACCTTCTCGCTCGCGGTGATCTCGACCGTGCCGCAGCTCCTGATGGCGCTCGGCCTCGCGCACCTGCTGAACTTCAAGCTCAGGGCGCGCGGCTTCTTCCGGGTCGCGGTGCTCGCGCCGTACGCCACCTCGATCGCGGCGGCGTCGCTGGTCTTCGTCCAGCTCTTCAATCCCGACTACGGGATGGTCAACCAGATCCTCGCCCACTTCGGGGTGCACAACCTCGACTGGCAGTCGTCCAAGTGGCCCGCGCAGATCGCCATTTCGGCGATCGTCACCTGGCGCTGGACCGGCTACAACGCGCTGATCTACCTGGCCGCGATGCAGGCCGTGCCGTCCGACCTGTACGAGGCGGCGGCGCTCGACGGGGCCTCGCGCTGGCGGCAGTTCATCAGCGTCACGATCCCCTCGATCCGGCCCACGATTCTCTTCACCATCGTGGTCTCGACGATCGGCGCCACACAGCTCTTCGGTGAGCCGCTGATCTACGGCGGCGGAGTCGGCGTCAGCGGCGGCTCCGCGCATCAGTACCAGACGCTGAGCCTCTACATGTACGAGAAGGGCTGGGCGACCGGCGCGCTGGGCCAGGCCTCCGCCGTGGCCTGGGTGATGCTGCTGATCCTGCTGCTCATCGGCGCCGTCCAACTGTTGATCGTGCGGGCCAACCGCCGGAAGCTCGGGGGCTGACCTCATGGCACAGACAACCGAAACGCAAGCGTTCGGGGCCGCGCCGTCGCGGCGGTCCACCGCCGTACCGCCGCCCAAGCCCCCGCGTCGCCGGTTCCTGCGCAGGAGCGGGGCGGGCAAGCAGGAGCACGCGGGCCCGGTCGCGTACGTGATTCTCGTCGTCGCGGCGCTGATCTCGCTGTTCCCGCTGTACTGGACGGTGGTGGCGGCGTCGCGCACGGACGCCGAGATCGTCACGCCGCCGATGCCGCTGCTGCCCGGCAGCCATCTGATCGACAACCTGCACATCGTGTGGGACCAGGTCGACATGGGCAAGGCCCTGATCAACTCCACGATCGTGGCGGGCTTCGTGTCGTTCAGCACGGTGATGTTCGCGACGCTCGCCGGATTCGCCTTCGCCAAGCTCCAGTTCCGCGGCCGTAACGCGCTGCTGATGCTGGTGGTCGCGACGATGACGATCCCGCCGCAGCTCAGCGTGATCCCGCTCTACCAGATCATCACCAACCTGGGCTGGGTCGGGCACATCCAGTCCGTCATCCTGCCGTCGCTGGTGGCCGCCTTCGGCGTGTTCTTCATGCGGCAGTTCTTGTCCGAGGCGCTGCCGATCGAACTGGTCGAGGCGGCGCGGGTGGACGGCGCGCACAGTCTGCGGATCATCTGGCACGTGGTGTTCCCGGTGGCGCGGCCCGCGATGGCCGTGCTGGGAATGCTGGTGTTCGTGCAGTCGTGGAACGACTTCTTCTGGCCGTTCATCGCGCTCAACCAGCAGAACCCGACGGTTCAGGTCGCGCTGGCCGGTCTGGGTTCCGGTGACCACACCATCGACCACTCGATCGTGGTGACGGGCGCGCTGGTCGCCACGCTGCCGCTGCTGCTGGTCTTCGCGGTCCTCGGCAAGCACATCGTCGGCGGCATCACGGCAGGTGCCGTCAAGAGCTGAACCCTTCGTGAACTCCCCCATGCCTCCCCTGAACTCCCCCTGAGCAGCGTCCTGTTGGCCCCCTCCCCCGCTTACCCCTGATTCCCCTGGAGTCCCCCGTTATGACCGCTGTCCGCTCCGAGAGCGCCGAGAGCGCCAATGTCTCGGCCTCGCTCCGCTTTCCCCCCGGCTTCGTCTGGGGGGCGGCCACCGCCGCCTACCAGATCGAGGGCGCCGCGGCCGAGGACGGCCGCACCCCCTCGATCTGGGACACCTTCAGCCACACGCCCGGCCGCGTCCACAACGGGGACACGGGTGACATCGCGGCCGACCACTACCACCGCTTCCGCGACGACGTCGCGCTCATGTCCGACCTGGGCCTGGGCGCGTACCGGTTCTCCGTCTCCTGGTCGCGCGTGCAGCCGACCGGGCGCGGCCCGGCCGTCCAGCGCGGCCTCGACTTCTACCGCTCGCTCACCGACGAACTGCTCGACCGCGGCATCACGCCGGTGGCCACCCTCTACCACTGGGACCTCCCGCAGGATCTGGAGGACGTCGGCGGCTGGACGGTACGCGACACCGCCGAGCGGTTCGCCGACTACGCGGCGCTGGTGGCCGGCGCGATCGGCGACCGGGTGCCGTACTGGACGACCCTCAACGAGCCCTGGTGCTCGGCCTTCCTCGGCTACGGCTCCGGCGTGCACGCGCCGGGCCGCACCGAGCCGGAGTCGGCGCTGCGGGCCGTCCACCACCTCAACCTCGCGCACGGCAAGGCGATCGGGGCCCTGCGCTCCGCGCTGCCCGCCGCCGCGCAGACCTCGATCACCCTCAATCTGCACCAGATCCGCCCGCTGACCACCTCACCGGGCGACCTCGACGCGGCCCGCCGGATCGACGCGGTCGGCAACCGGGTCTTCCTCGGCCCGATCCTCGGCGGCGACTACCCGGCCGATCTCCTCGCGGACACCGCCCACTTGGTGGACTGGGAGTCGCTGGTACGGGAGGGCGACCTCGCGGAGATCTCCCGGCCGATCGACCTGCTGGGCATCAACTACTACACGCCGACGCTGGTTTCGGACGGCAAGCAGCGCGCCGACGGACCCGACGTGCCCCGCAACGACGGGCACGGCGCCAGCGACCACTCGCCGTGGCCCGGCTCCGAGCACGTCGCCTTCCACCTGCCGCCCGGCGAGACCACCGCGATGCGCTGGGCGGTCGACGCCACCGGTCTGTACGACCTGATCCACCGGGTGGCGCGCGAGCACCCGGGGCTGCCGATGATGGTTACCGAGAACGGCGCCGCCTACGACGACTACATCTCGCCCGAGGGCACGGTCAACGACCCGGAGCGGATCGCGTATCTGCGCAGCCACCTGGCGGCGATCCACCGCACGATCGCCGACGGCGTGGACGTACGCGGCTACTTCCTGTGGTCGCTGATGGACAACTTCGAGTGGGCGTACGGCTACAGCAAGCGGTTCGGCGCGGTCTACGTCGACTTCGGCACACAGCGCCGCATCCCCAAGCAGAGCGCCCACTGGTACGCGGCCGTCGCCCGCGAGAACGTCCTTCAGGGAGTCGCGGAGGAGGACGGGGCTTCCTGAGGGAACGGAAAAGGAGCGGTACGGACAGCTCGAGGGTGCTGTCCGTACCGCTCCGCGCTCCTCTCCCGTGGGGGTGGGAGAGGCACGGTTCAGGGGGCGTTCACAGGTGACGTGCCGTCAGCCGGTGTACGCGGCGAACGCCTTGGAGAAGGCGCCCGCGCTCTGCACGATCGAGCTGCACGAGGCGTCGGCCCAGCTCTGCGCGCCGCCCGCGCACTGCTTGTCGCGGGTCGCGGACCACATCGACAGCCACGCCAGGCCCTTGGACTTGGCGAAGGTCACCAACTGCGTGGCGTCCTCGACGGTGAAGATCTCGGTGGCGACGTCGTTGACGCCGATCATCGGCGTCACCGCGATCTTCTTCCACGCGGCGGCGTCGGAGATCCCGAGCACGCTCTTGACCTGCGCCTGCGTGGCGGTCGCGCCGTCGATCGCGTACTGGCCCATGTCGCCGCTGAACGAGGAACCGTAGTCCATCGCCATGATGTTGACGGCGTGGATGTCCACCCCGTTGCTCTTGGCGTTGCTCAGCAGATTGATGCCGTCCTGCGTGAGCCCGGTCGGCATCGCGGGCAGCGTGTACGAGACCTCGAGTCCGCTGTGGCTCTTCTGGAGTTGGGCGATGGCCTGCGCGCGGCGGGTGTTGGCCGCGGTGTCCGGCAGCGCGCCGCCCTCCACGTCGAAGTCGACCTTCGTGAGCTTGAACTGGTCGATGGCCTTGCCGTACGCCGCCGCCAGGTCCGACGCCGAGGAGCACGCCGAGGCCAGCTCCGTACCGTTGGCGCCGCCGAACGATACGCGTACGTCGCCGCCGGCCGCCCGCAGCGCGCCGATCTGCGCGGCCACCGCGTCACCGCCCAGGTCGGTGACGCCGCCCCACTTGGGGACGCAGCCGCCGCCGGACACGAGGAAGGCGAGGTTGAACTCCTTGACGCCGTTGGCCTTCGACGCGGCGACGAGGTCGTACGCCGGGTAGAGGGAGGTGTCGACGTAGGGGGCGAAGCCGCTGGACGTCGTGGTGCCGCCGCCCGAGGTCGGGGTCGGGGTGGCGGTGGGCGTCGGGCTCTGGGTGGGGGTCTGCGTGGGCTTCTGGGTCGGGGTCGCCGTGGGGGTCGCGGTCTGCGTCGGGTGGCCCGTCGGGGTCTGCGTGGGGCCGTCGGAGACCGAGCACTTCGCGTTGTTGATCAGGCAGTTGACGGGGTCGCCCGCCGCGCCGGACGCGCTCGTCACGAAGCCGACATCGACTTTGCCGCCGGGGGCGATCGTGCCGTTCCAGCTCTCCGCGGTGACGGTGACCGTCTGGCCCGACACCCGGTAACTGCCGTTCCACAGCGAGCTGATCTTCGTTCCCGCAGGCAGGTCGAACTTCAGCGTCCAGCCGGTGAGGGCGCTGCTCGCGGAGTTCGTGATCTCGTACTGGCCGGTGTAACCGCCGTCCCACCCGCTGGTCTTGGAGTACACCGCCCCGACCGACGCGGCACTCGCCGATCCCGCCAGTGCGAAGGCGCCTCCGGCTACGGCGGCGACGGCGGTGAGGCCGCCTATCAGTTGGACCTTCCGGCTGGGGCGACGGCGGTGCGTTGTTGCCATGTTCGAGCCTGCCTCTTGGGGGTGGGGGGAGGGGGACGCGTTGGCACGCTAGCGCGCGGAGAGGGGACAAATTGGCTGGTCCGGGCTGCGGACGGGGTTCTTATGGCGCGCTTAAGGCGGCGCAAGGGAGCCGTTAAAGGTGGGGCCTCATCGCCGGCGGGGCTCGTCGCCCCCAGCCAGCGCGGGGAGGTGCCCCCACAGACGCCGGACGGGCTGAATCCTGGCTTCCGGCACGCGCGCCGGGCGCGCTGCGGGCTCAGCGGTGGCGGTTGAGGGGGGTGCGGCGGTGGGTGGGGTGGGGGGTCGAGGTGTGGGGGGAGAGGGCGAGCCAGAGGCGGATCTCGGCGCCGCCGAGGACGCTGCGGCCGACGGCGAGGTCGCCGCCGGTGGATTCGGCGACGCGGCGGACGATGTCGAGGCCGAGGCCGGTGGAGCCCTGGCCGCCCGCGCCGTGGCCGCGGCGCAGGGCGGCGGCCGGGTCGGCGACGCCGGGTCCGGCGTCGGAGACGAGGACGATGACGGCGTCGTCGCCGCGGTGGACGTCGACGGCGAAGGCGGTGCCCTCCGGGGTGTGGCGGAAGACGTTGCCGAGCATGGCGTCGAGGGCGGCGGCCAGTTCGGCGCGGGCGACGGGGACCCGTACCGGCCGCTCGGCCCCCGCGGAGCGGACCTCGCGGCCCTCGTCCTCGGCGAGCGCGGACCAGAAGGCCATCCGTTCGCGGATGACCTCGGCGGCGTCGCACCCGGCGGCGCCGGTCGCGGTGTGGGCGCCGCGCTGTTCGCGGGCGGCGCGGATGATCTGGTCGACCTCGCGTTCGAGCTGGGCGACGGCCGCTCGGGTCTGGTCGGCGGCCGGACCTTCGCCGAGGGACGCGGTGTTGAGCCGCAGCACGGTGAGCGGGGTGCGCAGCCGGTGCGATAGATCAGCCGCCAACTCCCTTTCGCTGGCGAGGAGTTCGACCACCTGGTCGGCCATGGCGTTGAACGCGGCGGCGGCGGACCGCAGTTCGCTGGGACCGGCCTCGGGAACCCGTACCGCCAGGTCGCCTTCGCCGAGGCGCTGCGCGGCGCCCGCGAGCCGGGCGGCGGGGCGGACCATGCGGGTGCCGAGCCGGTCGGCGATGGCGACCGAGCCGACGATCAGGCCGATTCCGACGGCGGCCAGCACCAGCCAGGCGGTGGGGACACCGCGGTTGATGTCGTCGTCGGGCACGAACACCTCGACGACCGCGACCGTCCCCGAGCTGACGGCGGTCGGCTGGAGCAGCGCGTATCCGCCGGGGACGCGTACGGTCGCGGCCTCGCCGTACGCCGAGGCGGTGTGCAGCGCGGCGTCGGTGGCGTGCGGGGTGCCGATGCCGACGGCCGCGGACTGCGCGGTGGCCGGGATGCGCAGCGCGATCCGGGACTCGGCGCCCGCCTGGGTGCTGGCGATGGCGCGTTCCAGCTCACCCCGGTCGGTGGTGATGGCCAGGGCGGGGCCGATCGCGGCGGCCTGGCGTTCGGCGTTGGTGAGCGCGCGGTCGCGGGCCAGTTCCTTGACGACCAGGCCGAGCGGTACGGCGAAGGCGATGACGACCATCGCCGTCACCGCCAGGCTCACCTTGATCAGCGCCCATCTCATGACGGCGGCACCGCGGGGGCGGGCGCTATCGCGGTGGGCGGCAGGGCGGCGGGCGGTTCGAGTTTGACGCCGACGCCGCGCAGGGTGTGCAGATAGCGCGGACTGGCCGCGGTCTCACCGAGCTTGCGGCGCAGCCACGACAGATGGACGTCGATGGTCTGGTCGTCGCCGTACGACTGCTGCCAGACCTCGGCGAGCAGTTCGCGGCGGGCGACGACGACGCCGGGCCGGGCGGCGAGGAAGGCCAGCAGGTCGAATTCGCGGCGGGTCAGGTCGAGGACGGCGCCGTCCAGGACCGCTTGGCGGCGGCGTACGTCGATGTGCAGGCCGCCGACGTGGATCAGGGCGTCCGCGGTGGGCGCGGCGGACCGGCTGCGGGCGCGCCGCAGGACGGCGGAGAGCCGCGCCGACAGGTGCTCGACGGAGAACGGCTTGATCAGGTAGTCGTCGGCCCCGGCGTTGAGCAGGCGTACGACCTCGGCCTCGTCGTCCCGCGCGGTCGCGATGATCACCGGTACGTCGCTGAGGCCGCGCAGCATCTTCAGCGCCTCGGACCCGTCGAGGTCGGGCAGGCCGAGGTCGAGGATGACCACGTCGAAGCCGACCTGCGCGACCTCCCGCAACGCCTCAAGAGCCGTCCCCACGCTGCGTACCGTGTGGGACGCCTCGGTGAGGTGCCGAATGAGGGCGGACCGCACGAACTGGTCGTCCTCGACCACGAGCACACTTGCCATGCGCCGCAACCTAGCCCATCCGGGGGACCGGGCACCGGCCCGCCCGGCGATCCGGGGTGCGTACGGGGTGCGGACGGGGGTGCGTAAAGGGGCGCATCGGACGCGCGGCGGGGCGGGCGGTCTCGCGGACGGGGGTGCTTCGGCCAGCCGCTGGGCCCACTGCCGAATCCGGCGCAGAACCCGGTGTTGAGGCGGGCGTTGAGCCGGACGCTGAGCCGGGCGTTCCGGTACGTGTTCCGGGCGGCGGGCGGGTGCGGCAGTATGGCGCGCGTGCACAGAGGACTGTTCCATGTCGGCGCCTGGGCGCTGGCGACCGCGGCGGCCGTGACCTTGTCGTGGTTCGGCGTGCACTCGGTGCTGCGCACGGCGTACGACCCGCCGCGCGCCCTGCCGATCTCGGACGGGGACCCGCCGGTCGTGTCCTCCACGCACCGCCCGAAGCCGACGCCGCCCGCGACGCCGACCGCCACGCACACCAGGGCGACGGCCCCGCCCCCGGTCACCGGCAAGGCCAAGGTGCCGCCGAAGACGCCGCCGGGCACGCCGAAGGCGACCGCCACGGCGAGCGGTGACACCGGCCATGTGCACAGCTACACCGTGGAGGGCGGCCGGGTCGCCCTCGACCTGGGCCCCGACTCGGCGTCGCTGGTCTCCGCGACGCCCAATCCGGGCTGGCAGATGCAGGTCTGGACGCAGGACGGCTGGCTGCGGGTGACCTTCACCGAGACCTCCGGCAGCGGCTCGTCCTCCGTCTTCTGCACCTGGAACGGCCACGCGCCGACGGTCCAGGCCTTCGAGGACTGACGCCCGGCCCGCCGCTACGGGGCAGGCCGCGGGCTTACGTGAAGACGCCGGGCGGTGGCGCCGGGGAGTCGGCGGCCGTGGCGTCCGTGACGACGGGCGCGCCGCCCGCGAAGTCCGCCAGCTCGCGGCCGTGTTCGACCCGGCCGGGGTGCGGGTCGGTGGCGACCCTGCGGGTCAGTTCGGCGACCGGCAGCGGGTGGTCGGCGGCGTAGAGGATGAGATTGCCGAATCTCTTGCCGCGCAGCACGGCGGGGTCCGCGGCCAGGCAGACCTCGGCGAAGGCGGCCCGTACGGTGGCGATCTGCGCGCGCAGGAAGTCCAGCCGCCCGCCGTCTGCGAGGTTGGCGGCGTAGTGCCCGTCGGGGCGCAGCACCCGGCGGACCTCGGTGAGGAATTCGGCGCTGGTGAGGTGGGCGGGGGTGCGGGCGCCGCCGAAGACGTCGGCGATGACCAGGTCGGCCCAGCCGTCCGGCAGTTTGGCCAGGCCCGCGCGGGCGTCGCCGCCGCGTACCTTGATCCGCCAGCCGCGGTCCCAGGGCAGTTCGGCCCGGACCAACTCGACCAGCGCGGTGTCCAGTTCCACGACCTGCTGGGTGGAGCGCGGCCGGGTGTGCGCGGTGTAGCGGGCCAGCGTCAGGGCACCCCCGCCCAGGTGCAGGACCTGCAACGGGCGGCCGGGCGGCGCGGCCAGGTCGATCAGGTGGCCGAGCCTGCGCTGGTAGGAGAAGTCCAGGTGCGCGGGGTCCGCGAGGTCCACGTGCGACTGCGGGGCGCCGTCGATCAGCAGCGTCCAGCCGCCGGGGCGCGCCCGGTCGGGCACGAGCGCGGCGAGTCCGCCGCCCACCTGTGCCTCGACCGTGTCCGGGGTACGCGCCCTGCCGCCGCTCTGCCGCTTGCCTGCCATCCCCCGATTATCGGGGACGGCCGGCGGCCGGGCGGGTCAGGGGCGGGGAGGCCGGAGAGGCCGGAGAGGCCGTGCGTGATCCGCTGGACAGGCCCTAGCGGTACCCCGGGGTCGCGTCCGCGGTCCGCAGGGCCGACTCGGCCGGGCGGTGGTGGTCCGCGGACGGGCAGAAGCCGTCGGCCAGCTCGATGGTGCGGGCCGCCATGCCGAGGGCCGCGCGCAGTACGGCCGGGTCGGTGACGACCGTGTCGGTGTGCGGCGGCACCAGCCAGCCGGTGTCCTCGACGGGCGGCTCGTCACCGATGACCAGACCGCGGCCGTCGGTGCTGGTACACGAGCTGCCGGGGACGTCCCAGCAGTCCGCGGTGCCGGGCGGGACGAGGAAGCCGAGGCTGTGCCCGGAGTTGTCGTGCAGTACGGGACCGACTCCGCTGCTCAGCCGCAGGATGTCGACCGCTTCCAGACCCTGCCTGGTCGGCACGGTGACCAGGTCGCACGGCGGCGGCAGTTGGCTGCTCTCCGTGCTCGGACCCGACGTGTGTGACCCGCTGGTGTCCAACAAGGCAACTCTCCTCACGCTCACGATGGGATCGGCACCACACCCGTATCAACGCGCCCCGGCGTCAACGGCTACGCGTGAATGACGCCGTAAGGGGTGGCGTTTCATGGCGGATAGCGCGTGAGATATCCGTTTTGTAGGCAAATTGAGTATTTCGCGGGCCCGATTCCCCGGTACGGTCGTCCCCGCCGCCGAGCGGCACCGTCCGTCCGGGAGTCCGTCATGACGTCGTTCCCCCTGCCCCCTCTCCCCCGCACCACCGGGTCGTCCGCCGCCGCGTCCGCTTCCCCGTACACGCCCAACACCGCCTTCCGTCAGTTGCGCGGCGACCGGTCGCCGGGCGAATTCGCGGCGGCGGTACGGCGCGCCGCCCGCGAGATCGGCGAGCACGTGAGCTGCGACGCGCGGTACATCGGGCGGCTGGAGAGCGGGGAGATCCGCTGCCCCAACTACGCCTACCAGCGGGTCTTCCGCCATCTGTTCCCCGACCTGACCTCGGCGGACATGGGCTTCGCACCCCGCCGGGCGGTACGGGGCCGCGCCCGCCGCTCCCCCGAGTCCGGCGCCGCCGGTCCGCCCGCCCTCTCCGTCCTGCCCTCCCCCACCGGCCCCACCGGCCCCACCGGCTCCACCGGCTCCACGGCTTCCGCCGGCCTTCCCGATCCGACGTACGAGGAGAGCGACGTGCTGCGTCGCGCATTCATGACCGGCGGCTCCGCCGCCCTCGCCAGCACGCTGGTGCCCGCGCAGGGCGGCCGGGACCGAGGCCGTACGACCGGCCGCGCCGGTTCCTCCGAGGTACGCGCCGTCCACGAGTCCGTCCGGCAGATCCGGCTGCACGACGACCGGCACGGCGCCGACGGCCTCTACGACGACGCCGGGGACGCCCTGCGCACGGCCTACCGGCTCCTGGACGAGAGCAGCCACGGGCCCGCCGTCGCCGCCGGGCTCGCCTCCGGCGCCGGTGAACTGGCCATCTCCGTCGGCTGGTTGGCCCACGACTCCGGGCGGCTCACCGAGGCCCGCTCGTACTACGCCGAGGCGCTGGCCACCGCCCGGATGGCCGGGGACTCCGCCCTGGAGGCCCACGCCTTCTGCAACACCGCCTTCCTCGCCCGCGACGCCGGGCGCCCCCGCGAGGCCGTCCGCGCCGCCCAGGCCGCCCAGCTCCTCGCCCGCTTCTTCGGCTCCCCCCGGCTGCTCTCCCTGCTCGCCCTGCGCGAGGCCGGGGGGCGCGCCGGGCTCGGCGACCGGCGCGGCTGCGAACTCGCCCTCTCCCGCGCCCACTCCCTCTTCGCCTCCGGCCCGCGCGACGCCGACCCCGCCTGGATGACGTTCTTCGGCGAAGCCGAACTCTCCGGCCTCGCCGCCCAGGCATGGTCCGCCCTCGGCGCCCACTCCCGCGCCGCTGCCGCCGCCCGCGAGGCCGTGCGCCTCCAGGACCCGCACTTCACCCGGAACATCGCCCTGTACGAGGCCGAACTCGCCCTCAATCTGGCCGCGTCCGGCCAGCCCGAGGAGGCCCAGGCGGCGCGCTCGCGCGCGCTGCGCCTCCTCGGACAGGTCCGCTCCTCCCGCATCCGCGCGATGCTGGTGGCGTAGCACGGGGCACCTCAGCGGACCCGGTCGTAGACGAGGGACAGCGTCCCGTGCTCGCCTGCCGCCCGCCTGGCCGCTAGCCCTCTTGCCCTTTGTCTTTGCCCGCCCGCCCACCCGTGCGGGTGCTTTCTTCGTCTGCGGGTGCCGCTTGTGCCTGGGTCGGTGCCGGTCCGGGGCACCTCCTCGAAATGCGGCTACCTGGTCTCCTGTATCCGGTGCCCTTCTTGTCACCGCATTTCTGCGGGGGCACCCCGGCCCGTCCCCTCCCGGTACGTCGGCGTCCGACGGTCGGTGGGGGTGGCCGGGGAGGGTAGGGGGCCTTTTCGGCATGCCGCCCTGCGCCGGTGCCCCCTCCCAGCAAGCCGCAAGACCTCGGCCCTCCCCCAAGCACCCAACACCACCCCTGCCCACCCCGCCAGACCGTCGCCTCCCCCAGGCCCCGACCCCCCTCGCCCACCCGGCCGGACAGTCGGGCGCGCAGGACCCGGGCTCCCACCCACCCCCCTTCGCCCACCCCGCCGGAAGGTCGGGGCACGCAGGGGCCGGGCTCCCACCCACCCCCTCCACCACCACAGCGGACCGTCAGCCGCCGACGCACCCGGCCCCACCCACCCCCCTCCGCAACGCCCACCGGCAGGCGGACGCCGACGCACCCGAACCCACCCACCCCCCTCCCCGGCAACCCCCACCGGCGGGCGGACGCCGACGTACCGGGAGGGGACGGGCCGGGGTGCCCCCGCAGAAATACGTTGACGGCCGGGTACCGGATTCGTAAAGGCCAGGTGATACGGATTTCGAGGAGGTACCCCGGACCGGCACCGACCAGGCACAGGCGGCACCCGCAGACGACAAAACACCCGCACGGGTGGGCGGGCGGGAAAAGGAAGCAAGACACGAAGGGCGGAGGCGGGTTCGTTAGGGTGCGGGGAGGGGGTGAGGGGCGGTGGACGGTGGAACCGTCGCAGGAGTCGCCGCGTCCACCGCGGCGCTGCTGACGCTGCACCTGCTCGCCAGCCACCGCACCGCCGGCCTCGCCGCCGCCGCCGCGGCCGGCGCCGTCGCGATGGCCACCGCCACCGCCGCCGCGGCCGGCCTGAGGCCGTGGAACGTCGCGGGCACCGCCCTCGTGGCGGCGGGCGCCGCGGCCGTCGCGTGGGCCCTGGGCCGCTCGCGGAAACGCAGGCGCGCCGAGCGCTCGGCCCTGGCCGCGTACCGTACCGGCGCACCCCAGATCCCCCGCTTCGCGGCCCTCGCGGAACGCGACCGGCTCGCGGTCGAGTTGCACGATGTCGCCGCCCAGCGCCTGACGGCGATCGTGGTCTCCGCCGCGGCGGCGCAGCGCCTCGCCGACCCCGAGCGCACGGCGGCCGCACTGCGCCACGCGGGCACCGCCGCCCGCCTGGCGATCGCGGAACTCGACGTCCTCACCGACCACGAGGACGAAAGGGCGGCGGACCTCGACGCCGTCGCGGCCCTCGCCGCCGAGGCCGGCGCCCATTACGAGTGCACCGCCGCGGCGGTCCCCGCGCCGACCGCCGCCCTCGCGTACCGCGTCGTGCGCGAGGCCCTGACCAACGCGGCGCGCTACGCCCGCGGTTCGGCGATCCGTATCGCCGTCGAGGCCGCCCCCGGCGTGGTCACGGTCACGGTCGGCGACAGCGGCGGCACGGCGCTCGAACCCCGCCTCGGCACGGGCCACGGCCTGGCCGGTCTGCGGACGACCGTGGCCGCCGCCGGGGGCACGCTCCGTTACGGCCCGGACGGCCCCGGCTGGAGGGTGCGGGCCGAACTCCCGGTCGCACAAGCCGCGTCCGGCCGGACACCCGGCGGGACACCCGACCGCCGCCGCCCCCTGTGGCGGGGACCCACCGCGCTCGACTGGGCGCTGGTCGTCCTGGCCGTCGCGCTGTCGCTCGGCGCAAGCCTGCTCTCGGACGACGTGCCCGACTCGTTTCGCGGACTGCTGCCGAGCGTGCCGGTGGTGGTGCTGTCCGGGCTGCACGCGGTGCCGTTGGGGTGGCGGTCGCGGGCGCCGGGGGCGGGGCTGGTGGCGGTGCTGTCGGCGCTGGTGCTGTGGTGGGGGTGCGACAGGGCCGGGTGGACCCGGCCGCCGGTCAGTGACATTTTCCTGGTCTATTGGTGGGTCGAGCTGACGTTCGTCTTCAGCGCGGGCGCGTATCTGGCGGTGCGGCGCGGGCTGATGGCGCCGGTGGCGGTGGCCGTGACCGGCGGTCTCGCGCTGGCCAGCGCGGACGGCATCACCGGCAGCAGGACGGCGGCCTGGGCGGCGCTGACCGGGCTGCTGGCGGTGCCGTCGTTCGCGCTGTGGTGGCTGGGTCTGGCCACCGCCAGGCGGCGGGAGCGGCGCGGGGCGGTGGCGGCGCGGGGGCGGGAACGGCTCGAACGGGACGCCGACGCCGCCGTACGCGACCAGCGCCGCCTGATCGCGGCGGGCCTGCTGCGTACCGCCCGGCAATACGCGGCGAATGTGGCGGACGCGGCCGACGCGGGACGGCTCGACACCGTTCTCGACGAGGCGCGCGCGGCCCTGGGCGCGCTCCGCGAACTCCTGCGTGACCTGCGCGGCCGGGACGGCGCGAGCACTCCGCCGCCCACGGTGGCGGGGATCGCCGCGCTGGCGGGCCGGTACGGCGCGACCGTCCGCTACCGGGGGCCGCACCGGGCGGTGACCGTCGTCGTGGGGGTGGCCGCGTACCGGGTCGCGGCGCTGCTGCTCGCCGAGGGGGTCACCCTCACCGTGCTGCGCCTGGACGCGGGTGTCGAACTCACCGCGCCGCCGCCCGGCGGCCCCGGCGCCCTGCGCCGGGTACGGGCGGTGGCCGACGCGGTGGGCGGTACGCTCACCAGGACCGACGACGACGCGGTGCGCGTGTGGCTGCCGGAGGTGTTCCCATCACGATCAGGGTGACGGTCGCCGACGACCAGGCGGTCGTACGCGCGGGCATCGCGGCGATCGTCGACGCGGAGCCCGGCCTGTCGGTCGTCGGCCAGGCCGACGACGGGGAGTCGGCGGTGGCGCTCGCCCTCGAACTGCGCCCGGACGTCGCGCTGATGGACATCAGGATGCCCGGCACCGGCGGTCTGGCCGCCACGGCCCGGATCGTCGCGGGCGCCCCCGCCACCCGTGTCATCGTGCTCACCAGCTTCGACCTCGACGAGTACGTGTTCGCCGCGCTGCGCGCCGGGGCCGTCGGCTTCCTGCTCAAGGACGCCGAGCCGGAACGGGTCGTGGACGCCGTGCGGGTGGTGGCCGGCGGGGCCGCCCTGCTCGACCCCGCGGTGACCGGACGGCTGATCGAGCGGTACGCCGCCGGGCCCGTCCCCGCCGACCCGGCGCGGCTGGCGCGCCTCACCCCGCGCGAGACCGAGGTCCTGCGGCACGTGGCGCGCGGCCTGGCCAACGCCGAGATCGCCGCCGTCCTGGGCATCAGCCCGGCCACCGTCAAGGACCATGTCGCCGTGGTCCTCGGCAAGCTGGGCGTACGCGACCGGGTCCAGGCGACGATCGCCGCGTACGAGACGGGTCTGGTCCGCCCCGGAGCCGGCTGAATCCGCGACCCCCGCCCCCGTACGAGACAGATCTGAGCCGCCGCGACCGGTCGGGCCCCCCGCCGCGCGGCGGGGGTCGGGACCCCGCCGACCAGCGGATTTCGCCGAACGCCGGTCGTCCGGGCGCACGACGACCGGGTGACCCGCGCGTACCTAGGCTCGGCGGCATGGCACTGAGACTTCCCCCGCTTCCCCCGCTCGCCCGCCGCATATTCGGCGGCGTCCTCCTCGTCGTCACGGTGGCGCTGACGCCCGTCACCGCGACCGCCGGTTTCTTCGCGGCGGCGTTCGCGACCGCGAACGTCCCGCTGCTCGCCCTGTGCGGCCTGGTGGTCGCCACGGGGACGGCCGCGGCGCTCGGCCGAGGGGCGTTCGCCCTGCTCGGCAAGGGCGGCCTGCGGGCGACCTGCGTCCTCACCGGCGTCCTGCTCCTCGGCGTCTGCGCGCTCGCCGCCGGTACGGTCTTCCGCCCGATGCCGACCTCCGCCTCGGCCCCGGTCCCGGCGGACGTCAGATTCTGGAATCTGCCGACCGGCTCACGGATCGCCTATGTGCACGCACCCGCCGTCGGCACTCCGAGGCCGACCCCGGTCGTCTTCCTGCACGGCGGCCCCGGCACCCCGTCTGAGGGCATCCCCACCGGCGGCCGGGAGTTGGCCGCGGACGGCTTCGACGTCTACGCGTACGACCAGGTGGGCGCCGGACGCTCCACCCGGCTCTCCGACGTCACCGGGTACACGGTGGCGCGCCAGGTCGCGGACCTCGACGCGATCCGCCGCACGATCGGGGCGGACCGGATCATCGTCGTCGGCCAGTCGTGGGGCGGTTCGCTGGCCGCCCAGTACCTGCTGGCGCACGGCACGCACGTCGCCAAGGCCGTGTTCACCTCGCCCGGCGCGCTGTGGGGCCACGAATTCCCCGGCTCCGCGGCGGGGGACCCCTGGGACCACCTGACACCGGCCCAGCGGGCGGCCCGTGACCGGCTGGACAGCAAGCCGCGGCTGATCGCCGCCAGTCTGCTGCTCCAGATCAACGCGCGCGCCGCGCACGCCCTGGTGGGCGACGGCGAACTCGACCACTGGATGCACGAGGTGGCCCTGCTCGGCAAGGACACCACCTCCTGCGCGGACGCCGCGGCCTCGGAGGCGCACGCCAACCCTCAGGGCTTCTACAGCAACCAGATGACCGTCAAGGACTTCGAGCAGCTCCCCGACCCGCGCCCGAGGCTGCGCGCGATCCGCGTTCCGTCCCTGGTCATGCGGGGAAGCTGCGACTTCATCAAGCCCGCCGTGACCGAGGAGTACCGGCAGACCCTCCCGGACTCCCGCCTCGTGCGCGTCGAGGACGCGGGCCACGCCATCTCCCACGACCAGCCCGCCCTCTACACCGCCCTCCTGCGGTCCTTCCTCCTGGACCGCCCCCTGCCGACGCCCGCCTCCTGAGCCGAGGACGCGGAGGGGACGGCGCGGGGACGGCGCGGGGACGGTGCGGGGCGCGGTCAGGGCCTCACGCCAAGTGACCGGTGTCGTTCCAGCGCTCGATCGCCGGGGCGCCGTAGGCCCAGCCGAGGATGGACAGGGAGGCGGGGTCGAGGCGGAGGGCGCCGGCGAAGGACGGGTCGAGGTCGAGCCAGCGGGCCCCGAGGACGCGCAGGAAGTGCCCGTGGGCGAAGACGAGGACGTCGCGCTCGGCGGACCGCGCCCAGGAGACGACCTGGTCGGCGCGCGCGGCGACCTCGGCCAGCGCCTCGCCGCCCGGCACGCCGTCACGCCAGATGGTGAAGCCGGGCCGCAGGTCCTGGAGCTGGGCGGGCGTCAGGCCCTCGTAGTCGCCGTAGTCCCATTCGACCAGCGCGTCCCACTCCTTGGCGGCGCCGCCGAAACCGGTGAGGTCACAGGTCTCGGCGGCCCGCAGCAGCGGACTCGTGCGGACCTCGACGTCGGGAAGTCCGTTCCAGGGCCCGCGCGCGAGCCGCTCCCCGAGGATCCGGGCGGTGCGCCGCCCCTCCTCGGTGAGGGGGATGTCGGTACGGCCGGTGTGCCGCCCGGACAGGGACCATTCCGTCTGGCCGTGTCTGACCAGAAGAATGCGCGGAGCCATGCGGCGGTGCCTTTCCTAGGAAACGGGCCCCCATCATCGCTCACGGCCCCGCCGTCCCCGCCCTCACGGCCCCGCCGTCCCCGCCCTCAGAGCCCCTGGCCGCCGCCGAGCAGACCCTCCAGCAGCCCTTCGAGGCCGAATTCGTACTGCGCGGAACCCTGGTCCTGGGCGCAGAGGAGTTCGGGCGCGAGGCTGACGAGGGCGGGGTAGACGTCGGGCGGCAGGGCGTCGATCTTGGCGCGGACCCGGTCGCGTACCCCGTCCTCGCACAGGGCGCGGGCCCGCCTGGTGTTCCACAGGGCGGAGCCGACGGTGTACTGCATGAGGGCCACGTGCGCGTGGGCCGCGTCGGCGCGGCCGAGCCCGGCGCGCCTGAGCAGGTCGAGCATGCGGTCGATGACGGCTATGGCGTCGTCGCCGCGCAGCGGCCTGATGGTGAGGAGCTGGAGCGCGGAGGGGTGCTCGGTGAAGAGCCCGTAGACGCCGCGGCAGACCTCCCGCAGCTCACCTCGCGGGTCGCCCGTGCCGGTGGGCGGAAGCTCTATCGTGTCCATCAGACGCTGTGCCACGGCGTCGCTGATCTCGTCCTTGCCCCGGAAGTGGGAGTAGACCGCCATGGTGCCGACGCCGAGTTCCTGGGCGAGCGCGCGCATGGTGAACGCCTCGGCGCCCTCGCGGTCGAGGAGGGTGATCGCGGCGTCGAGGATACGGTCGGGGTTGAGCGAGTTGCGGGGAGCGCGGCGCCGTGGGGAGCGGACCGGCTGGGTGACGGACATCCGATTCTCTTGTTTCTCGTACTCAGTCGTACTTCAGTCGTACAACAGTCACGCTGGGGTGCCTCGTGCGACGGGGTACGCCGAGGCCGGAACGTCGCCAACACGTCGAGGAATACGCCGAGGAAGGCAACCCGGAGAGCGGACCGGGCGTCCTCGACTGCACATACCCCTGCTACGGAACGTTGAACACCGTACGATGTCGGAGTTTCTTCCGTAGTTCTGGGCCGGTGTACGTGGCGTTTAGCGTACGTCGTACGGTAGAGGGTACGCGCCAAGACCATGACCGCCCGCCCGCGGCCTTCGGAGAACCTGGAGAGACGCCCGCATGACGATCACCGCCACCGCGCCGCGCGCCGCCGCCTACCGGGGGAAGCTGCGCTGGTGGACCGAGCTGCCGCTCATCGCGGTGATTTACGCGCTCTACTCCGGCGCCCGCCTGCTGGTCAGGGGGGATGTGGACGACGCCGTCGAACACGGCGCGGACATCCTGCACTTCGAGCAGCTCCTGCACATCGATCCGGAGCGCTGGTTCAACAAGCTCTTCACGCAGCACGCCTTCCTGGGCGTGCCCGCGGACTTCGCGTACGCGTCGCTGCACTATGTGGTGACGCCGAGCATCCTGATCTGGTTGTGGCGCCGCCGCCCGACGCACTACCGGGTGGCGCGCACGTGGCTGATGATCTCGACGCTGATCGGTCTGGTCGGCTTCACCGTGGCGCCCACCGCGCCGCCGCGGCTGATCGGCGGCGGGCACGGCTTCATCGACACGATGGCGCAGTACGGCTCCTACGGCTGGTGGGGCACCGACGCGAGCGCGCCGCGCGGTATGGGACATCTCACCAACCAGTACGCGGCGATGCCCAGCCTCCACGTGGGCTGGTCGCTGTGGTGCGGGATCATCCTGTGGCGCTACGGGCGGAACAGGGTGGTGCGCACCCTGGGCGTGCTCTACCCGGTGACGACGGCGTGTGTCGTGATGGGCACCGCCAACCACTATCTGCTGGACGCGGTGGCCGGTGTCGCCGTGATGGGCCTGGGCTATCTGCTGGCGAAGCCCGCGCTGCGGGTCGCCGACCGGCTGCTGGCGCGCGTGAAGGAAGCCCTGGGCAGGCAGACGGCCGAGGAGACGGAGCCGGTGTCCGGTGCGTCGTCCGCGGTGGTCACCGCGCACGTCGCCAATACCGCGCAGGTCTCCAACGGCACGCACGTGTCCAACGGCACGCATGCCACGGGCGTCAGCGGTGTCGCCGCGAGCATTCCGGCGCCCGGTGGCGGCGCCTCCGTACCGAAGCCGCGGACCGTGTCCGTACCGCCCGGCGCGGACGGGCCGGACGACGCCGACGACCCGCGTGCGGCGGGCGAACACGCCGGACAGAGCCGGATGTCGTAGCCGAGTGCCACACTTTCGCGGGTGAGCACTACGCACCACCACCACTCGCTGCGGGAACGGCTGGCCGCGCTGCGCGGCCCCGACACCGCGCCACGGCCGCTCGACGCACGGGCGCTGGCCGCGCTGGCCGCCAACCCCGGCTGCCGCCGC
The DNA here is from genome assembly GCF_044749865.1 of Streptomyces sp. NPDC088910. NCBI lineage: Bacteria > Bacillati > Actinomycetota > Actinomycetes > Kitasatosporales > Streptomycetaceae > Streptomyces > Streptomyces sp. NPDC088910. Next base: position 918,970 of record NZ_JBIVIV010000001.1, read on the forward strand.
CGCGCGCTGCTGGACGCCGCCGGGGTCGACAAGGGCGCGGTCGCCGAAGTGCTGGGCGCGCCCGCCCGGTTCGGCCAGTCCCGCTTCGCCTTCTCGCGCGGCCACGCCTTCGAGGCCCGCGTCAAACGGGACGGCTGCGCCGAGTTGCTGCGGCTGCTGGGCGCGGCGGAGACGGCGGCGGGGATTCCGGAGTCCGCCGAGGTCCCCGATCTGTCGGCGGCGGGGCCCGAGGGCCGGGCGGCCCGTACGCGGCTGGCGCTCGCCGAGGCACCGGCCGGTTCCTGGACGCTGCTCGACCATCCGCTGCTGGCCCTCGAGGTCGCGGGGTCGCTGGCGTATCTGGAGCCGGACGCGGTGGCGGTGCGGCCCGACGGGTCCTGGACGGTGGTGGAGATCAAGTCCTTCCCGATCCTGGACGGCGGCGCGGACGCGCTGAAGGTCGGCGCGGCGGCCCGGCAGTCCGCGGTGTACGTGCTCGCGCTCGACGAGGTGGCGGCCGGCCGGACCCGGCCCGACGTCCTGCTGGTCTGCCCGAAGGACTTCTCGAATCTGCCGACCGCCGAGTGGGTCGACGTCCGCAAGCAGCTCTCGGTCACCCGGCGGCAGTTGGCCCGGCTGACCCGGATCGAGGAGATCGCGGCGGCCCTCCCCGAGGGCACCACCTTCGACCTGCGGTACGGCGCGGACGGCAGTACGCCGACCCGCCCGCGGATCGACCTGACCGCCGCCGTGGACGCGGTGCCCGCCGCGTACGCGCCCGAGTGCCTGTCGACCTGCGAGCTGGCGTACCACTGCCGTGACCGGTCGCGGGCGGACGGCTGCGTGGAGTCGCTCGGCCGCAGTCTGCGCGGCGAGCTGGGCACCCTGACGACGGTGGAGGCGGTGCTGTCGGCCGCGCACGGTGAGGCCGGTGACCCGGCCGACCCGGCGGTGGCGGCGCTGCGCAGGGCGGCGGCCCTGCGGGCCGAGGCGCTGTCCGCCCGGGAAGAGGCACCCGCGCTGCCCGCCCAGGCGGCCGTACGGGACCAGGCACCGGACGACGCCGCCGTACGGGACGGTGCCGCATGTCGTTGATGAACACGCTCGCGCGGGCCGAGGCCGTCGCGACGGGCCGGGCCGTGCCCGCGGCGACCGTACGCCACCGGCACCTGGCCGAACGGCCGCTGGTGCTGGTGCCGTTGACGACGGCCGGTGAGGCGGGCGCGCCGCTGGGCGCGATGGTGGGCACGGACCGGGCGGCGCCCGAGCTGCTGGTGGTGCCGCAGCCGCTGGACCGGGAGCTGCGCTTCGGCTTCTTCGCCGGACTCGCGGGCGCCGTACTGCCGTTGATGGACGCGTACGCGGACGACGTCGAGGTGGAGCCCGCGACCCGCAACCGCGTGGGGGCACCTCCCAGCCGCCGGGCTGGGGGAGAGTCGGAGGTCTGCGCGGACGCGCCGCAGATCGTGGTGCCGAACAGCGCGGCGCTGGAGTACGTCCGCCTGCTCGGCCGGTCCACGCGCTTCCTGCGGACGGCCGAGGACCCGGACGCGCCGCACCCCGTCCCGGTGCCGGTGCCGCTGCTCGGCCGCTGGCTGACGCATTACGGGGAGCGGGCGCGTACGCCGGGCAGCGCGCTGCTGGTGGCCATGACGGAGCTGCTGACCCGGCACTGGGCGACCGGGCAGAGCTCGATGGAGGACCAGCACCTGGGCGGCCTGCTCGGCTGGATCGACCCGCCGGACGGGCTTGACGGGGCGGTCGCCGCCGAGCGCGCGCAGACCGACCGCGCCGCCGACGGGCTGCTGCTGAGCCCGCCCGCGGGTCCCGCGACCGACCCGGTCTTCGACAACCGTGTGCTGGCCCCCGCGATGGCCCGCTACGACGCGGCGCGTACGGCGGCGGAGGCGGACCCTGCCGGGGCCGCCGCTGAGCTGGCCGCGGCCGAGGCGGAGGTACGGCGGCTGGTCGGCTCCCAGCTCCGGCCGACCTGGGACGACGTGTGGCGCGGCCTCGACCTGCTGCGGGCGCTGCCCGAGGGCGCGCATGTGGCCGACCGGTGGAAGCGCGACCGCTGGTCGTTCACCGGGCACCGCGACCGGCTGCGCGCGGGTGAGCCGCCGCAGCCCAAGCGGGACGGCGCCATCGCCGCCGCGCAGAAGCTCGCGGGCCGCGAGACGGCCCAGGCGCGGGTCTCCGCGCAGGAGGCGCTGGACGACCCCCTGACGATGGCGGCCAGGCGGCTGGCGGGCGAGGCGTTCGCGGGCGAGGTCATCGGCGTCGAGATGACGTACTCCGAGGGCAAGCGGCCCATGCCCCGCCCCCTCCTGACCATCCGCACCCACGACCTCCCCCAGGCCGAGCCCGGCACCAAGGCGTACCGCTCCGTGCCGGGCGCCAAGTCCGCGCAGAGCGCCGAAGTGGTCTCGGTGGCCCCGGACGGCAGCGGCGCCACCGCGCCGGACGGCGGTCCTGTGGCCGGGCCGGAAGGCCGGTTCGTGGTGGTGGTGCGGCTCACCGGGGGGATGGGGAGCGGGCGGACGCCGAAGGAGGGGTCGGTGCCGGGGGCCGGTGACCGGGTGGACTTCACCTTCTTCGAGCACGATCCGCGCGGCGGCCCCGGGCTGCCGGAGCCGGAGCAGACACCGTGGACGCACGGCGGCCCGCCCGACGCCGGGACGCCGCCCGGCACACCGCCGACCGCTGACCCGCCCGACCCCGTGACCGCGGAGGACTACCTGTGACGCAGCCCGTGCGAGCCGACGGCCCGGACACGGACGGACACGTACCGGAAAGGTGGGACAGAAAGGACGGGTTCGACGCGGGCAGGGCCGCCGCCGAGGCGACGGCCGCGATCCTGGAGAGCACGCTGCACGGCACCGCCCGCGGGGTCGTGGTCGACTCGCCGCCCGGCGCGGGCAAGTCGACGCTCGTGGTGCGCGCGGCACGCGAACTGGCGGCGGCGGGCGAGTCGTTGATGATCGTCGCGCAGACCAACGCGCAGGTCGACGACCTCGCGGACCGGCTCGCCACCGCCGAGCCCGACCTGCCGGTGGGCCGGTTGCACGGCGCCGAGTCGCCGCCCGACAAGGCGCTCGACCGGCACCCGGCGCTGATGAAGTCCAGTTCGGTGGCGGATCTGCGGGCCTGCGAGGTGGTGATCGCGACCGCGGCGAAGTGGGCGTACGTGAAGGACACCGAGCCGTGGCGGCACGCCATCGTGGACGAGGCGTACCAGATGCGGTCGGACGCGCTGCTGCAAGTGGCGGGGCTCTTCGAGCGGGCGCTGTTCGTGGGCGACCCCGGGCAGTTGGACCCGTTCAGCGTGGTCGGCGCGGAGCAGTGGGCGGGGCTGAGCTACGACCCGTCGGCGAGCGCGGTGGTGACGCTGCTCGCGCACAATCCGGGGCTGCCGCAGCACCGGCTGCCGGTGTCCTGGCGGCTGCCCGCGTCGGCGGCGCCCCTGGTGTCGCGCGCCTTCTACCCGTACACCCCGTTCAGGAGCGGTACGGACCACGGCGACCGGCGGCTGGTGTTCGGGGTGCCGGGCGACGGCGGCGGGCCCGACCGCGTCCTGGACGAGGCGGCGGCCAGCGGCTGGGGGCTGCTGGAGCTGCCCGCCCGGCACACCCCGCGCACCGACCCTGAGGCGGTACGCGCGGTGGCCGCGGTGGTGCGGCGGCTGCTGGACCGCGGGGGTCTGACGTACTCCGCGCCCGATCCCGGCCCGGCGGCGCTGACCGCGGACCGGATCGCGGTCGGCACCGCGCACCGGGACCAGGCGGCGGCGGTGCGCGCCGCCCTGGCCGACGTCGGCGTCGCCGGGGTCACGGTGGACACCGCGAACCGTCTCCAGGGCCGCGAGTTCGACGTGACCGTGGTGCTGCACCCGCTGTCCGGCCGCCCCGACGCCACGGCGTTCCACCTGGAGACCGGGCGGCTGTGCGTGCTGGCCTCCCGGCACCGGCACGCGTGCATCGTGGTGTGCCGCGCGGGCGTGGCCGAACTCCTCGACGAGCACCCGTCCTCCGAGCCGGTCCAGCTCGGTGTCACGGTCAAGTTCCCCGACGGCTGGGAGGCCAACCACGCGGTCCTGGCGCACCTCGCGGAACACCGGGTGAGCTGGCGGCCGTGAGCGCGGTCGCTCACCCGATTGGAGGGGGTCTTGCGTGGGCGCGGGACAATGGTGTGCGTGATCGATTCCGGAGGTAGCCGTATGTCAGAGCCGCAGTCGGCTCAGAACGCGCAGGGCGGTGGGTCGCGGGAGGCGGCGCCGCGGCCCAGGCGGCCCGCGTCGCTGAGCTTCGAGCCTGCCGCGACGGTGGAGGATCCGGAGCACTTCTTCGACCTGGAGTCGATGGACGATCCGGGGCGGATGCTGGCGCGGGCGACGGAGCTGGCGACGGCTTTCCGTACGGCCGCCGACCGGGCCACGGACTTCCAGGCGATAGCCGCCGCGCAGCTCACCGATCCGCGCCGCTTCGACCGGCTGACGTACGCGGGCCTGGCCGAGCGCGCGGGGTGGACCGAGGACTACGCGAAGCGGATGGTCGAGTACGGCGAGGGCCTGATCGCGGGCGGCGGCGCCCCCTAGGGCCTGATCGCGGGCGGCGGCGCCCCCTAGGGCGGGTCCGCGGGCGCTTCAGGCTCCCCTGGCGGCTGCCGTGACCGTCACGCCGCCGGGGGCCGCCGCAACCGTGCCCCGCATATGCGTCGCGGCAAGGTACCCCCTCTCCCACCCTCCTGTCCCGAATTCGTCCGATTGCGCCGACCGCGCCGGAAGCGGCCGGTACCTGTAGATGCCATGGACGAATGGCAAGGGACCGGAAGCATCGCGGCCGTGACGCATGCCGTCACCGAGGTCGTCACCGAAGCCCAGCGGCGTCGGCACACGTCGTACGTCACCCCGGAGGGCGCCGAGTGGCTGGCCTCGGCCAGCGCCTTCCCGCGCAGCGTGCGGGCGCTGTGGTCGGCCCGTCCGACGGCGCCGAGCGTGCTGCCGTGCGGTACGGCGTTCGACGTGGTGAACCTGTCGGCGCTGTTCGGCCGCAGACTCCTGGAGCAGTTATGGGCGTCGGGCCCCGGCAGCGGCCCGGTGGCCGTGCACCGCGGGCGGCTGCTGCTGCTCGTCGCGCCCGGTACGGCGCAGCGGCTGCCGTACCTGCTGGACTGGGAGGAGTGGGGCCAGGCGGTGCCGCCGATGCTCTGTCACGGCAGCGGCGACGCGGTGACCGTACCGCCGCTGTACGCGCCGCAGGACGGCGCCGAGGCCGGCCAGGACTCCGGTTGCGATCCGGGGGCAGGGCTGTCCCGCTGGCTGGTGGCGCCCGATACCCGGCACCCCTGGCTGCCGGGCGCGGACGTGGTCCTCTGGGCGTGTGTGCGGGCGGCCAGGTCGGCGCCCGCGAAGACCGTTCCCGCCCTGGTCAGCACCCCTGGAACGGCCTGAGTCATATCGATTTCCGCTCCCCGTGGCCGGATGCTAAGGTCTACGACGTCAGCAGGCGCCGCTAGCTCAGTTGGTTAGAGCAGCTGACTCTTAATCAGCGGGTCCGGGGTTCGAGTCCCTGGCGGCGCACAGACGGTCGAAGGCCCCTCGCGGAAGCGGGGGGCCTTCTTCGTATGAACGTCCAGGCATGCGGACGCGCCGTCCGGGTGGCCGACGGCCCGCACCACGACGACCCTGGAGCCATGGTGGACTGGCTGGCCGACGCGTACCGGACGCGGATCGCGGACACCGGCCGTGAGCCGCTCTTCCTGCTGCTGGTCGGACTGATCGGCTCCTTCCTGTTCATCCGGTTCAGCGTGCGGATGATCCGGCGCGGGGTGAAGTGGTGGCCGGGCAATGTGCAGCCCGGCGGCCTGCACATCCACCATGTGGTGTTCGGCCAGGCGATGATGCTGATCGGCGGCATCGGGTCGTTCGCCGTACGCGGCGGCCCGGCGGTGCACGACGTGCTCGCGCTGGTCTTCGGGATCGGCTGCGGCCTGGTGCTGGACGAGTTCGCGCTGGTGCTGCACCTGAAGGACGTCTACTGGAGCGAGCAGGGCCGCCAGTCGGTCGACGCGGTGATCCTCGCGGTGTCGGTGATCGGGCTGCTGCTGATCGGCCAGGCCCCGCTGGGCGGATTCGCCGTCGGGGAGTCGTACCAGCAGTATCTGAGCGCCGGGGTGCTGATCGGCTTCGTGGTGGTGTGCCTGTCCAAGGGCAAGGTCTGGACGGGGCTGCTCGGGGTGATGGTGCCGGTGCTGGCGATCGTCGGCGCGCTGCGGCTGGCCCGCCCGGCCAGTCCGTGGGCGCGCTGGCGGTACACCTCCCGGCCGCGCCGGATGGCCAGGGCCGAGCGGCGCGAGGACCGGATCCACCGGCGGATGGTCGCGATGAAGACGGCCATGATGGACGCGGTGGCGGGCGCGCCGCTGCCGTCGTCGACGCCCGCGCGCAAGCCCGCGCGGCGGCCGACGATCGTGGAGCTGCCGCCGTCCAGGATCGAGACGCTGCTGGCCCGCGTGCTGCGGCCGTTGCGGCAGCCGGGTGCGGCCTTCACCGTCTGGTACCTGCGGGTGGTGTGCGCGGTCAACGCGGTGACCGGGGTGATCGCGCCGTTCCGCGACCGGGTGCGGGCCGCCTCGAACGGCGAGTTCTTCACCGCCTTCCTGGTCAGCCCCGGTTTCACCGGCGCGGTGCTCGCGCTGGTCCTGTCGGTGAGCCTGCGCCGCCGCAAGCGGGCCGCCTGGATCGTCACGACCGTGCTGACCGGCGGATACACGCTGCTGTGCCTGGCGGGTGTGGCGGCGCTGCCGGTGACGCGCGGGCATCCGTTCAACTGGGTGTCGCTGGGGGTGACCGGGCTGGTGCTGTTCGCGCTGCTGGTGTCCAGGACGGTGTTCAACGTGCGCGGCGAGCGGGGCAATGTGGCGCTGGGGCTGACGACCTTCGTCGTCGGCGGCGCGGTGGCGATCGGCCTCGGCACGCTGCTGGTGCACGCGACGGACGAGCTGCCGCCGCGCCAGTGGGGGGCCAGTACGCGGTACACGCTGGTGCGGGTGCTGACGGTGTCCGGTCTCTTCGACCTGCCCGAGATCCGGGTGCCCGGCTGGACGGACCTGGCGATCAACGTCCTGAGCGTCGCTCTGATGCTGCTCATCCTGCTCGCCTTCTTCCGCTCGCCGCGCGGCCGGGACCGGCTGCTGCCCGCGGACGAGCGGCGGCTGCGGGCGCTGCTGCGGGTGTACGGGCGGCGCGACTCGCTCGGCTACTTCGCGCTGCGCCGCGACAAGGCGGTGTCCTGGACCCCGGAGCGGGACGCGGCCGTCCTCTACCGCGTGGTGAACGGGGTCGCGCTCGCCTCCGGTGACCTCGTCGGCGACCGGGCGGCCTGGCCGCGGGCCGTCGACCACTGGCTGGACACGGCGCGGCGGCACGCCTGGGTCCCGGCCGTCACCAGCGCGGGGCCCGCGGCGGCCGTGGTGTACGAGGCGGCCGGTTTCCGCGCGCTGCCGTCCGGTGACGAGGCGGTGGTGGAGGCGGCCTCCTTCGCCGCCGTCTTCGCCGATACGGGCTCCGCCGAGCTGAGCGCGCTGCGGCAGGCGCACGGGGTGCTCGGCGGCGCGGGCTACTCGGTGGTGCTGCGCAGGCACCGGGAGATCGCCCCGGACGAACTGCGGCGGCTGGCGCATCTGGCCGACAGGTGGCGGCGGCACCCCGCCGAGCGCGGCTTCTCCGTGGCGCTCGGGCGGCTCGGTGACGCGGCCGACGGGGACTGTCTCCTGGCGGAGTGCCTCGATCCGCACGGGCGGACCTGCGCGATGGTCACGTTCGTGCCCTGGGGGCCCGACGGGCTCACCCTCGACCTCATCCGGCGCGACCGGGAGTCCGGGCGGGCCCCGGTGGATTTCCTCCTCACCGAGGTGCTGCTGCGCGCCGCAGCCGGTAGGGCTCCGCTGGGCGCGGTCACCCGCGTGTCCCTCAACTTCACCGCCTTCCGCGGCGCCCTGTCCTCGCGGCTGCGCCGCGCCCCGCTGCGGCTTCTCGCCCGCCTCGGGCAGGTCGCCGCCCGCGAGCGGGGCTACGCGGCGTTCGCGCCGCGCTGGCAGGCCCGCTATGTGCTCTTCGAGCGGAGAGCCGACCTTCCGCGGGTGGCTGCCGCCAATGCCATCGCCGAGGGGTTCCTCACCGGACCGCGTCTCCGCCACCGCGGCACCCTCCTCACCCCTGAGGACGGTGCTCCCTAGCCCGGAGCCGTACGCCTGGAGAGGCGCGTCCCGCCGGGTTGGGGAAAGCTGAAGGCGCCAGGTGCGTGGGAGGAGAGGCGGAGCCGATGCCCGGGAAGGTGGCGTGGGGGCGGGTGGCGCCCAGGATTCCGGGCTGGTTCGGAGAATTCTTCGGGATTCTGGCCCTGTTCTGCGCCACCCTGGCCGTCGTCTCCCCGTTGCGGCCCCTGCTGGACCCGGTGCGCCGGTGGGTGGAGATCCTGACGGTGCCGGCGTCGCCGAATCTGGCGTACGCGGCGTTCCTGGTGCTGCTGGGCGGCGCGATGGCGGCCCGCAAACGGGTGGCGTACTGGATCGTGGCGGTCTTCCTCGGTCTGACCGTGGTGGCGAATCTGGTGCTGATCGCGGTGCGCGACTGGAGCGCGATCCCGGCGCTGCTGATCACGGGCACGGTGCTGGGCGCGGTGATCGCCGCGCGGGGCGAGTTCTCGGCGCGGGTGCGCAAGGGGGCGTTCTGGCGGGCGCTGCTGGTGCTGGTGTGCGGGCTGGCGATCGGGGTGCTGCTGGGGTGGGGGCTGCTGACGCTGTTCCCGGGGACGCTGGAGGGCGGGAACCGGCTGCGGTGGGCGGTCAACAAGGTGGTCGGCGGGGTGAACGACCTGCCGGACATCGGCAGGCCGCCGTACTGGACGAATTTCTGGCTCGGCCTGTTCGGCGCGGCGGCCCTGCTGTGCGCGGCGGCGGCGCTGTTCAGGTCGCAGCGGATGGAGGCGGCGCTGCGGGGGGACGACGAGGACCGTATCCGGGCGCTGCTGGCGCGGTACGGGGACAAGGACTCGTTGGGCTACTTCGCGACGCGGCGCGACAAGTCGGTGGTGTTCTCGCCGAGCGGCAAGTCCGCGGTGACGTTCCGGGTGGAGGTGGGGGTCTGTCTGGCCAGCGGTGATCCGCTGGGCGACCCGGAGGCGTGGGGTCCGGCGATCGACGCGTGGCTGGCGCACGCGGGGGCGTACGGCTGGGTGCCGGCGGTGATGGGCGCGGGCGAGGAGGGCGCGAAGGCGTACGCGCGGGCGGGGCTCGGCGCGCTGGAGCTGGGCGACGAGGCGATTCTCGACGTGACGGACTTCGACCTGGCGGGCCGCGAGATGCGCGGTATCCGGCAGGCGGTGCACCGGGTGCGGCGGACCGGGGCGACCACCCGCATCCGGCGGCACCACGACCTGTCGCCCGAGGAGCTGCGGGAGGTCGAACGGTTGGCGGACGCCTGGCGGGACACCGACACCGAGCGCGGCTTCTCGATGGCGCTGGGGCGGCTCGGCGACCCGGCGGACGGCGAGTGCCTGCTGGTGGAGGCGCTGGACGACAAGGGGCGGGTGACCGCGCTGCTGTCGTTCGTGCCGTGGGGGCACGACGGGGTGTCGCTCGACGTGATGCGGCGGGACCGTACGGCGCCCAACGGGATCATGGAGTTCATGGTCACCGAGCTGGCCGCGGGCGCGGGCGCGCTGGGTGTCCGGCGGGTCTCGCTGAACTTCGCGGTGTTCAGGTCCGCTTTCGAGGAGGGCGCCCGGATCGGCGCGGGGCCCGTCCTGCGGATGTGGCGGCGGCTGTTGCTGTTCTTCTCCCGCTGGTGGCAGCTGGAGGCGATGTACCGCTCGAACGTGAAGTACCAGCCGCACTGGTACCCGCGGTACCTGTGTTACGCCGACGGCAAGGACATGGCCAGGATCGGCCTGGCCTCGGGCATCGCCGAGGGTTTCGTGGAACTCCCGAGCCTGCGCTTCCGGCGCCGCCGCCGGTCCGCGGCGGGCGGTACGGGAGCGGTGGGTGGTACGGCGGTGGCCGGTGCGACGGCGGGCGTGGTGGGCGGTACGGCGGCGGGGATGACGACGGCGAGCGTGACGGCCGCCGCGGCCGAGCGCGGCCGTCACGCCCCCGCGGACCCGCACGGCCCCGCCGAGCAGGTCCGTGTGCGCCTGGCCAAGGTCGAGGGGATGCGGCGCGACGGCGTCGACCCGTATCCGGTGAGCGCGGGGCCGACGCACACGCTGGCGGTGGCGCGTACGGCGGGGGCGGGCAGCGCGGTGGCGGTCGCGGGCCGGGTGCTGCGGGTGCGCGACCACGGCGGGGTCGTCTTCGTGACGCTGCGGGACTGGTCGGGCGACCTCCAGATCATGCTGACCAGGGATCGTCTCGGACGGGACGGTCTGCGGGAGTTCGAGTCGGGCGTGGACCTCGGCGACCTGCTCCGGGTCGAGGGGGCGATGACGGTCAGCCGCGGCGGTGAGCCGACCGCGGAGGCGCACTCCTGGACGCTGACCGGCAAGTGCCTGCACCCGCTGCCGGACAAGCGCCGCGGCCTGACCGACCCGGAGGCGCGGGTGCGGCAGCGCTATCTGGCGCTGGTGGTCTCCCCCGAGGCGCGGTCCCTGCTCACCGCCCGCAGCGCGGCCGTCGGCGCGGTCCGTACGACGCTGGCCGACCGCGGCTTCCTGGAGGTCGAGACGCCGATGCTCCAGCCGGTGCACGGCGGCGCGAACGCCCGCCCGTTCACCACGCACATCAACGCCTACGACCTCGACCTGTATCTGCGGATCGCGCCCGAGCTGTATCTGAAGCGGCTGTGCGTCGGCGGGGTGGAGCGGGTCTTCGAGCTGGGCAGGACCTTCCGCAACGAGGGTGTGTCGTACAAGCACAACCCCGAGTTCACGATGCTGGAGGCGTATCAGGCGTTCGCGGACTACGACGTGATGCTCGATCTGGCGCGGGAGCTGATCCAGGCGGCGGCCGTCGCGGCGAACGGCGGGCAGACCGCCCGGCGGCCGGACGGCGCGGAGGTCGACCTGTCGGGGCGGTGGCCGGTGCGGACGGTGTTCGGGGCGATCTCGCTGGCGCTGGGCGAGGAGGTCGACGCGGGGACGCCGCTGGCGCGGCTGCGCGCGCTGTGCGACCGGGCGGGGGTGCCGTACGGCCCGGAGGACGGGCCGGCCGACGTGGCGCTGGAGATGTACGAGCGGCTGGTGGAGGAGCGCACCACCACGCCGTGCTTCTACAAGGACTTCCCGGCCGAGGTCTCGCCGCTGACCAGGCAGCACCGCACCGATCCGCGGCTGGCCGAGCGCTGGGACCTGGTGGCGTACGGCACGGAGCTGGGCACGGCGTACACCGAGCTGACCGATCCGGTGGAGCAGCGGGCCCGGCTGACCCGGCAGTCGCTGCTGGCGGCGGGCGGCGACCCGGAGGCGATGGAGCTGGACGAGGACTTCCTGACGGCGCTGGAGTACGCGATGCCGCCGACCGGCGGGCTGGGGATCGGGGTGGACCGGCTGGTGATGTTCCTCACGGGGCGGACGATCCGTGAGACGCTGCCTTTCCCGTTGGTACGTCGCCGCTGACCGTGCCGCGCGGCGGGTCGCGGGGGGTGCGCGGCCGGATTCGCGGGGGCGCGGGGCGGGTTCCCCGGGGCCGGGCGCGGGGCGGGGGGCCTTGCATCACCCGTTCGGAGCATGTTTACGGTGGTCCGCATGACGTACAAAACCGGACGATCTGGGATGTTGAGCCGCACGGCCGTACGGCGGACCGCCGCCGCGGTGGCCACCGCGGCGCTCGCCGGGACCGCGCTCGCGGCGTGCGGCACACAGCACGGCGGGGCAGCGGCGAGCGGGGCGGACGACGCGCGGGCCTCGTCGCGCGCACCCTCCTCGGCCGCGTCGGGTGAGGCGTCCGGCCCGGCCGCGGGCATCCCGTCCCAGCGGACCTCTCCGCCGGGCGATCCGTCCGGCTCGCAGCCGTCCGGACCGGGTCCCGGTCAGAACGGTCCCGCACCGACCGGTCCGGCGCAGACGGGTCCCGTGCCCACCGATCCGTCCGGGACCGTCCCGTCGCAGACGGTCCCCGGGCAGCCGACCGGGCCCCTGGACCCCTCGGCCGGTCCCGCCGACCCCTCGGGGAGCCCCGCCACCGGCGCCCCGGCCGGCGAGTCGATCCAGCACTCCACCGAGGACGGCGGCAGGTCCGTCGCGCTGACCTTCGACGACGGCCCCGACCCGCGCTGGACCCCGCAGGTCCTGGCGCTGCTGGCCGCGCACCACGCGAAGGCGACCTTCTGCGAGATCGGCCCCAACGCCGCCGCCCACCCCGACCTGGTCCGGCAGATCACCACGGCGGGCCACCGGCTGTGCGACCACTCCGTGCACCACAACGAGCGGCAGAGCAGCAGGTCCGCGGCGTACAACACGCACGAGATAGTCGACGCGCAGCGCGAGATAACCAAGGCCGCGGGCGCCGGCGCGAAGCTCTGGTACTACCGGGCGCCCGGCGGCGACTTCACCCCGACGATCCGTCACATCGCCGCCGGCCACGGGCTGCGCCCGCTGGGCTGGACGGTGGACTCCCGCGACTGGGAGCGGCCCGGCACCGCCAAGGTGCTGGCGAACATCGACCGTCAACTGCGCCCCGGCTCCATCGTGCTGATGCACGACGGCGGCGGCGACCGCGCCCAGACGGTGCGGGCGCTGTCGCGGCTGCTGGACAGGCTCGACGCGCAGGGCTGGACATACAGCTTCCCCGCGCGCTGATCGGGGCGCGCGCGAGGTAGCGTTCAGGAGGCGTTCCCGCCATCCGTCGGTACCTCTTGGAGGCTTCACCATGGCAACCACCCGCACCGCGACGACCCAGTGGAAGGGCCCGCTGATGGGCGGCGCCGGGACCGTCTCGCTGGACACCTCGGGCGTCGGCTCGTACGACGTGACGTGGGCCTCCCGCGCGGAGGAGGCGAACGGCAAGACCAGCCCCGAGGAGCTGATCGCTGCGGCCCACTCCTCCTGCTTCTCGATGGCGCTCTCGCACGGTCTGGCGGGCGCGGGCACCCCGCCCGAGTCGGTGCAGACGCAGGCCGACGTGACCTTCCAGCCGGGTGAGGGCATCACCGGCATCGTCTTGACGGTGAAGGCGCGTGTCCCCGGCATCTCCGCCGGTGACTTCGAGGCGGCGGCGCAGGGCGCCAAGGAGAACTGCCCGGTCAGCAAGGCGCTCGCGGGCACGACGATCACGCTCAACGCCGAACTGCTGGACTGAGTACGGTCTCTGACGCCTGATCAGCGGCGGGTGACGTGGATCTTCCACGCGCCCGCCGCTGTCCTTCCCAGCACCTTGAAGGTCAGCCCGGACGCCTTGTCGGTGGAGCCCTCGCCGACGCTGAAGGGCGCGTCGTTCAGGGAGTTGAAGGCGCCGCTGCTGAAGTCGCAGGCGGAGGTGCGGGGATGGGCGTCCACGACGGTCACCGGGCCCTTGCCCGAGTCGACGTCGGTGCGGACCCTGTAGGCGAGCACGCCCGCGCGGCACGCGTCCTTGTCGTTGCCGAGCTGCTGTCTGGCCTCCAGGACGAAGACCCCGGTGCGGCTGTACGGGATCACGACGGCTTTGCGTCCGCCGGGGATCTCGACGGCGCCGAGTTCGTAGGTCGTGTCGGTGCGGCCGGTGACGCAGGCGATCTGGCTGTCGTCGAGCCAGCCGAGCTTCCACTTGTGCCAGGCGAACAGGTCGCCCTGCAGTCCCCAGTCGAGGGACATGCTGTCCCACTGCCCGGCGAGCGTGTCGGTGCGCGGGAAGTCGTCGGCGGCGTAGAGGTCGGGCAGGCCGAGCGCGTGGCCGTTCTCGTGGCTGAGGACGCGCGGGCCCGACTGGTCGTGGCCGTAGATGAGGGAGACCTTGTCGAGGTGGGCGCCGTCGTCGGTGGTCGCGGCGGACGCGCCGGTCCAGGTGACCGAGAGCACCGCCTCGTCGGCGGGCGGGCCCGCGTTGGGGGTGACGAGGATGTTGACCAGGTCGTAGCCGCGGAAGTCGATGGAGTGGTCGGCGACCTTGAGCAGGTCGCGCATCATCTCGGTGTGGGCGTCCCAGCCGTAGCCGCGGCCGATCCCGTACGCGCTGAAGGGCCGCGGCATCCGTATGTAGCGCAGCACCGGCGTGGACTCGTAGTCGAGGCGGCCGTACGAGCTGACGGCGTACCACTTCTTGACGGCGGGGAAGAACTCGCCGTAGCGGTCGGCGGCGCTGTACTGGGCGGGCGCGTCGGGGAAGTCGATCAGCAGGGTCAGGGCGTGCAGGGTGCCGGTGGAGGGGGCGAATTCGGCGTTGGGGCCGCGGCTGGAGCTGTCGGGGAAGCCCTCGGACATGGCGACGCCGGGGACGGCCCGCAGGGCGCAGGGCCGGGCGGCGGGCGGCGGCGAGGCGTTGAGCGCGGCGGTGCGCGGGCCCGCGGAGACGGTGCTGCCGACGGCGAGCAGCCCGAGCGCGAAGAGCGCGGTGCAGCGCAGTCCGGTCCGGGTCAGCCGGCGCGGCCCCGACCCCGTCGTGGCCGGGCGGCGCGGTCCAGACCCCTTGGTGGAGGCCATGGCGTTAGCTCCTGTGGCCGGTGTCGTCGCCGACGGGCGACCCCTCGACGATCTTGACCGTCCAGGTGCCGTCCGAATTGTGGGCGGAGACCGTCACGCGGGTGGAGCCGTCGGGTACGGCGTAGGACTCCCCCACGCCCAGCGGCGCGTCGGCCAGCGGCGGGTAGACGGAGGTGGCCCGGCACGCGGAGGTGTGCGGGTGGCCGTCGATCACCGTGATGGGTCCGTCGCCCGACTCGATGTCGGAGCGCACCTTGTAGAGCAGGACGCCCTGGCGGCAGGCGGCGTGGTCGTTGCCGGTGGCGGTGCGCGCCTCGATGGCGAGGGCGGTGTCGGGCCCGGTGCGTACGACGATCAGCTTGGTGCCGCCGGGGGTCTCGTCGGGGCTGAGGTCCTGGTAGGTGGTGCCCGCGCGGGTGACGCAGCCGACCTGGTCGGAGGTGATCCAGCCGAGCTTCCACTTGTGCCAGGCGAAGGGGTCGGGCGCGAGGCCGAACTGGCTGCCCATCAGGTCCCAGTCGCCGACGTGGGTGTCCCAGTCGGCGTTGCTGCCCGCGGGCGGCCGGTAGTACAGGTCGGGCAGGTCGAAGACGTGGCCGGTCTCGTGGGCGAGCACGTTGCGGTCCGGCGGGTGCCGTTCGAAGACGGTGACGAGCCGGCGCAGCGGGGTGCCGTCGACGGTGATCGGGGTGGAGAGGTTGACGACCTTGGTGGCGTCGGAGTCGACGCCGGGCGCGTCGGGGTCAGCGACGAGGTAGACGACGTCGTAGCCGTGGAAGTCGACCACCGGGTCGGCGGCGGCGATGGCGTCGCGCAGGTAGGCGGTGCGGTCGGCGGCGTTCCAGTCGCGGCTGATCGCGTAGTCGGTGGCCGGGCGCGGCATGCGCAGCCAGCGGGTGACGGGGTGGACGCCGAGGTCGAAGCGGCCGTACGAGGCGCGGTCGAAGAAGCGGGTGGTGGCCGGGAAGTGGTCGGCGGCGACCTGCTGGGTGGTGAGGTCGGGCGCGGTGCCGGGGAAGTCGAGGAAGACCATGAGGGCCTTCATGTGGCCGGTCGGCCGGGCGTAGCCGCTCTCCCAGGTGTCGACGCCCTCGGAGTGGTGGGCGCCGGTGCGCGGCAGGAGGCAGGCGCTGCCGACGGCGGCGGACGCGGCGGGGCCGGTCGTCAGCGTCCAGGCGACCACGGCGCTGAAGACGCTGAGCGCCGCCGCGGCGGAGCGCAGGACACGCCGCCGCGCGCGGGGCGGTACGCCTATCGAGACGCCTGAGGAGCCTGACGAGCTGGCTGACCGCCGCACATGGACCTCCGGGGAGGATTCGTGAACCCGTTCGGGACACCTCCCCCACATTGCTATGGAATGTGACGATATGTCCTGTCCGACTGCTCCAGCCGGGCGGTGTGCGGGAGGCGTACGGGCATCGCACAGCGGTCACTACGGTGCGTAATGTCCCCGGGGATGCGATCACATGAGCGATCCGTTCGGACACGTTCGGTCGATCCGTCAGCACACGTGCGGAGAATCACCACCAGGGCGCTGGAACACCAACTCCGCCAGCCCATATGATCGCGATCGAGACGAGCGCGAAGCGGGGAGCGGGCCATGGGCGGACCCTCGGGCGGCCCAGGTGTCGAGCCCGAAAGCACAGCACAAGTCATCACGCACAGTCACACCTCTGCCCCACACTCCGGCGGCGCGGAACCGCAGCCGGCCGGACGGACGGCGGGGCAGGGAAGTACGGCCGCGCGGCCGGGCGACGCCGACCTGCGCGACTACCGGGCCGCCTTCGCCATCGCCCAGACCGCGATGGCGCTGCTCGCCCCCGACGGCACGGTCCTGGAGGCCAACGGCGCGCTCGGCGCGCTGCTGGGCGCCTCGCCCGAGCGGATGAGCGCCACGGGCGCCGCCGCGCTCCTCGGCCTGAGCGGCGACCGGCACGCCCGCGCCGCCTTCCACGACGTGCTCACCGGCCGCCGCGAACGGCTGCGCTGCACGCGCGGCATCACCCGGCCGGACGGCAGCACCGTGCACGCCGAGATCACGCTCTCGCGCACCGGCGCGCGCCCGCTGCTGCTGTCCGTCGAGGACGTCGGCGAGCGGGACACCCTGCGCGAGGAGCTGCGGCACCTGCGCATGCACGACCCGGTCAGCAGACTGCCCAACCGCGCGCTGTTCTTCGAGCGGCTGTCGGCCGCCGTCGGCGACCACGGCAGCCGTACCGGCCGGATCGGCCTGTGCTATCTGGACCTGGACGGCTTCAAGGCGGTCAACGACACGCTCGGCCACCGTGTCGGCGACGAACTGCTGGCCGCCGTGGGCCGCCGCCTGCTGGCCTGCGCCGAGCCCGGCGGGCACCTGGTGGCGCGGCTCGGCGGCGACGAATTCGCCCTGCTGGTACGGGACTCCACCGGTACGGGGCAGGCGACGGATCTGGCCGAGGCCGTACTGGCCGCGCTCCAGCCGCCGTTCGACGTGGGCGGCCACCGGCTCGCGGTCTCCGCCAGCATCGGCGTGGTCGAACGGGAGGCGGCGGGCACGTCGGCCACCGGTCTGATGCAGGCCGCCGACACCACGCTGTACTGGGCCAAGGCCGACGGCAAGGCGCGCTGGACGCTCTTCGACCCGGAGCGCAACGAGCACCGGATGACCCGTCAGGCCCTGTCCCGTACGCTGCGGCAGGCCGTCGAGCGCGGCGAATTCGTCCTGGACTACCAGCCGTTGGTCGCCCTCGACTCGGGCGAGCTGCGCGGTGTCGAGGCACTGGTGCGCTGGGAGCACCCGCACTTCGGGCGGCTGGCGCCCAACCGCTTCATCGGTCTCGCCGAGGAGGACGGCTCCATCGTCCAGCTCGGCCGCTGGGTGCTCGCCGAGTCCTGCCGCCAGGCCCGCGCCTGGCAACTGGCCCACCCCGAGGCGCCGTTGGTGGTCAGTGTCAACGTGGCCGTACGCCAGGTCTGGGACTCCGACCTGGTCGCCGACGTCGCCGCGATCCTCGCCGACACCGGTCTGCCGCCGCGGCTGCTCCAGTTGGAACTCACCGAGTCCGCCGTGATGGGCTCCGCCGGCCGTCCCCTCCAGGCGCTGCACGCCCTGGACGAGATGGGCGTACGGATCGCCATCGACGACTTCGGCACCGGTTACTCCAACCTCGCCTACATGAGCCGCCTCCCGGTCTCGGCCCTGAAGCTGGACGGCTCCTTCGTGCAGGGCTTCCGCTCCGCGGAACACCCCAACCCGGCCGACGAGACGATCGTCGAGGCGCTGGTCGAACTGGCCCACCGGCTCGGCCTGACGGTGACGGCGGAGTGCGTGGAGAACGCGGAGCAGGCGGAGCGCCTGCGGCGGATCGGCTGCGACACGGGCCAGGGCTGGCACTACTCGCGCCCCGTGGCGGCGGCGGCGATCTCCGCGCTGCTGGACTGAGGCGGCACGCGCCGCGGGACCGGGGCGGTACGCGCCGCGCGGACCGGGGCGGCACGCGCCGCGCGACGGCGGCACGCGGAAGGGGCCCGCGTCCTTGGGGGGAGAAAGGACGCGGGCCCCGGGTCATGCGGTCAGGAGGTGAGCCGCGTCAGCAGGCCCCGAGGTCCTGCCACACGCCCCATTCCCCGGTCGTACCGGGCTCCTCATTGGTGGTCCACCACTTGGCGTTCCACTTGTGGCCCTTCCAGGAGACCTGGTTGCCACCGACGTAGACCGCGGAGGCGGACCAGGACGGCAGGGTGCAGGTGCCGCCCGGCGGGGTGGTCGGAGGCGTGGTGGGCGGGGTCGTCGGCGGCGTCGTGGGGGGCGTCGTCGGCGGGGTGGTGGGAGGCGTGGTCGGCGGGGTGGTCGGCGGCGTGGTGGTCGTGCCGCAGCCGGACGCGGACCCGTTGGTCGCCGTCACGATCTTGTTGAAGAGGGTGGCGGCGGGATCGAGGTCGAGCAGCGAGTACATCATCGAGCCGGCCAGGTTGTGGCAGTGCGCGTAGTCCGCCTTGGCCTGGATCGCCTGGGCGCCGAGGCCGGTCCAGAACTCGGTCCCGTTGTAGAACCAGTTGGCCTGGGTGCTCGGGTCGTAGAACGTCGTGGAGGCGTTGTCCACGAGCCCGGTGAGCTCCTTGTAGTACGCGGTGCCCGCGACCTGGCTGATGCCGCGCGCCGGGGCGGGGCCCGAAGCGGACTGGTACAGGCCGTGGTTGCTGCCCGCGGGTACGCCGGTCCAGCCGCGGTAGTACAGCGGGTAGCCCATGGTGATCTTCGTGGACGGGAAGCCGCCCGCGATGCCGTAGGCCGAATTACCGTTGATCCACGCGTTGATGGCGTGATCGGTGCTGTACTTCTCGGTGCCCGGCGGGATCGCCGTGGACGGGTCGGTCGGCGACTGATACAGCGGGTCCTGGAGGTTGGTCGGACCGGTCGCGTCCCAGGCTCCGTGCATGTCGTACGTCATGATGTTCGCGTAGTCGAGGTACTGCCCGACCTTGTTGGTCTCGATCTGCGCGATCTTGTCCTGGCCGGCCGGGAGCGCGGCGGTCAGCAGCATCTTCTTGTTGCCGTTGGCCGTGCCGTACGCGTTCAGCTCGGTGCGGAACTCCGCGAGCAGCGCGGTGAAGTTGGCCTTGTCGTTGGGGCTGTAGTGGTTGCCCACGTGGCCGTTGGGCGAGCCGGGGTACTCCCAGTCGATGTCGAAGCCGTCGAAGATCCCGGCACCGCTGCCGGGGCCGCCGTAGCCGCCCTGCACGGGCAGATTGCCCTTGATGAACATGTCGATGCAGGAGCTGACGAACTTCTTCCGGCTGGCGTCCGTGGCCGCCACGTCGGAGAAGTACTTGGAGTAGGTCCAGCCGCCGATCGAGGCGACGATCTTCAGGTTGGGGTGCTTCGCCTTCAGCTTCTTGAGCTGGTTGAAGTTGCCGACGATCGGCTGGTTCCAGGTATCGGCGACACCGTCCACGCTGATGTCCGCGCCGAACGACTTCTGGTAGTCGGCGAAGGAGTCGCCCGCGCCGTCACCGGCGTTGGGGTTGGACTCGTTCGTGGAGTCCGACGCCTTGGTGGCCTCGAAACAGGTCAGGTTCGAGGGGTCGATGTTCTCGAACGAGTAGTTGAGGATGTCGAGTTTGCCCGCCACCCCCGACGTGTCGAGGTTCTTCGGGTAGTAGGCGTTGCCGTACACGCTCCACTGGTCGTAATAGGCGATCTTCACGCCGCCGCTGCTCGCGGCGGCGGCCGCGGGCTTGACGGCGGCGGTGGTGTCCGCCTGGGCTGTGCCCACTCCGGCGACGAGCGCGGTGAGCGCTCCGGCGGTGAGGGCGGCGGTCGTGACGGCTGCCACGATCGCTCTCTTCCTGGACTGCACGAGTACCTCCGGGGGGAGAGGGAGGAACAACAGGGGGCTGGTGAATGGATAACCCCTCGTCAAGTGCACGTCAATGGTCTGAACCAGACTTGGACTAGACCAATCCTGCGGAAGGCGACCGGCCGGTAGCGTTCCGCGACAACGGCAAAGCCGCTCGTCAACCGGGTGACAAGCGGCTTTAACGCTGACTTAAGGCTGGTCAGGGGCCGTCGCGCGACGTTGGACCACGCACCGGCCGGAAATGAGTCTTTAACCGGCGGCGACCTCGGAGGAGACACCCGACGGGGCCTCGGCGGAGGCCGTCGCGATGTCCTTCGGGAAGCCGTACGCGTCCGCGATGAGGTCGTAGGAACGCAGCCGGACCGACGGCGTGTGCGCGTTGGCGGTGATCACCAACTCGTCGGCGCCGGTGCGGTCCACGAGCTGGTCGAGTCCGGTACGCACCGTGTCCGGGTCGCCGTGGATGATGTTCACCAGCCACGAGTCCACGAAGTCCCGTTCCGCCGGGCTGAATTCGTATGCCTCGGCCTCCTGGGGCGTCGGCACCAGGCCGGGGCGTCCGGTACGCAGCCGCAGCATGCTCAGCGCGCCGGAGAGCACCTGGCGGCGCGCCTCGGCCGGGTCGTCGGCGGCCAGCGCGGCGACGCCGATCGAGGCGTAGGGGCGGTCCAGGATCTCCGAGGGCCGGAAGGACTCGCGGTAAAGGGCCAGCGCGGGAACGGTGTTGGCGGCCGAGAAGTGGTGCGCGAAGGAGAACGGCAGGCCGAGCGTGCCCGCCAGTCGCGCGCTGAAGCCGGAGGAGCCCAGCAGCCACACGCTCGGGCGGCCCGCCGACTGGACGCCGCCGGGCGCCGTGCCCTGCACCGGGCCGGGAATGGCGTGAATGCGCGCGTAGCGGTGCCCGTCGGGGAAGTCGTCGTCCAGGAACCGGGTCAACTCCGCGAGCTGCTGCGGGAATTCGTCCGCGCCCTCGTGCAGCCGGTCGGTGCGGCGCAGCGCGGCGGCCGTCGCGCCGTCGGTGCCGGGCGCGCGGCCGAGACCGAGGTCGATCCGGCCGGGGGCCAGCGCCTCCAGGGTGCCGAACTGCTCGGCGATCACCAGCGGCGCGTGGTTGGGCAGCATCACCCCGCCGGAGCCGAGCCGCAGCGTGCGGGTGTGGGCGGCGAGGTGGGCGAGGATCACCGCGGGCGAGGAGCTGGCGACGCCCGGCATCGAGTGGTGCTCGGCCACCCACATCCGGTGGTAGCCGCGGGTCTCCGCGGTCCTGGCGATCTCGACGCTGGTGCGCAGCGCGTCGGTGGCGGTGAAGCCGCTGCCGACGGTGGCCAGATCCAGTACGGACAGCGGTACGGGGGCGGTGCCGCGGACCGGGCCGCGGATGCCCCGGCCGCGGAGCGTACCGGTGTCGCCGTCCCGGCCGTCCGTACGGGACCGGCCGTCCGTAGCGGACCGCCCGTCCGTTCGTTCGCCCTGCTGTTCGCCCTGTCGTTCGTCACCCACGGCGGGCGCCTCCTCGATCGTCTCCGTGCCCATGTCTGCCCCACCCCTGCCCGACCGACAACCGGAGCCCGCGTCCGGTTATTCCCGGGCGCGGATTGTACGGTTCCCCCGCCGTTTCCTTTTCGGGTAATGACGTCGGCATATGCCAGGGTGGCCCCGTCCTGCATATACGCTTGAAGAGCCCCGGATAACCGGCCAACCGCCTCTACCTGAAACGGGATTGGGGCTATCGTGGAGACCGGCCCAGCCGCCGGGTCCGGTCGTCTCGGATACCCGTCCGTGACCGGCGGCGACAGCCAGGACGCAAACGGTCATACCTGCAGGGGGCTACCGTGGCGCTTGAACACCGACAGATCGAGCCGGTGTACGCGGTCCAGTACGCGCTGCGCGTGCTCGAATCCGTCGACACCCATCGGCACGGCGTCACCGCCGAACAGTTGGCCCGCGAAATCGGTGTGCCGCTGGACTATCTCTCCCATCTGCTGGCAATGCTGCGCCGCGAGCGTTATCTCGGATTTCTGCCCGGCGGCGGATATGTCATCGGCGAGTCCATGGTGCTCCTCGGCGCCGCCAACCGCGACCACGCCCTCGCGGAGAAGCTCCAGACGGTCCTGGCCGAACTGCGCGACGAAGTGGGCGCGGCCGTCTACTTCAGCCGGTACGACGACGGCGAGGTGCACGTCATCGACTTCGCCGACGGCCCCAACGCGCCGAAGGTCAACGAGTGGGTGGACTTCCGCTCCTCCGCCCACGCCAGCGCGGTCGGCAAGTGCCTGCTCTCGCAGCTCGACCACGACGGCCGGATGGAACACCTCTCGCGGCACCGCCCGGCCCGGCTGACCTCGCGCACCGTCGTGGACGACCGCGTCCTGCTGACCAAGCTCGAACGCCAGCCGACCTCGGTGCCCACGCTCGACCTCCAGGAATACGCGGTCGGCACCGTCTGCGCCGCGATCCCGGTCACCATCGGCAAGACGGTCGCCTGCCTCGCGCTGTCGATGCCGTACGCCCAGGCCCACCGCCTCAAGCCCGCCGTGGACACCCTCCACACCCGCGCGGCCCCGGTCCTGCTCTCCTTCAGCATCTGATCCGCCACGGCACAGGCTCGGCACGACGAAAGCCCGGCACGGCGAAGACCCGGCACGGCGAGCGTTCGGTACGACAAAGGTTCGGTACGACAAAGGCCCCCCGCGTGTACGGAGGGCCTTCGTGGGCATGTGCGCCGCCAGGGACTCGAACCCCGGACCCGCTGATTAAGAGTCAGCTGCTCTAACCAACTGAGCTAGCGGCGCCTGCTGACGTGGGAGATCGTACCCGATGGTCGGGGCCGGGCTCAAAGCGGCGGCGGATTGCCGCCAGGCGGAATCGCGCCACCGCCGATCCGTGCGGTGGCGGGCGTACGGCCGGTAGATCATGTGCATGACTTCGACTCGACGCCGGATCACCGTACCGGCGGGCACCACCGTGCTCGCCCTCGGTACCGCACTCCTGCTGCCCACGGGCCCCGCCGCCGCGGCGACCCCCGCGGCGGCCCCGCGGTCCGCGCCCTCGTCAGCCAACTCCACCCCCTCCGCCACCTCGACCACCGTCACCCTGCTCACCGGCGATGTCGTGCACATCGCCGACGGCCCCGGCAAGCAGGACACCGTCACCGTCGACCGCGCGCCCGGAGCGCGGGGGATCGTACGGATCCAGCAGTACGGCGGTGACACGTACGTCATTCCCGACGAGGCGGAGCCGCTGCTGGCCGCGGGGAAGCTGGACCGGCGGCTGTTCGACGTGTCCGCCCTGGCCGCGATGGGCTACGACGACGCGCACAGCGCCGGCCTGCCGCTGATCGCCACCTGGACCGACGCCGCCCGCACGGCACGGTCACAGCCCGCGGCTCCGGCCGGCGCGAGCACCGTACGGACGCTGCCGAGCATCGGCGGCGCGGCCCTGAAGGCCGACAAGAAGCGGTCCCGCGCCTTCTGGACCGGCCTGGCGGGCCCGGCGGGCAACGCCCGTTCGCTCAACGGCGCCACCGGCATCGACAAGCTGTGGCTCGACGGCCGGGTGACGGCCGACCTCAAGGACTCGGTGCCGCAGATCAACGCGCCGCAGGCGTGGGCCGAGGGCTACGACGGCGCGGGCGAGAAGGTCGCCGTCCTGGACACCGGCGTGGACGACACCCACCCCGACCTGAAGGACCGGATCGCCACCGAGCAGAGCTTCGTGCCCGGCCAGGCCGTCACCGACGGCAACGGCCACGGCACGCACGTCGCCTCCACCATCGCGGGCAGCGGCGCGGCCTCCGACGGCAGTTACAAGGGCGTCGCGCCGGGCGCGAAGCTGCTGGTCGGCAAGGTGCTCTCGAACGAGGGCGAGGGCCAGGACTCCTGGATCATCGCGGGCATGGAGTGGGCCAAGGCCCAGGGCGCCGACGTGGTGAGCATGAGCCTCGGCTCCCCGATACCCGACGACGGCACCGACCCGATGGCCCAGGCCGTCAACTCCCTGTCGGCGAACGGCGGTCCGCTGTACGTGATCGCCGCGGGCAACTCCTACGGCGCGGGCACCATCGGCGCCCCCGGCTCGGCGCGCGACGCGCTGACCGTGGCCGCCGTCGACAAGTCAGACCAGCGCGCCGACTTCTCCAGCATGGGCCCGCTGAGCGGCGGTTACGGACTCAAGCCGGACCTGTCGGCGCCCGGCGTCGACATCACCGCGGCGATGCCCGGCGGCGGCTACCAGACGATGTCCGGCACGTCGATGGCCACCCCGCACGTGGCGGGCGCCGCCGCGATCCTCAAGCAGCGGCACCCCGACTGGACCGCGGCGCGGCTCAAGGACGCGCTGATGAGCACGTCCAAGGTGCTCGCCGACTACACGCCGTTCGAGCAGGGCACCGGCCGGGTCGACGTACTGGCCGCGGTCGACTCACCGGTCCAGGCCACCGGTTCGGTCGACACGGCCGTTTACTCCTGGCCGCACGACGGCGCGGCCCCGGCCACCCGCGTGATCACGTACCGCAACAGCGGCAAGGCCCCGGTCACGCTGGATCTGGCGACGGACACCAAGGACCCGGCGTACACGCTGTCGGCGCCGTCCGTCACCGTCGCCGCGGGCGGCAGCGCGGACGTCACACTGACGCTCGACCCGGCCGGGGTGCCGTCGGCGACCACCTTCTCCGGCCAGGTACTGGCGACCGACGCGGCGACCGGACACATCGTCGCGCACACCGGCTTCGCGCTGGAGAAGGAACAGGAGCTGTACGACTACACAGTCAAGCTGCGCGGCCGGGACGGAAAGCCCGCCGCGGGCACCGTCGTGCTGGCGCAGGAGGGCAACCCCAACCCGTCGCCGGTCGCGGTCGACGGCGAGCGCACGCTGCGGCTGGCGCCCGGCACGTACATGGCGTACGCGGAGATCGACGTGGCAGGCGACGCCCCGGACTCGCTGGGCCTGGCCGTGCTGATCAACCCGGAGACGGTGCTCAGCAAGGACACCACCGTCACGCTCGACGCGAGCAAGGCGCGCAAGGTCAGCGCGGCCGTGCCGGGTCAGCGGACCCAGACGCGGCAGCTCCACGTGGACATCGCCCGCACCTTCGC
This sequence comes from Streptomyces sp. NPDC088910, assembly GCF_044749865.1. Classification (NCBI taxonomy): domain Bacteria; kingdom Bacillati; phylum Actinomycetota; class Actinomycetes; order Kitasatosporales; family Streptomycetaceae; genus Streptomyces; species Streptomyces sp. NPDC088910. The sequence continues at coordinate 943,990 of NZ_JBIVIV010000001.1, forward strand.
CGACGGCGAGGTCGTCCGTGACGCGGCGGTCCTGCCGCTGACGTACGACACGCTGTACGCGTCGCCGACGGCCAAGGTCGGCAACGGCACCTTCGACTTCCTGACCCGCTGGCGGCTCGGCGAGCGGCAGGTCGCCGTCACCGGGCGCGGGCAGGACCTGGACACCACCCCGCAGCCCGGCGCCACCGTCACCGACGGCAAGGGCACGCTCCGCGCGGTCTACGCCGGGCAGGGCGGCGCGGCCGGCTACCGGGGTCTGGACGCCAGGGGCAAGGTCGTGGTGGTCGAGCGCTCCGACGCCGTCACGCCGGTCCAGCGGGCCGCGGCGGCGACCGCCGCGGGCGCGAAGCTGCTGATCGTCGTCAACGACGGCCGCGGCAGGCTGCTGGAGTCCTACGCCGACCCCGACAACGGCTACCAGGACACGCCGCTGACCGTGGTCTCCGTCCAGCAGGGCGCGGGCGCGAAGCTCGTCGCCGACGCCAAGGGCGGCAAGCTCTCGCTGAGCGTCGAACAGCGCGAGTACACCCGGGTCGTCTACGACCTGCTCGACCAGCACGACGGCACCATCCCTGACCGCTCCCTGGCCTACACCCCCGACCCCAGGCGCGACCTGGCCAAGGTCACCGCCACCTACAACGGCGACCGCGCCCGCGCGGGCGCCGGCTTCCGCTATGACATCCCCGCCTGGGGCTACGGCATCGGTTTCGCCGAGCAGGAGTCCTACCCGGGCACCCGTACCGAGTACGTCTCGCCCGAGCACGGCGCCGGATTCTGGTACGAGGACCACTCCGTCTACGACGCGGACTACAGCAACCAGCTCCTGGAGGAGCGCGGCGGCAACGACTCGTTCACACCGGGCCGTTCGTACGCGGTCTCCTGGTTCGGCGGGATCTTCCGGCCGCGCCTCGGCTCCGCCTTCTGGGGGCCGAACCGCTCGTCGTACAACGACATCCAGTTCAACATCACGCCGTGGACGGACGGCGGCGCGGGCCACTCGGGCGACATGCCCGCCGACGAGTACGACGGCCGCACCACCTACGCCGCCTACCAGGGCGACACCCTCGTCGCCCAGGGAGTCGGCCGGGCGGGCGGCATCTGGGACCAGCCCGCGAAGAAGCTGCCCTACCGGCTGGTGCTCGACTCGGCGCGGGACGCCAAGGAGTGGCGGACCTCGATCCGTACGCACACCGAGTGGAACTTCGTCTCGGGGCCGCTGCCCGAGGGCGTCGGCCAGGACGACGTCAAGCTGCTCCAGCTCGACTACGACGTGCCCACCGACACCGCGGGCGATGTGCCCGGCGGCCGGCTGATCCCGGTCGGTCTGGGGTCCACCACGCAGGAGTGGCTGGTCGGCGCGACGAAGGCGGCCTCGGCGAAGCTGTCGGTCTCCTACGACGACGGCAGGACCTGGCTGCCGACGCTGCTGATCAAGGACCGCAAGGGCCACTGGACGACGCTGATCCGGACTCCGCGCGACCCCGGCGGCTCCGTGTCGCTGAAGGCGAGCGCGTCCGACGGCGCGGGCGGCTCGGTGAGCCAGGAGATCATCAGGGCCTTCGGCCTGAGGTGACCGGCTGACCCACCGGGCGGAGGGGATGGTCGGAGGGGGTGGTCGAGACCACCCCCTCCGACCACGTATGATGGTCCCCGCAAGCGCCGCTAGCTCAGTTGGTTAGAGCAGCTGACTCTTAATCAGCGGGTCCGGGGTTCGAGTCCCTGGCGGCGCACTTGCCCAGAAGGCCCTCCGCGCGAGCGGGGGGCCTTCTCCGTGTGCCCGCCGGTGTGCTCCGCACGGGTGGTCCTGGGCGGCGGCGGGCGCGGCAGGCGTACGGGGCGGGGCGGGCGGAGGAAGGTCGGCCCGTGCTGGGGCTGATCGTGGGTCATTTCGTGCTGGCGGGTTTCGCGGGGGTGTTCACGCGGTGGTGGGGCCGCCGGGCCTTCCTCGTGCTCGCCGCCGCGCCCGCCGCGACCGCCGTCTGGGCGGCCCTCCAGTGGAACGCGGTCGCGGACGGCCGGGTCCGGGAACAGACCTGGCACTGGGCGCCCGCCCTCGACCTGGAGATCGCGCTGCGCCTCGACGCGCTGAGCCTGCTGCTCGCCGTCCTCGCGGGCGGCGTCGGCGCCCTCGTCCTGGTCTACTGCGCCGGGTACTTCCGCGACGACGAGCCGGGACTCGGCGGCTTCGCGGGCACCCTGACCGCCTTCGCGGGCGCCATGCTCGGCCTCGTCCTGGCCGACGACCTGATGCTCCTGTACGTCTTCTGGGAGCTGACCACCGTCCTGTCCTTCCTGCTGATCGGCCACAGCGCCGAGAAGAAGGCCAACCGGCGCTCCGCCCTCCAGGCCCTGGTGGTCACCACCGCGGGCGGCCTCGCCATGCTCGTCGGGCTGCTGATGCTCGGCCACCTCGCGGGCACCTACCGGCTGTCCGCGCTGATCGCCCACCCGCCCGCCACCGGTCCCGCCGTACGCGTCGCCCTCGTCCTGGTCCTCGCGGGCGCCCTGTCCAAGTCCGCCGTGTGGCCCTTCAGCCTGTGGCTGCCCGGCGCGATGGCCGCGCCCACCCCCGTCAGCGCCTACCTGCACGCGGCGGCCATGGTGAAGGCCGGTGTCTATCTCGTCGCCCGCCTCTCCCCCGCCTTCGCCCCCGTCGGCCCCTGGCGCGCCCTCACCGTCGGCCTCGGCCTGGCCACCATGCTCCTCGGCGGATGGCGCGCCCTGCGCGAATTCGACCTCAAACGGATCCTCGCCTACGGCACCGTCAGCCAACTCGGCTTCCTCACCGCCCTGGTCGGCACCGGCTCCCACACCGCCGCTCTCGCCGGAGTCACCCTCCTGTTCGCCCACGCCCTCTTCAAGGCCGCCCTCTTCCTCGTCGTCGGCGCCGTCGACCAGACCACCGGCACCCGCGACATCCGCCGCCTGTCGGGCCTGGCCCGCACCTCCCCCCTCCTGTGCGCCGCCGCCACCCTCGCCGCCGCCTCCATGACCGGCCTCCCCCCCTTCCTCGGCTTCCCCGCCAAAGAAGCCGCCTTCGACGCCCTGACCCCCCTCCCCCTCTCCCTGTCCGTCCTCGGCTCCGCCCTGACCGTCGCATACACCCTGCGCTTCCTGTGGGGCGCCTTCGGAGGAAGAGCCACGGCGAAGCCCCCTGCCGCCCCTCCCCCCGCGACCCCCGACGCACCGAAGCCCCCTGCCGCCCCTCCCCCCGCAGCCGCCGACGCACCGGAGGGGACGGGCCGGGGTGCCCCCGCAGATTTGCGTGCCGACAGGGCGGCGACGGATGCGCAGGAGCAGGCAGCACGCAGCTCGAGGAGGTACCCCGGCCCGGGACCGACCCGCGCACACACGGCAGGCGCACACACGGCCAGCCCACGCACGGCCAGCGCACACACAACCCGCGCACACACGGCAGGCGCACACCTGAAGGGCTGGGAAAAGGCGGTGCCCGTAGGAACGCTGGCACTCGCCGGGACGGTCCTCGGCCCCTACGTCACCCACCTCGAACCGCTGCTCGGGCAGTACGCCCACTCCGTACCGGAAGCGGACGGCGCCACGCCGTACCACCTGGCGCTGTGGCACGGCTGGGGCACCCCCCTGGCCCTGTCCCTGGTCGCCTGGGCCCTGGGCGCAGCCCTCTTCGCGGCGAACACCCCCCTGATCCGGCTCGCCCGGAAAACGGCCCTCCCCACCGCCGAAGCGGCCTTCGCCCGCATGATCCGCGGCACCGAATGGTTCGCCCTCCAGCTCACCGGCACGGTGCAACGCGGCTCCCTCGCGGTCTACTTGACCACCGCCCTCCTCGTGTTCACCGGCACCGAGTCGTACGCCCTGGTCCACGACGCCCCCTGGCACACCCCCGGCGGCGGCCCCCGCCTGGCGGACGACGCGGCGCAGGCCGCCGTGGCGGTCGCGGTGATGGCGGCGGCGGTGCTGTGCGTGACGGCCCGGCTGCGGATGAAGGCGGTGGTGCTGGCGGGCACCACGGGCTACGGCACGGCGGTGCTGTTCGTGCTCCAGGGCGCCCCCGACCTGGCCCTGACGCAGTTCACCGTGGAGACGGCCAGCATCGTGGTGTTCGTGCTGGTGCTGCGCCGCCTACCGGCGCGCTTCCCGCGCACCGCCCCGCGCCGCCGCGCGGCGAACTACGCGGTGGGCGCCGCCGCGGGCGCCCTCGTCGCGGGCCTGACGTATCTGACGGCGGCGGCCCGCCGGGCGAGCGACGCCCGCGCCGCGCTGATCGAGGCGACCGAGCACGACGGCGTGAAGAACGTGGTGGCGACGATCCTGGTGGATCTGCGCGCCTGGGACACGATGGGCGAGTCCGCGGTGCTGGCGGTCGCCGCGGTCGGCGTGACGAGTCTGCTGTTCCTGCGCCGCCGCGCGGGCTCGCTGCCACGGGCAGCGGACGGCGAGGAGCCGGGCACCGTATGGCGGGCGGGGCCGCGCGAGGCGCCGGGCCCGGCGTCACTGGCCCCCGAGCGGACCTGGCTGTCCGCGAGCGGCACCCTCGCGCAGGAGCGCCGCTCGGTGGTCTTCGAGGTGGTGGCCCGGCTGACCTTCCACCCGATCCTGGTGCTCTCCCTCTACCTGCTGTTCAGCGCGGAGAATCTGCCCGGCGGCGGCTTCACGGCCGGGCTCGTCGCGGGCCTGGCGCTGGTGGTGCGCTATCTGGCGGGCGGGCGGTACGAGTTGGCCGCCGCGGCCCCGGTGGATGCCGGTTTCCTGCTGGGCGCGGGCCTGGTCGTGTCGGTCGGTACGGGCCTGGGCGGGCTGGTGTTCGGGCGCGCGGTGCTCGACGCGGGCACGTACCACGCGCGGCTGCCGCTGTTCGGCTCGGTCCATCTGGCGAGCCCGGTGCTCTTCGACTTCGGGGTCTACCTGCTGGTGCTCGGCGTCGTCCTGGACGTGCTGCGCGGCCTGGGCGCCGAGATCGACCTCCAGATCGAACGGGACGGCCGCGGGGAGAGGGAGGTCACGTGAAGGCGACGATCGCGCTCATCGCGGTGGGCGGTGTGCTGTTCGGCTGCGGCACCGCGCTGCTGATGTCCAGACCGCTGACCCGGATCCTGCTGGGCGCGGTGCTGCTCGGCAACGGGGCGAATCTGCTGGTGCTCGCCACGTCGGGCAAGGCGGGGAAGCCGCCGCTGCTGTATCCGGGCACCGACCCGAAGGACGTCACCGACCCGCTGCCGCAGGCGATGGCGCTCACCGCGATCGTCATCACGCTGGCGCTGACGGCGTTCCTGCTGGCGATGGCGTACCGGAGCTGGCAGTTGTCGGGGAACGACGACGTGCAGGACGACGTCGAGGACATCCGGATCGCGCTGCGCGCCGAACACGAGGGCACGCGGGCGGAGTTGCGGGCCGTGCTGCGGGCGGACCGGGTGCGGCAGGCCCGCGCGGAGGAGACCGAGGACCTCGACGACGAGGTCTGGGACCACGTACTGGGGGCCGACCGGTGACCGCGTCCGACCTGCTGCCGCTGCCGGTGGCGCTGCCGCTGCTCGCGGCCGGGGTGAAGCTGGCGATCGGCCAACGGCTGCCGCGTACGCAGCGGTTCATCAGCGCGGGCGTGCTGTGCGCGGTGCTCGGCGCGTCGCTCGCCCTGCTGGTGGCCGCCGACCGGGACGGGCCGCAGGTCATGCACACCGGCACCTGGCCCGCGTCGGTCGGCATCACACTGGTCGCCGACCGGCTGTCCGGGCTGATGCTGGTGGTGTCGGCCGCGGTCACGCTGTGCGTGCTGATCTACTCGATCGGCCAGGGCATGGCCGACCAGGACGCGGCGACACCGCTGTCCGTCTTCCACCCGGCGTATCTGATCCTGGTCGCCGGGGTCTGCGACACCTTCCTCGCGGGCGACCTGTTCAACCTCTACGTCGGCTTCGAGATCATGCTGACCAGCAGCTATGTGCTGTTGACGCTCGGCGGTACGGCGGCCCGCATGCGGGCGGGCGCCACGTACGTGGTGGTGTCGCTGCTGTCGTCGGTGCTGTTCCTCGTCGCGATCGGGATGGTCTACGCGGCGGCCGGGACGGTGAATCTGGCGCTGCTCGCCGGGCGGCTGGCCGAACTGCCCTCCGGCGTACGGCTGCTGCTGCAACTGGCGCTGCTGACCGTCTTCGGCATCAAGGCCGCCGTCTTCCCGCTGGCGGCGTGGCTGCCGGACTCGTACCCGACCGCGCCCGCGCCGGTCACCGCCGTCTTCGCCGGTCTGCTCACCAAGGTCGGCGTCTACTCGATACTGCGGACCCAGACGCTGCTGTTCCCCGGCGGGCGGCTCGCCGACCCGCTGATGCTGGTCGCCCTGCTGTCGATGGTGATCGGCATCCTGGGCGCGGTCGCCCAGACCGACCTCAAGCGGCTGCTGTCCTTCACACTGGTCAGCCACATCGGGTACATGGTCTTCGGTATCGCGCTCGCCTCACGCGGCGGCATCGCGGGCTCCGTCTTCTACGTGGCCCACCACATCACCGTGCAGACCACGCTCTTCCTCGTCGCGGGGCTGATCGAACGGCGCGGCGGCACGACGGATCTGCTGCGGCTGGGCGGCCTGGCCCGGATCTCGCCGCTGCTCGCCGTCGTCTTCTTCGTCCCCGCCATGAACCTCGCCGGTATTCCGCCGCTGTCCGGTTTCCTCGGCAAACTCGGCCTGCTGCGCGCCGGCATCGCCAACGGGGGCGGCTGGGCGTACGTCCTGGTCGCGGGCGGCATCGTCACCAGCCTGCTGACGCTGTACGCGTTGGCCAAGGTCTGGAACCTGGCCTTTTGGCGTGCCGCCCCGCCCGATCTGTGCGAGGACGGCACCGTCCTGGAATCCGACGAGGACTCCGCCGACGCGGAGGAGGGCGGCTCGGGGCCGGCACCCGCGCCCCCGTCGCCCCCGTCGCCCGGGGAGGACTCCGGGGCGACCGCCGTGCCGCTGCCCGCCGGGGCCGCCCACGCCGCGTCCCTCAGCGGGCGGCCCATCACCACCACGGCGGCCCTCCCCGCGCCGATGCTTCTCGCCACCTGCGCCATGGTCGCGCTCGGTCTGTCGTTCACCGTCCTGGCCGGGCCCCTCACCGGCCTCGCCGATCGCTCCGCGAGCGAGCTCCTGTCCCGAACCCCGTACGTCTCGGCGGTCCTCCGCCACTGACGGTCCCCACCGGCCGGTGGTCCGGAGACAACCGGACTGCCCCGCCGGGGCGGGTGGTGACCTGCGGGCACGCGGTAGTTGAGCGCGCGGTTCCCCATGCCCCCGACGGGGCGCGTCCTGCCCCGGGCGTCAGGTCCAATGGGAGGGGCGGGGCGGGCCACCTGGCGAAAGGACGGTGGTGGAGTCGCCGCGGGCGGCGGTGAGTTGGGGCGGGGTGAGGAAGAGGGCCCCGCGCAGATCCGCCCCGCGCAGATCGGCGTCGCGGAGATCGGCACCGATGAGATCGGCGAGGCGCAGGTCGGCCCGCCGCAGGTCGGCGGCGATCAGATAGGCCCCGCGGAAGTCGGTGCCGCGCAGGTCCGCCCCGCGGAACCCGCGGCCGATGAGGTCGGCGCCGCGCCGGTCGCGGCCGGGGGTGCCGGCGCGGGCCAGGGCGCTGGCGCGGAGCAGGATCTCGTTGACGGGCGCGCGCTCGGCGGCGACGTCGAGGGCGAGCAGGGCCTCGGGGGTGCCGAGGGTGAGCCCGGAGATCCGGGCGACGGCCGCCTCGGCGGCGGCGTGCACGGGCCGGGCGGAAGGCAGCGCCAGTGTCTCGCCGAGGTAGCGGAGGAGTTCGTGGAGCTGCCGGACGACCGGCAGCAGCGCGAACATCGACCGCCCCCCGTCGGCGGCGTCGCGCCAGTCCTGCCCGCCGAAGGTGATCCGGGAGAGCTTCTGGCCCGCGCCGAAGCAGTCGTAGACGGTGCAGCCCCGGTAGCCGCGGCCCCGCAGTTCGCGGTGGATGCCGCAGCGGTGGTCGCCGCCGAGGTGCCCGCAGGGCTCCCCGGCGGCCTTGTCCGCGGCGAAGTCCGCGGAGCGGGTGAAGGCGAGGGCCACGCAGCACAGCCCGAAGCAGTCGCCGCAGTCGGCCCGCAGCTCACTCGTCTCACCCGTCGGCGTGTCCACCGGTCAATGGTGCCTCACGGCGCCGAGGGGAAGACCGCGGGCTTGGCGGCGGTGTAGAGCCAGGTCTGGAAGAAGGTGCCGAGGCGCTGCCCGGAGATCCGCTCCGCGAGCCGCTGGAAGTCGGCGATGGTGGCGTTGCCGTAGCGGTGCAGGGCGGGCCACGCCTTGAGCAGGGTACGGAAGTCGCGGTCGCCGATGGTGTCGCGGAGCGCCTGGATGGCGACGGCGCCGCGGTCGTAGACGGCGTCGTCGAACTGGTTGTCGGGGCCGGGGTCGCCCGGCTTGACCGTCCAGAACGGGTCGTCGGCGGGGTGCGCGTCGTAGATGTCCCGGGCGAGCTGCTGCGGGGTGCCGGTGCCCTCGTGCTCGGCCCACAGGAACTGGGCGTAGCTGGCGAAGCCCTCGTTGAGCCAGATGTCGGACCAGCGTTCCAGCGAGACGTCGTCGCCCCACCACTGGTGGGCCAGTTCGTGCGAGACGACGTTGGTGTTGGCCTTGGTGGCGAAGGAGCTGGGGCTGTAGAAGACGCGGGTCTGCGCTTCGAGCGCGAAGTGCGAGGTCACGTTGGGCACGTAGCCGCCGGCCGCGTCGAAGGGGTAGGGGCCGAACCAGCCGCTGAGGAAGTCGACGATCTCGGCGGTCCGCTCCACGCTGGCGCGGGCGTTGGCGGCGGTGGCCGCGGGGAGGTCGGCGCTGTACGCGTTGATGACCGGGACGCCGGTGCGGGTGCGGCTGTGCGTGATGTCGAAGTGGCCGACGGCCAACGTGGTGAGGTACGTGGCCTGCGGCTTGGTCTCGCGCCAGTGGTAGCTGGTCCGGCCGTCCTCGGACTTCCGCGAGACCAGCAGCCCGTTGCTGATCGCCTGGTCGCCGTCGGGGACCTTGACGCGCACGTCGTAGGTGGCCTTGTCGGCCGGGTGGTCGTTGCTGGGGAACCACCACCACGCGGATTCGGGTTCGTTGGCGGCGACTGCGCCGTCCGGGGTGCGCTGCCACGACGTGAAGCCGTAGCGCTTCACGGTGGAGGGGACGCCCGAGTACGTGACGGCGACGGTGATCCGGTGGCCCTTGGCGATCGGCCTGGCCGGGGTGATGACCAGTTCCTGCTCGCCGCTGGTGGCGAAGGCGGCGGGCTTCCCGTCGACGGTGACCCGGCTGACGGTCAGCGCGAAGTCCAGGTCGAAGCTGGTCAGTCCCTGGGTGGCGGTCGCCGTGATGACGGCGGTGCCCGACAGCAGGTCGGTGCTGGGCTGGTAGTCGAGGTTCAGGTCGTAGTGGGAGACGTCGTAGCCGCCGTTCCCGTAGGTCGGGTAGTACGGGTCGCCGATGCCGGGCGCGCCCGGCCCCGTGTCGGCAGCGGCCGCCGGGATCGCCAGCAGCAGGCCGAGGGCGGCGGCAGTGGACGCGATGACTCTCTTACGCACAGGGGTCCTCCAGCACGGTGAACGACAAGCGGCGGGTGCCAAGTGGCCGCCGCCGCGAGGCGGGTGGCGGCGGCCGAGTGGCAGGTACACGGCGACCCTAAGGAGCCCCAACCGTCCCAGCCACCCCTGTACTCACTGCTGTCGCAGAACGTTCACCCGGCGCAACACAACGGCCGGAACGTGACACCCGTGTCGTAGGCGCGTCACACGTGTCCGGTCTGCGAGCATTCGGCGGGTGCGTACCCTGCGGAGAATCCAGTGGCCGCTGGTGCTCTGGCTGGCCGTGGTCTGGGTGCTGCTGTGGGGAAAGGTCACCGCGGGCAATGTGCTGACCGGCCTGGCCGTCGGCGTCGTGCTCTGCCTGGCCTTCCCCCTCCCGCCGCTCGAACTCGAACTGCGGCTGCACCCGGTGGGCCTGGTCCGCTTCGCCGCCTACTTCCTGGCCGATCTGACGGTGGCCGGGCTGCGTACGGTCTGGCAGATCCTCACCCCGTCGCCGCTGCCCTGCGCGGTGCTCGCCGTACCGCTGCGCTCCCGCAGCGACTTGATGCTGACCGCGACGGCCGTGGCGGTCTGCGCGGTGCCGGGCAGCGCCGTACTGGAGATCCAGCGCTCCACCGGCACGCTCTTCGTCCACGTCATGGGCTCCGACAGCGCGGGCACGGACCAGGCCCGCGCCGAGGTCAGACGCCTGGAGCAGCTGGTGGTACGGGCGTTCGGCACCCGCGCGGAGATCGCGGACCTGACGGCCCCCGAGCCGGGTACGGGTGCGCCGTGAACTGGGTGACGGGGGTGGTGCTCGCCCTGCTGGTCGCCTCCGGCGTGATGGTCTTCGTCCGGCTGGCGCGCGGCCCCTCGATGCTGGACCGGGCGGTGGCGGTGGACGCGCTGCTGGCGGTCGTGGTGGCCGGACTCGGCGCGCGGGCCGCCGAGGCGCGCACCCCGTACACCCTGCCGGTGCTGCTGGTCCTGGCCTTCCTCGGCTTCACCGGCTCGGTGGCCAGCGCCCGCTTCATCGCGGTGCGCGGCGCGGAGCCCCCGGAGCGGCCGGGCGGGCAGGAGCCGGCGGGGTCAGGGGAGCCAGGAGGGCCGGGGCGGCCGGGGGAGCCGGTGGAGCCCGAGGGGGCCGAACGGACCGAGCGGACCGAGCGGCCGAAAAGGGATGACGGCCGGGAGGGCACGGCCGCTGACGGTGAGGAGACGGGCGGATGAGCTGGACCGCGGTGGGCGACTGGGCCGCGGCGGTGTGCCTGCTGCTCGGCGCGGGGCTGAGCTTCGTGGCCGGGGTCGGGCTGCTGAAGCTGCCCGACACCCTCACCCGTATGCACGCGGCGACCAAGCCGCAGGTGCTCGGGCTGCTGTTGGTGCTGCTCGGGGTCGCCCTGCGGTTGCGTTCCTGGGTGGATCTGGGAACGCTGGTACTGATTGGCACGTTTCAGCTGATGACTGTGCCGGTCGCGGCTCATATCGTGGGCCGCGCGGCGTACCGCACGGGCCAGGTGGACGGCGACCGGCTGGTCCTTGACGAGTTGGACGAGCGGCTGACCCGGCCGGAAAGGCCAGATAGGTTCACCGTGTGAAGAATGTCCGCGTGGTCAGGGCGCTACAGCATGTGGAGGACGAATACCTGTCACGTATGGGTATGTCGCTCCCCCTGCTGGTCATCGCGCTGGTCGTGATCGCCGATCTCGCGGCGGGCCGGGACCACTTCATCACGCCGGGCATCGTGGCCGCGCCGCCGCTGGCCGCGATCACCGTCAACTGGCGGCGGACCCTGTTCATCGGCGTGCTGGGCCTGATCGTCCAGGCGGCGCTCGCGCCCTACGACGGCATCGCCGAGATCCCCGATCACGACGTGTTCTTCGGCCAGGTCTTCGCGTACGGCTCGGTGACCCTCTTCAGCATCTACATCGCCTGGCGCCGCGAGACCGGCGCGAAGGCGTTCAGCGCCATCACCTCCGTCGCCGAGGCCGCCCAGCACGCCCTGATGCGCCCGCCCGCCCCGCGCGTGGGCGGTATCCAACTGGCCGTGCGGTACGTGTCGGCGGCCGACGCGGCGCAGATCGGCGGCGACCTGTACGCGGTGCTCGACACCCCGTACGGCGTGCGGGCGCTGATCGGCGACGTGCGCGGCAAGGGCCTGGGCGCGGTGCAGACCTCGGCCGTGGTGCTCGGCGCCTTCCGCGAGGCCGCGTTCGACGAGGGCGGACTCGACCGGGTGGCGCGCCGGGTGGACATCAGCGTCGGCCGGCATGTGACCGGCGGGGACTTCATCACGGCGCTGTTCGCGCAGTTCGACAAGCCGGACAGCGTGGAACTGCTGCACTACGGCCATGTGCCGCCGCTGCGGGTCTCGCGGGACGGCGAGGTGGAGACGCTGTACCCGAACGAGCCATGGCTGCCGCTGGGCCTGGCCGACATGGTGGCCGAGGGGCCCACCCCATGGCGGGTGCCGCTCATGCCGGGCGACGTGCTGGTGCTGTGCACCGACGGGGTGATCGAGGCGCGCAGCCCGCGGGACAACTCCTTCTACCCGCTGGCCGAGCGGGTCGGCCGCCTGGTGGCCGGTGCCTCGTACGACCTGGACGACGCCGTGGAGCGGGTCTACAGCGATCTGCTGGAGCACGCGGGCGGCTCGCTCACCGACGACGTGGTCCTGCTGCTGCTCGCGCCCCAGCAACGGCCCCTGCCGGCCCACCCGCAGGACCCGCCGCTCAATCCGGTGTGACCGCTGTCGTCGTGTCCCGGGCGTCCGGCGCGGGCGCCGCGTGGGTGACCGGCAGGCCGCGTGTCGCGCGGTCCAGCGCGATCAGCACCGACTCGTACGCCTCGCCCGTGGCGTGTTCCATGCCCAGCTCGCACATCCGGTTCGCCGACAGATACGCGTCGTAGCCGCGCGCCGCGACCTCCTCGGCCTCGGGGCGCGTCGCGGCCTCGGTCAGCTCCTCGTGCAGCATCCCGCGGTCGCCCGCGAAGGCGCAGCAGCCCGCGTCGTCGGGCACGACGACCTCGCGGGCGCAGGCCCGCGCGACGGTCTCCAGCGCGCCGGTGTCGCCGAGGTGCCGCATCGAGCAGGTCGGGTGCAGGACGGCGGACGCGACGGTGTCGGTGACCGTCAGCCGCGGCAGCAGGTGCTCGGCGGCCCAGACGACGGAGTCGATGACGGTCAGCTCGCCGTGCAGTTCACGGTTGGCGTCGGAGAGGTACGGCACGACGTCGCGGGCCAGGCCGAGCGTGCAGGAGCTGGCGTCGACCACGATCGGCAGCCGTCCGCCGCCGGTCCACAGCCAGGCCGCCTCCACGATCCGGTTGGCCATCACCGCGTTGCCCGCCAGGTAGCCCTTGGAGTGCCAGATGGTGGCGCAGCAGGTGCCCGTGACGTCGTCCGGGATCCACACCGGGCGACCGGCCCGCGCGGAGACGCTGACGACGGCCTGCGGCAGCGACCCGTACCGGGTGGCCGGGACGCCGAAGACGCGGTTGACGCACGCCGGGTAGTACACGGCGGTCGCGCCGTCCTTCTCGGTGCGGGGCAGCCGGGGGGCGGCGCCGGGGATCTCGGGGAGCCATTCGGGTATCAGGTCCGGGCGTACGGCTCTGCGGGCCAGGCCGGTGCCCGCGGTCAGCGGGCGGTCGCCGACCCGGTCGCGTACCGCGTCGGCGGCGGCCACCGCGGCGCGGGCGGCGCGTTCCGCGGCCTTCCAGTGGGTGGCGACGGAGGCGGCGACCCGCTCCTCGGTACGGGAGTGCCCCGCGTGCCGGAAGTCCCGCATCATCGCGCCGGTGTCGATGCCGACCGGGCAGGCCAGCGCGCAGGTGGAGTCGCCCGCGCAGGTGTCGACGGCGTCGTATCCGTACGCGTCCAGGAGCGCCTGGAGGACCGGGGAGCCGGGCGGCTGGCGGAGCATCTCGCGGCGCAGCACGATCCGCTGTCGGGGAGTGGTGGTCAGGTCGCGGCTGGGGCAGGTGGGCTCGCAGAAGCCGCACTCGATGCAGGCGTCGGCGACGGCCTCGATGGCCGGGATCGTCTTGAGGCCGCGCAGGTGGCCGCGCGGGTCCAGGTCGAGGACGACGCCGGGGGCGAGGACGCCGTCCGGGTCGAGCAGCCGCTTGACCCGCCACATCAGGGCGGTGGCCTTCGCGCCCCACTCCAGTTCGAGGAAGGGCGCGATGTTGCGGCCGGTGCCGTGCTCGGCCTTCAGCGAGCCGTCGAACCGCTCGACGACGGTGTGGCAGAAGTCGTCCATGAAGGCGGCGTACCGCTCCACGTCGGCGGGGTCGGCCGCGTCGAAGGTCAGCAGGAAGTGCAGATTGCCGTGCGCGGCGTGGCCCGCGACGGCCGCGTCGAAGCCGTGCCGCTCCTGGAGTTCCAGCAGCTCGGCGCAGGCGTCGGCGAGCAGCTCCGGCGGTACGGCGAAGTCCTCGGTGATCAGCGTGGTGCCCGACGGGCGGGCGCTCCCGACGGCCGCGACGAAGGCGTTGCGGATACGCCACAGGCCGGCGATCCGCGCCGGGTCGCGGGTGAAGGCGTTGTCCGCGGACGGTACGGGCGTGACCAGGCCGAGGTCGTCGCAGACCCGGACGGCGGCCCGCTCGTACGCGGCCAGCTCCGTGTCGTCGGCGGCCCGGAACTCCACCAGCAGCGCGGTCGTCTCGCGCGGCAGCGCGGCCCACTCCCCGGGCACCTCGGGCACGCCCACGGCGGCCCGCAGGGTATTGCCGTCCATCAGCTCGACAGCGTCGGCCCCCGCCTGGTTGAACAGCGGCACGGCCGCGGCGGCGGCGGGCAGCGTCGGGAAGAACAGCAGGGCGGCGGTGGCCGCCGCGCGTATCGGCAGCGTCTCGAAGACGGCCTCGGCGACGAAGCCGAGGGTGCCCTGCGAGCCGACCATCAGACCGCGCAGGATCTGCGCGGGCGTCTCGGCGTCGAGGAAGGCGTCGAGCCGGTAGCCGTTGGTGTTCTTGATCGCGTGCTTCGCGCGAATCCTGGCGGTCAGCTCCTCGTCGGCCTCGATCTCGTCCCGCAGGTCGAGCAGGCCCTGGCACAGCTCGGGCTCGGCGGCGGCCAGCGCCGCGTCGGCGTCGGGGTCGCCGGTGTCCACGAGGGTGCCAGACGGCAGCACGACGGTCATCGAGGTGACCGTGCGGTACGAGGTGCGGCTGGTGCCCGCGGCCATCCCGGACGCGTTGTTGGCGACGACTCCGCCGACCGTGCACGCGACGGCGCTGGCCGGGTCGGGGCCGAGCACCCGGCCGTGCCGGGCCAGGGTGGCGTTGGCCCGCGCGAGTACGGTGCCGGGCAGAATACGGGCCCGCGCGCCGTCGGCCTCGACCTCGACGCCGCTGAAGTGGCGGCGCACGTCCACCAGGATGTCCTCGCCCTGCGCCTGGCCGTTCAGGCTGGTGCCCGCGGCTCTGAAGACCAGGTGGCGGCGCTCGCGGCGGGCGTAGGCCAGCAGCCTGACGACGTCCTGCGCGCTCTCGGGCAGGACGACGGCCTGCGGCACGAAGCGGTACGGGCTGGCGTCGGAGGCGTAGCGCACGAGGTCGGAGACGCCAGTGAGGACCTTGTCCGCGCCCAGCAGCTCGGTCAGCGCGGCCTTGAGGCCCTGCGGTGTGCCGGTGGCCCGCGACTCCTCCACCCGGTCGGGCGCGGCGCTCGCGGGCGGCACAGGGCGCAGTGCCTCGCCCTTCGGATCGGGCACGGGCATCCGGACCTCCTCGGGCGGACCGTGGGACGTGGTGGCTTCCGGTTCTCGGTCGTGGGCGCTGGGCTCGCGGCGGTTCTCGGGTCGGCGGCTCCGGGTGCTCGGTACTCGGCTCTCGGTGCTCGGGAGGAGCCCACCGATTGCCAAGGTATGACGGACTCCGCGTTCCCGCTCGCCCCGCGGGCCCCGCGCTGCTCCGCCGTCTCCGACCTACGGCGGAGGCGCCGCGCCGACCCGACGGCGGATACTCGGCTGCGAGTCCGGCAACGGGGGCCGGGCACGAACGGGGAGCAGCGAGAATGAGCCACAGCGCGCCAGGTGATCCTTCCGGCCCTCCCACGAAGGGTCCCGCCACGAGCGGCCCCGCCTCGAACGGTCCGGCCACGAACGGTCCGGCCACGAGCGGCCCTTCCGGGGTCCGGCCCGGCGCTCCCGCCGACTCCCCGGCGCCCGAGCCGTACGCCGCCGCGCTCGGGGCGGCCTTCGTGGCCGTGGCCGACACGCTCGACGGGGGCGGCGCGGTCGGGGACGTGCTGGTCGGGCGGTGTGTCGGGGTGCTCGGGGCGGCGGCGGCCGGGCTGCTGCTGGTGGCGGAATCACGCGGGAGCGCGGAGCCTGAGGTGGTCGCGGTCACGGACGAGGCCGTACGGGCGCTGGTCGCCGCCGAGGGCCCCGGCCGGGAGTGCCACCGCGCGGGCGCGCCGGTGCGCGCCGACGTGCTGGGCGCGGCGGCGGGCCGCTGGCCCGATTTCACCGGGGCCGCGCTGGCCGCGGGCTACGGCGCCGTCCTCGCCGTCCCCATGCGTTGGCGCGAGGAGACCATCGGCGCCCTGACGCTGTTCCGTACGGCGCCCGGCCCGCTCCCCGACGGCTACGCCGAGCTGGCCCAGGCGCTCGCCGACGTCACCACCATCGGGGTGCTCCAGCGCCGCGTCAGACGGCAGCGCGAACAGCTCGCCGACCAGCTCCAGTCCGCGCTGGAGAGCCGGGTCCTGGTCGAGCAGGCCAAGGGGCTGCTCGCCGAGCGCTGGCAGGTGAGCGTGGACGCCGCCTTCACCGCGCTGCGCAGCCACGCCAGGACGCGCCGCATCCGGCTGTCCGACCTGGCGCAGGGCCTGCTCGACAGCACGGTGGACGCGGCGGAGCTGCGCGGGGGCCCCGGCCGGTGACGCCGCCCATGCCGCGGCCGGTGACGTCGCATTGCGTAGAGAACGTGTAACCAACCGTCATATTCCCTCTGGTGCGCGGGAGTTCGGTGTTCTAGGGTGTGGGGCACTTCGCGGCCCGCGACCCCGGTCGCGGCGCTCAGACCCGTACTCTCCCGTCCGCTCAGGCACGGCCCGACGACGCCAGGACTTGGTTTGCCCATGGTCAAGCTCGCGGCATCCGCGTACCTCCCCCCACGCGAAGCCGACCGCCCGGTGCTCGACGTGTCCTGGACCTTCTCCGTCGGCCGCCTGCCCGGCAGCGACGAACTGGCGGCCCGTATGACCCGCGCCGCCCTCGACACGCTCGGCGGCCCGTACGGCGGGATCGGCGCCCTGATCACCGACGCCACCTCACTGGCGTGCGCCTACCTGGTCGCCCACAGCCTGGCCCGGCGCTACCGCGTCACCCTGGGCGTGGACGGCGGGCACTGCGCGGTCGCGGTCACCGACTACGGCTACGACCACGGGCTGCCCGGCGACGGCGCGGAGCCGGTGCCGGAACCGGCCCGCGACGAGGCCAGGGACCTGTGCAGGCGGCTCGCCGAGGCCGCGGCCCACCCGGTGACGATCGACGGGGTCCAGGTGCACCACGCCGTGGACGGCGCCGTGCTCATCCGCTTCAGGGCCCAACTGCCCCACGCCCCCACGGTTCCCCCCACTCCCCCGGCCGCGCCGGACGCCTCCCGCAGTCCAGGCGCCCGAGGGTGAGGAGCGCCCGGCCGGGCGGCTTCGCGGGGGAGGCGAGCCACCGGCCGGGCGCGGTACGCACCCCGGGAGGGATGCGGGTCTCGACACGCGCGTCAGGCCGTCGGCGTGCCGGGCCGTACGTGCGTCAGGTCGTACGCCGTCGGGCCGTACGTGCGTCGGGCGCACGCGCCTCGGGCCGTACTGCGTGCGTCAGGTCGTACTGCGTGCGTCAGGTCGTGCGGTTGCCGGTCAGCGCCGCGAAGACCACGACGTTCGCCGAGTACGCCTGCTTCTCCTTGTCGAAGGAGCCGCCGCAGGTGATCAGCCGCAGTTCCGGGCGCCCGGAGGACCCGTACACCCGGTTGGCGTCGAAGTGGTCCTTCTCCACCACCTCGACGCCCTCGACGGAGAATTCGGCGACCGTGCCGTCCGCACGGGTCACCTCCACCAGCGCGCCCGGCTCGACGGTGCTCAGCCCGTAGAAGACGGCCGCGCGGGTCTCGGTGTCGACGTGGCCGACGATCAGCGCCGCGCCCGCCGTTCCCGGCGACGGTCCGTCGCGGTACCAGCCCGCGACGTCCGGGGTGGCGTACGGCGGCGGGTCGACCGCGCCGTCCTTCAGGCCGCGGCCGACGAGCTTGGCGTGCAGCCCGATCGAGGCGATGTCGATGCGCAGCGGCGTGGAGGCGGGCATCGGCAGGTGGGGGGCGTAGACCTCGCGCGGGCGGTCGGCAGCGGCGGCGGCCAGCGCCCGGCCGCCGGGGGTGGCCTCCGTACCGCTGCCGCCGCCGTCGTGTCCGAACAGCCAGGCCGCGAGCAGCACGAGGGCGACGGCCGCGGTCGTCCAGGTCCTGTTGTCGGGCCGTGGACCGTCCTCGCCGCCGCCCGCGGCCTCCGCCCCTTCCGCCATCCCGGTCAGCCGCGGTCGGAGCTGCGGCGCCGGTGGATCACGAGGCCCGCCAGACCGATGGCCGCGAAGCCGCCGGTGACCAGCAGCGCGCTGGTGTCGGAACCGGCCGTGCCGGGCCCGGCCGCGAGCTGCGCGGTACCGCCGCCGCCCGCGGGGACGGGCGCGATCGGCAGCGAGGTGCTGGCGCCGGTGACCGTCACGGACGCGGACGCGGAGCTGGAGGAGCCGTTGCACTCGACGGAGATCTCGTACGAGCCGTCGACCGCGTCGGACTTGATGAACGCGGTGCCTTCGAGCGAGTGGGAGCCGTCGCTCGCCGGGGCGAGGGTGACGGTGTCCACGAAGACCTCGGCGCTGGCGCGGGCCTTGCCGCCGGACTTGCAGGAGGTCTCCAGGTGCAGGCTCACGACACCACCCGGCGCCACGCTGGCGGGCGACACGTCCATCGAGTCCGAGGAACTGGACGACGAGGACGAGGACGACGACGAGGAGGAAGAGGACGACGATCCCCCTCCGCCCGAGTCGGCGATCGCCTGGCTGGGCAGCCCCGAGGCGCCACCGAGCGCGAACACTCCGACGGCACCGGCTGCGGCGATGACGGGCAGTTTCAGACCGAACATGGAGACCTCCGCTCGTCCGGGAGCGGGGACTCGCGCCCGGTGCTTACGAACATCCCTGCGACGGCCGCCGCCCGCACCCCGAGGGGCGCCTCAATCGTCCATCAGGGTGAGGGACGCTCTACGGAGAGTGATGGAGCGGTGTGTCGGCTCGGCTTTCCCGGGCCCGGGGCTCCGGGGGCTGCGCGCCGGCTCGGGGGCCGGCGCTGGGGGCTGCGGGCCGGGGCTCAGATCTCCGACACGAGGTCCGCGATCGAGTTCACGACGCGCGAGGGGCGGAACGGGTGGCGGTCGATGTCGGCGGGCGCGGTGAGGCCGGTCAGCACCAGGAACGTGGTCATGCCGGACTCCAGACCGGCCAGCACGTCGGTGTCCATCCGGTCGCCGATCATCGCGCTGGTCTCGCTGTGCGCGCCGATCGCGTTGAGCCCGGCGCGCATCATCAGCGGGTTGGGCTTGCCCACGAAGTAGGGGTCCTTGCCGGTGGCCTTGGTGATCAGCGCGGCCACCGAGCCGGTCGCGGGCAGCACGCCCTCGGGGGACGGCCCGGTCTCGTCGGGGTTGGTGCCGATGAAGCGGGCGCCGTTGTTGATCAGCCGGATCGCCTTGGTGAGCGCCTCGAAGCTGTAGGTGCGGGTCTCGCCGAGGACGACGTAGTCCGGGTCGGTGTCGGTGAGGATGTAGCCGACGTCGTGCAGGGCGGTGGTCAGCCCCGCCTCGCCGATCACGTACGCGGTGCCGCCGGGGCGCTGGTCGTCCAGGAACTTGGCGGTGGCCAGCGCGGACGTCCAGATGTTCTCGACCGGTACGTCGAGACCCATGCGGGTCAGCCGGGCGTGCAGGTCGCGCGGGGTGTAGATGGAGTTGTTGGTGAGCACCAGGAAGGGCTTGCCGGACTCCTTCAGCCCCTTGATGAAGGCGTCGGCGCCCGGGATGGGCGTGCCCTCATGGATCAGCACCCCGTCCATGTCGGTGAGCCACGACTCGATGGGCCTGCGTGTCGACACGGGTTCCGCTCTCCTGTTCCTCGCACAGCTCGCGCCCGGGGCATCCGCTCGCGGCATCCGCGCGCCGCTTCCGCGCACGGCTTCCGCGCACGGCTTCAGCCCACGGCCTCAGCACGCCGGCTTCTGCCCACGGCTTCACTCACCAGCGTAGCCGGGGCGGATGGCACCCGCCCCGGCCGTCTCGCGTGCTGGTCGGCCGCCGCGTCACGGCGGTCCCCCCGGTCAGCCAACGGCCGGCGGACCGGTGACCTGCCGCTCGGCCAGGAGTCAGCTTCCGGTGGCGGTCTTCCACGCGTCCACGTAGTCGGTCAGGTGGGCGTCGATGTCGGACCAGTCGGGGGTGAAGACGTCCACGCCCGACATGATCTGCTTGAGCTTGGCGGCGTTGGCGTCGGTCGCGGTCACGTCGGTGCGGGCCGCGAAGCCGCCGCCGATCGAGGAGACCTGCTGCTGGACCTCGGTGGTCAGGAAGTAGTCGAGCAGCTTCTTGGCCGCGTCCTCGTGCGGCGCGTTCTTCACCAGCCCGGCCGCGTACGGCAGCGCGAAGGTGGTCGGCTTGCCCGAGGCGTCGGCGGCCGGGAAGAAGATGCCCTGGTGCGGCATCGTCGCCTGGTCCGCGTAGTTCATCTGCACATCGCCGTTGGCGACCAGCAGTTCGCCCTTGTCGACCTTGGAGGCGAGCTGGCCGGTGGACGCGGACGGGCCGACGTTGTTGGCCTGGAGCTTCTTCAGGTACTCCATCGCCGGGGCCTGGCCGCCGAAGTCGTGCATGGCCTTGATGACGACGGCGGTGCCGTCGCCCGCGACACCGGGGGTGGAGTACTGGAGCTTGTTCTTGAACTTGCCGTCCAGCAGGTCGTTCCAGGTCTTGGGCGGGGTCGGCAGTTCCTTGGTGTTGTAGATGAAGCACAGGTAGTTGTTGACGATCGAGGTCCAGTTGCCGTCCGCGCCCTTGTCGGCGGCGTCGACCGTGTCGGAACCGGCGGGCTTGTACGTGGTCAGCAGCCCCTTGGCGTCGGCCTGCTGGATGAAGGGCGGCAGCGTGACGATCAGGTCGGCCTTGGTGTTGGACTTCTCGCGGATCACGCGCTGCACGACCTCGCCCGAGCCGCCCTCGA
This sequence comes from Streptomyces sp. NPDC088910, assembly GCF_044749865.1. Taxonomy (NCBI): domain Bacteria; kingdom Bacillati; phylum Actinomycetota; class Actinomycetes; order Kitasatosporales; family Streptomycetaceae; genus Streptomyces; species Streptomyces sp. NPDC088910. The sequence continues at coordinate 964,758 of NZ_JBIVIV010000001.1, forward strand.
CGTAGTTGACCTTGATGCCGGTCTTCGCCGTGAAGTCCTTGAACACCTTGTCGTAGAAGCCGTCCCCGGCCTCGTTGTGCAGGCCGTCGGCGCTGTAGACGGTGACCTCGGTGGACGCCTTGCCGTCCGAGGAACCGGAGCCGGAGTCGGAGGAGCCGCCGCAGGCGGCGAGGGCGAGACCGAGCGTGAGGGTGCCGGCGACGGCGGTGAGCGGGGTGATGGGGCTGCGCTTGCGCATGGCAGGTCGAACTCCTTGCTGGGTGTGGTCAATCGGGAAGGAGAATGGGGAAAAGGGGGTCAGCGGTAGGAGGCCCGGGTGCGGACGCGGGACATCCCGAGCAGGACGAGCAGGGTCGTCACCATGAGGACGACGGCCAGGGCGGCGCCCGAGTAGAGCGAACCGCGGTTCGTCGCGCCGTAGATCTGGACCGGCAGCGGCAGCCAGTCGGGCGGGTAGAGCATCATCGTGGCGCTCAACTCGCCCATGGACAGGGCGAAGCAGAGTCCGGCGGCGGCGGTGAGCGAGGGCAGCAGCAGCGGAAGCCTGATCCGCCACAGCACGTACGCGGGCCGCGCGCCCAGGCTCGCGGCGCTCTGCTCGTACGCCGGGTCGAGGCGGACGAGCGCGGCGCTCACGGACTGGTAGGCGAAGGCGGTGACCAGGACGGTGTGGGCCAGGATCACGATCTCGCGGGTGCCGTTGAGCAGCAGCGGCGGCTTGGAGAAGGCGACCAGCAGGGACAGGCCGACCACGACGGACGGCACGGCGACGGGCAGCATGAACAGGGTGTCGAGCAGGCGCCGTTGCCAGCCGCGCAGGCGTTCGGCGGCGAGCGCCGCCCAGCCGCCGACGAGCAGGGCCAGCACGCTGGCGGCCAGCGCCGTCCACAGGCTTGTGGTCAGGGCGTGCGCCGAGTCGCCCTTGGTGATGTCCTGATAGTGCGTCAGCGTCGGGTGGGACGGGAAGGCGCCGCTCCAGTTGGTGGCGAAGGACGCCATCAGCACGACGAGGAAGGGCAGCGCGAAGACCGGCAGGAACAGGACGAAGAAGACGGCCCAGGCCGTCCAGCGACCGCTGCGGCTATGCACCAGCACGGCGGGCACCTCCGGTGAAGCCTCCTGCGAGGGTGGTGGTACGGGCCACGACGGCCCGGTAGAGGCCGTAGAGCGTCACCGACAGCACGACGGCGACGACCGCGACGACGCACGCCCCCGGGTAGTCGCCGTCGAGGATCGCCTTGCTGTAGACGAGCATCGGCAGGGTGGTGACGCCCTTGGCGCCGGTGAAGAGCACGATGCCGAACTCGTTGAGGCACATGACCAGGACGAGGCTGCCGCCCGCCGCGAGCGACGGCAGCGCCTCGGGGAGGATCACCTGCCGTACGATCCGCGGCGCCCGCGCGCCCAGCGACGAGGCGACCTCCAACTGGGCGGTCTCCACCTGGGAGAAGGCCGCGAGCAGCGGGCGCATCACGAAGGGCGTGAAGTACGTGATCTCCGCCAGGAGTACGCCCCACGGTGTGCGCAGGAAGTCGATCGGGCCGCTGCCGCTCGCGCCGCCCGTCACGTCCGTCCACAGGCCGTTGGCCATGCCGACGGTGCCGTAGAGGAACAGCAGAGCGAGGGTGATCAGGAAGGAGGGGAAGGCCAGGAAGATGTCGATGAAGCGGCTGAGCGCCTTGCCGCCGGGGAACGGCACGAAGGCGATCACCAGGGCCAGGACGAAGCCGAGGACCAGACAGCCCGCGGTCGAACCGACCGCGATCCACACGGTGTTCCACAGCGCCTCGCGGAACGACTCCTCCGTGAACACGTCGGTGTACGCGGACACGGAGTGGCCGCCGCTGTCCGGTGAGAGGGACTGCTTGCCGACCAGGAAGAGCGGATAGAGGAAGAAGAAGCCGATCGCGGCCAGGGGCGGCAGGGCCCAGAGCGGGCCGGGCACGGTCAGCCGCCGCGAACCGCCCTTGTCCGCGGCGGACGTGGCGGTGCGCGCGGCCGGTGTGGCGTCCGGTGTGGCGTCCGACTTCGCGGCCGGTGTGGCGTCCGGCTTCGCGGCCGGTGTGGCGTCCGGCTTCGCGTCCGGTGTGGCGTCCGGCTTCGCCTCCGGTACGAGCGGCGCCTGCGTCGTCCTAGCCAACGCCGACACCTCCCGCGCCGAGCCCCGCGGGCAGCAGCACCGCGTCCTCGGCCGCGAAGGTCAGCCCGACCTCGTCGCCCGCCCGCGGCGGCTGCCGCAAGTCCCCTACGTCGGCGCGCAGTTCGTGCCCGTACGCCGCGACGAGCAGCCGGTGCGTGTGGCCGCGCCACTGCACGGCGGTGACGGTGCCGCGCAGGACGTTGCCGCCGCCTTCCTCGGATGCGGCGGCCAGCCGCAGCGCGTGCGGGCGGACGCACAGCGTCGCCTCGGCGCCAGGCGCCGGGCCGTCCGTACCGCTCGCGGCCACCTGGAGGGTGGTGTCCGCCAGCCGTACGGCGCCGTCCTCCCCCGCGCTGACGTTCAGCAGATTGGCGTTGCCCACGAAGGAGGCCGTGAAGGCCGTGCGCGGGTGCCGGTAGAGGTCGCGCGGGGTGCCGCAGTCCCGGAGCCTGGCCTTGTCCAGGACGGCGATACGGTCGGCGAGCGTCAGCGCCTCGATCTGGTCGTGGGTGACGTACAGGATCGAGACCTCGGGCAACTCGCGGTGCAGCCGGGCCAGTTCGGTGAGCATCCCGGAGCGGAGCTGCGCGTCGAGCGCCGACAGCGGCTCGTCGAGCAGCAGCACCCCCGGCCTGATCGCCAGCGCGCGGGCGATGGCCACGCGCTGCTGCTGCCCGCCGGACAGCTCCCGCGGATAGCGCCGGGCGTACGCGGCCATGCCGGTCATCTCCAGCGCGTCCGCCACCCGCCCGGGCACCTCGCCGCGCGGCACCTTCTGCGCCTTGAGCCCGAACGCCACATTCTGGTCCACCCGCAGATGCGGGAAGAGCGCGTACTGCTGCACCACCATCCCGATGCCCCGCCGGTACGGCGGCAGGTCCGTCACGTCCCGTCCCCCGATCGCCACCCGCCCGCTGACCGGCCGCACGAACCCCGCCACCGCCCGCAGCGCCGTCGTCTTCCCCGACCCCGACGGGCCGAGCAGCGCCATGACCTCCCCGCGCTCGACGGTCAGGTCGAGCGAGTCCAGCACCGTCTGGCCGTGGTAGGCGACGGTCACCTGCGCGAACCGGATGCCCGCGGGGCCGGTCGTGCCCGCGCGCGGGGGCGCGGGCGTCGGCTCCGCCGCCGGGTGGTCGGCGGCGGTCATCGCGGGGTCTCCCGGCGGGCGACGGCGGCGGGGAGTTCGGCGATCGAGGCCAGGACGTGGGTGGCGCCCGCCGCGATGAGCTGGGGCTCGGTGTGAGCGCCGGTCAGGACGCCCGCGACCAGCGGGGCGCCCGCGCGGACGCCGCTGAGCATGTCGTAGGCGGTGTCGCCGGCCACCGCGACCTGGCGGACGGAGTCGGTGCCGGTGCGCAGCAGCGCGGTGAGCACCATGTCGGGGTAGGGGCGGCCACGGCCCGCGTCGGCCGGGCACAAGGTGAGGTCGGCGACATCGCGCCAGCCGAGCGCGTCGAGGATCGCGTCCTGCGTGACGCGGGAGAAGCCGGTGGTCAGGACGACCTTGCGGCCCGCCTCGCGCAGCGCGTCGATCGTCTCGCGCGCGCCGGGCAGCGGCGCGCACCGGCCGCCGTCGACGAGTGCGGCGTACGCGGTCTCGAACGCCGCGTTGCCGCGCCGTGCCGCCCGCTCGTCACCGAACAGGGCGCGGAAGACGGTGATCTTGGACTCGCCCATCGTGGCGCGTACGTAGCCGAGTTTGGCGCTGTGGTCCGCGCTGCCGGGCTCGACCCCCAGCTCCTCGGCCGCCCGCGAGAAGGCCAGTTCGACCAGCCCGTCGTCGGCGACGGTGGTCCCGGCCATGTCGAGGACGACAAGCCGCAGGTCGGACGTATCGCCTGGGGCGGAGGCGGAGGCGGCGGGTCCCGGCTCCGTGGGTGCGGGGGCGGCGGCAGCCGCCGTGGTCTCGGTCATGTCGTTCACCAGCCGATCTCGTTCGCGGTGTCCTCGCCGATCGCCGGGGAGCAGGTCATGCCGCGACCGCCGGGGCCGGTGACCAGCCACACGCCGTCGCGTACCTGCTCGCGGTGGACGACCCGGGTGGTGTCGGCGCACTGCGCGTACACCCCGGCCCAGCGGCGGCGGATCTTGGGCAGGGGGCGGCCGAGGAGTTCGGCGGCCCGTTCCAGCAGGTGGTCGTACGGGTCCTCGATCACGTCGAAGGCGAAGGCTTCGTCGTATTCGTGGGTGTCGCCGATGGTGAGGCCGCCGTCGAGGCGCTGGACCATGAGCAGTTGCATGCGGTGCTCGGCGGCGACCGGCGGCTGCGGCTGGCCCGCGCGCAGGGCGTCGAGCGCGGCGCCGTCGTAGGCGGGGTAGTAGCGGAAGCTGTCGGCGTCGGCGACGGAGGTCGTCAGCGGTTCGCCGAGCGGGTCGGTCTGCGCCATCTGGAGCCGGACCCTGCGTACCGGCAGGCTCGGCGCGAGTTCCTTGACGAGACCGGTCAGCCAGGCGCCGGTGGCGACGACGACGCTGTCGGAGGCGTACGACGTGCCGTGGTCGTCGCGGACCAGGCCGGTGTCGACGTCGCGGACCTCGCGGCCGGCCACGAAGGTGTAGCGGCCGGTCGCTTCGAGGTGGGCGCGCAGGGCGGGCAGGGCGACGCGCGACTCGACGGCGGCGTCGCGCTCGCAGAGCAGGGCGCCGAGGAGTTCGCCGCGCAGGGCCGGGTTGTGGGCGGCGACCTCGGTGGGCGACAGCCACTTGTAGCCGCGCTCGGCGGCGTCGGGGCGGCCCAGGACGTCCTCGGCGACGGCCCGCTCGGCCGGGGTGCGGACCACGGTGAGCGAGCCGTTGGCGCGGAAGCCGACGCCGGGCACGCGAGCCCCGATCCCCTCCCACAGCTCGCGGGCGCGCAGCGCGGTCTCCAGTTCGGCACCGGCCGCCCGGCCGCCGACCCACACGAGGCCGAAGTTGCGCACGGACGCGCCGCGGGCCTCCCGCTCGCGCTCCAGGTGGACGACCTCGTGGCCGCGGTTGACTGCGTGCCAGGCATGCATCGTGCCCAGCGCTCCGGCTCCTACGACAGTGACTCTCACGCCGTCGAGATTCGCGGCGGAGGGTGGCCGTCTCGCGTCCGGCTACCGACGTCCGGGTGAACAGGTCTCCAAGCTTGGACTAGACCCGTTATCATTTCGTGACTAAAAAGGGGACGTCGGCCACCGGGGACCTCAGCCCCGCCGGTCGCTCTTCTCCATGTGGACGGTGAAGCTGAAGCGGTCGCCGCGGTAGAGCGACCGCACCCGCTCCAGCGGCTCGCCCGCCTCGTCCCGGCTCGACCGGTGCAGCAGCAGCATCGGCAGCGCGGGCGGCGTACCGATCAGCAGCGCCTCGCGCGGTGTGGCCAGCACCGTCTCGATCCGCTCGTCCACCGAGACCGGCTCGACGCCGATCCGCTCGCGCAGAAAGGCGTAGAAGGAGGTGTCGGGCGCGAAGTCCCTTTCCAGGTGCGGCAGTCGGGCCACCGCGAGATACGTGCTCTCCAGGCCGACCCGCTCCTCGTCGGCGAGCAGCACGCGCTCCATGTGCCACACCGGGTCGCCGGGCGCGAGCCGCAGTTCTGCGGCGAGACCGGGGTCGGCGGGCAGCCGCTCCAGCGCGATCAGATTACGGCCGGGGACGCGGCCCTGCCGCCGTACGCCCTCGGTGTAGCTGTCGGTGGACAGCGGCTGTTCCAGCTTGGGCCCGGCCACGACGGTGCCGCGGCCCCTGCGGCGCACCCGGCCCTGGATCAGCAGTTCGCGCAGCGCCTGCCGTACGGTCTCCCGCGCCACCTCGAAGCGGGCCGCCAACTCCCGCTCCGTGGGCAGCAGTCCGCCCTCGCCCAACTCGTCGAGCACGACTTCGAGGCGGGTCTTGACGGCGAAGTACTTCGGCACCCGCCCGTGCTCCGGGATGCCCGCCCGGATCGGGCTCTGCGGATCTGCGTCGGCCATTGCCCGATCCTCGCAGACCGGACGGGGTGCCCGGTCCCGGAGCCCTGCTCACGGGCGGGCGGGGACGCGTCAGGCGTGGGTGAGGACATTGCCGAAGAGCGGGGCCAGGACGAGCAGGGCGGCGCCCTCGGCCACCGCGCGGGGGCCCGCCGCGGCGAATCCCACGGGCACGCTCCGGCCGCGTTCGGCCAGCACGGCCGCGACCTGCTCCGCGAAGACGGCGGGCGCGGCCAGTACGGTCCTGCCGCCCAGCACCACCTGGTCGATGTCGAGCAGCGCGACCAGATTCGCCGCCCCGACGCCCAGCAGCCGGGCCGCGCCCACGGTGTCGCCGCGCCCGGCCGCCGCCAGGCACAGCGCCTCCAGGCAGCCCCGGTTGCCGCACTCGCACAGCACCCCGCCCAGCTCCACCGCCTGGTGCCCGAACTCCCCCGCCCCGGTCCGCCCGCCCCGGTACACCTCCCCGCCCAGCACCAGCCCGGCGCCGAGCCCGGCCCCGAGGTGCAGATACGCGAAGGCCGGGGGGCCGCCTGCGGCGGGGCGGGGACGGACGGCTGCGGACCACTCGCCGGGGGCGGCGGCCGGGGGCGGTGAGCCCTCCCCGGTCCCGGCCAGAACGGCCCCGGTCGGGGCGCTTCCCGCCGGGACGGCCTCGGCCAGGATCGACAGGGCCGCCGCGTTGGTGTTCTTGTCGAGGGCGACCGGGAGGCCGAGGGCGGCGGCCAGGCGGGCGCGGAGCGGGACGCCCTGCCAGTGCGGGAAGCCGGTGACGCGGTGGAGGGTGCCGGTGCGGTGGTCGAGGGGGCCGCGCATGCCGACGCCGACGCCGAGGACGGCGCCGGGGGCGCGGGCGGCGATGAGCCGTACTTCGTGGACGATCGCGGCGAGCGCGGACTCCACGGGCAGGCCGAGGTCCAGCGGCGCCTCGCGTTCGGCGACGGTACGGCCGGTGAGGTCGGTGAGGACGGCGGTGAGCCGTTCCCCGTCGAGGTGGACGCCGACGGCGTGCCGGGCGCCGCTGACGAGCCGCAGTTCGGTGCGCGGCTTGCCGCCGGTCGAGGCGCGCCGCCCGGCCTCCTCGACCAGCCCCTCGGCCCGCAGCCGGGCGGTGATCTTGCTGACCGCCTGGGGGGTGAGGCCGGTCCGCTCGGCCAGCTCCAGGCGGCTGATGCCCCGCGCGCGGCCGTCCGTACCGCCGCTGCCCGTTCCGCCCCTGCCCGTACCGCCGCCGCCCGCACCACCGCTGTCCGTGCCGCCGCCGCTCGTACCCCGGCTGTCCGTATCGCCGCTGTCCGTGCCTGCGTCGGCGGGCGACAGCGTGGCCGTACGGAGCAGGCCGAGGACGAGCGCGGCGTTGTGGCTGCGGAGGGCGGGGAGGTTGGCGCCGGGCGCGGACGGGTTCACCCCGCCATTGTCCCGCCCGCTTGCACTTTGGCAACACTGTTGCCAAAGTGGAGCGCATGAGCACCTCCGGCACTCCCCTTCGCGTCGGCCTCGTCGGCTACGGCCCGGCCGGCTCCTTCTTCCACGCCCCGCTGATCGCCGCCACCGAGGGCCTGGTCCTCGACACGATCGTCACCGGCAGCCCCGAGCGCCGCGCCCAGGCGCTGGCCGAGCACCCGGACGTACGCTTCGCCGCGGCGGCCGACGAGCTGTGGGCGCGCGCGTCCGAGCTGGACCTGATCGTCCTGGCCTCCCCCAACCGCACCCATGTGCCGCTGGCCACCGCCGCGTTGGACGCCGGGCTGCCGGTCGTGGTGGACAAGCCGCTCGCGGGCACCGCGGCCGAGGCGCGCGAACTGGCCGCCTTCGCCGAGCGCCGCGGCCTGCTGCTCTCCGTCTTCCAGAACCGGCGCTGGGACAGCGACTTCCTCACCCTCCAAGGGCTGCTGGACAAGGGCGAGTTGGGCGAGGTGCAGCGCTTCGAGTCGCGGTTCGAGCGGTGGCGCCCGCAGCCCAAGGGCGGCTGGCGCGAGTCCGGCGACCCTGCCGAGATCGGCGGCCTGCTGTACGACCTCGGCAGCCACCTCGTCGACCAGGCGCTCGCGCTGTTCGGCCCGGCCGCCCTGGTGTACGCCGAGTCCGACGTCCAGCGGCCCGGCGCCGCCGCGGACGACGACACCTTCATCGCCGTCACCCACGCCAACGGCGTCCACTCCCACCTGTGGATGAGCGCCACCACCGCCCGCCTCGGGCCGCGCTTCCGCGTCCTCGGCAGCCTCGGCGGCTACGTCACCTACGGCCTTGACCCGCAGGAGGCCGCGCTGCGCGAGGGCCTGCGCCCCGGCGAGGGCACGGCGTGGGGCGCGGAGCCGGAGTCCTCGTGGGGCACCGTCGGCACCGACGACAACTCGCGCCGGGTGCCGTCCGTGCCCGGCGACTACCCCGCCTTCTACGCCGGTGTCCTGGCCTCCCTGCGCGACGGCACCCCGCCGCCGGTCACGGCGCTGGAGGCCGCCGCCGCCCTGGACGTCCTGGAGGCCGCGAAGCTCTCGGCCGCGCAGGGCCGGACGGTGGCGCTGTGACCGCGCCCGGTGGCGAGCGGGTCGCCGAACTCGTGGCGCAGGAAGCGGAGTTGGTGTTCCCCCGGTTCACCCACGACGACGCCTGGCGGCTCGGCTCCCTGCTGGTCGAGATGGCCCGCGAGGGCGGCGCCGCCGTCACCGTCGACATCCGGCGCGGCGGTCAGCAGCTCTTCCACCACGCCCTGGACGGCACCACCCCCGACAACGACGCCTGGCTGGCCCGTAAGGCGCGGGTCGTCGAGCGCTACCACGCCTCGTCACTGCTGGTCGGCGAGCGGTTCCGGGCCAAGGGCGGCAGCTTCGAGGAGTCCTCGCGGCTCGACCCCGACCTGTACGCGGCGCACGGGGGCGCGTTCCCCCTGCGGGTGGCGGGAGTCGGCGTGGTCGGGGTCGTCGCCGTCTCCGGCCTCCCGCAGGTCGAGGACCACGCGCTGGTCGTGGCGGCGCTCACCCGCTATCTGGCGGAGGCGGGCGCCTGACGGCGAGCGGGGTGGGTGGCCGTGATCGCCGTGAGCTTGACGGTCGGTCGCCGTGAGCTTGACGGTCGCCGTGAGCTTCATGGTCGCCGTGATCGCTCAGTCGGCGTGATCGCTCAGTCGGCGGGGGCCCCGAACCACTTCGGCATCAGGGCGCGCAGGTCCGCCTGGTCCTCGCCGACCCACACGACATGGCCGTCCGGGCGCAACAGGACTCCGGGGACGTCCAGTTCCTCGCTGACGTCGACCACGTGGTCGACCCGGTCCGCCCACCCGTCGACCGAGAGCGCGCCGGTCCGGTCGAGCAGCAGACCGCGCCCCTGGCGCATCAGCCCGTAGAGGTGGCCGCGCTTCAACTCCACGTCGCGCAGCCGCCGGCCGAGCAGTTCGTGCCCCTCGCCGACGTCGTAACGGATGGCGATCGCGGTGATCTTCTCGATCAGATACGTGTTGACGTTCTCGAACTCGGCCAGTTCCGACAGCAGTCGGCGCACCGCCATGGCTCCCGGCTCCGTGGACATCAGCTCCATCTGGGCGCGGGTGTTGTCCAGTACGGCGGCGGCCACCGGGCGGCGCTCGGTCTCGTAGGTGTCCAACAGCCCCTCCGGGGCCCAGCCGTTGACGGCGGCGGCCAGCTTCCAGCCGAGGTTGAACGCGTCCTGCACGCCGAGGTTGAGGCCCTGGCCGCCGGTCGGCGGGTGGATGTGCGCCGCGTCCCCCGCCAGCAGCGCCCGGCCCACGCGGTAGCTGTCCGCCAGGCGGGTCGTGTCGCCGAACCGCGACAGCGAGCGCGGTGAGTGCACGCCGAAGTCGGTGCCGCCGAAGGCCGTCAGCCGCTCCTTGAAGTCCTCCAGCGTCGGCGGGACCGCCCTGTCTTCGCTGACGCCCTTCGCGGGCACGACCACCCGGTACGTCCCGTCACCGAGCGGCATCGCCCCGAAGCGCTTCTCGGTCTTGCGCACCTCGGCCGTCACGGCCGCCAACGTCTCCTGGTCGACGTCCAGTTCCATCTCGCCGATCAGCGTCTCCACCCTGCTCGGCTCCCCCGGGAATCCGATGCCGAGCAGCTTGCGCACCGTGCTCCGGCCGCCGTCGCACCCCACGAGGTACCGCGACCGCAGCCGCGACCCGTCCGCCAGCTCCGCCGTCACCCCCTCGTCGTCCTGGCTCAGCCCCACGACCTCGCAGCCGCGCCTGAACTCCACGCCCAGCTCCCGCGCGTGCTCGGTCAGCAGCCGTTCGGTGACCGTCTGGAAGATCCCCAGCACATATCCGTGCGCCGTATCCAGCCGCCGCGGCCACTCCTTGCCGAGCCCCCCGAAGAATCCCCCGACCCGGTGCTGCGTCCCCAGCGCCAGGAACCGCTCCAGCAGCCCGCGCTGGTCCATGATCTCGATGCTCCGCGCGTGCAGCCCCAGCGCCCGCACCAACGACGTCGGCTCCGCCTCCCGGTCCAGCACCACGACGTCCACGCCCTGCAACCGCAGCTCGCTCGCCAGCATCAACCCCGTCGGCCCACTGCCGACGACGGTCACGTCCACCATCAGATGTCCCCGTCCACAAAGCCGTGCATTCCGCCAGATTCACCGCACCTCTGGCCTCCGGCCGCCCATTGTGCGACCCCAGCACCCCCTTGCCGCAAGGCCCCCCTTGCGCTATACCTTAAGAAGGGCAAGGAGTACCCACTCTCCTTGCCCATTCGCATACCCGGCCTCCGCCCGTCACGGCGTGACGGGCTTCGGGGCGGGCCCGCCCGGGAGCGGGCCCGCTGTGCGCGTGCCGGTCAACGGCCGCGCGGTGGGGTCAGGCGGACGTGAACTGCTGGCGCTGCGTGCCGAGTCCGTCGATGCTCAGCTCGACGACGTCGCCGGGCCGGAGGTACGGCTTGGGTTCGGGCTGGCCCATCGCCACACCGGCGGGGGTGCCGGTGTTGATGACGTCGCCGGGGTAGAGCGTCATGAAGTGGCTGAGGTAGCGGACGACTTCGGCGACGGGGAAGATCTGGCTCGCGGTGGAGCCGTCCTGCTTCAGCTCGCCGTTGACCCAGAGCCGGAGGCGCAGGGCCTGCGGGTCGGGGACCTCGTCGGCGGTGACGAGCCAGGGGCCGAGGGGGTTGAAGGTCTCGCAGTTCTTGCCCTTGTCCCACTGGCCGCCGCGCTCGATCTGGAACGCGCGCTCGGAGACGTCGTGCGCGATGGTGTACCCCGCGACGGCGGCCAGCGCCTCCTCGTGCGAGGCGGCATAGCGCAGTTCGCGGCCGATGACGACGGCCAACTCCACTTCCCAGTCGGTCTTTTCGCTGCCGCGCGGCACCAGCACCGTGTCGTCGGGGCCGACGACCGTGTCCGGGGCCTTCATGAACACGACGGGCTCGCCCGGCGCCTGGGCGCCGGTCTCGGCCGCGTGGTCGTGGTAGTTGAGCCCGATGCAGACGATCTTGCCTATCCGGGACAGCGGCGGGCCGACCCGCAGCGACGGGTCGAGCGACGGGAGCGAGCCGTCGGCCGCGGCCTCGGCCACCGCGGTGAGCGCCGCCGAATCGGCGAGGAGCTTCCCGTCGATGTCGGTCACCAGACCGCTCAGGTCACGCAGGACACCGTCTCCGTCGAGCAGGGCCGGGCGCTCCGCCCCGGCGGGGCCGACTCGCAGCAGCTTCACGTGGGTACTCCCATTTTTTCCGGTCGCCTCTGGGCGACCTGCCCCGGTCCGGGGCTCGGTCATCGGTCGGCACCCGGTGGGAACGGTCATCGGATGTCTTGTCCGATCCTCCAACTCCGCCCCCGGCCCGCGCAACCCCCGGCCCACCCCGTGGGACAGCCGCCCCGGCGGGAGAACAGCACGGGCCCGGGCCCCGGACAGGCCCTAGCGGGAGGCGGTGGATTGGAGGGTGCCCCAGAGGACGAGGCGGTAGCGGGAGGTGAATTCGGGAGTGCAGGTGGTGAGCGTGATGTAGTGCGCGACCCCGCGCATACGGGCGGAGGAGTGGACGGAGCTGTAGGGAACGGGCGCGATGACGGTGCCGTCGGAGGCATACGTCTGGGGAAGGACTTCACGGATCACGTACGTGTAGCGGTAGGCGGCCGTCTCGACCTCGACGGTGTCGCCGACGCGGAGCCGGTTGATGTAGCGGAACGGCTCGCCGTGGGTGTTGCGGTGCCCTGCGAGGGCGAAGTTGCCGGTGGCGCCGGGCCCCGCGGTGCCGGGGTAGTGGCCGACGTAACCGTGGTTGAGGATCGCGGACTTGCTGATGCCCTCGGCGATCGGCGCGGTGATCCCGATCCGGGGAATGTGGATGACGGCGAAGCCCGGATCGCGGGTGCCGCCCTTCGAGGAGGGCGGCGGCGCGGCGGCGGACGGGGCCGGGCCGCTCGGCGTGACGGCCGGATCGTCACTCGGCGCGACGGTACCCGGCGAGGGCGCCGCGGGAGAGGGCGACGGCGTGCCCCAACTCCGTTCCAGCGCGGCGACTTCGCGCCGGGCCGCCGCGTGCGCCTGCACATTGGTCCACCACAGCTGGTGGACGACGAGCAGGAGTACGAGCACCCCCGCGGTCATGGCCAGTTCGGCCGCCGCCCACAGCAGCCGCCCGGTCAGCGAGCGCCGCGGACGGGGCCCGCGGCCGTAACCGGGGCCGTACGCCTGCCCGTAGCGGCGGCCGTAGCCGCGCCCGTAGGCGACGACGCGCCGCCGCCGGGGCGGGCCCGACCCCCGCCTGGACGTCGCACCCCGCCGGCCGTGCCGTATCTGACGAACCGTCACATCGGCAACGATACGGCGGTACGGCGCCGCCCGTCAGCCCCCCGCGAGGCGGGAGATGGCGAAGATGGCCAGGCCCGCGAGGGCGCCGACGACGGTGCCGTTGATCCGGATGAACTGGAGGTCGCGGCCGACGTGGTTCTCGATCTTGCGGGACGTCTGGTCGGCGTCCCAGCCCGCGACGGTCTCGGAGATCAGCGAGGTGATCTCGTCGCGGTAGGTGGTCACGAGATACGTGGCGGCGTCCTCCAGCCAGACGTCGACCTTCTCCTGGAGCCGCGGGTCGGTGGCCAGCTTGCGGCCGAGCGACAGCAGGGAGGCGCGGGCGCGCATCCGCAGCTCGCTGCGCTCGTCCTCGGCGGCGGCGACCATCATCGTGCGCACCGCGCCCCACACGGACGCGATGAGGTCCTGCACCTCGCCGCGCGCCAGCAGGTCCCTCTTCAGCCGCTCGACGCGGGCGCGGGTGTCCGGGTCGGACTGGAGCTCGACGGCGAAGTCGCCGAGGAAGCGGTCGACGGCGCCGCGCGCCGGGTGGCCGGGGGAATCGCGCATCTCGGTGACGAAGCGCAGCAGCTCCTTGTAGACCCGCTCGCCGACCTTGCGGTCCACGAAGCGCGGGGTCCAGCCGGGGGCGCCGCCCTGCACCGCGTCCATGACGGAGTCGCCGTGCTCGACCAGCCAGTCGTGGGCGCGGACGCAGACCAGGTCGACCATGCGGCGGTGGCCGCCGTCGGCGACGATCCGCTCCAGCATCTTGCCGAGCCCCGGCGCGACCTCCTGGGCCTCCGCGCGCCGGGTGATCGCCTCGCTGACCACGGCCTGCACGTCGGAGTCGCGCAGCACCGTGAACATGCCGCGCAGCGCGGCGGCGGCCTGCTCGGTGACCTTGTCGGCGTTGGCGGGCTCCGACAGCCAGCCGCCGAGCCGGGTGCCGATGCCGACCGCCCGCAGCCGGGTGCGGACGACCTCGGCCGACAGGAAGTTCTCGCCGACGAAGTCGCCGAGGCTGGCGCCGAGGGCGTCCTTCTTGGTCGGGATGATCGCGGTGTGCGGGATGGGCAGGCCCAGCGGGCGGCGGAAGAGCGCGGTGACCGCGAACCAGTCGGCGAGCGCGCCGACCATGCCCGCCTCCGCGGCGGCGGCCACGTAACCGGCCCAGCCGCCCGCGCCCCGCGAGTCCGCCCACTTCGCGAGCGCGTAGACGACGGTCGCGACCAGCAGGAAGCCGGTCGCGATCAGCTTCATCCGGCGCAGGCCCCTGCGGCGCTCCTCCTCGGCCGCGGCGCCGCCGGGCGCGTCGGCCAGTCCGCCGCGCGGTGAGGGCCGCCCGCGCGGGGCGGAACCGGGCCCGGAGCCGGAGCCCGAGCCGCCGGAGCCCCCGGAGCCGCCGTGGCCCCCGCCGCCTGCGCCGTTCCGGGACGCGCCGCCGGGGCCCGAGCCGTCGGCCGTCGGCGCAGCGTCCCCGGCCTCGGGCCCGAGCGCGATCCGTCCGCCTGATTCCGGCCGTGCGCCGTTGGCCGCGGGGCCATGGGCCGCCGGGGCCGCACTGCCCGCACCCGCCGCCCCGCCCGTACCGGTCCCGCCGCTCGTGCTCGCCGTTTCCATCCGCTCCCGCTCCGCCCGCGTGTCCACCCGGGTATTGTCGCCGCCCGCGGCCGTCACGGCCCGGTGATCCTTGTCGTACGCGCACACGTACGCCAGCCCGTACGCGCTCCGGTACGCCAGCCCGTACGCGCCCACGTACGCCTGCCCCCTACCCGCTCCCGCTTCCCGCTCCCGTGCGCCTCCTCGTCCGCGCGCCCGTACCCGTCGTGCCGGCGCTTTCCCCCCGCGCCGACAATGGGGGAACGAACGGCGGGTTCCCGGTGCCTCCCGGCACCGGGAACGGCCCACGACGCACGCATACCCCCGCACGGCACCGCCACGTACGAGCGACAGACAGCGACAGGGAGCACACCGCGATGACAGCGCCGCACGCCACCGGAGGGCTGCCCGGTTACGCCGAGCACTTCGAGGAGCCGGAGGGCTATCTCGACTTCGCCCGTTACGGTCCGCCCTCGCGGGACGTGCTGGCCGCGACGGCCGAGGCGCTGGAGAGGTCGGCCCACGCCGACCAGGACACGGTGAACGACCTGATGCGCGCCGAGCCCAGGGCGCGGGAGGCCGCCGCCCGGCTGGCGGGCACCGACGCGGCGCACACGGTGCTGCTGCCGAACACCTCGACCGGCCTGTTCCACGCGGCCTTCGGCCTCCCGGCGGGCACGGTGCTGGTGCCCGCGGGCGAGTTCCCCGCCAACCACTACCCGTGGCGGCGCAGCGCGGAGCTGGGCCGCGCCGTACCGCGCGTGCTGGAGCCGGACGCGCGGGGGCGGATCACCGCGGACGCCGTACGGGCGGCGCTGACCGACGACGTCGTGGCCGTGTCGGTCAGCGCCGTGGACTTCCGGACCGGCTACCGGGCGGATCTGGCGGCGCTGCGCGAGGTGATCGGCCCGGACCGGCTGCTGGTGGTGGACGCCATCCAGGGCTTCGGGGTGGCGGATCTGCCGTGGGCGGCGGCGGACGTGGTGGTCGCGGGCGGCCAGAAGTGGCTGCGGGCGAGCTGGGCGACCGGCTTCGGAATCCTCTCCGACCTCGCGCTCGACCGTCTGGAGCCGACGCTCGGCGGCTGGACCGGCGTCGAGGACGCGGGCGTCTTCGACGACGTCGAGCACCCGCCCGCGCCCGGCGCCCAGCGCTGGAGCACCACCAATCTGAGCCCGGTCACGGCCGCCGCGCTGGCCACGGCGCTGGAGCTGGTGGAGGGCGTCGGCGTACCGGCCGTCGAGGCGCACATCCGCGCGCGGGTCGGCCAGTTCATCGACGCCGTCCGGTCCTGCGGCGGCGACGTCCTGTCCCCCACCGACCCCGCCGAGCGGGCCGGGATCGTCTCCTTCCGGCTGCCCGGCACCGACCCGCGGCACGTGGCGAAGGCCCTGCACGCGCACGGGGTCACGCCGTCGGTCCGTACGGACTCGGTACGGCTGTCCGCGCACGCCTCCACCCGGCTCGCGGCCGTCGACCGCGTCCGCGCGGCCCTGACGTCGCTGCGCTGATCCGGCGGCGGGCGGCCCCGCGCACGCGCGCCGCCCACAGCGGCTGTCCCCGTCCCCCGCGTCCCCCGTGCCGCCCCTGACGCGGGGGGCGTCGCGCCCACTCCCCGTGTGCTACACAGGGAGTAACCAAAGGGGCATTTTGCAGCAGCTCAAGCAGCACAGGCAGAACCCGCAGCAGCCGCACCTCACGCTCGGAATCATGGCGCAGACGCGCAAGGAGAACGAGCACCGTCTGCCCATCCATCCGGCCCACTTCGAACGCATCGACGCCGACCTGCTCGGCAGCATCTATCTCCAGACCGGTTACGGCGAGCACTTCGGTGTGCCGGACGAACAGCTCGCGCCGCTCGTCGCCGGTTTCCGGCGGCGCGAGGAACTGATCGCCGAGTGCGATGTCGTCCTGCTGGCCAAGCCGCTCCACGAGGACCTGGCGGAACTGCGCGAGGGCCAGGTCCTGTGGGGCTGGCCGCACTGCGTGCAGGACGAGAAGGTCACCCAGGCCGCGATCGACCGGCGGCTGACCCTGATCGCCTTCGAGGCGATGAACCACTGGCACCGCAACGGCTCGTTCAACCTGCACGTCTTCCACAAGAACAACGAGCTGGCCGGATACTCCTCGGTGCTGCACGCCATGCAGCTCACCGGGGTCACCGGTGACTACGGGCGGCGGCAGCGCGCGGTCGTGATCGGCTTCGGCGCGACCGCCCGCGGCGCGGTCACCGCGCTCAGCGCGCTGGGCGTGCACGATGTGGACGTGCTCACCGCCCGCGGTGTGACGGCCGTCAGCTCGCCCATCCACTCCGCGCGGATCGTGCACTTCGACCACGACGAGGCCGACGACACCCTCGACCCGCGGCGCAGCGTCGTCCTGACCGAGGACGGCCCGCAGCCGCTGGCCGGATTCCTCGCCGGGCACGACATCATCGTCAACTGCGTGCTCCAGGACACCGACGCGCCGCTGATGTTCCTGATAGAGGACGACCTGCCCAGCCTCGCGCCCGGCACGCTGATCATCGACGTGTCCTGCGACGAGGGCATGGGCTTCGCGTGGGCCAGGCCCACCACCTTCACCGACCCGATGTTCACCGTCGGCGACCACGTCCAGTACTACGGCGTCGACCACAGCCCGTCGTACCTGTGGAACTCGGCCACGTGGGAGATCAGCGAGGCGCTGCTGCCGTATCTGCGGCGCGTCCTGGAGGGCCCGGCGGGCTGGGACGCGGACGACACCCTGCGGCGGGCGATCGAGATCCGCGGCGGGACCGTGCAGAACCCCAAGGTGCTGGCCTTCCAGCACCGCGCCGAGGAGTATCCGCACGACCACGTCCCGGCACGGCCGTAGCCGTATCGCCGGCCGGGGCGCGTACGGCCTCGCGGTCGTCCGCGCCCCGGCCGGTCGGGGGCGGTCTGTCGGGGCGGTCCGTCAGGTGCGCCCGGTCGGGGGCGGTCCGTTCAGGTGCGCCCGTCAGGTGCGGACCGCTTCAGGTGCGGTCCGTTCAGGTGCGGTCCGTTCAGGTGCGGTCCGCGCCGTACATCCGGGCGATGACGTCCTCGATGGCCGGTTCGCGGACCGACAGGTCCACCAGCGGGTAGTCGGCGGCGACCGCGGCGACCAGCGGGGCGGCGCTGGCCTGCGCGGGGAAGGCCAGCCACTGGCGGGGGCCCTCGACCTTGACGCAGCGGGCGCCCTCGACCTGGACCGGGGGCAGCTCGCGGGCGAAGTCCGCCACCAGGGTCCGCTCGCTCTCCCCGACCGCGTGCAGCCCGCCGAGGTCCCCGTCGTACATCAGGCGGCCGTGGTCGATCACCATCACCCGGCGGCACAACTGCTCGATGTCGGTGAGGTCGTGCGTGGTGAGCAGCACCGTCGTGCCGCGTTCGGCGTTCACCGTGCGCAGGAAGTCGCGCACCTTGGACTTGCTGATCACATCGAGCCCGATCGTCGGCTCGTCCAGGTACAGCACCTCGGGATCGTGCAGCAGCGCCGCCGCGATGTCGCTGCGCATCCGCTGCCCCAGCGAGAGTTGGCGCACGGGCACGTCCAACAGCGGCCCCAGGTCGAGGAGTTCGACGCAGGCCGCGAGATTGCGGGTGTAACGGGCGTCGTCGATCCGGTACATGCGGCGGACCAGTTGGTACGAGTCGCGCAGCGGCAGGTCCCACCAGAGCGTGGTGCGCTGGCCGAAGACGACACCGATCCTGCGGGCCAGCCGGGTACGGTCGCGCGTCGGGTCCAGGCCGCAGATCCTGATCCGGCCGCCGCTGGGGTTGAGGATGCCGGTGAGCATCTTGATCGTCGTGGACTTCCCCGCGCCGTTGGGCCCGATGTAGCCGACGATCTCGCCGCGCGGCACGGTGAAGGAGATCCCGTCCACCGCCCGCACCTGGCTGCGCACCCTGCGCAGCGCGCCCGCTTTGCGGCGTACGTCGAAGACCTTCTCGACGCCGTCCAGCGCGATCACGGTGTCTGTGCCGGGTCCCGGCCCGCCCCCGGCACCTGTGGCGCCTGCTCCGGTGGCTCCCGCTCCCGCGGCTCCCGTTCCTCCGGTTGCTCCTGTGCGTTGCTCGATCACGGCCGTCTCAACTCCCTGTGCTGCGGTACGTACGAAGGGCCGCGCGCCAGGCGAGCCCGGCCAGGCCGCAGCAGAGCGCGGCGACCAGGGGGGAGGCGAAGTCGACCCAGCCGGGCAGGCCGAGCGGGTCGGGTTCGCCGAGGATGCGCAGGGCGGGCAGCCAGTTGACGAAGGCGAGCGGCACCACGAAGGTGACGCCGCGCACGAGGTCGCGGGCGAAGATGCCCGGCGGGTACTGGAGCATCGTGTTGCCGCCGTAGGTCACCGAATTCTGCACCTCGGAGGCGTCGCCCGCCCAGAACTGGAAGGCGCCGCCCGCCACGTACACCGCGCAGAAGATGACCGCGCCCGACAGCACCGTCACGGGCAGCAGCAGGACGGTGACCGGCGACCAGTCGATGTCCGCGTGCGCGACCGCCCAGCCGAGCACGATCAGACCCTGGGTGATCCGGCCCAGCCTGCGCAGCGCGAACCGGTCGGCGGCGACCTGCGCGAGCACCGGCACCGGGCGCAGCAGCAGCGTGTCGAGCGTGCCGTCCCTGATCCGGCGGCCGAGCCGGTCCATGGAGCCCAGCACCAGATCGGCGACGCCGAAGGACGTGCTCGTGGTGCCGTACAGGAACGCCACCTCGGCGAGGGTGAAGCCGCCGAGCACGGTGATGTGCGAGAACATCAGCAGGATCGTCACGAAGTCCAGGCCGGTGGCGGCGAAGTTGCCGAACGCGGTGAGGACGAAGGACGTCCGGTACGCCATCGTGGACCGCACCCACATGCCGACGATCAGCCGGTAGGTCCGCCACGTCTCACGGACGGTGAACCACGCGCCGCCTGCGGTGTCGTACGGGTCGACGGCCCCGACCGATTCGACGGAGCCGAAGCCCCCGACGCCCCGCGAGCCGTCGAAGCCCCGGGAGTTCCCGAAGCTCCGGCCGTCCTCGGCGCGCCCGGCGCCGTCGCGGACCGTGGATTCCTCAGCCACCCTGCACCACCACTCTGCGCGCCGCGACGGCCTGCAACGCGCGGCCGGTCAGCAGCAGCGCCGCCGCCCAGCCCGCCTGGAAGGCCAGCGCGAGCAGCGCGTCCGTCCCCCGGTGCCGCTCCAGCAGCACATCGGCGGGCACCTGGAGCATCGCCGCCCACGGCATCGACCGCGCGAACGTGCCGAGCCAGCCCGGGAAGACGGTCAGCGGCAGCAGCATCCCGGAGAAGAACAGCCCGGCCAGGAAGGCGACCTGGCTGACGCCCGCCCCGTCCAGCAGCCAGAAAGCGCTCAGCGCCACCAGGAACCGCACCGCGAAACTCACCACCACCCCCAGTGCCACCGACACCAGGAACAGCAGCCAGGTCACCGGCCGCGTCGGCAGCGCCAGATCGAACGCCAGCGCCCCGCACACCATCGGGATCACGCCGCGCCCCATCAGCTGGAAAGAGGCCCGGCCCAGATCCGCCGCCAGCCACCACCCCTGGAGGTCGGCCGGGCGGTACAGGTCCACCGCGATGTCACCCGACCTGATCCGCTCCATCAGCTCGTCCTCGAAGCCGCCGCCCATCAACGCCATCGTCTGGAGCAGCGCCTGCCCGATCCAGACATACGTCAGCGCCTGCGCCTCGGTGTAACCGCCGAGGTGCGGGCGCTGACCCCACAGCGCCACATAGCTGTAGGCGACAATGAAACCGAAGACCGTATTGGTGAAGACACCCGCCGCGGTCGCCGTCCGGTAGGTGGCGTAACGCCGGAAACCGCGCACCACCACGGCCCCGTAGAAGCCGCCCATCACTCACTCACCCCCGAAAAAGACGCAAGTCGGCGAGCCTAGTACGCGGCGAACCCCACCCACCACCGGTTTTCTCCGCGGCGTTCCGCACCCCGGCGACCCACCCCAACGGGTGACACGCGTGCGCCGTCCGGCCTGTCACAGCCCTGTCACGGATGCGCGGCGTTGAACCCCGGCGGGCTAATGGTGCGACAGTGTTTGGCGGCGGCCTACGTAAGCGTACGTAACGATTGGTCCATCATGTTCCGCCGCGGACCAACCCCGGCAGCGGCGGAGGAGTCCCAACAGATATGAGCCACGAGCCGAAACCGACGACGGGCGAGCGGGCATGACCGGCGGGCAGGGCTGGGGACCGCGCCCGACGCTCACCGACCGCAGGGGACGGCCGCGCCGTACCGGCCTGCGCCGGCTGCTGCCGACCTGGCGCATGGTCACCGGCGGCGTACTCGCCGTCCTGATCGTCCTCATCGGCGGCTTCTTCCTCGGCTACGCGCTGGTCTCCATCCCCGACCCGAACGCCGCCGCCACCGCGCAGAGCAATGTGTACGTGTACGCGGACGGCACGACGGAGATCGCCCGCGACGGCGCGATCAACCGTGAGAACGTCACCCTCAGCGGCGTCGCCAAGACCGCGCAGCACGCCGTGCTCTCCGCGGAGGACCGGAATTTCTACCACGAGTCCGCCGTCAGCCCCAAGGCCATGCTCCGCGCCGCCTGGAACACCGCCACCGGCAAGGGCAGGCAATCCGGCTCCACCATCACCCAGCAGTACGTGAAGAACTACTACCTGAACCAGTCGCAGACCGCGGTCCGCAAGGTCAAGGAATTCTTCATCGCCATCAAGCTGGACCGCAACGAGACCAAGGACCAGATCCTCGAGGGCTATCTCAACACCAGCTACTACGGGCGCAACGCGTACGGCATCCAGGCCGCCTCCCAGGCGTACTTCGGCGTCAACGCCAGCGAATTGACGACCGCTCAAGGCGCCTATCTGGCAACGCTGTTGAACGCGCCCAGTGAATACGATCTGGTCGCCCACCCGGAGAACGCCCCGGCGGCGAAAGGCCGTTGGAACTACGTACTGGACGGCATGGTCAAGGAGGGCTGGCTCAGCCAGTCCGAGCGCAACGCGACGGTCTTCCCCGGCATCGACAAGCCCAAGCCCGTCGCCAGCAAGGCGGGCCAGCGCGGCTACATCATCGAAGCCGTCAACCGCTATCTCTCCGACAACCACATCGTCGACGCCGACACCCTGCGCCTGGGCGGCTACCGCATCGTCACCACGATCCAGAAGCCCAAGGAAGACGCCTTCGTCGCCGCCGCCCAGAGGAACATCTACGACCGGCTCGGCCACAGGACCGTCGACAAGTACGTCCGCGCGGGCGGCGCGTCCATCGACCCGGCCACCGGCAACGTCGTCGCCCTCTACGGCGGCATCGACTACACCAAGCAGTACGTCAGCAGCGCCACCAACGCCACGTATCCGCCCGGCTCGACCTTCAAGCCGGTGATCTTCGCCTCCGCCGTCCAGCACGAGTCCTCGACGCAGGACAAGGAGCCGATCACCCCCAAGACGGTCTACGACGGCACCAACAAGCGCGAGGTGATCGGCCCGGACGGGCCCACCGGCTACAAGCCGGAGAACGAGGACCAGGGGTCCTACCCCGACATCACCGTCACCCGCGCCATGGACAAGTCCGTCAACGCCGTCTTCGCGCAGATGGCGCAGGACGTCGGCACCCGCAAGGTGATCGACACCGCGCACGACCTGGGCATGCCGGACGACGTCAAGATCCCCGAGACACCCGCGATGGCGCTCGGCGCCTTCGGGGCCAGCCCGCTGGACATGGCGCAGATGTACGCCACGCTCGCCAACCACGGCAAGGAGATCCCGTACTCGCTCGTCCTGAAGATCACCAAGGACGGCAACGACGTGAGCCTGCCCAAGCGCGACGCCGTCCAGTCCGTGCCCCGCCAGGCCGCCGACACCACGACGTCCATCCTGCGCAGCGTCGTCGACAGCCCCGGCGCGACCGCGACCGTCGCCCAGGACTCCGGCTGGCCGTCGGCCGCCAAGACCGGTACGGCGGACGACGACATCGCCGCCTGGTTCGCCGGCTACACGCCCAAACTCGCCACCGTGGTCGCCGTGTTGGGCATGAACCCGGACAACGGCAAACAGGAGAAGCTGTACGGCGCGATGAATCTGCCGCGGATCAACGGCGGCGGGCCGCCCGGCTCGGTGTGGGCCGACTACACGGCGGCGGCGCTCAAGGGCGTGCCCAAGCAGAACTTCTCGCTGGACGTGCAGAGCGGCCTGCCCACGCAGCCGCCGGCGACCACCGCGAGCCCGACCGACACGCCGACGTCGACGCCGCCCACGTCCGAGCCGCCGACCACCCCTCCCCCGACGACCACCGTGCCGCCCACCACGCAGCCGCCGACCACGGAACCGCCCACGACGCAGCCCCCGACCACCGAGCCGACCCCGTCCGACACGTTCAACCCGATCGGCGGGGTGACGGGCGGGACGAGTCCGGGCGGCGGGGGCGGTGGCGGCGGGGGCGGTGACGGGAGCGGTACGGCGGGGCCGGACGGGAACAGTTCACCGGGCGGGTGAGGAGGCCGGGCGCGGGCGCCCGGCATGTGCGGGGCCGGGCCGCGGGCAGGGGCCTCAGCGGCCCGGCTCCGGGGAACCACCGGCCTCAGGGATTCCGGTCATCCACCGGTCTCAGGGATTCCGTCATCCACCGGCCTCAGAGCGTCCGTCATCCACCGGTCTCAGAGATACAGCCCGGTGGAATCCTCCGAGCCCTGGAGCCGCTCGGCGGCGACCGCGTGCA
The DNA here is from genome assembly GCF_044749865.1 of Streptomyces sp. NPDC088910. Classification (NCBI taxonomy): domain Bacteria; kingdom Bacillati; phylum Actinomycetota; class Actinomycetes; order Kitasatosporales; family Streptomycetaceae; genus Streptomyces; species Streptomyces sp. NPDC088910. The sequence continues at coordinate 987,882 of NZ_JBIVIV010000001.1, forward strand.
GATCGCGCTCCCGCATCAGGACGTACGCGACACCGCGCACCTCGACCTCGGCCCGGTCCTCCGGGTCGTACAGCACCCGGTCGCCGACCTCGACGGTCCGCACATTCTGCCCGACGGCCACGACCTCGGCCCACGCCAGGCGCTTGCCGACGGCCGCGGTCGCCGGAATCAGAATCCCGCCGCCACTGCGGCGTTCACCCTCACCGCTGTCCTGGCGCACCAGAACGCGGTCGTGCAGCATGCGGATGGGCAGCTTGTCGTGCTGCTCGCTCTTCGAACTCTTCGAACTCACGGCCACGACGTTACCGGCGGCGCCGCCACACCGTGAGACCGGCCACCGCGGCGACCAGCGCCACCCCGGCGACCGCCGCCGGAATGACCCGCTCGGGGCGGGGCGCGCCCTTCTCGTCGACGAAGTGCGCACGCGTCCTGCCGACCGCGCGGTTCGCCGCCACGAACGCCTGCCCGACACTGCGGTCCACCGCGGAAACGGCCTTGGCCTTGGTGTCCCGGACAATCGTCACCGGGTGCACCCGTACCGCGATCTCGTCCAGCGTCGACGCCAGATCCTGCCGCCTGCGGGTGATCTCCGCCTCGATCTGGGCGGCCGTCCTGACTTCCGACCCTTCCGACACCGCGGTTCCTCCATCGCCTGATTCGGTAGCGTTCGGACAGTCTGTCAGTACGACGCGGCCCGCGCCCCGTCGGCACCCCCGAATGCGCCCCATTGCACAAGGAGTTTCCCTCATGTCCGAGCGCCTGGCCCCCGGCGACACCGCCCCCGACTTCACCCTTCCGGACGCCGACGGCAAGCCCGTCTCCCTCGCCGACCACCGCGGCCGCAAGGTCATCGTCTACTTCTACCCGGCCGCCCTCACCCCCGGCTGCACCAAGCAGGCGTGCGACTTCACCGACAATCTCGACGTCCTCGCCTCCGCCGGGTACGACGTCATCGGCGTCTCCCCCGACAAGCCGGAAAAGCTCGCCAAATTCCGCGAGAAGGAATCCCTCAAGGTCACCCTGGTGGCGGACCCCGACAAGGCCGTGCTCACCTCCTACGGCGCCTTCGGCGAGAAGAAGCTCTACGGCAAGACCGTCACCGGCGTCATCCGCTCCACCGTCGTCGTCGACGAATCCGGCAAAGTCGCCCACGCCTTCTACAACGTCAAGGCCACCGGCCACGTCGCCAAGCTCCTCAAGGACCTCGCCGTCTGACGTGACCACGTATCCACGTACGCGGGGGCGGGCGCGACCACGTACCGCGGACGACACCGGGTCGATATCATGGTGAGGTTGCACGCGGCCGTGTCGTAACAGGCAGCCGAGCTGGGTTTAGATCCCAGTGGGAGAAATCCCGTGTGGGTTCGAATCCCACCGGCCGCACCATGTATGGCCTGCGATTCAAAGGTCGAATCGCAGGCCATTGTCATGCGCGGGGTCAGGCCAGGAGCTCCGCCACCAGGGGGGTCAGGGCGCGGAAGGCTTGGCCGCGGTGGCTGATGGCGTTCTTCTCCGCGGGGGTGAGTTCGGCGCAGGTGAGGGTGGAGCCGTCGGGCTGGAGGATGGGGTCGTAGCCGAAGCCGTTGGTGCCGGCGGGGGCGGTGCGCAGGGTGCCGCGGAGGCGGCCTTCGACGACGCGGGTGGTGCCGTCGGGGAGGGCGAGGGCGGCGGCGCAGGTGAAGTGGGCGGCGCGGTGGGGGGTGTCGATGTCGCCGAGCTGGGCGAGGAGCAGGTCGAGGTTGGCCGCGTCGTCGCCGTGCTTGCCCGCCCAGCGGGCGGAGAAGATGCCGGGGGCGCCGCCGAGTACGTCGACGCAGAGCCCTGAGTCGTCGGCGACGGCCGGCAGCCCGGTACCGGCCGCCAGCGCCCTCGCCTTGAGCAGGGCGTTCTCGGCGAAGGTGACGCCGGTTTCCCTGACGTCGGGGATCTCGGGGTAGGCATCGGCCCCGACGAGGTCCACGTCCAGGCCGCTGTCGGCGAGGATCGCGTGGAGTTCGGTGACCTTGTGTGCGTTGCGAGTGGCGAGTACGAGGCGGCGCGTCATGGGGGAATTATCTCCGGCCGGATGCCGTGGCCGTTGAGGCGGTCGTGTGACGACGGTTCACGCGCCCCCTCCCCCGTGGCCGCGCCTCCCGACGGGTGCGGCGCGCGTGGCTGTCAACACGCGGCAGCCGCCGGGAGGGTGGCGTCGAGCGGGGTTCAGGCGGTGGCCGCCAGGGCGGCTTGCTGGGCGGCGGTGAGGTCGGCGCAGCCGTTGACGGCGAGGGCGAGGAGGGCGTCGAGTTCGGCGCGGTCGAAGGGCTGGCCTTCGGCGGTGCCCTGGACCTCGACGAAGCGGCCGTCGCCGGTGCAGACGACGTTCATGTCGGTTTCGGCCTTGACGTCTTCTTCGTAGGCGAGGTCGAGGAGGGGGACGCCGTCGACGATGCCGACGCTGACGGCGGCGACGGTGCCGGTGAGGGGCTGGGCCTTGGCGCGGATGAGGCGGTTGGTCTGCATCCAGGTGACGGCGTCGGCGAGGGCGACGTAGGCGCCGGTGATGGCGGCGGTGCGGGTGCCGCCGTCGGCCTGGAGGACGTCGCAGTCGAGGACGACGGTGTTCTCGCCGAGGGCTTTGTAGTCGATGACGGCGCGCAGCGAGCGGCCGATCAGGCGGGAGATCTCGTGGGTGCGGCCGCCGATCTTGCCGCGGACGGATTCGCGGTCGCCGCGGGTGTTGGTGGCGCGCGGGAGCATGGAGTATTCGGCGGTGACCCAGCCCTCGCCGCTGCCTTTGCGCCAGCGGGGTACGCCTTGGGTGGCGCTGGCGGTGCAGAGCACGCGGGTGTCGCCGAAGGAGACGAGGACGGAGCCCTCGGCGTGCTTGCTCCACGCGCGCTCGATGGTGACGGGGCGGAGCTGGTCAGGGGTGCGGCCGTCGAATCGTGACATGCGCGTGAGCCTATCCGGGTGAGGCCGCCGCGCAGGACCGGGTGGGTCCGGGACCGCGGGGCCCGTCGGGGGCCCGGCCCGCGGCCGTCGGCGGGAACGGGGAGGACCGCGCCACGGGAGTGACGCGGTCCTCGGACGTTCAGCGCGGGCGCCGCGTCACATCATGTCTTCGATGTCCGCCGCGATCGGGTCCGCGTCGGTGCCGATGACGACCTGGATGGCGGTGCCCATTTTGACGACGCCGTGGGCGCCCGCGGCCTTGAGGGCGGCCTCGTCGACGAGGGAGGGGTCCCGTACCTCGGTGCGCAGCCGGGTGATGCAGCCCTCGACCTCTTCGATGTTGTCGAGTCCGCCGAGACCGGCGACGATCTTCTCAGCCTTGCTGGCCATCTCTTGTCTCCTGTTTCCCTGACCCACCGTGAGTCCGATATGTCACGGTAACGCACGGTTGGCCCAACTTCACGGGCGGTTGACCCCCGGGTGGACCACCATGGCGCTCAGCGGCGCCCCCCTGCCGGACGGGCGCCGCCTGCGTACAAGTGGTCTAAACCAATGTACGGCCACTGTACGCGAACGCCCGCAGGCAGCAGTCAGGGAGGACACCGAATGAGTTCGGCCACCGCGTCCGCGGCGCCCCGCAAACCCTGGTTGAGCGTGCTGTTCCAAGGGCTCCAGAAGATGGGCCGCAGCCTCCAGCTGCCGATCGCCGTCCTGCCCGCCGCGGGCATCTTGAACCGGCTGGGCCAGCCGGACGTCTTCGGCGCCGACGGCCTCGGCTGGGACCGGGTGGCCAAGGTCTTCGTCGGCGCGGGCGGCGCGCTGCTGGACGGCTCGATCGGTCTGCCGCTGCTGTTCTGCGTGGGTGTGGCCATCGGCATGGCCAAGAAGTCCGACGGCTCGACCGCGCTCGCCGCGGTGGCCGGTTTCCTGGTCTACAACGGCGTGCTGCACCAGTTCCCCAAGGACTGCGGGCCCGGCACCGTACTGTCGGCGGGCGCGTGCATCGCCAAGGACGGTACGGCGGCGGCAGCCACGTACCAGAACCCCGGTGTCTTCGGCGGCATCGTGCTCGGGCTGCTGACCGCGTACTTCTGGCAGCGCTTCCACCGCACCAAGCTGGTCGACTGGCTCGGCTTCTTCAACGGCCGCCGCCTGGTGCCGATCATGATGGCCGGGGTCGCGATCGTCTTCGCGGTGATCTGCACCTGGGTCTGGCCGCCGATCGGCGACGCGCTGACCAGCTTCAGCAAGTGGCTGGTGGACCTCGGCGCGATCGGCTCGGGCATCTTCGGTGTCGCCAACCGCGCGCTGCTCACGGTGGGTCTGCACCAGTTCCTGAACACCTTCGTGTGGTTCCAGTTCGGCGACTTCACCAAGCCGGACGGCACGGTCGTGCACGGCGACATCCCGCGCTTCCTGGCAGGCGACCCGACGGCCGGGCAGTTCCAGACCGGCTTCTTCCCGATCATGATGTTCGCGCTGCCCGCCGCCGCGCTGGCCATCGCGCACACCGCCAAGCCGCACCGCCGCAAGGAGATCAGCGGCATGATGCTCTCGGTCGGCCTGACGTCGTTCGTCACCGGGATCACCGAGCCGATCGAGTACTCCTTCCTGTTCATCGCACCGCTGCTGTACGCCTTCCACGCGGTGCTGACCGGCGTCTCGATGGCGGTCTGCTGGGGGCTGGGCGCCAAGGACGGCTTCAGCTTCTCGGCCGGTCTGATCGACTACTGCCTGAACTGGAACCTGGCCACCAAACCCTGGCTGCTGCTGATCGTCGGCGCGTGTTTCGCCGTGGTCTACTACGCGCTCTTCCGCTTCGTGATCGTGAAGTTCAACCTGGCCACGCCGGGCCGGGAGCCGGACGAGATCGAGGCCGAACTGGAGCAGGGCAACGTAAAGTAACGATTCAGCGTCGTAAAAGCCCCCAAGTCCCCGGACTTGGGGGCTTTTGTCATGTCACCCAGCGTGTGACTCATGGCACACGCAACGATCCGGAATCATGGATTCCTTTACGCCTCCCTCACGTGTTAAAACTGGTCTACACCACTGAGTGGTATAGACCACGGCGGCGGGCCGTCCCCTTCCATGCGCCCGCCTCACCAGGAGGAATCTGATGAGTACGGCCACCGGCGCGGCGGCTCCCGCGAAGAAGCGGGGCTCCGGCCTGTTCCAGGGTCTGCAGAAGGTGGGACGGAGCCTCCAGCTCCCGATCGCCGTCCTGCCGGCCGCGGGCATCCTGCTCCGGCTCGGCCAGCCCGACGTCTTCGGCGCCGACGGTCTGGGCTGGGGCAAGGTCGCGACCGTCTTCGCCGAGGCCGGCGGCGCGGTCTTCGACAACCTGCCGCTGCTGTTCTGCATAGGCGTCGCCATCGGCTTCGCGAAGAAGTCCGACGGCTCCACCGCGCTGGCCGCCCTGGTCGGCTTCCTGGTCTACAGCCGGGTCCTCCAGGCGTTCCCGGTCACCGACGCGGTCGTCAACACCACCGCCAACAAGGGCGTCGACGTCGCGGCCACGTACAACAACCCCGGTGTCCTCGGCGGCATCCTGATGGGTCTGCTGGCCGCCGTGCTGTGGCAGCGCTTCCACCGCACCAAGCTGGTCGACTGGCTCGGCTTCTTCAACGGCCGCCGCCTCGTCCCGATCATCATGGCCTTCGTCGGCACCGGCATGGGTGTCTTCTTCGGCCTGGTCTGGAAGCCGATCGGCGAGGGCATCAGCAACTTCGGCGAGTGGATGACCGGCCTCGGCGCGGTCGGCGCCGGCCTGTTCGGCCTGATCAACCGCGGTCTGATCCCGGTCGGCATGCACCAGTTCGTGAACTCCGTCGCCTGGTTCCAGATCGGCGACTTCAAGGACGCCTCCGGCACGATCGTGCACGGCGACCTGACCCGGTTCTTCGCCCACGACCCGACCGCGGGCCAGTTCATGGCGGGCTTCTTCCCGATCATGATGTTCGGCCTGCCCGCCGCCGCGCTGGCCATGGCGCACACCGCGCGCCCCGAGCGCCGCAAGGCCGTCATGGGCATGATGCTCTCGCTCGCCCTGACCTCGTTCGTGACCGGTGTCACCGAGCCGATCGAGTTCTCGTTCATGTTCATCGCGCCGCTGCTGTACGCGATCCACGCCGTGCTGACCGCCGCGTCGATGGCCATCACCTGGGCGCTGGGCGTGCACGCGGGCTTCACCTTCTCCGCGGGCTTCATCGACTACGCGCTGAACTGGAACCTCGCCACCAAGCCGTATCTGATCATCCCGATCGGCCTGGTCTTCGGAGCGATCTACTACTTCGTCTTCCGGTTCGCGATCGTCAAGTTCAACATCCCCACCCCGGGCCGCGAGCCCGAGGAGGAGATCGAGGACATCACCAAGTGACGTACGGGCGCTGACAGTTCAGCCACCCGCGGCGGGTCCGGGACCGGATACGGTTACGGGCCCGCCGTCCGCGTTCCGGTCAGAGTTCGTAGACCGCGCCGGAGACGGCGAGTTCGACCGGACCTTCGAAGGCGGACTTGGCGTCACGCAGGTTGACCGAGGGGTTGGTCCACGGCGGGATGTGGGTGAGGACCAGGCGTCCGGCGCGGGCGCGCGCGGCGGCCTCCCCGGCCTCGCGGCCGTTGAGGTGCAGCTCGGGGATGTCCTCCTTGCCGTGCGTGAAGGACGCCTCGCACAAGAAGAGGTCGGCGCCGTCCGCGAGCCCGTCCAGGGCGGCGCAGGGGCCGGTGTCGCCGGAGTACGCCAGCGTGCTGCCCTCGTACTCGATACGGAACCCGTACGCCTCGACCGGGTGGCTGACCAGGTCCGTGGTGATGCCGAACGGGCCCAGGCGGAAGGCGCCGGGCTCCAGGGTGCGGAAGTCGAAGACCTCGCTCATGCACTTCTCGTCCGGCACGTCGCCGTAGGCGATGCTCAGACGGCGCTCGGTGCCCTCGGGGCCGTAGACCGGGATCGGGGCGGCGGGGCCGCCGTCGTGCCGGTAGTAGCGGGCCACGAAGTAGCCGCACATGTCGATGCAGTGGTCGGCGTGCAGATGGCTGAGCAGTACGGCGTCCAGGTCGTACAGGCCGCAGTGACGCTGCAGTTCGCCGAGGGCGCCGTTGCCCATGTCGATCAGCAGCCGGAAGCCGTCGGCCTCGACGAGGTAGCTCGAACAAGCCGATTCCGCGGACGGGAACGACCCCGAGCAGCCGACGACGGTGAGCTTCATTCCTGGAAACACCTCCGTGGGCGCGCCACAGATCACCCCATTCCGGCTGGAGTGGGGGGATTGGCGGGACGGTCCGCCATGTCTTGAGAGGGTAAGGCGCGGGGGGTCCTCACGCGCCTCTCCCGCACCTCGTTGTGGGCGGAATCACCAGTACGGGGGGCCGCGGGGCCGGTTGCCGAACACCAACGCGGGCCCCCGCGCACCGGGGGGAGTCCTGGAACGCCGGACGGGCCGGCCGACGAGCGGTCAGGCCCAGAGCTGGCCGTGCAGGGCCGCGACGGCGGCCTCGGTGGACTCGGCGGTGTAGATGCCGGTCGAGAGGTACTTCCAGCCGCCGTCGGCGACGATGAAGACGATGTCGGCGCGCTGGGCGGCGCGGTGCGCCTTGGCGGCCACGCCGAGGGCGGCGTGCAGCGCCGCGCCGGTGGAGACCCCGGCGAAGATGCCTTCCTGCGACAGGAGTTCGCGGGTGCGGCGGACCGCGTCCTCGGAGCCGACGGAGAAGCGGGTGGTGAGCACGGACTCGTCGTACAGCTCGGGCACGAAGCCCTCGTCGAGGTTGCGCAGGCCGTAGACGACGTCGTCGTAGCGCGGCTCGGCGGCGACGACGGAGACTCCCGGCACCTTCTCGCGCAGGAAGCGGCCGACGCCCATGAGGGTGCCGGTGGTGCCGAGACCGGCGACGAAGTGGGTGATGGTGGGGAGGTCGGCGAGGATCTCCGGGCCGGTGGTGGCGTAGTGCGCGGCCGGGTTGGCGGGGTTGCCGTACTGGTAGAGCATCACCCAGTCGGGGTGCTCGGCGGCCAGTTCCTTGGCGACCCGGACCGCGGTGTTGGAGCCGCCCGCGGCCGGTGAGGAGATGATCTCCGCGCCCCACATGGCGAGCAGTTCGCGCCGCTCGGAGGAGGTGTTCTCCGGCATGACGCAGACGATCCGGTAGCCCTTGAGGCGGGCGGCCATGGCCAGCGAGATGCCGGTGTTGCCTGAGGTGGGCTCCAGGATGGTGCAGCCGGGCGTGAGGCGGCCGTCCGCCTCGGCCTGCTCGATCATGTGCAGGGCCGGGCGGTCCTTGACCGAGCCGGTCGGATTGCGGTCCTCCAGCTTCGCCCAGACGCTCACCTCGTCGGACGGCGACAGGCGCGGCAGGCGGACCAGCGGGGTGTTGCCGACCGCCGCCAGCGAACTGTCGTAACGCATCAGCGCGCGCCGCCGGCCACTGCCGGGAGGATCGTCACGCTGTCGCCGTCGGCGACCTTGGTGGAGATGCCGTCGAGGAAGCGGACGTCCTCGTCGTTGAGGTAGACGTTCACGAAGCGGCGCAGTTCGCCGCCGTCCACGACGCGGTCGCGCAGGCCCGCGTGCCGGGTGTCGAGGTCCGCGAACAGCTCGTCCAGGGTGGTCCCGGCGCCTTCGACGGCCTTCTGGCCGTCGGTGTAGGTGCGGAGGATGGTCGGGATGCGGACCTCGATGGCCATGACTGCGCTCCAGTGAGTGCGTGCGTACGACGACAGGGGCGGGGCGGGGCTGCGGTGCTTCAGCGGTCGTGCGGGGTGCGTGCGGAAGCGGGCGCGGGTGGTCAGGCGCCCTGACACGCCGCGCTGGTGCGGCGGCACAGGTCGACGTGCAGCCGCGCCACGAGCAGCGTGCCCGGCGCCTTGTCACTCACGTCGAAGAGAACCATGGGGTCATCGTATCGATTCCCCCTGGTGGGCCGAGACGGCCGTCCCACGATCCGGACCGTCAGACGTAGGAGTCCACGACCTGTACGGGTTCTTCGGTGACGACACCGTCCACGATGCGGAACGAGCGGAACTGGAACTCCTCCGCGAGCGAGACCAGCACGTAGTGCGCGCCGGGTTCCTGGGCGAGCGAGATGTCGGTACGGGAGGGGTACGCCTCGGTCGCGGTGTGCGAGTGGTAGATCACCACCTGCTCCTCGCCGCGCTGCCGCATCTCCTTGTCGAGCCGGAGCTGCTCCATCGAGTCGAACTCGTAGAAGGTGGGTGAGCGGGCCGCGTTCAGCATGGGCACGAACCGCTCGGGGCGGTCGCTGTCCTCGGGGCCCGCGACGACCCCGCACGCCTCGTCGGGGGCGTCGGCCTCGGCGTGCGCGACGATCCGGTCGTACAGGTCCTGGGTGATGGTGAGCATGCGGGAAAAATAACAGGGGCCGCGCGGTCACGGGCCGGTGGTCGGGGCCCGGCGCTCACGGGCCGGCGGTCGGGGCCCGGCGCCTACGGCCCGGTGGTCGCGGTCGCGGCGGCGGGGGTGGGGGCGGGCGCCAGGTGGGCCCTGCGGGCGAAGGCGGCCGGATTGCGCCGCTTGAGCAGCGCGTAGCCGCCGCCAAGGAGCGCGAGCCACAGCGGGACGCCGTACAGCGAGATCCGGGCGTCGGCGTCGGCGCCGATCAGCACCAGCACCAGGACGAGGAAGGCGAGCGCGAGCCAGCTGGCGACGGCGCCGCCGGGCGCGGTGAACCAGGCCGCCGCCGCGCGCCCGTCCTTGACCGCGGCGCGGTAGCGGATGTGCGAGGCGAGGATCACCCCCCAGGTCCAGACGGCGGCGACGGTCGCGAAGGCGGTGATGTACGTGAACGCGCCTGCGGGGTCGACGTAGTTGAGCCACACGCCGGTGCCCATCAGGGCGACGGAGACCAGGGTGCCGGTGGCCGGGGTGCGGCGGGCGGTGAGGCGGGTGAAGACCCGCGGGCCCTGGCCGTTGACGGCGAGGTCGCGGAGCATGCGCCCGGTGGAGTACATCCCGGAGTTGCAGGACGACAGGGCGGCGGTGAGCACCACGAAGTTGACGATGCCCGCGCCGAAGGGGATGCCGATCCGGGCGAAGGCGGCCACGAACGGGCTGACGCCGGGCCGGAATTCGGTCCAGGGGACGACGCAGAGGATGACGGCGAGCGCGCCGACGTAGAACAGGCCGATGCGCCAGGGAAGGGTGTTGATGGCCTTGGGCAGCGTCTCGCGGGGGTTCTCGGCCTCGCCCGCGGTGACGCCGACGAGTTCGACGGCCAGATAGGCGAACATGACGATCTGGAGGGTGAGCAGCGAGGAGCCGACGCCGTTGGGGAAGACCCCGCCGTCGCGCCACAGGTGGCCGACCGAGGCGGTGTCACCGGCCGCGGACACCCCGAGGGTGAGGACGCCGACGCCGATGAGGATCATGCCCGCGATGGCGGTGACCTTCACCATCGACAGCCAGAACTCGACCTCGCCGAAGAGCCGCACGGAGATCAGGTTGGCCGCGAAGAGCAGGACGAGGAAGCCGAGGGCGGCGGTCCACTGCGGAATCCAGGGCCACCAGTACGCGAGGTAGGTGGCGGCGGCGGTGACCTCGGCCATGCCGGTGACCACCCACATCAGCCAGTACGTCCAGCCGGTGACGAAGCCCGCGAAGGGGCCGAGGAATTCGCGGGCGTAGTCGGCGAAGGAGCCGGACACCGGGCGGTAGGTGAGGAGTTCGCCGAGCGCGCGCATGATGACGAAGATGGCGACGCCCGCGACGGCGTACATCAGGACCAGGCCGGGGCCCGCCTGGTGGATCGCGCGGCCCGCGCCGAGGAACAGGCCGGTGCCGATCGCGCCGCCGATGGCGATCATCTGGATCTGGCGGCTGCCGAGGCCGCGCGCGTACCCCTCGTCCCCCGCCGGGGCCTCGCCCGCCCCGTCCCGCCCGTCCGTTCCACCCGTCACGTCCGACACGTCCGTCATGCCGGATTCGTACCACGTGCGGTACGGCGCCGCCCGTCGGCGGCCGACGGTCCGTCAGGTCGGGTGCGGGCCGGACGAGGGGCGGATACGGGCCGGGGGCGGGTGGGCGCGGCTCGGGCCCGGCTCAGGTGAGGGCTTCGAGCAGGGTCTCCTGGAGCAGGCCGAACCACTGGAAGGCGAGCATCAGCGGCTTGCGCGGGTCCTCGTCCGGCAGGTGGTACAGCTCGCTGCGCTCGTCCTCGCTGACCTCCAGCCGGGCGCCGATGGACAGCCGCAGGTCGTTGAGCGTGCCGAGCCACTGGCGGGCCTCGTCGGCGGTGAGCCGGATCAGCGGGCCGCCCGCGTCCAGCGCGCGCAGCACGGCGAGGGCGTCCTCGCGCTTGCGGGCGCGCAGGTCGTTCTCGGTGAAGCGGCGGAATTCGGCGGCGTCGGCGGTCTCCTCGTACGCGCTCGGGAAGAGCCGGGCCAGCGCCGGGTCCTCCGGGGGCTTGGTGGGGCCGTCGGCGAAGAGCGCGGCCAGCGGGTCGTCGTCGGCCTCCGCGGGCTGGTTGCCCGGACCCACGAGTTCGAGCAACTGCGCCGTGAGGCTGCGGAGGATGGAGATCTCCACCGTGTCCAGCTCGATCGCGGCGCCGCCGCCGCGGACCCGCTCGAAGTAGCCCGCACGGGCGCGGCGGCCCATCAGCGGTCCTGCGTCAAGGTGGCCCACAGGCCGTATCCGTGCATCGCCTGCACGTCGCGTTCCATCTCCTCGCGGGTGCCGCTCGACACCACGGCGCGGCCCTTGTAATGGACGTCTTCCATCAGCTTCTTGGCCTTGCCCTTCGAGTACCCGAAGTAGGTCTGGAAGACATACGTCACGTAGCTCATGAGGTTGACGGGGTCGTTGTGGACGAGGGTCACCCACGGCACGTCCGGCGCGGGAACCTCGAAAGGCGCTTCGCTCGCTTCGGGACGCTCGACTTCTACTGGCGCGACACTCACAGGTTCCATGCTGCCGCTCCTGTGGTGCCTCGCACAAATGGGCGTGCGCGGCACCGCCGAATGGGGGGTTTTGCGCCCGCGCGGAATCCGCCGGTGTGCGGCGCCGCACACTTGCCCCGAGAAATCGTCACTCTGACGAGTATTGGGGGTAGCATCCTCGCCATGAGCACAGCAGACCTGGGACTGCCGGTGGACGTGCCGTCCACCGCCCTGTTCACCGACCGGTACGAGCTGACGATGCTGCGGGCCGCCCTGCGCAGCGGCGCCGCGCAGCGCCGCTCGGTCTTCGAGGCGTTCACCCGCAGGCTGCCCGAGGGGCGCCGCTACGGAGTGGTCGCCGGCACCGGCCGGGTCCTCGACGCGGTGGAGAACTTCCGCTTCGACGAACCCGTGCTGGAATTCCTGGAGCGCGAGGGCGTGGTGGACTCCGCGACCCTCGACTGGCTGGCGGGCTACCGCTTCACCGGCGACATCTGGGGATACCCGGAGGGCGAGGTGTACTTCCCCGGCTCGCCGATCCTGCGCGTCGAGGGCACCTTCGCCGAGGCCGTGCTGCTGGAGACGGTCATCCTGTCGATCCTCAACCACGACTCGGCGATCGCCGCGGCGGCCTCCCGGATGGCGGTGGCCGCGGGCGGCCGTCCGCTGATGGAGATGGGCGCCAGGCGCGCCCACGAGCTGGCCGCGGTGGCCGCCTCGCGGGCCGCGTACATCGGCGGCTTCGGCTCCTCCTCCAACCTCGCCGCCGGTTTCCGGTACGGCATCCCGACCATCGGCACCAGCGCGCACGCCTTCACGCTGCTGCACGACACCGAGCGCGACGCGTTCACCGCCCAGGTGGACGCGCTCGGCCGCGGCACGACGCTGCTGGTGGACACGTACGACCTCACCAGCGCCGTGCGCACCGCCGTGGAGATCGCCGGGCCCGAGCTGGGAGCGGTCCGGATCGACTCCGGCGACCTGCTGCTGCTCGCCTACCGGGTGCGCCAGCAGCTCGACGACCTCGGCGCCAAGGACACGAAGATCGTCGTGACCTCCGATCTGGACGAGTACGCCATCGCCTCGATGGCCGCCGCGCCCGTGGACGCCTACGGGGTCGGCACCTCCCTGGTCACCGGCAGCGGGCACCCCACCTGCTCGATGGTCTACAAGCTCGTGGCCCGCGCCACCTCCGACGACCCCGACGAGCCGCTGGTCTCCGTCGCCAAGAAGTCACTCGGCGGCAAGACGAGCGTCGGCGGCCGCAAGTGGGCCGCCCGGCGGCTCGACGAGGACGGCGTCGCCGCCGCCGAGGTGGTCGGCACCGGGGCCGTGCCGCCCGAGCTCGCCGACCGCCAGCTCCTCGTCCCCCTCGTCCGCCACGGCGAGGTCATCGGCCGCGAGCCCCTCGACTCCGCCCGCGCCCGCCACATCACCGCTCGCGCGGGCCTTCCCCTCTCCGCGACCCAGCTCTCCCGCGGCGAGCCCGTCCTCCCCACCGAACTGATGTGACCCCCGCGGGGGCGCCCCCTCAGGGGCGCGAGGAACCGCGCGAGCGGCCCGTCGACGGCTGAGCGCGCGGTTCCCCGCGCAGCGGGGAGGGCAACGTCTTACGTTGGGGGGAGCGCACCCCTAGGCTCGGGACCGTTTCCACACTTTCCGCCGGAAGGGCAAAATGCACCGCGCATTGATCGTCGTCGACGTGCAGAACGACTTCTGCGAGGGCGGCAGCCTCGCGGTGACCGGCGGGGCCGACGTGGCCGCGGCGATCACGGACCTGATCGGGGAGTCGGCGGGCAGCTACCGGCACGTCGTCGCCACCAGGGACCACCACATCGACCCGGGCTCGCACTTCTCGGACCGGCCGGACTTCGTGACGTCGTGGCCGGTGCACTGCGTCGCGGGCACGGAGGGCGCGGGGTTCCACCCGAACTTCGCGCCCGCGGTCGCCTCCGGCGCGGTGGACGCGGTCTTCGACAAGGGGGCGTACGCGGCGGCGTACAGCGGCTTCGAGGGCCTGGACGAGAACGGCGCGGCGCTGACCGGCTGGCTGCGCGAGCGCGGCGTCACGGAGGTGGACGTGGTGGGCATCGCCACCGACCACTGCGTGCGGGCGACCGCGCTGGACTCCGTACGCGACGGCTTCACGACCCGTGTGCTGCTCTCGCTGACCGCGGGCGTGGCGCCCACGACGACCGATCGGGCGCTGGTGGAGCTGCGCGAGGCGGGCGTGGAGCTGACCGGCGCCCCGGTGGTCGCCGGCTAGCGCGGAGTACGGTTCAGCTAGCGCGGAGTACGGTTCAGCGCCGAGATCGGGTGCCACAGCTCGGTGCTGGCGCCGACGTCCCCCTTGCCGCGGTATTCGCGCCAGACCAGGCCGTCCGGGTGGTGCAGGACCGCGGTGACCTCGTCGGGCGTGGGCGGCTCGGCGTTGCCGGTGAGCCGGGCGCCGCGGAAGCCGAGGTTGCTGAGCCGGGTGAGGGCGCGCTGCCGGTTCTGGGCGTGCACCACGACCCGTACCGTGCGTTCGGGGCACGCCGGATGCGGCAGGCCGAGTGCGACGACGACCGTGCCGCCCGGGAGCTTGGTGAATCCACCGACCGCCATGGTCACATCATCAGCCGTTCGGCCGCCGCCCACCAGAGGACGACGGCCGAACGCGGGATGAACCCGGATGAAACAGCAGGTCACAGCGAGTGCGACCCGATCAGGACGATCTTCGTGCGGTGACCGTCCCGGTGACCGTCCCGGTGATCAGCCCGGTGATCAGCGCGGTGATCGGCCCGGTGATCGGCCCGGTGATCAGCGGTGCGCCGGCCCGACCTGGAGGGTCATCGTGCTGCCGTCGAGCGCCTCACCGACGATGGTGATCCGGGTGTTGGTGTCCTGCACCTTCACCCCGCCGGTCGGGTTCGCGGCGTCCCAGTAGGAGCCGTAGTGGTCGTCGAAGACCGGGTTGCCGAGCTTCGCCTTGACCTTGGTGGCGACACCGTTGGTGTGCACGGTGAAGCCGTCGGTCGGGAACCAACTGAACGGCGAGTCGTACGCCTGGATGCGGTTGCGCATCACGCTGCCGTCCGACCACTTCTCCGCCTTGGCGTGGGCGTCGATCGGCAGGATCTGGCCCGTGCCGGGGTGGATGCCGACGTTGTTGTCGGACTGCGAGGTGTCCCACAGCCAGACCAGCAGACCGTTCTGGTACGGGTAGTGCTCGACCCAGTCCGGCCGGGTGCTCGTCCAGCCGAAGTTGTACGGGCCGGTCTTCAGCGTCTTGTCGTACGAGACGTACTGCCGGTTCTCCGCGATGTAGTACTGCGGGTAGTCATTGGTGAACGACGCCCCGATCCGGGAGAAGCCCTTGGCGGTCCAGCCGTTGTCGTCCGTCTCGGCGCCGTCGGTGAAGACGGTCGCGCCGTCCGCGGTGACCGAGATCGCGTCGGCCGCGAAGCCCTGCTGGGCCACGCCGCCGTCGGTCAGGTAGCGGAAGCGGAGCTGGATCTGCTTGCCCGCGTAGGCGTTCAGCGGGAAGGACAGGTCCTGGTACGCGCCGTTGGTGCCGGTCAGCGCCGGGGTGCCGCCGCCGTCGCGCGGGATGGACTTGCCGTTGGCGGTGCCGTCGAGCGCGGTCCAGGTGGCCCCGCCGTCGGCGGACGCCTCGGTGTAGAGGTAGTCGTACCCCTCCTCGATGTCCCACCAGCCCTTGAGGGCCAGCGACGCCGAGGACTTGCCGGTCAGGTCGACCGAGCGGGTCAGGGTGTTGGACAGGTTGTCGCCGCTGCCGCTCCACCACTGCTTGCTGCCCTCGGCGGGCGCGGTGATGGCGGTGGTGACCGCCTTGTCGGGCAGCGAGACGATCAGCGCCTGCTTGTCCTTGGTGTTGTACTCGGCGACGCCCAGCTTGGTCGTCGAGCGCGAAGCGGCCTTGGCCGTACCGTAGTTGAGCCAGCCGAGCTGGAGCTTGTCCCAGGCGCTCATGTCGTCCGGGAGGTCGCCGATCGAGTCCTTGCCGGTGCCCATCCAGGAGCCGGAGGACATCAGCGACCAGAAGCCGACGCTGGACTCGCCGACGTACGTGGTGTCGTACTCGTCGGGCAGGCCGAGGTCGTGGCCGTACTCGTGCGCGAAGACGCCGAGTCCGCCGTTCTCCGGCTGGAGGGTGTAGTCACCGATCCAGACGCCGGTGTTGCCGATCTGGGTGCCGCCGGACTTGTTGTCGGCCGGGCCCGTGCGGCCCGCGTCGGTGCCGTAGGCGTACCAGCGGTGCGCCCACAGCGCGTCCGTGCCCTGGGCGCCGCCGCCCGCGGACTCGTCCTCGCCCGCGTGCACGATCTGGAAGTGGTCGATGTAGCCGTCGGGCTCGTTGAAGTTGCCGTCGCCGTCGTAGTCGTAGCGGTCCCACTGGTCGTACTGGGCCAGGTCCGCCTTGATCTGCGCGTCGGTGCGGCCCTGGGCCTTCTGGTCGGCGACGTACGCGGTGGTGGCGTCGCGGATCAGGTCCCAGGCGCTGGAGCAGGTGCTGGCGCCGCAGTAGTTGGAGCCGTAACGGGCCTCGTTCCAGGGCACCTTGACCCAGGAGGAGACCTCGCCCTCCACCGAGTAGCGGCCCGAGGACTGCTTCTCGTAGTACTTCGCCAGCGACTCCTTCTTCGCGTCGTGCGAGAAGTAGAGGTCGTTGAAGTGCTGCTGGTTGTAATCCGCCTGCCAGGCCGTGCTGTTGTCGTTCTTCGGGTCCGGCTTGGCGATGGTGTTGTGCGCGGGGCCCGGGTCGCCGCCGTACTTCACGACCGGCGGCTGCGGGCCGTCGGGGCCGTCCGGGTCGTACGTCGTGGTGTTGTCGACCTGGTCGCCGAACTCGACAAGAATCGTGAAGATCTTGTCGGTCTGCTCGCGGCCCAGCTCGACGTACTTGCTCTTCTTGCCCTTGCCGGAGCCGAGTTGGACGACCTTCGAGCCGCCGCGCTGCTGCACGGTCGCGTCGCCGTTCACGACCTGCTGAAGCGCGGCCGTACGCTCGGCCGACTGCTTCTCGCTGAACGGGCCCGGCAGATCGTGGGCCTGGTTCTCCGCCGGATCGTGGCTGGCCACGGGTGCGGGCTGCCCCTTCTCGGCGGGAGCCGCGTACGCCCCCGCGGTGGTGACCGCGGTGACGCCCAACACGGCTATCGCGAGGGCCAGGGCGGCGGGTGTGGTGATCCTCCGCTGCGTTTTCAAGATTTTTGACCTCCCCTTGGGAAAGGCCATTGCATCGGAGTGACGGGAGAAAAAACAGATCTTGACTTGAGCATGGCAGGCCAGTACGTTTACCGGTTTCCCGGCACCGCTCAGCGGACCCACAGGTCACACCAACCGGCCGCCGCCGTACAGGCGTTGACGGACACCGGCGTCCGCAGGATGAGACGCCTGACACGCTTGCGACCCCGTGCGCCCCCTCGTGCTCCGCACCGTGGGTTAGGTCACGCTTACCCCATGTTCGGGCCGGGCATGCCGAAGCGTAGAGCCAGCCCGCTACCGAGGACGGATTCCCCCAATGCCACGTCCTACGACCGCGCAACTCGCCTACGGTTCCCTGACCGTTGTCCTGTCCACCTTCGCGATGCTCCTGCTGTCGGACGCACGGTCCGGCGTGGGAGTCGCCGTCATTTGCGCGGCGGGACTGATCCTGGGCCTGCTCGTCGCGGTGACCGTCACCCTGCCCTTCGCCGCCCGGGTGCGGTCCGCCCAGGCCCGGCCCAGCGCGTCCACCGGTTCTACCGGTTCCACCGTTCCCGCCGCCGAGTCCGGCGCCCAACCGTCCCCCGCACAGCGCCCGCTCCCACGGGCCGCCGGCGGTCGCGGCGTACGCGAGTCGTCGCGGGTCAGCGAGGCGTCACTACGACGCTGAGGCCCGGCGCGGACCCGCGCGGAAGACCCGCACCGCATGTCACCGCTGAAGGCACTTCGGCACTTCGGCACTTCACGGCGCCACCGCTTCATCGCTCCAGCGCTCGTCCGCTGCACCGCTTCACCGCGTCACCGCGTCAGACGGCGGCCACGACCACGGTCCTGGCCGCCTTGTCGTGCAGGCACTGCCGGAACGGCTTGTCCCAGGTGCACCACAGGGAGTTGAGCAGCCAGAAGAGCGGGCCGATCAGGATCGTGACGAGCACGCCGGGCAGCGCGTAGACCGCGGCCCGCGTCCAGCCGACGCCGCCGGGGACCGCGCCGTCCTCCAGGCGCGCCGCGCGTATCCGCAGCAGCATCTTGCCGAGGGTCTGCCCGCGGGCGGCCGTCATGGCTCCCTCGTAGAGGAAGTACGCGATGAAGGTCGCCGCCCCCGCGAGGATCTCCTTGCCGCGGCCCGCGTCACCTGGATGGGACAGATCACCGCCGAACACCGCCGCGCTGAGCAGCACGTCGAGGACGATCAGGATCGCGGTGTCGACGACCCGGGCCAGGAACCGCTGGCCGAGGGAGGCGAGCGGGGCCATCCCGGACGGCTGGTCTGCACTCATGACGCTCAGTCAATCAGCCATCCGGGTGGCGGTACAGGGCGTGTGCGGCGCCCTTCCGCCCGGCCGCCGGTCCGTCAGGCGGTCTGGACGACCACCGTCTTGGCGGCCTTGTCATGGAGCCCCTGCTTGTACGGCTTGTCGAACAGCACCGTGATGCCGAGGATCACGAACCAGACGCAGCTGCAGCAGAAGGCGGGCAGCCACAGCACGAGGGCGCGCAGCCCCGCCGCCGCGGAGGTGGGCACGCTGCCGTTCTCCAGCATCGCCACGCGCAGCTTCATCAGCTTCTTGCCCACCGTCTGGCCGGTGGACCGGGTCATGAACCACTCGTAGAGGAAGCCGAGCACCGCGAAGAAGGCGCCGCCGACCGCCGACTTGCCGCTGCTGAAGTTGTCGGTGCCGCCCGCCGCCCAGTCCAGCAGACCGGCCGGGATCAGCACGATGATCACGTCGATGACGCGGGCCAGCACGCGCTTGCCGCCGTCCGCCAGCGGCGGCATCCCGGCCAGCGGGTCCTGCGGGGCGCCGCCGTAGGGGTTGTTGGGGTCACCGGGCCCGCCGGGACCGCCAGGACCGCCAGGACCGCCAGGACCGCCGCCGTACGGGTTTCCCGGACCGCCGGGACCGCCCCCGCCGTACGGATTCGCCGGGCCGCCGGGACCGCCGCCGTAGGGGTTGTCGGAGCCGCCGGGGCCGCCCGGAGTGGCGGGACCGCCGCCGTACGGGTCGCCGCCGTACGGATTGCCCGGCGGCGGGGTGCCCTGGGCGCCGTTGTACGGGCCGCCTGCCTGGTCGCCTGGCGGCTTGGCGAAGGGGTCCTGGGGGGAACCGGGCGCTGGCTGATCGGTACTCATGTCCCGAGTCAAACCCGGACACCGGCCGCCCGCCCGCTGCGGACTCCGTTCGGAGTACGGCGCCGCCCCGGACGTACGGCATCGGCGCGGACGTACGCCCCCACGGACGTGACCTCAGTCGGCCGCCACGAACGTCCGCGCGGCCTTGTCGTGCCAGCACTGGCGCCACGGGCGGTCGAAGAGGCACCAGGCGAGGCCGACGACGCCGACGACCAGGACGTCCAGCACGGTGTGGGTCAGCCAGCGGCGAAGGCTCGGGCCGAAGGCCGGCGGGATCTGCGCCTCGACGTCCAGCACCCGCAGGCCCACCAGCTTCTTGCCCAGCGTGCGCCCCCACTTGACGGTCGGCAGCACTTCGAGCAGCAGGCCCGCCAGGACCGCCACCAGCAGCACCACGGCCAGCTCCAGGCCCGTCGTGCCGTCGATCAGCCACACCTTCACGGTCTCGCCGCTCTGCTTCGCGTCGTCCACCTTCGTGTGGATGTGGTGGTACGCGGCCGTGCCCAGCGGTACGGCCGCGGCGGCGGTCACCGCGCAGAACAGCACGGTGTCGAGCACGCGCGCCGCGAACCGCCGCACCAGCGCGCCCGGCCGCCCCTGCGCCGAGATCATGCTCAGGAACGGGTCACCGGCCGGGGGCCGCCACGGCGCCGGGCGCTCCTCGCCCGCGGGCCGCTCCTGCTCCCCCGCCGACTGCCGGGCCAGATGGTGCACCTGCTGCGCCCAGGGCGCGGCCTGCGGTTGAGGTTGCGGCTGGGCCTGCGGCTGCGGCTGGGCGTGCGGTTGAGGCTGGGCCTGGGCCTGCGGCTGGTGGGGCGGTGTCCGCGGCTGGGGCCGCTCGGCGGCGGGCGGCGACTGCTGCGCGGGCACGCCCGGCGCGGCGGCCGTGCCCGCGGCGCCCCAGGAGATCCGCGGCGGCTCGGCGCCGGGCTCCTGCCCGGCGGGCCGGGGCCAGGAAGGAGCGGGCTCCGGGGCGGACGCCGGGGCCGCAGCGGGCGCCGGCGTACCGAAGTCGGAGTGCGGCGCCCCCGGGTCCTCGTCGAGGAACATTGGCCCGGACTCGTCCATCGCCGGGGCGGGCGGAGGGGAAGAAGAAGGGGACGGGGACGGAACCGGCGCCTCACCCGCGGCGGGCGCGGGCCGGCTCGTACCCGGCACCCAGGTGGAGCCGTTCCAGTAGCGGATGTAGTTCGGGACCGAGGGGTCAGGGTAGTAGCCCGGGGCCGGGGACGCGGAGGAGGAACCGGAGGAGCCAGAAGTGGGTGCGCTCATGGTTCACGGAATCCGTATCTGCTCGGTCTGGGGGGTTTGTGACGTCCACATCTACCAGACGCGCGGGCCCGGCGTGACCGCCGTTCCCCGCACCGCCCGGCTTCGGAGGGCGTACTTGTCTTTACCCGTACGCGCCCCCTCGTGCCCGTGCTTCAGGAAATTTGAACCGAATCCCGCGAACCCGCGTAATGGTTGGAGTGGTACGCGCTCTCTCCTGGTGCAGGCCCCGGCGCAGCACCCGCTGCGCGTCACCGAAGACACCGCGGAACACGCGGAACGCGAAATGGGGCTGCCGCGCCGAGGAAAGGATGTCGAGTCGATGCACACCGTGGTGGAACGCGAACTGGAAATGCAGCTAGTGCTGTCGCCGGAGCGGAGCATCCCCGTACCCGCCAGGCTGGCCTATCGCACGGATGATCCCTTTGCCGTGCACATCACTTTCCACGTGGGCTCCGACGCCCCCGTGAACTGGACCTTCGCCCGCGAGCTGATCGTGGAGGGGGTGTTCAGGCCGTGCGGTCACGGTGACGTGCGGATCTGGCCGACGAAGGTCAACGGCCGCAGCGTGATCTGTCTGGCCCTCAGCTCCCCCGACGGCAACGCGCTGCTGGAGGCGCCCTCGTCGCCGGTCGCGGCCTGGCTGGAGCGGACGCTGCGGGTGGTGCCGCCGGGCACCGAGCACGAGCAGCTCGGCATGGACGACGGTCTCAGCCGGTTGCTCGCCCCGACCACGCGGGACGAGCTGTGGCTGAGCGATCCGTGGTCGGGGAAGGACGAGACGCCGGACGCGGGGGCGTGAGGGCCGGGCACGCCCGGCGCGGCCCTCAGAACAGCTTGCCCGGATTCAGCAGCCCGAGCGGGTCGAAGACGGCCTTCACGCCGCGCTGCAACTCGACGCCGGTGGGGCCGAGTTCGCGGGCCAGCCAGTCCTTCTTGAGCAGGCCGACGCCGTGCTCGCCGGTGATGGTGCCGCCGAGCGCGAGACCGAGCGCCATGATCTCGTCGAAGGACTCGCGGGCCCGCAGGGCCTCGTCGGGGTCGTGCGCGTCGAAGCAGACCACGGGGTGGGTGTTGCCGTCGCCCGCGTGCGCGCACACCCCGATCGTCAGGCCGAACTTGGCCGAGATGTCCGCGACGCCGTCCAGCATCTCGCCGAGCTTCGCGCGCGGTACGCACACGTCGTCGATCATCATGGCCGTCGAGATGGTCTCCAGCGCCGTCAGGGACAGGCGGCGCGCCTGGAGCAGCATCTCGGACTCGGCGCTGTCCTCCGCGGGCACCACGTCGGTGGCGCCCGCCGCCGTGCACAGCTCGCCGACCGCAGCGAGGTCGGCGGCCGGGTCCGCGGTGTCGAAGGCGGCGAGCAGCATGGCCTCGGTGGTCTCGGGCAGGCCCATGTTCGCCATCGCGTTGACCGCGCGGATGGTCGTGCCGTCCATCAGCTCCAGCAGCGACGGCACATGGCCGCTCTCCATGATCGAGCAGACGGCGGCGCAGGCCGCGGCGGCCGACGGGAATTCGGCGACCATGGCGAGCTGGCGCGGCGGCGCGGGCCGCAGCGCGAGGACCGCCTTCACGACGATGCCGAGGGTGCCCTCGGAGCCGACGAAGAGCCGCGTGAGGTCGTATCCCGCCACGCCCTTGGCGGTGCGCCGCCCGGTGGTCAGCAGCCGCCCGTCGGCCAGCACCACCTCGAGGCCGAGGACGTACTCGGCCGTCACCCCGTACTTCACGCAGCACAGGCCGCCCGCGCCGGTGCCGATGTTGCCGCCGATCGTGCACTGTTCCCAGCTCGACGGGTCCGGCGGGTAGGACAGGCCGTGCTCGCCGACCGCCCTGGACAGCACGGCGTTGACGACGCCCGGTTCGACCACGGCGATCCGGTCGACCGTGTCGATCTCCAGGATGCGGTCCATCTTCACCAGCGAGAGCACGATGCAGCCGTCCATGGCGTTGGCGCCGCCGGACAGCCCGGTCCGCGCCCCCTGCGGTACGACCGGCGCCCGGTGCGCGGTCGCGGTCCGCATGACGTGCTGCACGTCCTCGGTGCTGCGGGGCAGCACGACCGCCGCCGGGGTGCCGACGGCGGAGAAGCTCGCCATGTCCTGGGAGTACGCCGCGACGACGTCGGGGTCGGTCAGTACCGCCTCCGGCGGCAGGCCGCCGCGCAGTGCGGTGATCAGTTCATCGTGCATGTGTTCACCCTGGCAGGCCGGGGCCCCGCCCTCAAGGGCGGGACCCCGCGAGACCACAGGGTGAGATCAGAGGTTGCCGCGCAGCTCCTGCTCCCGCTCGATCGCCTCGAACAGGGCCTTGAAGTTGCCCTTGCCGAAGCCCATGGAGCCGTGGCGCTCGATCATCTCGAAGAAGACGGTCGGGCGGTCCTGGACCGGCTTGGTGAAGATCTGGAGCAGGTAGCCGTCCTCGTCGCGGTCCACGAGGAGCTTGAGTTCGCGCAGTGTCTCGACGGGGACGCGGGTCTCGCCCGCCCATTCGCCGAGGGTGTCGTAGTAGGAGTCGGGGGTGTCGAGGAATTCGACACCGGCGGCGCGCATGGCGCGTACGGAGGCGACGATGTCGTTGGTGGCCAGCGCGATGTGCTGGACGCCGGGGCCGCCGTAGAACTCCAGGTACTCGTCGATCTGGGACTTCTTCTTGGCGACGGCCGGCTCGTTGAGCGGGAACTTCACCTTGAGCGTGCCGTCGGCCACGACCTTGGACATCAGCGCCGAGTACTCGGTGGCGATGTCGTCGCCGACGAATTCCTTCATGTTGGTGAAGCCCATGACCCGGTTGTAGAAGGCCACCCACTCGTTCATCCGGCCGAGTTCGACATTGCCGACGCAGTGGTCGATGGCCTGGAAGAAGCGCCGCGCCGGGGGCTCGACCACCGGCTCGGCGGCGACGAAGCCCGGCATGTAGGGGCCGTCGTAGCCGGTGCGGTCGACCAGGGTGTGCCGGGTCTGGCCGTACGTGGCGATGGCGGCGAGCACGACGGTGCCGTGGTCGTCCTTCAGCTCGTACGGCTCGGTGAGGCCGGTGGCGCCGTGCTCGACGGCGTACGCGTACGCGGCGCGCGCGTCGGGGACCTCCAGGGCGAGGTCGACGACGCCGTCGCCGTGGGCGGCGACGTGGTCGGCCAGGAAGCGGCCGTGGTCGGTGGCGGGCTTGATGACGGAGGTGAACACGAAGCGCGCGCCGCCCGACTCCAGGACGTAGGAGGCGGTCTCGCGGCTGCCGTTCTCGGGTCCCGAGTAGGCGACGCGGCGCATGCCGAAAGCGGTGGAGTAGTAGTGCGCGGCCTGTTTGGCGTTGCCCACGGCGAAGACGACGGCGTCCATGCCCTTTACCGGGAAAGCATCCTGGGTCTCAGTCATGACAAAAGCGTCCCGCCGCTTGTCAGGGTGCGCAATAGTTCCGGATTTCAGTGGACAGTCTGCACAGCGGAAGCGAGGATCGACGGGTCAATCTGTGCAGCATGACCACGGAAGGCGGCGGGGTATGGGGATCGACGCGCTGGACGGGCGGCTGATCACGCTGCTGGACCGGGAGCCGCGGATCGGCGTGCTGGAGGCGTCCCGGCGGCTGGGGGTGGCGCGCGGCACGGTGCAGGCCCGGCTCGACCGGCTGAGGGCCAATGGGGTGATCCGCGGCTTCGGCCCGCAGGTGGACCCGGCGGCGCTCGGCTATCCGGTGACGGCGTTCGCCACGCTGGAGATCAAGCAGGGCCAAGGGGCCGACGTACGGGCGCACTTGACCACTGTGCCGGAGGTGCTGGAGCTGCACACCACGACCGGTCAGGGCGACATGCTCTGCCGTCTGGTGGCCCGTTCCAACGCCGATCTCCAGCGGGTGATCGACCGCGTTGTCGGCTTTGATGGGATTGTCCGGGCCGCCACGGCCATCGTCATGGAGAACCCGGTCCCGCTGCGGATCATCCCGCTGGTGGAGCAGGCGGCGCGCGACACGTAGACGCGCCACGCGGTCGAAGGAGACGGGGAGGTAGCGGCGCGGTGAGCTTCTGGCAGTACCTCTCCAACCGGCACCAGCAACTGCTCACCGACGCCTTCCAGCACGCCAGCGCCGTGTTCCAGTGCATGGTGCTCGCGACCGTGATCGGCGTCCTGATCGGTGTCCTGACCTACCGCAGCGACTGGGCGGGCAATCTCGCGGTCACCTCGACCGCGACCATCCTCACCATCCCGTCGCTGGCCCTGATCGGTCTGCTGATCCCGGTCCTGGGCCTGGGCGTGCCGCCGACGGTGACCGCG
This sequence comes from Streptomyces sp. NPDC088910, assembly GCF_044749865.1. Taxonomy (NCBI): domain Bacteria; kingdom Bacillati; phylum Actinomycetota; class Actinomycetes; order Kitasatosporales; family Streptomycetaceae; genus Streptomyces; species Streptomyces sp. NPDC088910. The sequence continues at coordinate 1,012,594 of NZ_JBIVIV010000001.1, forward strand.
CTGACGCTGTACGGGCTGCTGCCGGTCGTCCGCAACTCCATCGTCGGGCTGCGCGGTGTGGACCCCGCGCTGGTGGACGCGGCCAAGGGCATCGGCATGTCGCGGGTGGCCCGGCTGCTGCGGGTGGAGCTGCCGCTGGCCTGGCCGCCGATCCTGACCGGTATCCGGGTCGCCACCCAGATGCTGATGGGTATCGCGGCGGTGGCCGCGTACGCCTCGGGCCCCGGCCTCGGCAACGAGATCTTCCGCGGCATCGCGTCGCTGGGCAGCGCCAACGCGCTCAACGAGGTGCTGTCCGGCACGCTCGGCATCATCGTCCTCGCGCTGCTCTTCGACGCCGCGTACGTGGGCATCGGCCGTCTGACCATTCCGAGGGGGATCCGTGTCTGAGCAGTGGTCACCGCAGGACCGGGAGCAGTCGGCGCCCGCCGGGGTGGCGGGCGCCACCATCGAGCTGGAGAACCTGACCAAGCGCTATCCGGGCAGCCAGGACCCGGCCGTGGACAGCGTCAGCATGGAGATCAAGGCCGGTGAGACGGTGATCTTCGTGGGCCCTTCCGGCTGCGGCAAGTCCACCACGCTGAAGATGATCAACCGGCTGATCGAGCCGTCGTCCGGGCGGATCAGGATCAACGACGAGGACGTCACCGCGATCGACCCGGTCAAGCTGCGCCGCAAGGTCGGGTACGCCATCCAGTCGTCCGGTCTCTTCCCGCACATGACGGTCGCGGAGAACATCGCGCTGGTGCCGAAGATGGTCGGCTGGAGCAAGTCGCGGGTCAAGGACCGGGTCGAGGAGATGCTCGACCTGGTGGGCCTGGACCCGCGGGAGTTCCACGGCCGCTACCCGCGCCAGCTCTCCGGCGGACAGCAGCAACGCGTGGGCGTGGCAAGGGCGTTGGCGGCCGACCCGCCGGTGCTGCTGATGGACGAGCCGTTCGGCGCGGTCGACCCGATCACCCGCGACCACCTCCAGGACGAACTGATCAGGCTCCAGCACGAGTTGCACAAGACGATCGTCTTCGTCACGCACGACTTCGACGAGGCGATCAAGCTGGGCGACCGGATCGCGGTGCTCCGCGAGCACTCGCACATCGCCCAGTTCGACACGCCGGAGGCCATTCTCACCAACCCGGCCGACGACTTCGTGTCCGGCTTCGTCGGCGCCGGCGCGGCGCTCAAGCGGCTCAATCTCACCCGCGTGCGCGATGTCGGCATCGCCGACTTCCCCGCGGTGGGCGTCGACGAGCCGTTGCAGTCGGTCTTCGAGCGGCTGCGCACCAGCCAGCACAACGAACTGCTGCTGCTCGACCGGCGGCGGCGCCCGTACAAGTGGCTGCGGCGCGGCGATCTGATGCGCGCCAAGGGGTCGTTGGCGCGGGCGGGCACGGTCGTGCACGACACGGTGACGCGGGACGCGACGCTGCGGGACGCGCTGGAGGCGGTGCTGACCGACAGCGGCGGGCGGGTGGCGGTGACCGGGCGGCGCGGCGAATTCGTGGGCGTGGTCGACATGGAGACGCTGATGAACTCGGTGCAGGAGATGCTGGAGGCCGACCGGCTGACCGCGATGGAGCACCAGCACGAACTGGCCGAGTCGCAGGCCGGGCAGGGGCACGAGGAGGAGCGGGCACGCGCCGAGCAGGAGGGCGCGGCGGGCGCGGAGCCGGCGTCATGAGCCCGGACGGCCCGGACCGCGCGACGGGGGCCAGCCGCGCCGACGGCGGCCGGTCCCACCCGTCGGGCCGGGACACCCGCGACGCCGGGGAGCGCCGTCCCCCCGGCGAGCACGACGTGCGGGGCCTGGCCTTCCGCGACGACGACGGCGGTACGGAGCGCGAGGAGCACGAGGGCGGGCCCGCGCCCGCCGCGACCAGGCCGAAGCCCAAACTGACCTGGCGGAAACTGGTGTTCACCCCGGTCGTGCTGGCCGCCGTGCTGCTCGCCACGTATCTGTGGATCACCAACATCCACCTGGACGCGATCGAGAAGAATTCGCTCGACGACGGCAATGTGCAGCTCCGGCTCTGGCAGCACGTGAAGCTGACCGCGATCTCCACCTTCTGGGTGCTGGTGATCGCCATCCCCGTCGGCATCGCGCTGACCCGGCGGCGGCTGCGCAGGGTCGCGCCGTTCGTGACCGCGCTCGCCAACATCGGCCAGGCCACCCCGGCGATCGGCCTGCTGGCGCTGCTGGTGATCTGGCTGGGCATCGGCGCCCGCACCGCGATCATCGGCATCGTGGCCTACGCGGTGCTGCCGGTGCTCTCCAACACCGTCGCGGGGCTCAAGGCCATCGACCCGACGCTGGTGGAGGCCGCGCGCGGCATCGGCATGTCGGCGCCCGGCGTGCTCGCCAAGGTCGAACTGCCGCTCGCCGTACCGCTGATCCTCGCGGGCGTGCGGACCGCGCTGGTGCTCAACGTCGGCACCGCCACGCTGGCCACCTTCGGCGGGGGCGGCGGCCTCGGCGACCTGATCACCTCCGGCATCGTCAACCAGCGGATGCCGGTGCTGATCCTCGGCTCGGTGCTGACGGTGGTGCTCGCGCTGTTCGTGGACTGGCTGGCCTCGGTCGCCGAGCAGTTGATGCGCCCCCGCGGCCTGGAGGTGACGGCGTGACGCGGCGGCGTACGGGGCTCGTGGCGCTCTGCGGCGCCGCCCTGCTGGCGTCCTGCGGGCTGACCAGCGGCAGCCCGCTGGTGGACAACGTCAAACCGGGCTCGATCGGGCAGGGCGAACCCCTCAAGGGCGCCCACCTGGTGATCACGTCCAAGAACTTCAGCGAGAACATCATCCTGGGCGAGATGATCGGCCTCGCCTTCAAGGCGGCGGGCGCGAGCGTGCTGGACCGGACGAACATCACCGGCTCGATCGGCGCCCGCGAGGCGGTCAAGTCCGGTCAGGCGGACGCGATGTACGAGTACACCGGCACCGCCTGGATCACGTATCTGGGGCACACGGAACCCATCAAGAACCCCCAGGCGCAGTGGCAGGCCGTGCACGACGCGGACCTGAAGAACGGCCTGACCTGGCTGCCGCCGTCCACGCTGAACAACACGTACTCGCTCGCCGTCAGCCAGCGCAACAACGCGAAGTACCACCTCAAGACGCTCTCCGACGTGGCCGCGCTGGCGAAGAAGGACCCCAAGGCCGTGACGCTGTGCGTGGAGAACGAGTTCGCCTCCCGGCAGGACGGGCTGCCCGGCATGATGAAGGCGTACGACATGGACATCCCCAGCTCGCGGATCCAGAAGATGGACGCGGGGATCATCTACACCCAGGTGAACAAGAGCGGTTCCTGCCTGCTGGGCGAGGTGTACACCACCGACGGCCGCATCCAGTCGATGCACCTGACCGTCATGGAGGACGACAAGCACTTCTTCCCCAACTACAACGCGGCGCCCGTCATCTACAGCAAGGCGTTCAAGAAGTACCCGGCCATCGCCAAGCTCCTCGACCCGATCAGCGCCAAGCTGGACACGGCGGTCGCGCAGAAGCTGAACGCCCAGGTGGACGTGGACGGGCAGGACCCGCACGACGTGGCGAAGAAGTGGCTGATCGCGGAGGGCTTCATCAAGAACGGGTGAGGGGGCCCTGCGGGGCTCGGGGGGGGGTACGGCTCGCGGGGTACGGGCCGGGGGTACGGCTCTGGGGTACGACTCTGGGGTGGATGCAAAGCTGTTTTGCAAAAGAGCGTTGCAAAGGTGCTTTGCATGCGCTTAAGGTGGTGTCCATGACGGACAAGAAGGACGCGGTGCCGATCGGCCCGATCTCGGACGAGGATCTGCTGACCCTCGACGCCAGGTCGCTGCGCGGCCTCGCCCACCCGCTGCGGATGCGGCTGCTGGCCGCGCTGCGCGACCGCGGCCCCGCCACGGCCTCCCAACTGGCCGACCGGCTCGGCGAGTCCAGCGGTGCGACCAGCTACCACCTGCGCCAGCTCGCCTCGTTCGGCCTGGTCGAGGACGACCCCGGCCGCGGCACCGCGCGCGAGCGCTGGTGGAAGGCGGTGCACCGGGGCCAACGCTTCGACAGCATCGGGGAGTTCGTCCGGCACCCCGACCCAGAGGTGCGCGCCGCGATGAGCACCTTCCTGGTCGAGCACGCCACCAGCAGCGCCGAGCAGGTGGCGACCTGGATGAGCACGATGCACACCTGGCCGAAGGTCTGGCAGGAGGCGTGGGACTCCAGCCGCTTCACGCTGCGCCTCACGCCGCAGGACGCGGTGGAGCTGAGCGAGCGGGTGCACGCGCTCGTGGAGTCCTTCCGCGAGCGGGAGACGGACGGGCCGGAGGGTGAGCGGGTCCGGGTGCAGTTCCACGAGTTCCCGATCGCGTCCGACTGACCCCGCTCCCCCGCGCCGCGCGCGCCGTCACCGCACGCGCAGCCGTATCCGTATCCGTACTCGTACCGGCTCCCTGTCCGTACCGGCTCCCTGTCCGCACCGGCCCGTAATTCCGTAGCTCCGTCACTCCGTATCAACGACCCATCGTCACGGGGGAATTCGCCATGCCCGCACGCACCGCGATACCGCACGCCCACCACCGGCCCGACGGGTCGGGACCGGCCCGCGACCGGCGCCCGCTGGGGGTGCTGCTGGCCGCCAACGTGGTCTCGATCGCCGGGAACATGCTCACCGTCGTCGCCGTCCCGTGGTTCGTGCTGGAGACCACCGGGAGCCCGGCGCGGGCCGGTCTGGTCGCCTTCGCGGCCACCCTGCCGGTCGTGCTCGCCGCGATCCTGGGCGGCCCGCTGATCGACCGGCTCGGCTACGCGGTCACGAGCGTCGTGTCGGACGTGGTGTGCGCGGCGGCCATGGCGGCCGTACCGCTGCTGCATCTGACCGTCGGGTTGCGCTACTGGGAACTGCTCGCGCTCGTCGGCGTCAGCGGCCTCTTCCACGCCCCCGGCGAGACCGCCCGCGAGGTGCTGATGCCCCGCCTCGCCGCACGCGCCGACACCACCGTGGCGCGGGCGTCGAGCGCGTACGAGGGCGCGTCGCGCGGCGCCCGTATGCTCGGCGCCCCGCTGGCGGGCGTGCTCATCTCGGTGATGGGCGCCACCAACACGCTGCTGGTCGACGCGGCGACCTTCGCGGTGTCCGCGGTGCTGATCGGGATCGGGGTACGGGGCCGGACGCCGGCGGAGGCGCCGGAGCCGCCGAAGGAGTCCGCCGGCAGTTACCGGGCCGAACTGCGCGAGGGATTCGCCTACTTGGTGGCCGCGCGGCTGCTGTTCGCCATCGTGGTGATGGTGATGGTGACCAACGCGCTGGACCAGGCGTGGTCGGCGGTGCTGCTGCCGGTGGACGCCCGCGAGCACCTGGGCGGTTCGGTGAGCGTCGGCCTGGTCGCCGGGACCTTCGGCGGCGGCGCGCTGATCGGCTCGCTGACGTACGGCGTCGTCGGCCACCGGGTGTCGCAACGCGGCCTCTACATCGGCGCGTTCCTCATCAGCGGCTTCCCCCGGACGGCCGTGGCCGCCTTCGTGCCCGGTCTGACCCCGCTCCTGGTCACCTGCGCGGTGTGCGGGCTGGCCGCCGGGGTCCTGAACCCGATGATCGGCACCGAGATGGTCCGCCTGGTCCCCGAGCGGCTGCGCAGCCGGGTCTTCGGCGCCGTCACCTCCGGCGTCCTGGTCGCCGTGCCGCTGGGCGGCCTGCTCGGCGGCTTCCTCGTCCAGTACGCGGGCCTGCGCACCGCCATGGCCACCGTCAGCGCCGTCTATCTGCTCACGACGCTGAGCCCGCTCGTCCTGCCCGCCTTCCGGCACTGGAACGACGAGCCCGGCGACGAGCCCGCCGTGTCGCCAGGCGCCGCGCGGGCGTCGGTCTAGCCGCCGTCTAGCAGGTCGGCAGCTTTCCGCCCTTGTCCAGGGCGGCCAGGGCCGCCAGCGCGTCGTCCAGGTCGTTGACCGGGACCAGCCTGAGCCCGTCGGGCAGCTCCGCCTTGGCGTCGGAGCACTCGCCGCGCGGTACGAGGAAGACGGTCGCGCCGTCGCGGCGGGCGGCCTGCTCCTTCAGCGGCACCCCGCCGACCGCGCCGACCTTGCCCGAGGCGTCGATGGTCCCGGTGCCCGCGATGGTCCGGCCGCCGGTGAGGTCGCCGCCGTGGCCGTCGCCGTTGATCTTGTCGATGATGCCGAGTGCGAAGAGCAGCCCGGCGCTGGGGCCGCCGACGTCGGCGAGCTGGAGATCGACCTTCACCTTGGACGGTGAGAGCCCGAGGTGCTTGAGCGCGGCCGTCGTCGCCGCGTCCTGCGAGTCGGTCATCTCCTTGCGGTTCGCCTTCTCGATCTCCTTCACCGAGCCGCCGGTGGGGTAGACCGAGTCGCGCGGCATCGCCGCCTGGTCCTTCTTGAACCACGCCTTCAGCACGTCGGTGACGTGCACCGAGGCGTCCGGTGACGTCGCCTGGATCGTCACCATCCGCAGTTGCCCGCTCGTCCTGCGCACCGGTGTCCCGCTCACCGTGATCACCTGCGTCCCCTGGTCCGCCCCCAGCACGTTCGCCGTCAGCCCCGGCTCCACGATCGAGATCGGGAGCGGGGCGAGGGCCGCGACGGCCAGCAGCCCGGCCGTGACTGCTCCGCAGACGGCCAGAGTCACGGTCCGCCGGGAGACGCTGCTTCTACGCATGCCGCCGACCCTATTTCACACCCCCCGCCCTCGCGGCCACGCCCCCGCACGACCAGCGCCCCGCCAGGGGCGCGAGGAACTGCGCGAGCAACCCACCACCGGCCGGTGGCCCGGACCCAACCGAACCGCCCCGCCGCCCCCGGCAAAGCAACCGCCCCGGGGCCGGGCCCCAGCTACCCGCACGCACGACCAGCGCCCCCTCAGGGGCGCGAGGAACTGCGCGAGTAACCCACCACCGGCCGGTGACCCGGACCCAACCGAACCGCCCCGCCGGGACCGGCGGTGACCCGCGGCAGCCCGCGCCCCAAAAACACGGCCCACCGCCCCCGGCAAAACAACCGCCCCGGGGCAGCGGCCCAAAACGCGTAGCCGGCGTCCCGGTAAAGGACCCGGCACGGGCCCGGGGGCCTGGGGGCGCACCCTTGTGGGGAGGCTCAGCGCCCTAGCGCAGGGCGTCGGCGACCTCCGTGGCGGCCTCCACGACGCGCGCACCGACCCTCTCCGGGACCGAGTCGGCGAGCATGACGACGCCGACGCTCCCCTCGATGCCGGGGACGCCAAGGAGGGGCGCGGCGGCCCCGCTGGCACCGGCCTCCAGCTCGCCGTGGGTGAGGACGTACCGGACCGGCTCGGTCGCGGTGACGGTATGGGCGGCGGGCGGCCCCTCGGCCGGGCGGGCGCCCAGGGACTCCTCCTCGACGAACCGCTCCCAGCGCGACCCGTCGGGCGTCGGCTGCATGCCCCGCCCGGCGAGAATGGCGCGCCCCGCGGCCCCGCGGTCCAGCGGGTGCCGGAAGCCGGTGCGATAGGCCACGTGGTAGTCGGTCCAGGTCGGCTCCACGACGGCGACGGCCAGCGCCTCGCTGCCGTCGACGAGGGTCAGGTGGGCGGTCGCCCCGATCTCCTCGGCGAGCGAGCGCAACGCGGGCAGTGCGGCCTCGCGCAGCAGCGGGTGCACCTGGTGGGCCAGACCGAGCACGCCCAGTCCGACGCGCGCCCGGCCGCCGAGGTCACGGCGGACCAGCGAATGCTGCTCCAGCGTGGCCAGCAAGCGGTAGACCACCGTCCGGTTCACACCGAGTTTGGCGGCCAGCTCGGTCACCGTCAGGCCGTGGTCGGTGTCGGCGAGCAGCTTGAGAACCCGCAGGCCCCGGTCAAGCGTTTGAGACGTCTCCGCGGTCACGACGCCCCCTCCTCGTAGGCGGCGGCCATCTCCACGGCGGTAACGCACTGCCGGTCCCGCGGCAGTGCGCGGAGAGGCCGCCGGTAGTCGTCATACCGGCTGCGCTCCGCGGCTGCACTGCCACGGCGCGTGCGTGACCGGCACCGTAGCGAGCGGGTACCGCTCAGCGGAAGGGGTCGTCCACAATCCGGGCGTCGGCTTGACCCGACTTTGGAGATCCACCCTCTACAATACGGCCGACATCATCGCATTCGGGTCGCCCACTCCTGCACCTTCTTGATCCGCTCGCCGAGCTGTCCCGCCGTCGCCTCGGCGCTCGGCGGCCCGCCGCACGCACGGCGCAATTCGGTGTGAATCACCCCGTGCGGCTTACCGCTCTGATGGTTGTACGCGGCCACGAGCGTGTTCAACTGCTTGCGCAGTTCGAGCAGTTGGCGGTGGGTGACGATCGGGCGCCGCTCGGCGGGGAGTTCGAGCAGATCGGCCTCTTCGTCCGGCTTCTTCCGACTGTGGGCGATCTGTCGGGCCTGCCGCTTCTGCAGCAGTATCTGGACCTGGTCCGGTTCGAGGAGTCCGGGGATGCCGAGGTAGTCCTGCTCCTCCTCGCTGCCCGGATGCGCCTGCATGCCGAACTCGGCCCCGTCGTACAGCACCCGGTCGAAGACCGCGTCGGACTCCAGCGCCTCGAAGGGCAGCATGTCCTCCTCGGTGGCCTCGTCCTCGGCCTTCTCCGCGTCCGCGAGGAGCTTGTCCTCCTCCGCGAAGGGGTCCTCCTCGCCCTGCTTCTTGGGCTTGTCGAGCACGTGGTCGCGCTCGACCTCCATCTCGTTGGCGAATTCCAGCAGCATCGGGATGGTCGGAACGAACACCGACGCCGTCTCGCCGCGCCGCCGCGACCGTACGAAACGGCCCACGGCCTGCGCGAAGAACAGCGGCGTCGAGATCGTCGTGGCGTACACGCCGACCGCGAGGCGGGGCACGTCGACGCCCTCCGACACCATCCGGACCGCGACCATCCACCGGTCCTCGGACTCGCTGAACTTCTCGATCCGCTTGGAGGAGCCGGGGTCGTCGGAGAGCACGACGGTCGGCTTGTGCCCGGAGATCTCCTTGAGCAGCTTGGCGTAGGCGCGGGCCGAGTCCTGGTCGGTGGCGATCACCAGGCCGCCCGCGTCCGGGATGCCCTTGCGGACCTCGGTCAGCCGCTGGTCGGCGGCCTTCAGCACGTTCGGGATCCAGTCGCCGGTCGGCGCGAGCGCGGTCCGCCACGCCTGCCCGATGGCGTCCTTCGTCATCGGCTCGCCCAGGCGCGCCGCGATCTCGTCGCCCGCCTTGGTGCGCCAGCGCATGTTGCCGCTGTAGCTGAGGAAGATCACCGGGCGCACGACGCCGTCGTTGAGCGCGTTGCCGTACCCGTACGTGTAGTCGGCGGCGCTGCGGCGGATGCCGTCGTTGCCCTCCTCGTACACCACGAAGGGGATCGGGTTGGTGTCCGACCTGAACGGCGTCCCGGTCAGCGCCAGCCGCCGCGTCGCCGGGTCGAACGCCTCCAGGCACGCCTCGCCCCACGACTTGCTGTCGCCCGCGTGGTGGATCTCGTCCAGGATCACCAGCGTCTTGCGCTGCTCGCAGCGGTTGCGGTGCAGCATCGGCCGCACCCCGACGCCCGCGTACGTCACGGCGACGCCGTGGTACTCCTTGCCGACGGGGCCCGCGCTGTACTCCGGGTCCAGCTTGATCCCTATCCGCGCCGCCGCGTCCGCCCACTGCGTCTTCAGGTGCTCGGTGGGCGCCACCACCGTGATCTGCTGCACCAGGTGGTTGTGGAGCAGATACGACGCCAGCGACAGCGCGAAGGTGGTCTTCCCGGCGCCGGGTGTCGCCACCGCGAGGAAGTCCCGCGGCTGCTTGGCGACGTACGCGTCGATGGCCCCCTGCTGCCAGGCCCGAAGCTTGTTCGCCGTCCCCCAGGGCGCGCGCCCGGGGAAGGCGGGAGACAGATGGTGCGGGTGCGATGCGGCGGTGGTAGTCACGGTCTCCGTTGAGGTTCGTCTCGCGGCGGGTCGGTACGAAAACCGCCTCAGCCTACCGGCCGCACCCCCTCACCCCCGTCCCGACGCCACCGCGCCGCCCGTGTGCGACTCAGCTCACATACGGGCGCGCGGACGCCGTCTCGTACGGTGATACGCCGTCCCGGGCGCAGGCGGTCGGTCTCACGCCGATTTCGGGTGGGGGCGCAGGCGGGCCGCTACGAAGGCGCCCACGAGGGCCAGGGCGGCGGCGGGGAGGAAGACGGCGGCGAAGGCGGCGGGGTGTGCCGTCGTGGTGGTGCTCGCGTCGGCCGCGGCGCCGACCGTGCCGCCCCCGAGGGCGGCGAAGACGGTGCCGGCGGCGGCGACCAGGAGGACGTTGGAGAGGGCGTCGGAGACCTGGAGGGCGGCGGAGTTGGCACCGGCCTCCGCGGGGGCGGACTGCTCCAGCATCAGCACGCTGAGGGTGGAGATGACCAGGCCCATGCCGAGGCCGCCCGCGCACCAGGCGACGGCCACGACCCACACCGGTACGGACTGGACGAGGGCGAGGCAGGCGCCGCAGATGGCGGCGGCGGACAGCACCATGCCGAACTGCGCGAGGCGTTCGCGGACCGGCGCCAGGCGCGGGCGGGCCTGGACGTACGAGCCGAGCGCCCAGGTGAGCCCGGCGCCCGCCAGCGACAGACCCGCCATGGTCGCGGACAGGCCGCGCTGGGTGACCAGCATCAGCGGGATGAAGCTCTCGGCGGCGATGAAGGTGCCCGCCGCGATCCCGCGCATCAGGATCACCGTGGGCAGCCCGCGCACCGCGCGGAAGGTGCCGGGCGGCAGCAGCCGCAGCGCGGACGGTACGAGCAGCACGATGCCCGCGACGGCCGGTATCACCGAGAGCGGGCTGATGTCCTGGCCCGCGTACTGCAACAGCGCCGCGCCCGTCGCGAGCGCCACCGCGTACCAGATCCGCCGCCCGTCCCGTACGGGCGGCGCGACCGGCTCGGGGGCCTCGGGCAGCGTCTCGGGGGCCGGGTCGGGGGCGTGCGCGGCCCGCCGCAGGGGCGGCAGCATGACGGCGAGCGGCAGCGCCACCAGGACCGGGATGGCCAGGAACACCCAGCGCCAGCCGAGGTGTTCGGTGACCGTCCCCGACACCAGCGGCCCGACGATCGACGGCACCACCCACGAGGCCGCGAAGGCGGCCATCACCGAGGGCCGCAGCCGTTCCGGATACGCCCGGCCGACCACCACGTACAGCGCGACGATCACGAGCCCGCCGCCGAGCCCCTGCACGGCCCGGCCGAGCACGAACGGCCACATCGACTGCGCGGTCCCGCTGATCACCAGTCCCGCCGCGAAGCCGCCGATGCCCGCCGCCAGCGGCGGCAGCGGCCCCGACCGGTCGCACCACTGCCCGCTGACCACCATCGCGAGCAGCGACGTCGTGAAATACCCCGAGAACGCGAACGCGTACAGCCCGAGACCGTCCAGCTCCCGCGCCGCGATCGGCATCGCCGTCCCCACCGCGGTCGCCTCGAACGCGATCATCAGCACCACCGACACGATGCCCAGGGTCAGCGCGCGGTACGACCGCCCCATCACGCCTTCCGGCGCGGCCGGGGCGGTCTCGGGGTCGATTCCAGGAAGCCGCTGGTCACGGCGAGTGTCGGAGGCAGTCACCAGCCAAGGGTAAGGGGCATCAGCCCCTTTCACCCCTGCCCTGCGACCCCCTTTCCCTCCGCCTTTCGCCCTACGCCCCGCCCTCGCCCCACCTCCGTCCCGGCCGCCTTCCCGCCCCGGCCCGCGCCCCCGTTCATGAACGCCGTATGGCAGTCCCGTTGCACCCCCTCCCCCACCCTTGACCCACCCCCGCCCCACCCGCGAAGGTCGAACCACACCGCACACACACCTGGCCGTGTGCCCGAGTGGTTGAGGGACTCGCCTGCAAAGCGAGTTACGCCGGTTCGATTCCGGTCACGGCCTCCATTGCCTGACCAGGCAAAAGAGAAGGGCGGCACCCGATGAGGGTGCCGCCCTTCTGGCCGTCCGTCTCAGTTCCCGTCTCAGTCCCGGACCCGCCGAACGTCTCAGCCTCTCGGCCACGTCTCCCGGTCATCAGCTCGCGAGTGCTTCGCCGAGCCTGGTGTGGGCGGCGCCGGGAAGCACTTGGTGCAAGGTCTCGGCGCGGGCTCGGACGAGGCCGTCGCGGTACGCCTCGGGGAGCCGTTCCCAGACGGCGACCGCCTTGTCGGCTGCCCCGGTGGGGTCGCCGTCGGTGTGGAGGCAGAGCGCGGCGTCCATCTCCAGCAGGGCGCGGGTCATGACGGACGGGGTCCGGGTGAGGGCGAGGGCGGCCTCCTGCTCGGCGTACGCCTCCCGTGTGCGGCCGAGGAGGGTGAACGCCTGGGAGAGGTGGACGTGGTGCTTCTGGAGCGGGTAGCCGAACCAGGTGTCGGCGGCCTGGGTGCCGTCCAGGTGTTCCGCGATGAGGCGGGCGTCGGCGACGGAGCGGAGTGCTCCCTGCCGGTCGCCGATGGCGGCGAGGGCGCGGGCGTTGACGGCCGCTGCCAGGGCCGCCGCGGCGGACGGACTCTGCCCGGCTTCGGCGCGGGCACGACCCGCGAGATCGGCGGCGGCTTTCGGAGCACCGTAGTTGAGGGGCACCATCGCGTGCCGTGCCAGTGCCCAGGCGAGCATCTGCCGGTCGCCGGACTCGCGGGCGGCCTGCTCGGCGGTGCTGAACCAGCCGTGCGCGTCGCGCTGGTCGCTGCGGTCGTGCTGGATGATCGCCACCAGGCCGGTGATCCCGGCCGCTGTCCGGGCAAGGTCGGCTCGCGCGGCAGCCGCGTGCGGACGGCTCAGGACGTCCCGCAGCAGGTCGAGGTCGTCCCGCATCTGCGTCAGGACAACGGTGGGCGGACGGCCGCGATAGCCGCCGCGGTGCCGCTCGAAAGCACCGTCGAGATAGGCGAGGTCACCGGCATCGGAGCCGCTGAGCGCCGCGTTGATGCCCTGGCGCGCTTCCGCGATGCCAGGCAGAGCCACCGCACCCGTCGCCGCCGCTGCCGCCGCGCCGAGGAACTGTCGTCGGTCCACCTCCGTGCCCTCCTCTCCCCCCTCACCACTATCCGGGCGATTCTGGATCCTGCGCCACTGCTTACTCGCCGCGACCGCCCGGACGATCTTCTCCACCGGCAGGCCGTACGCCTTCGCCAGCAGGGGGTGCCAGGCGGGGACTGGTAAACGGCGTTCGGTTTCCCAGCGTTTGAGGTTCTCCCGGTCGAACCAGCGGCCGTCCAGTACGGACCGCGTCGGCTGTGGGACGAGGTGGAGGCCGCCTTCCGCTGGTGGGCGGGCCGGGGAAAGCCGGGGGTCGAGCGCTTCGGGCTGACGGTCGACGCCGACGGGCAGTACGTGTGGCTGGACGATCCGGCCGAGTCCTGGGGTATCTGAGCGACATCACTCTCCAGGCACGAATCGGGGAGAGGCTCCTCGACGGCTTCCGGGCCGGGCCGGAGCCCCTGCCGAAGACGCCGCCGAAGGCGAAAACCCTGCCCGCGCCACCCCTGACCGCCGCCCAGCTCGGCGACGTGCTCCTCGCACTCGGGCCGCACCGGCGCCACTGACAGGGTGAACGACCGGACCGGCGGAAATACTGACGTGGCCGTGGCGGTTGCCGCCGGTATGGCGACTTTGGGACTGATCGGCAGCGGAAACATCGGCGGCACCCTGGCCCGGCTGGCGGTCGACAGCCGGCTCGACGTGGTGCTCAGCAACTCACGGGGGCCGGAAACCCTCGCGGACCTCGTCGCGGAGCTCGGTCCACGAGCCCGCGCGGGCACGGCGGCGGAGGCCGCCGCCGCCGGGGACTGGGTGGTGGTGACGGTCCCGGTCAAGGCGTACCCGCGGATTCCGCGGGAGCCGCTGGCGGGCAAGACCGTGATCGACACCGGCAACTACTACCCGCAGCGCGACGGCGACATCGCCGAGCTGGTCGAGAAGAAGACCACCGACAGCGGGCTGCTCCAGGGGTATCTGGACGGTGCCCACGTGGTGAAGGCGTTCAACAACATCTTCTTCAAGCACCTGGCGGCGCTGCCGCGTCCGGCGGGAGCGGCCGACCGCAGCGCCCTGCCCATCGCCGGTGACGACGCCGACGCGAAGGCGCACGCCGCTGAGCTGCTCGATCTGCTCGGCTTCGACACCGTGGACGCCGGGCCGCTCGCCGAGGGCCGGCGGTTCCAGCCCGGCACGGCGGCGTACGGGCTGCCCTACGCGGACAAGTCGGTCGCCGACTTCATGGCCGAGCCCCCCGCGCCGGCCTCCGTCGCCGACATCGAGGCGGCCCTGGCGGCGGCGGAGAGCTGAAGCCGGGCCCGAAACCGGGCCGCCCGTCCGCTCCCGCCGCGATTGGCCCAGGGACTTGGGGCGGGAGTGGTACAACGGCGCGGGGCGATCAGGCCGTAGCGTCGTCGGTATGAGTGAGCGAGTGGATTACGCGAAGCACGCGCCGGACGCGTTCCGGGCGATGCTGGGGTTCAGCCAGGCGGCGGCGAAGGGGCTCGACCCCGTGGTCGCGGAACTGGTGAAGATCAGGGCGTCGCAGATCAACCGGTGCGCGTTCTGCCTGGACATGCACATCAAGGACGCGCGGAAGGCCGGGGAGAGCGACCAGCGGATCTTCCTGCTGAGCGCGTGGGAAGAAGTCGACGGCGTCTACAGCGAGAAGGAACGGGCGGCGCTGGCGCTGACGGAGGCGGTGACGCTGCTGACGGACGGGTTCGTGCCGGACGAGGTGTACGCGCGGGCGGCGGAGCACTTCGACGCGGACGAGTTGGCGCGCCTGGGGGCCGCGATCGTGGCGATCAACGCGTGGAACCGGTTCAACGTGACGTTCAGGACGCAGCCGGCGGCGAGCGCGTGAGCGGCGCGGGGGCCGGGGCCGAGGTCGGGGCGGGAGGCGTGGCCGGGGCCGAGGTCGAGGCCGGGGCGGGGGGCGCGAAGGCGCTGCTGGCGCTGCATCACGGGCGGGACGCCGCCGATCCGTTGGTGCTGCCCGGGCCGTGGGACGCGGCCAGCGCGCGGGTGTTCGCGGACGCGGGCTTCCCGGCGCTGGCGACACCCAGCGCCGGGGTGTCGGCGTCGCTGGGGTACGAGGACGGCGAGGCGCCCGCCGACGAGATGTTCGCCGCGATCCGGCGGATCACCCGCGCCGTGGACGTCCCCGTGTCGGCCGACGTCGAGGCCGGATACGGGCTGGCGCCCGAGGAGCTGGTCGAGCGGCTGCTGGAGGCCGGGGCCGTCGGGTGCAATCTGGAGGACTCCGAGCCGGGGTCCAGGGGGCTGGTCGAGCCCCGGCGGCAGGCGGACCGGCTCGCGGCCGTACGCGCCGCCGCCGGGGACGCGTTGGTCGTCAACGCGCGCATCGACACGTTTCTGCGCGGCGACCGTACGACCGGCGCCGCCGTCGAGCGCGGGCTGCTCTACGCCGCCGCCGGAGCCGACTGCGTCTACCCGATCCTCGCCCCGCCCGCCCTCCTCGCCGAGATCGCCGAAGCCGTCCCGCTCCCCCTCAACGCCCTCTGCCGTCCCGGCGGGCCCTCCCCCCGCGAGCTGGCCTTCCTCGGCGCCACCCGCGTCACCTTCGGCGGCGGCCTCCAGCAACAAGCCCTGGAAGCCGTCCGCGACATGGCGACCGGCATGCGCCTGTGACCCGCCTGGCGCGCGCCGCGTAAAGGCGCCGGGCCACGTTGTCCAGGGGCGCGGTGGACCGGCACGCTCAGCCGCGGCCGCGCCCCTGACAAGCTCAACCCGCCCGGGATAGCTCCGCTACGAGGCCGCCCCGGCGCCTTGCGCTCGCACGTACCAGGCGCCGCCTGGACCGCCCATGATCCGCCGGACAGGCGCTAGTTCTGGGGTTTGACCACCGCGGCTTGGGGGCGGATGGGGAGGCGGGGGATGGGGCGGGCGGTGGCGGCGCGGACGGCGGCGGCCACCGCGGCGGGGGCGGTGACGACGGGGACCGCGGAGACGGCCTTGGCGCCGAAGGGGGCGAGGACGTCGCGCTCCTCGACCAGCCGGATGATGCGGACCGTGGGGGCGTCGAGGGCGGTCGGCAGGGAGTATCCGGTGAGGCTGGGGCGTTTGACGATGCCTCGGGGCGCGCGGAGGTCCTCCATCAGGGCGAGGCCGACGCCCTGGGTGATCCCGGCCTCGATGCGGGCGGCGAGCTGGCGGGGGTTGAGGATGCGGCCGACGTCCTGGGCGACGGCCATCTCGACCACGCGCACGGCGCCCAGTTCGATGTCGACGTCGACCACGGCGCGAATCGCGCAGAAGGTGAGGCCGACGAAGGCGTCGCCCTGGCCGGTGTCGTCGAGCCGGTCGGTCGGGTGCGGGCGGCACTGCGCGGTGGCCCACAGCTCCTTGCCGTCGAGGGTCTCGGCGACGGTGGTGGACAGCACACCGTCGTACGAGGTGATCTTGCCGTCGGCGATGGACAGCAGCTCCACGGACATGCCGAATTTGGCGGCGAGCGGCTGGAGCAGCTGGGTGCGGACCATCTTGGCCGCGCGCTCGACCGCGCCGCCGGACACCCAGGTGTGGCGTCCGCGCGCGGAGGGTCCCGACGGCGGCTGGTCGGTGTCGGACGGCAGCACCTGGACGTCGTCGATGCCGAGGACTTCCTGGACGATCTGCCGCGCCAGCGTGGTGAATCCCTGGCCGGTCTCGACGGCGGCGCAGATGACGGTGGCGCGGCCGTCGTGGACGCGTACGGTCGCGGTCGACACCTCGTCGGCGCCCTCGGCGCCGAGCACGTGGACCATGCCGAGCGCGTAGCCGACCCCGCGCCGCACCGCGCCCGGCTCGCCCGCGCCCGAGGTGCCGCCGGGCAGCAGCCACTGCGACTCGTCGTCGCCGTCTGGCAGCGGGGGCAGCTCGGCGTCGCGTACGGCCTTCAGCAGCTCGCCGACGGGCGCGGGGCAGGTGACGGTCTGGCCGGTGGGCAGCAGGTCGCCGGTGGCCAGGACGTTGCGCATCCGGATCTCGGCCGGATCCAGGCCGACCTTCGCGGCGAGCTTGTCCATCTGGCCCTCGTACGCGGCGCAGACCTGGAGCGCGCCTTCGCCGCGTACGTGGCCGGACGGCGGGTTGTTGGTGCGTACGGCCCAGCCCTCGACGAAGACGTGCGGGACGACGTAGGGACCGGCCGCGAAGGCCACGGCGGCGGCGAGCGCGTCGGAGGAGGCGTCGGCGTACGCGCCCGCGTCGAGCAGGATCTGCGCCTCGACCTTGACCAGGCGGCCCTCGGCGTCGGCGTGGTGGCGGTAGCGCAGCAGGGTGGGGTGGCGGTGGGCGTGGCCGAGGAAGGACTCCTCGCGGGTGGCCACGAATTTGACCGGGCAGCCGGTCTTGAGCGCGAGCAGGCCGAGCGGGAGCTGGACGCCGGAGTCCTCGCGGTCGCCCATCGCGCCGGGCACGCCGGTGACGACGACCTTGACGCGGTCGGGTTCGAGGCCGAAGCAGGCGGCGGCCAGGTCGCGGTCGGCGTGCGGGTCGGTGGAGGCGACGTACAGCTCGACGCCGCCGTCCGGGCGCGGGACGGCGAGTCCGGCCTCGGCGCCGATCGGGGCCGGGTCCTGGCGGCCGACCCGGTACAGGCCCTCCACGATGACGTCGCCGATCGCGTCGGGGTCGCCGAAGCGCAGCGGGATGTGCCGGATCAGATTGCCGTCGGGGTGCAGCGGCTCGGCGGCGAACGCCTTCTCGGGGTCGGTGACCGGCTCCAGCACCTCGTACTCGACGAGGATCGCGGCGGCGGCGAGCCGGGCGGTGTCGGGGTGGTCGGCGGCGACGGCGGCGATCGGCTCGCCGTGGTGCCGCACCAGGTCCTCGGCGAAGACCGGGCGGTCCGCGACCCGGCGGCCGTGCATCGCGTCGCCCGGCACGTCCTCGTGCGTGACGACGGCCCGCACGCCGGGCATCGCGACGGCCTCGCTGGTGTCGATCCGGGTGATCCGCGCGTGCGGGTACGGCGAGCGCAGCACGGCCGCCCACAGCAGCCCCTCGGCCCACAGATCCGCCGCGTACGGGTAGGTGCCCTGCGCCTTCTGGAGCGCGTCGGCCGAGGGCAGCGATGCGCCGATCCCCCGTACCGCCCCGGCGCCCGCCAGGGTCTCCGCGACGGGCCCCGGTCCGTCGATGATGCCGGTCATACGGCGCCTCCCGAGGGGCCGCCCTGGTGCGGGACGCGGGCGGCGGTGGAGGAGGCCGCGGACGCCGGGTTGTCGGGGTCGTCGGCGGCGGCCTCGCGGGCGGCGATGACCTGGTCGACGGCGTCGAGGACGCCGCGGTAGCCGGAGCAGCGGCAGAGGTTGCCGCACAGCGCCTGGCGGGTCTCCAGGTCGGTGGGTTTGTGGTTGCCCTCCAGCAGGTCGTGCACCGTCATCGCCATGCCGGGGATGCAGAAGCCGCACTGTACGGCGCCGGATTCGGCGAGCGCGCGCTGGACGTCGGAGGGGCGGCCGTCCACGGTCAGGCCCTCGACGGTACGGACCTCGCTGCCCGCCGCGGTGGCCGCGGGCACCAGGCAGGAGGCGACCAGACGGCCGTCGACCTGGACGGAGCAGGCCCCGCACTCGCCCTGTTCGCAGCCGTCCTTGGCGCCGGCGAGGCCGAGGCGTTCGCGCAGCACGTAGAGCAGCGACTCGCCGAGCCAGGCGTCGGTCACCGGGCGGTCGGCGCCGTTGACGCGCAGGACGTAGGAGGCGAGGGGGTGTTCGCTGTGGGTCTCCTCGACGGGTTCCGGCTCCGGCTCCCGCTCGGCCTCGTCGGCCGCGAGGTCGCCGTCCGCCTCCGCCGTACCGGAATCCGGGGCGAGGGGGTCGGGGGCGAGGGCGTCGGGCGTGAGGCCGTCCACGGCGTCGGGGAGCGGCCCGGCCGGGGGCAGTTCGCCCGGCGCGAGTCCGTCCGGTACGTGGCCATCCGGGACGTGGCCGTCCGCCACCAGTTCCTCGCCGCCGTCGAGCGCGGGCAGCGCCGACAGGCCGTCCAGGCCGCCCGGCAGGGCGTCGAGGCCGCTGAGACCGTCGAGCGCGGACAGGCCGTCGACGCCGTCGAGCGCGCCGATCCCGGTGAGCGGGGTGAGGCCGTCCGACAGGCCCTCGGGGTCGTGCAGCGCGCCCGCGCTGCCGGGGCTCTCGGGGTCGCCGGGGGCGCGCGTCCTGGCCGCCGGGTCGTGGCCGGTGCCGTAGTCGGCGTCGTGGCCGGTGTGCGTGAACGCGCTGTCGGCGGTGGCCTGGTGTCCCGCGCCGGGCGGCGGGCCCTCCGGGTCGTCGACGGCGGCGGACCAGGCGGCCTGGGTGGGCGGCCAGGGCAGCCCCTCGTCAACTCCCGCGCCCAGGCCGGTGCCCAGGCCCGTGCCGGGGTCGATGCCGGTGCCGACGCCGCTGAAGTCCCACTGCCCGGTGAGCTGGTCCTGCGGTGCGCCCTGCCCGGCCTGCGCCTGGGCGGCGGCCTGAGCGGCCGCCTGGGCCTGCGCGGCGGCCGCCGCGCCCTGCCCGAACATCCCGGCGGGGAAGGACTGCGTGGGCGCGGGCGACGGCGCCTGGTCCCACGGCGAGGCGAAGGAGCCGACGGAGAACTCCCCCGAGTCGCCGTCCGCGTCGTCCTTTATGACCGGGATCGACCACTGGGTGACCGGGTCGCCCTCACCGGTGACGGGCGGTCCCGCCGGGCCGTGCGCGCCGAGCGGGTCCTCGCCCGGCCGCGGCTCCGGCGGCAGTTGGGCCGCGAAGGAGACGTGCATGGTCTGGTCGGGGTCGTAGTCCCCGCCGCCGGGCACCGGCTGCCAGGTCCCCGACGTGCCGGGCGACGTGCCGGACCCGCCGGACGTGCCCGACCTGTCGTCGGTGCCGGGTGCGCCCGGCTGCGGCTGCGGCTGGTCGGTCATGCCAGTGCCCTCCCGAGCGCTCGACGGGACAGTGCGGCCACGGTACGGCGTAGCTGGACGGCGGCGGGCGGCAGTTCGACACCTTCCTGGTCCGGGATGCACGCGGCGGCCACGTACTCGCCGAAGGCCGTGCACGCCTCGGGGGCGAGATTGCGGTCGCCGTCCCAGTCGATGAGGCCCGCGACCCACTGCTCGGCCTCCAGGGGCCGCAGCGGCACCGGCGCGACCGCGCCCACCGAACAGCGCACCTGGCGGCGCGCGGGGTCGACCACGAGCGCGACGGAGGCCACCGCACGCCCCGGCCCGGTGCGCCCGGTGGCCTTGAGGAAGGTCTGCGGCGCGTGCAGCAGCGGAATCCTCACGAAGGCGAGGAGTTCGCCGGGGCGCAGCGGGTCCATGCCGGTGAGCAGGTGGCTGACCGGGAGTTCGCGGTCGCCCTCGGGTCCGGCGACGATGACGCTGGCCTCCAGCGCGGCGAGCACCGGGAGGGCGTCGCCGGTCGGGGCCGCGGTCGCGATGTTGCCGCCGAGGGTGCCCGCGTTGCGGATCTGCGGCGGTCCCGCGGAGCGGGCGGCGGCGGCGAGCGCGGGGATGAGGGCGGCGAAGTCCGGCCGCCCCATCCGCGCGTGGGTCAGTCCGGCGCCGAGCAGCGCCGCGCCGTCCGCGTACTGCCAGCCGCGGATCTCACTGATCCGGCCGAGGCCGACCAGCGCGTCCGGGCGCAGCAGCCCGGAGTTCACCGCCGCCATCAGGTCGGTGCCGCCTGCGACGGGCACGGCGCTGGGCATGGCGGCGAGCGCCTCCACCGCCTCGTCGAGCGAGGACGGCAGCGTCACGTTCTCCGCCGTCCGCCGTGCATACGTGCTCACGCAGCCTGCCCCTTCCCGGCCTTCCTCCGTCGCGCGGTAGCCGTACCGTACGTGCTCACAGCCTGGACGTGGCAACTCTGGCACATGTTCCACGGTGGTCAACGCGAGGGTCCACGAAGTACCGATCCGTCCGTCACGGGCGCGATCGTACGGCTCTGACGGAATCAACCGCTGTGCCGGAATTGCCATCCTTCGGGTGTGTTGCGACGGTACGCCACTCCACCGTGCCAGCTCCGCCCGCGCCGGGTGCGGAAGTTGCGGAATCAGTCACACGATCGGGGGCGGACCGTCCTTGGGACGGCCGAGGACGCCGGGGCGGCGCTGCCACGGCAGCGGGCCGCCCGGCGGCCGGTACTCCACGCCCAGGGCGTCCAGTCGGGCGTAGTGGGTCCGCATCCGGGCTTCGAATTCCGGCCAGTCGCGCTCGTCGGCGGCGGGCAGGTCCGACCAGGCGACCTCGGCGAAGGCGGCGAGCCGCGGGAAGGCCATGTAGTCCAGCACCCGTACGGAGTCCATGACTTCGGTCCAGATGTTGGCCTGGGTGCCGATGACGTGCGCCGCCTCCTTCTCGGTGAGCTGCGGCGGAACCGGCTCGAAGCGGAAGACGTCCTCCAGGCCGCGGGCGTGCGCGATCGGCACCGGCTCCTCGGGGTCCTCCGACTGCCGCCAGTCCAGGTAGACATGGGTCTGGGGGCACATCACCACGTCGTGCCCGGCCTTGGCCGCCGCGATGCCGCCGGCGTATCCCTGCCACGACGACACGGCGGCGCCCTCGGCGAGGCCGCCCTCCAGGATCTCGTCCCAGCCGATCAGCCGCCGGCCGCGCTCGGTCAGCCAGTGGTCGAAGTGGCCGATCATCCAGCTCTGCAGCTCGTCCTCGTCCTCCAGGCCCAGCTCCTGCATCCGCTCCTGCGCCGAACGCGAGGCGCGCCACTGGTCCTTGGGGCACTCGTCGCCGCCGACGTGGAAGAACTCGCCGGGGAACAGCTCCAGCAGCTCGGCGAAGACGTTCTCGTAGAAGCGCAGGGTGCTCTCGGCGGGCGAGAGCACATTGGGGTTGACGCCCCACGTGGTCAGCACGGAGAGGGCCGAGGTGTCGACGACGTCGGTGTTGCCGAGCTCCGGGTACGCGGCGATGGCCGCCTGCGAGTGGCCGGGGATGTCGACCTCGGGGACGACGGTGATGTGCCGCTCGGCGGCGTACGCGACGATCTCGCGGATGTCGTCCTGGGTGTAGTAACCGCCGTGCGGGCGCTCGTCCCACAGCGGCGACTCGCGCAGCCCGACCTTCGTGCGCTCGCGCCACGCGCCGACCTCGGTCAGCTTCGGGTAGCGCTTGATCTCCACCCGCCAGCCCTGGTCGTCGGTGAGGTGGAAGTGCAGCACGTTCAGCTTGTGGGCGGCCATCAGGTCGAGGTACTTGAACACGACGTCCTTCGGCATGAAGTGCCGTGCCACGTCGAGCATGAAGCCGCGCCAGGCGAAGCGGGGGGCGTCCTGTATCTGGCAGGTCGGCACGCGCCACTCGCGCTCCCCCAGGGGCGCCCGGCGGAAGGCGTCGGCCCCCAGGAGCTGGCGCAGGGTCTGCGCGCCCCAGAAGACGCCGGCGGGGCTCCCGCCGAAGACGTGCACGCCGGAGTTGGGCGCGGCCATGATGCGGTAGCCCTCGGGGCCCAGCTCCCTGGCCACCGCGTCGTCCACCGCCAGCCGGATCACGTCCTTCCCGGACGGCTCCACCGGTGCCAGCGGCAGGCCCGTCGCTGCCGCGAGCACTCCGCGCAGCCAGCGCGCGGCGCCTTCGGCGCCGGGGGTCGCGGTGAGGGTCGTCTCGGGCCCGAGGACGAAGGCGTCGTCGGTGCCGTACGGGGTCTGATGGCGCGGGGCCGGAATGAGGTCCATGGGGGCCATCCTGACCCGTAATCCGCGATTGGCATAGACCAATCCCGCAGCTGCCTGACCGAGGACCGTTCTCCGACCGCGGAAGCGTCATGCCTGGTCGCGCAGTTCCCGCGCCGCCGAAGGGCCCGGCTCACCCGCCCGCGGCAGACTTGCCCCGCCCGGGCGCGGGCAAAGACGACGGGCACGGGCCCCGAGGGGCGCCGGGGGCACCTCCCAGCGGTAGCTGGGGGGAGGCACTGCGCGGCCAGCCCCCACCGGGCGGGAGTGCGGGGGCTGCCGGAGCGGGGCACCGCGTACCCGGCCCGGGAAAGACTAGAAGGCGGCAGCCGCCCTCTCGCGTTGGGCGCGCACGGCCAGCAGCACGGTGAGGGTCACACCGAGGAGCAGCCACGCCAAGTGGGCGATGGTGAGGGCCTGCCACGCGGAGTGGGGCACGTCGGGGGCGGAGGCCAGGGCGAGGGTGGCGCCCAGCAGCGCGAACACGGCCGCGAGCTGCACACGCCCGTTCCAGCTCCGCAGGAACGCGCGCTCGGCGAAGGGCCCGCCGTACCACCAGCGGACGGCGAGGCCGACGACGACCACGGCGGCCAGACCGGCCGCGGTCACGGCGGAGACCGCCCACAGCGGCCACGGCGCGCGCTGCCGTTCCTTGTCGCAGGGCAGCACGGTGGTGACCAGCGGCACCAGCGGGAGTACGGCGACGGCGTTGATCTCCCGGACCCGCCGCAGCCAGGGATCGGCGGCCAGCTCCGTACGGACGGTGGCACGGATGCCCCGCAGCCGGGCGGGCAGCGGCGTACCGGAGCGGCGCCCGGCCACCGTCAGCAGGACCACGATCAGGACCAGGGCCGCCGCGGCCCCGGCGGCGGTGGCGATGATCTGCCACACGTCACCGGTCGCGATCCGGAAGAGCTGCACGCCCACCAGCAGGGCCACGGCGATGATCCCGGCCAGTGCCCCGCCGCGCGGCGCGGTGAGCTGGCTGGGGTCGGCGCCGAGCATCAGCGCCCGCTCCACCGCGCTCTGGTGCTCGGCGCGGTGCCGCTTGGGCACCCGGCCGAGCAGCCCGCGCCCCGAGGTCAGCGAACGGGCCAGCGCGACCTGCGCCTCGGCCTCCTGCGGGGCGAGCGCGACCGCGCGGCGGGCGGCGGCCACCGCGTCGGGCACCCGGCCGAGCCGCCGGTAGACGTCGGAGAGCAGCACCGACGGCTCCCAGCCGTCGGGGTCGGCGCCGGTGGCCCGCAGCGCGACGGTCAGCGCCGCGTGCGGCTCGTCCAGCGAGAGCAGCACGACCCCGGCCAGCACGAAGACGTCGGCCGCCTCCGCGGGCCCGGCGAGCGCCAGTGCCCAGTCGACCGACTCGCGGGCCTCGGGGCGCCGCTTCTCCTGCGCGAGGATCCAGGCGCGCAGCAGGTAGCCCGCGCTTCCGTTGCGCTCCACGAAGGCATCGCTGACGAGGGCGTGCGCCTCGGCGAACCGGCTCTGCGCGACGAGCGAGTGCACCCGCTCGCCGTCGCTCGCGTCGTCGTCGCCGGGCGCGTCCGCCGCGCCGAACGCGCCGTCGTCACCCTGACCGCTGTCCACGTCCGCCCCTGTTTCCGCCGGCGAGGAGCGCGGACGTCAGCTCTTGCCGCCGCTGCCCTTGCCGGACTTGTCCTTGTCCCCGCCGCCCAGCGGCATGCCCTCGTAGATCTCCTTGCACATCGGGCAGACCGGGTACTTCTTCGGATCGCGTCCCGGGACCCAGACCTTGCCGCAGAGCGCGACGACGGGCGTGCCTTCCAGCGCGCTCGCCATGATCTTGTCCTTCTGGACATAGTGCGCGTAGCGCTCGTGGTCGCCGTCACCATGGGAGAGCTGCGGGGTCGGCTCGACCAGAGTGCCGGTGCCCGCCCCGCGCTCGGGCTCAAGAGTGCTCATAAGACTCAAGACTAGTTGAGAGACGGATCGTCGGGATACGTGGCCACCATGGCCAGCTCATTGCGCTGCCTGCGCAGCACCGAGCGCCACAGTTGTTCGGGATCGGGCGAGGACACGTCGCCCGGCTCGGACTCGATCACGTACCAGGCGCCGTCGACGAGTTCCTTCTCCAGCTGGCCGGGCCCCCAGCCGGAATATCCGGCGAAGATCCGCAGCGAGCCCAGCTCGGCGGCGAGCAGTTCGGGCGGCGCCTCCAGGTCGACCAGGCCGATCGCGCCGTGCACCCGCCGCCAGCCCAGCGGGTCCGCGTCCTCGCCCTCGCGGACGTCGCCCGGCACCACGGCCAGGCCCAGCGCGGAGTCCAGCGAGACCGGGCCGCCCTGGAAGACCACCGGGGGCGCGCCCGCCAGCGGCGCCCAGGGCAGCAGGACGTCGCCGACGCCGACCGGCGTGGGCCGGTTCAGGACGACGCCGAGCGACCCCTCCGCGTCGTGGTCGAGGAGGAGCACCACCGCCCGGTCGAAGTTGGGGTCGGCGAGCGCCGGTGTGGCGACGAGCAGTCTTCCGGTGAGCGAGGACACCTCGGTCATGGGACACATGATCCCGCACAAACCCGCTGGGCGGAGCGGCAACCGCCACTCCCGGACATCCGCCGCTACGGCGCGACACGCGGTACGGCGCGCGCGGCAGCGGACGGTGTGCGGTCCGCCACGCACCGCGCTGTAGCGAAGTCATGACACTGGCCGAGGTTCACGGCAGCCGGGACGGGTCAGTAGGCGCATTACCATTTCTTCCTGCGCTCCGCGCGGCGAGCACCCCGGCCGCGCCCGGCCTCCCCCGTACCAACCGTTCCGAAGATCGCGAGATCCATGACCGACATCGCCGATGTACTGCTTGTTCATGGCGGAACCCCCCTCGAGGGCGAGATCCGTGTCCGCGGTGCGAAGAACCTCGTGCCCAAGGCCATGGTCGCCGCCCTGCTCGGCAGCGGACCGAGCAGACTCCGCAATGTCCCCGACATCCGTGACGTACGCGTCGTACGCGGGCTGCTCCAGCTCCACGGCGTGACGGTGCAGAGCGGTGAGGAACCGGGCGAGCTGGTCCTCGACCCGACGCGCGTCGAGAGCGCCAACGTGGCCGACATCGACGCCCACGCGGGCTCCTCCCGGATCCCGATCCTGTTCTGCGGCCCGCTGCTGCACCGGCTCGGCCATGCCTTCATCCCGGGCCTGGGCGGCTGCGACATCGGCGGCCGGCCGATCGACTTCCACTTCGACGTGCTGCGGCAGTTCGGCGCCACGATCGAGAAGCGCGCCGACGGCCAGTACCTGGAGGCGCCGCAGCGGCTGCGCGGCTGCAAGATCCGGCTGCCGTACCCGTCGGTCGGCTCGACCGAACAGGTGCTGCTCACCGCGGTGCTGGCCGAGGGCGTCACGGAGCTGTCCAACGCGGCGGTCGAGCCGGAGATCGAGGACCTGATCTGCGTCCTGCAGAAAATGGGCGCGATCATCTCGATGGACACCGACCGGACGATCCGGATCACCGGCGTCGACAAGCTCGGCGGCTACAACCACCGGGCCCTCCCCGACCGCCTCGAAGCCGCCTCCTGGGCGAGCGCGGCGCTGGCCACCGAGGGCAACATCTACGTCCGCGGCGCCCAGCAGCGGTCGATGATGACCTTCCTCAACACCTTCCGCCGGGTCGGCGGGGCCTTCGAGGTGGACGACGACGGCATCCGCTTCTGGCACCCGGGCGGCCCGCTCAACGCCATCGCGCTGGAGACCGACGTGCACCCCGGTTTCCAGACCGACTGGCAGCAGCCGCTGGTGGTGGCGCTCACCCAGGCGTCGGGGCTGTCCATCGTGCACGAGACGGTGTACGAGTCCCGGCTCGGCTTCACCTCCGCGCTCAACCAGATGGGCGCGCACATCCAGCTCTACCGCGAGTGCCTGGGCGGTTCCGCCTGCCGCTTCGGGCAGCGCAATTTCCTGCACTCCGCGGTCGTGTCGGGCCCGACCAAGCTCCAGGGCTCCGACCTGGTCATCCCCGACCTGCGCGGCGGCTTCTCGTACCTGATCGCGGCGCTGGCCGCGCAGGGCACCTCGCGCGTGCACGGCATCGACCTGATCAACCGGGGCTACGAGAACTTCCTCGCCAAGCTGGAGGGCCTGGGCGCCCACATCGAGCTGCCCCAGCCCGCGGGCGCGGTCGCTTCCTGAGCGGTACGCCCCATGCGAAAGGGCGGCTTCTCCCCCGGGAGAAGCCGCCCTTTGGCGATGTGATTACTTGCCCTTGGCGGCTTCCTTGAGCTTGGAGCCCGCCGAAACCTTCACGCTGTAGCCGGCCGCGATGTTGATCGGCTCACCGGTCTGCGGGTTACGCGCGGTCCGAGCGGCACGGTGGGTGCGCTCGAAGGTCAGGAAGCCGGGGATGGTGACCTTCTCGTCGCCCTTGGCCACGATCTCACCGACGGTCTCAGCGAACGCGGCCAGTACGGCGTCGGCGTCCTTGCGGGTCACCTCGGCGCGCTCGGACAGAGCGGCCACCAGCTCACTGCGGTTCATATCTGTACTCCCGTGTTCTTTCTGCCATGGGGGCGCGAGCTCGAAGCTGTTGCTGTGTGCCTCACTGCCCAGGTGTGCATCCTGCCCCCATATATGGGGGGAAAGCCAATCCACCGACCGCGCGAGTCGCACAAAAAACGATGCGATTGCACGGGGACACCACGGGGATGACGGATTGTCGTCACATGGTCGACGCATCGAATCCGTTTGTCGGACGGATTGTCAGACCGCCCCCGGCGCGGTCGCCGCGGCGGCCACCGCCGGTCCCTGCGCCTTGGCCGCGTCGCGTACGGCGTCGGCGACCGCGCCCGCGACCTTGTCGTTGAAGACGCTGGGGACGATGTAGTTGGCGTTCAGCTCGCCCTCCCCCACCACGTCCGCGAGGGCGTGCGCGGCGGCCAGCATCATCTCGGTGTTCACGGTGCGGGACTGGGCGTCCAGCAGGCCGCGGAAGACGCCGGGGAAGACCAGGACGTTGTTGATCTGGTTGGGGAAGTCGCTGCGCCCGGTGGCGACCACGGCGGCGGTCTCGCGGGCCACGCCCGGGTCCACCTCGGGGTCGGGGTTGGCGAGCGCGAAGACGATCGCGCCGTCCGCCATCCGCGCCACGTCCGTACCGTCCAGGACGTTGGGCGCGGAGACGCCGATGAAGACGTCGGCGCCGGTCACGGCCTCCTTCAGGGTGCCGCTGACGCCCTCGGGGTTGGTGTTGTCGGCGATCCAGCGCAGCGGCGAGTCCGGCGACGCCTCCACCAGGTCGTCGCGGTCGCAGTGCACCACGCCGTGGATGTCGGCGACCACCGCGTGCTTCACTCCGGCGGCCAGCAGCAGCTTGAGGATGGCCGTACCGGCCGCGCCCGCGCCGGACATGACGACGCGTACGTCGCCGATCTGCTTGCCGACCACGCGCAGCGCGTTGGTGAGCGCGGCGAGCACCACGATGGCGGTGCCGTGCTGGTCGTCGTGGAAGACCGGGATGTCCAGCGCCTCGCGCAGCCGGGCCTCGATCTCGAAGCAGCGCGGCGCGGAGATGTCCTCCAGGTTGATGCCCGCGAAGCCGGGGGCGATGGCCTTGACGATCGCCACGATCTCGTCGGTGTCCTGGGTGTCGAGGCACAGCGGCCAGGCGTCGATGCCGGCGAAGCGCTTGAAGAGGGCCGCCTTGCCCTCCATGACCGGCAGCGCGGCCTTCGGGCCGATGTTGCCGAGGCCGAGGACGGCGGAGCCGTCGGTGACGACGGCCACGCTGTTGCGCTTGATGGTCAGGCGGCGCGCGTCCTCGGGGTTCTCCGCGATGGCCATGCAGACCCGGGCGACGCCGGGGGTGTAGATCATGGAGAGGTCGTCACGGTTGCGGATCGGGTGCTTGGACTGCATCTCGATCTTGCCGCCGAGGTGCATGAGGAACGTACGGTCGGAGACCTTGCTCACGGCGACGCCCTCGATGCCGCGGAGCTTGCCGACGATCTCGTCGGCGTGCGCGGTGGAGCTGGCGGCGACGGTGACGTCGATGCGGAGCATGTCGTGGCCCGACGCGGTGACGTCCAGGCCGGTGACCGAACCGCCCGAGGACTCCACCGCGGTGGTGAGCTGGCTGACCGCGGTCCCGCTGGCGGGGACCTCCAGCCGTACCGTGATCGAGTACGAGACGCTTGGCGCCGTTGCCATGACGGACCTTCTTCCGGTTCCTCTGCTGCTGGTGGTGCTGCCCGTCGATCGTTGCACCTACCGACGGGTACGCGTAAACCCGCGTGGGGTGAAGATTGGAAGAATACTTCCGCGATGCGGGAGCGGCGCAACCGGGTGGACCGAAGAAGAGATTTTCGTCCGCCGGGAAGAGGTTCCCGTAGCCGTTTGTTAGCCTGAGTACGGCACCGGCTCGATCCAAGCCCCCGGGCCCAACCTTAGGCGCTTCGAGCGCCCACTTGCCGCGAGGCGAGCATGGCGGGCCGGTGTCGTGAACGTCACGTGGGCGCCCCCTCTTCCGGAGGGGGCGCCCACGGCGTTTTCGGACCCGTGCCAGGACCCGTCGTCGGACCCCGCCGCCCGGTCAGGGGCGCAGCAGGTCCGGCACTCCCTCGGCGTCCGGCAGATCGCCCTCGGCCGCGAGGACCATCAGGCGTTGCGTCGCCCGCGTCAGGGCCACGTACAGCACCCTCAGCCCCGCGGGCGACTCCTCAGCGATCTCGGCGGGGGACACCACGAGCGTGGCGTCGTACTCCAGGCCCTTGGCCTCCAGGCTGCCGAGCGCCACGACGCGCTCGCCGAGCCCTTCGAGCCAACCGCGGGCCTGGGCGCGGCGGTTCATGGCGACGACGACGCCGACCGTGCCGTCCACCTCCTCCAACAGCCGCGCGGCGCACCGGCGTACGTCCGCGCCGAGGTCGTCGCCCGCGACCGCGTACTGCGGCAGGACACCGGTGGAGCGCACGGCGCGCGGCGACTGCATGCCGGGCATGGCGAGCGCCAGCACGGTGGCGGCGACCTCCGCGATCTCGGCGGGGTTGCGGTAGTTGACGGTGAGGGTGAAGCGCCGCCGGGGCCGGGTGCCGAGCGCCTCGTCGCGCGCCCGCGCCGCCTCGTCCACGTCCGTCCAGGAACTCTGCGCCGGGTCGCCGACGATCGTCCAGGTGGCCGTACGGCCGCGGCGCCCGACCATCCGCCACTGCATCGGCGTCAGGTCCTGCGCCTCGTCCACGATGACGTGCGCGTACTCGGTGCGCTCCTCGTCCAGCCGCTCGGCCCGGCTGCGGCGGCCCGCGTCGTGCCGGTCGGCGAAGGTCGTGACCTCGTCCAGGCCGGTGAGCTGGTCCAGCGGGTCGGCCTCGCGGCGCTTGGGGCGCGGCACCGGGCCGAGCAGCGTGTCGAGTTCGTCCAGCAGCGCCACGTCGTGCGCGGTGGCGCCGGTCCTGCGCAGCGAGCGCGCCACCCGGCGGACCTCCGGCGGGGACAGCACCCGGCGCGCCCAGCGGGCCAGCCGCTTCTCGTCGGCGAGCGCGGCCAGCACGGCGCGCGGCTGGAGCACCGGCCACCAGGCGTCGAGGAAGTCGGTGAAGTCCTGCTCGGTGCTGATGTCCTCGTCGAAGCCCTGGCGTTCCTCCGCGGCCAGCTCCGGATCGTCGAAGCGGCGGCCGGTCTTGCGCCACAGCGCGTCCAGCAGCAGGCGGCGGGCGCGCGGGCGCAGCAGATTGACGGGCGCGGTGCCGCCGAGGGTGTTGTGGCGGATGCCCGCCAGTTCCTGCTCGGACAGCTCCACGCGGCGGCCGAAGGCGACCACGCGCAGCGTCGCCGGGCGGCCGGGCGTCAGGTCGAGCGCGCCGCGGGCCGCGTTGCGCAGCACCTTCTGCATCCGCAGCGAGCCCTTGATCCGGGCGACCGCGGGCTCGTCGTACAGATCGGCGGAGACGCCGTCGACCAGCGAGCCGACGGCGCGGATCGCGACCTGGCCCTCCTCGCCGAGCGACGGCAGCACGCCCTCGGTGTACGACACCAGCAGCGGGGTCGGGCTGACGCACAGGATGCCGCCCGCGTACCGCCGCCGGTCCTGGTAGAGCAGGTACGCGGCCCGGTGCAGAGCGACCGCGGTCTTGCCGGTGCCGGGGCCGCCGGTCACCTCGGTGACGGACGCGGCGGGCGCCCTGATCACCATGTCCTGCTCGGCCTGGATGCTCGCCACGATGTCCCGCATGGTGTGGCTGCGGGCCTGGCCGAGGGCCGCCATCAGGGCGCCGTCGCCGACGACCGGCAGCCCGGTGGTCAGCTCGGGGCGCAGCAGGTCGTCCTCGACGCCGAGCACCTTGCGGCCCTTGGAGCGGATCACCCGGCGGCGCACCACGCGCCCCGGCGCGACCGGGGTGGAGCGGTAGAAGGGCGCGGCGGCCGGGGCCCGCCAGTCGATGACCAGCGGCGCGTACTCGCTGTCCAGGACGCCGATCCGGCCGATGTGCAGGGTCTCGGCGATGTCGGCGGTCCGGTCCTCGCGGACGGCGTCGTCGGCGGGTTCGACGGAGGTGAAGGCGCCGTCGGCGCCCTTCTTGCCGTCCTTGCCCCGCAGCAGGTCGATCCGGCCGAAGAGGAAGTCCTCGAACTCGCTGTTCAGCCGGTTGAGGTGGACCCCCGCGCGGAAGACCTGCGCGTCCCGTTCGGCGAGCGCGCCCGGCGTGCCGACGTGGCCGCGCTGGGCGGCGTCCTTCATCAGGAACTCGGCTTCGTCGATCTTCTCTTCGAGGCGGTGGTACACCCGGTCCAGATGCGCCTGCTCGACGGCGATCTCCTGATCCCGGACCCCCAGGTGGGCTGTGGTCTGCGCGGCCACGCAGGACCCCCTTCTTCATTGCGTCATGCGCCGCCCACGTACGTGACGGGGCACGTGGGGCAGCCTGCAACCGTACGCGACCTGCGGGCTTCTGCACACTCCGCCGTGCGGTCGGGTCTGAGGCGCGGTCAGTTTTCCGGCGGGCCGGGGACCCCGGCGGGTCAGCCCTGGGGCGAGGTGAGAGTCCCGCGCGTGGTGGTGCGACGGCGGTGCCGGGCGACGCGCTCGCGGTTTCCGCAGATCTCGCTGCTGCACCAGCGGCGGCGCCGGCCGCGGGAGGTGTCGAGGTAGACCAGCGAGCAGTTCTCGCCCTCGCAGCGGCGCAGTTGCGTACGGGCCAGCGGGTCGGTCAGCAGCGCGACGGCGTCGCGGGCGACGGCCGCGAGCAGTCCGGCGGGCTCCGGGGGCGCGGCCAGCGTACGGATCAGGGCGCCGCCCTCGCCGGTGACCGCGCGCGGGGCGGGCGGGGCGGCCAGCGCCGTCGCGTTCAGCTCGGCGATGTCGGCGGCAGCGGGCCGCTCACCGGCGACCTCGGCGGTCACGACCCGGCAGACGACGGCGCGCAGGCCGCGGAATCCGCTCAGCCAGCCGTCGTCCACGGCGAGGTCCGGCCGCGCCGCCTCCCCGGGCGCGCGCGGCACCAGGCCGGTCCCGTACAGCCACGCCGCCAGCCGGTCGGGCGTGCCGAGCCGCTCCCGCTCGGGGCGGCCGGTGCGGGTGGCGACGAGATCGAGACACAGCCGGCCGGTGTCGAACCGTAGCGGGCTCGTTCCACTCATGGTCAGCCGCCTTCCCGCCCGCCCGTCACCTTCCCCCCAGGGTGCCCGGCGGCCGTCGCGGGGTCTAGGGCGTGTCAGGACCGCTGTGGCCGCGCTCGCCTGACCGGCTTACGGCGCCGAGCCGTATTTGTCGTCCGCGTGCGGGTCGAGGGAGAGCCGGTAGCCGCGTTTGACGACGGTCTGGATCAGCTGGGGGGCGCCGAGTGCGGTACGGAGCCGGGCCATCGCGGTCTCGACGGCGTGTTCGTCGCGGCCGGAGCCGGGCAGGGCGCGCAGCAGGTCGCCGCGGGCGACGACCCAGCCGGGGCGGCGGGCCAGCGCCCGCAGCAGGGCCATGCCCGCGGGCGGCACCGGCCGCAGCGTCCCGTCCACGACGACGGCGTGCCCGCGGATCTCGACGTGGTGCCCGGCGACGGGCAACGGCCTTACGCGGCCCGGCAGTTCGCTGGCGATGAGCTGCACCAGCGGTCCGAGCCTGAAGCGTTCGGGGTGCCGGGTGGGCACGTCGTGGCCCTGGAGCGGCAGCGCGGTGACCGGGCCGACGCAGGCGGTCATGACGTCGTGGCGGAGCGCCGCGAGGAGTGCGTCGCAACGGCCGCGCTGCCGGGCCCGGTCGAGGAAGGAGGCGGCGGCCGGGGCGCTGGTGAAGCTCAGCGCGTCGACCGACCGGGACAGGACGGCGTCGAGCAACCGGTCGACGGGCCCGAGGTCTTCGGGCGGCACCCAGCGGTAGACCGGCACCGCCACGACGGTCGCCCCGGCCGCCCGCAGCGACTCGATGAAGCCGGGCAGCGGCTCGCCGTGCAGCTGGACGGCGACGGTGCGGCCCTCGACTCCCTGCTCCAGCAGGCGTTCCAGGACCTCGGCCATCGATTCCGAGGCCGGTGACCACGCCTCGCGCAGCCCGGCCGCGCGCACCGCGCCGCGCACCTTGGGCCCGCGGGCGAGGAGTTCGACCGCACCGAGCCTTCGCAGCAGCGCCTCGCCCAGGCCCCAGCCGTCGGCGGCCTCGATCCAGCCGCGGAAGCCGATCGCGGTGGTGGCGACCACGATGTCGGGTGCGTCGGCGACGAGTCGCCTGGTGGTCTCCAGCAGTTCGGTGTCGTCGGGCAGCGGCACGATGCGCAGGACGGGCGCCCGCAGCACGACCGCGCCGCGCCGCTCCAGCAGCGCGGCCAGCTCGTCGGCTCTGCGGGCCGCCGTCACCCCGACGGTGAACCCGGCCAGGGGCGGCACCCCGCCGCCCGGGCCCGGATCGCTGTTCCTGGTCGCCTGCGCCTGCATGGCTCCGCCCCACTTTTGCTGGAGTTACGCGTGCCGGACGGCGGGCGGACCGTCCCTGATCCGCCGCCGCCCTCCCCGGCCACCCCGCCGGAGCCGCATCGTCCCAAGACGGGGTGACGGGTTCGATTCACCGGGATGACCCGGATGTTACGGACGCCTCCGCCGCTCACACCCGCGCGCGGACGGCGGTCCCGGCAGGCGCCGTCCGCCCGGTCCCGCCCGCCGCCCGCGCCGGTCGCCGCAGGTATACGGCCCACGTGACGGCGTAACAGAGCGCGGAGGAGGCGAGGAAGGAGAACGAAGGCGGGGAAGGAGACGAAGGCGGGGGTGGACTGTCGGGCCCGACCCTGGAAACGGCCGCATGCCCCCCCGCGCCCCGAGGTGACACGAGCGCAACCATGCGCTCGCCCGCGTCCGCACCCGGCTGTGCGCCGGCCCTCGTGGGGGGGGGAGTCGGGGCTGGGTGCCAGGGCTTGGTGCCGGGGCCGGGTCTCAGAGCCAGCCGCGGCGGGCCGCCTGCCAGGCGAGCTGGGTGCGGGTGGTGGCGCCCGCCAGCTCCATCATGCTCTGCACGCGCCGCTGGAGGGTGCGGCGGCTGAGGTTCATCTGGGTGGCTATCGCCTTGTCCGCGACCCCGGCGACCATCAGCGACAGCAGCCGCCGGTCGGTGGACGACAACGGGTCCGCGGGGCCGACGTCGGCCGCGCCGGTGACCGCGCCCGAGGCGTCGACGTGCAGCGGTACGGCGTCCTCCCAGTAACGCTCGAAGAGCGCGATGAGCGCGTCGAGGAGGCTGCTGTCGCGGACCAGCGCGGTGGACGGTTCCTCGGGGCTGCCGTGCGGGCCGCCGGGGACCAGCGGGAAGATCGCCACCGAGCGGTCGGCGACGGCCAGCCGCAGCGGGAGGTGCGGGACGGCGCGGGCGATCTCGCCCTTCCGCACGGCCGCCGCGATGTTGCCGACGGCGCTCTCGTCGTCGAAGAAGTCCCGTTCGTAGAGCACCCGGTAGCGGACCCCGCGCTCCAGCGCGTCGAACTCGGCGGTGTTGCTGCCCGACGGCATCGCCACGTACTGCGCCTTGCAGAACCACAGCATCTCGTCGCGCGCGTCCGCCTGGATCTGCCGCAGCCGCTGGCGCAGCGCCTCCGCCCCGGTGATGACCTCGATCAGCAGTCCGGCGTCCCGGCGGCGCGCGGTGGCCCGGTAGCTCTCCAGCAGGTCGGCCGCCGCCGAGCGCGCCAGGTCCAGGGCGTCGGCCCGGTGCTTGAGCTGCGGCAGCAGCGCCACGTCCGGCGGGTAGGCCCGGTAGCGCGGCGGCCGGCCGTCGGAGGCGCTGGCCATGGCCTTGGCGACGAGACCGGTCAGCGCCGACAGCGCGGTGTCCGGGCTCAGGCCCGAGTACTCCGCGATCTCCCGCGCCGAGGCGCTGTCCATCGTCACCAGCAGCCGGTACGCGGCCTCTTCGGCGTCGGTGATCCCGGCGGCCTCCAGGGCCATGGCACCCTCCTCGCGGGTACGGGGGCTGGGTGAGCAGCCACCGTACTACGAGCGGAGATCACCACCGCGGCCCGGCGAAGCCCGTGCCGGGAGCACGCGCCGGAACCACGTACCGGAACCACGGGCGCCGGAACCACGCGCGCCGGAACCACGCGCCGGGGCGAGCGGGCACCCCACTGGCCCGCTCGCCCCGGCTGTCGAGGTGGCGTCGGATCAGCGCCACCGGCTCACGTGCCCGTTCACCCCCGCCACAGATACGCGCGGCGTACGGTCTGCCGCACCTGGTCGCCCGCGGCGTCGCGCGCGGTGACCCGCAGCGTCACGTACGCATCGCCCCTGGAGTGGGCCGACTTGGTGAGCCGGGCGTCGAAGGTGTTGTGACCTCGGGCGTCCACGCGCGCGCCGGTCCAGGTCCGCCCGTCGTCGTACGACGCCTGGACCTCGACCTTCACGCCGGTCGGCACGGCCGCCCCGTCCTGGGCGCGGACGGTGAGACCCACGGTGTGCGAACTGCCCTTGCGCACCGCGTTCCAGGCGTCGACCGGTACCGCGTAGTCGACCTGGAGCAGCGGCAGCAGCGTCGGTCGCGCCGCGGTGCCGGAGCGGAACCACCACGAGGTGCTGGTGTCGGTGGCGTAGCGCCACTCCGGGGAGACCCGTGAAGTCGCCACGTCCAGGCGGTAGTCGGCGGTGCCCGCGGGCACTTCGAGGTCGGCCCACGGGGAGTCGGCGGCGGCGATCCGCCGGCCGTCGCGGAAGAGGGTGGCCTTGGCGGAGTCGCCCTCGACGGGGGCGTCCCGCCCGCCGCTCGTGCCGGAGGCCGTACGCGTACCGGAGGCCGGGCTCGTACCGGCCGCCGTGCCGAAGCCGCCGAAGTCGCCGCCGACCGCCGCGCGTGCCCAGTGTCCGGCGCCGGAGTCGGTGAACTCCGGTATGCGCAGGTCGAGTACGTCGCCGTTGCGCACGCTCGGGTTGCGCGTGCCGCGCGGGATCGAGGGCCGCACCACGGCCTGCTGCCACGCCTGGTCGGGCTGCTTGCCCGCCCGGTAGGTGGTGGTCGTGTCGACCATGCCGGCCAGCAGCGGCTGGTCGATGTCGAAGGTCGTCTCCTGGTTGACCCGGTGCATCCACCAGGTGCCGTTGGCGCTGACGTACTCGGTACGGGTCACGCCCGTCGGCACGTTCCGCGTCGCCTCCCACGCGAAGTTCTGGTACGGCCGCCACGCGAAGCGCTGCTCGGCGGCCCACGGGGCGCCGCCGTTCTCGGCGTACGTCGTCCTGATCACCGCGCTGTTGGCGGCGGTGACGGTGTGGACGACGCGCTGCGGGATCTGCTGAGTGGACGTCTGGAACACGTCGTACAGATACGGGCTGACCGCCGTGCCGCCGATCCGTACGGTGACGGTCTTCACCGGCTTCTTCGCCAGTCGCGCCAGCAGCGCGTCACCGGCCGCCTTCCCGATCCGTATCGTCGGCACCGCGTTGCGCTCGCCGGTCGGGTACCAGCGGGTCCAGCCGAAGTCGGAGAAGTGCACGATCATCAGTCCGCGCACGCCCGCCTTGGCCGCGGCTGCCGCCAACTCCCTTTCTCCCTCGCCGGATTCGTTGCGGATGACGGCCAACTTGCCGCGCGCCCCGCTGAAGTCCGGCGCTTCCAGGGAGCCCGCGTCGACCGCCGTCAGATTCACGCCCTTGCTGTCGAAGAGCGGTGAGTACGAGGTGTAGTAGCTCTTCAGCCTCAGTCCCGTGCCCGGCGCCTCGGTGGTGAGCTGCGGCGCGGCGAGCTGCCAGCGGGAGGAGAACTCGAAGTCGCCGTCGGTGACCTTCGTCGTGGGGCTGACGTAGAGCTTGCTGAGGATGCCGGTGAAGAACTCCTCGCTCTCGGTGAGGCCCCTGCCCTCGATCTGACGGTACGTCTGGTAGTAGGGGGTGCCGCTCTGTTCGGCGGGCCGCGGCGTACGGATCTCGACCTGCGTGGTCCTGCGGGCGTCCACGGTCACGGCCGTGTCCTTGGTGAGCCTCACCTCGGGCAGCACGACCAGCCGTTCCTCCATGCCGTCGTCCGTCATCTCCTGGAAAGACGCGCGGACTTGGTACGTGCCCTCTTCGAGGTCGGAGGCGGAGGTGCCCTTGCTGTCGCCCGACGGGTACAGCAGACCGCTCGCGCCCCAGATGCTGATGGTGGGGTGGGCCGGAGCGCCGTGCGCGTCGTAGGCGGTGACGGTCAGGGTGTGCAGCGGGCCGTGGGCGACCAGGCCGAGCGTGGTGTGGACGGGTGCTCCCGCCGTGCCCCCGGCCGGTGTCGCCGTCAGATAGCCGTAGTAGGAGCCGTACGTCACCTTGGCCGGGTCGAGGGTGAGGTCGGCGCGGGCGGTGCCGTGGGCGGGGACGGTGACCTTCGTCGCGGCGGCGGAACCGTCGCCGATCCGTACCGCGCCCGCGTTCACCGCCCGGCCGCCCGACGTCCTGAGCGCCAGGCCCAGCGTCAACGTGACCGGCGCGGCGGAGGTGTTGGTGTACGTGACCGGGTAGGTGGCCTTCGGGTCGGTCGCGTGGATGTCGCCGAGGAAGACGGTGCCGGTCGCGGTGAGCGTGCCGAGCGCCGCCGCCGACACGTCGATCCGGCCGCCGCCCTGGTCGGTCACGGCCTGCCCGTCCACGGTGTGCGCGGTGCTGATCAGCGCGTCCTTGAGTTGGCGCGCGGTCCAGTCCGGGTGCCGCTGCGCCAACAGGGCCGCGGCGCCCGCCACATGCGGGGTCGCCATCGACGTCCCCGACAGGCTGACGTAGTACGGGTCGACCGGGTCGCCGAGCGTCGTGCCGCTCGCGCGGGCCGCCACGATGTCCACGCCGGGCGCGGTGACATCGGGCTTGACGGCGCCGTCGCCGTAGCGCGGGCCGCGGCTGGAGAAGTTCGCCAGCGCGTCCTTGCCGTCGACCGCGCCGACGGTCAGCGCGTCGTCGGCGACGCCCGGGATGCCCACGGTCCGCTGCCCGTTCTCGCCGTTGTTGCCCGCCGCGACGACGAAGAGGGTGCCGCTGGCCTCGCTGATCTCGTTCAGCGCCAGGCTCATCGGGTCGGTGCCGTCGCTCTCGTCGTCGGCGCCCAGGCTCATGTTGACGACCTTGGCGCCCTGGTCGGCCGCCCACTGCATGCCCGCGATGACCTGCGAGTCGTAGCCGTAGCCGTCGTCCCCGAGGACCTTGCCGACCAGCAGGTTCGCGGCTTTGGCGACGCCCTTGCGGGCACCGCCAGAGGCCGCTCCCGTACCGCCGACGATGGACGCCACGTGCGTACCGTGTCCGAAGTGGTCGCCGGTGCCGGTCGGGCTCTCGGTGAAGTCCTCGGCCTTCGCGACGCGGTCCTTGAGGTCGGGGTGGGTCTGGTCGACGCCGGTGTCCAGCACCGCGACCTTGACGCCCGCGCCCTCGTATCCCGCCTTCCACAGCGGCGGCGCGCCGATCTGGTCCATGCTGTCCGCCGCCGCCCGGACCCGGCCGTCGAGCCAGATCTTCGGGACGGCGGCGGCCTTCGCGGTGTCGACCGGCCCGGTGCCGGTCGCCGCGGTGCCGGTCTTCCCGGTGTCCGTTCCCGCGGGCACGATCTGCTGCCAGAAGGCTGCGAGCTTCGCGTCGGGGACGGTGAGGGAGTGGGCCCCGATGCTGCCCAGGTCATGGGTGGGGGCGCCGGGCGCGGCCAGCGCGGTCAGCCGGTCGGCCGCCGCTCCCCCGGACCCCGCGACGATCAGCGGCAGCGAGGCCCGGTGCTCCTCGTCGTACCGCTGCTCCACCAGCGCCGTCACGTCGAACAGCCGCCGGTCAAGCCGCCCCGACCGTACGAGGGGGTCGGCGTCCGACGGCAGCACGGTCAGCCGCCCGTCGGCGTCCGAGGTGTGGAAGACGACGCGCTCCCGTCCGGCGCCCGGCTCGACGGAGGCGGTGTGCCGACCGTCCGCGGTCGTCGTCACCCGCACCCGGTCGCCGGTGATCAGCCGAACCGTGGCGGTGCTGTCGGGGGTTGTCCCCGGCTGTGCGCCCGATGTCGGTACGGGTTCGGCGCCGGGTACGGCGACGGCCGCGGTGGGTACGGCGGCGGAGACGGCCAGGATCAGCCCTGTCGACACGACCGCCGCGAAGCGGGTTCGTCTCATCGGTCCAGCCCCTTTCCATGCATGTGCACGCGATGCTGGAAAGAATCCGGTGGGGCCGGAGGGTGTGTCACCCGTTTCCGGTGGCACGGATGTGACGTGGCACAACGGCGCCACCCGCGCCGCCGCCCCCTCCCCGGTGACGGCCGGGTGGCCGCGCGCTTGCTCCCGGGCGTGCGCCGGGCCACCCACGGGGGAATGCGCTGGCCCGTGTGACCGTTGATCCCGTACGATGGAAGCAGCCGCCACCCTCGGGTGGTGCACCTTGAAAAATCAACATGGGGATGATCGGTTTCGACTGGGGATGTCGAAGCAGGGGAAGCGAGCCGAGAAAGCGGCAATGATCTCGTTAACCATATGTCGCAACCAATAATCGCCAACACCAAGCGCGATTCCTTCGCCCTCGCTGCCTAAGTAGCGACTTGCGAAGTGTCAGCCCGGGGGTGATCCCGACCCGGATCCTGGCATCATCAAGGGATCTAAACTTCTAGGGCCGGTCACGGGCCCCAGAAGGAAATCAAACAGTGACTGAGCCCGTCGGCAGCTTGTCCGCGTGACAGCCGGGGCCGAGAAAAGCACAGCGGACTGCGCTCGGAGAAGCCCTGATTCCGCACCACAGGACGCGGGTTCGATTCCCGCCATCTCCACCACCCCATGTGACAACGGCACCCTCCTTCGGGAGGGTGCCGTTTCGTCGTTTCAGGGCGAGCCGACGTCGTGACGTCGTGTCACCCGCGTCTC
Source organism: Streptomyces sp. NPDC088910 (assembly GCF_044749865.1). NCBI lineage: Bacteria > Bacillati > Actinomycetota > Actinomycetes > Kitasatosporales > Streptomycetaceae > Streptomyces > Streptomyces sp. NPDC088910. Next base: position 1,052,412 of record NZ_JBIVIV010000001.1, read on the forward strand.
CCCCGGGCACGTCGAGGCCGGCGGCCGGGGGCGGCTCAGCCGCGCTGTTTGCGGCGCACGGCCGAGATGGCGCGGTCGGACTCGCGGCGGTCCTGCTTCTCGCGCAGGGTCTGCCGCTTGTCGTACTCCTTCTTGCCCTTGGCCAGGGCGATTTCGACCTTGGCGCGGCCGTCCTTGAAGTACAGGGCGAGCGGCACGATCGTGTGCCCGGTCTCCTGGGTCTTGTGGACCAGCTTCTCGATCTCGGCGCGGTGCAGCAGCATCTTGCGGCGGCGGCGCGCGGAGTGGTTGGTCCAGGTGCCCTGGGTGTACTCCGGGATGTGCACGTTGTGCAGCCACGCCTCGCCGCCGTCGAGCTGCGCGAAGCCGTCCACCAGGGAGGCGCGTCCCTGGCGCAGGGACTTGACCTCGGTGCCGGTCAGCACGAGCCCGGCCTCGAAGGTGTCCAGGATGAGGTAATCGTGCCGCGCCTTCTTGTTCTGCGCGATCAGTTTGCGACCCGTCTCTTTTGCCATAACCGGGCCATTGTCCCACTAGGAGGGGGGTCCGAGGCCAGCGAATACCTCGTGACTCTCGGCGAGCGGGTCCTCACCGGAGGGGACGGTCACATCGGGGTCGATGCCGCGCCCGTCCACACTGCGCCCGTCCGGCAGCCGGTAGTGGCCGACGGTCAGCTCGGCGACCGACCCGTCGGGCAGCGTGCTGGGCATCTGGACCGAGCCCTTGCCGAAGGTGCGCGAGCCGATGACGACGGCCCTGCCGCGGTCCTGGAGGGCGCCGGTGAGCAGTTCCGCGGCGCTCATCGTGCCGCCGTCGACCAGGATGACCAGCGGGACGGTGGTGTCGCCGCCCTCGGCCGCGTAGAGGGCCTGCTGCTCGCCGTGGACGTCGTAGGTGGCGACGAGGCCGCCGTCGAGGAAGGCGGAGGCCACCGCGACCGCCTCGGTGACCAGCCCGCCGGAGTTGCCGCGCAGGTCGAGCAGCACGCCGTGCTCGGAGTCCCGTACCGCGTCGCGTACCTGGTCGCCGACGCCGAGCGTGAAGGCGTCGATCTTGACGACCGTGGGCGCGTCGGCGCTCCGCGTCACGGTGACGGCGTCGGTGTCGAGCGTGGCGCGACGTACCGTGACCGTCCAACTACGCTGCGCCCGCTGGACTCCCAGCTGTACGACGCTGCCGGGGACGTTGTCGCCGCGCAGGTCCGCGACGACCTCGGTGACCGCGAGGCCGGTGCACTTGACCGGGCCGATGGTGGCCAGCAGGTCGCCCTCGCGCAGGCCCGCGCGGTCGGCGGGGCTGCCGGGCTGGACGCGGGCGATCTGGATCCGGCCGTCGTCGATCCGCCGCACGGACAGGCCGACGCCGACGTAGCGGCCGTCGAGCGCCTGTTGGAGGCCCGCGTACTCGCGGGCGGTATAGAAGGACGACCAGCGGTCGCCGCTGCGGCTGACGAGCTTCGCGGCGGCGAGCGGGCCGACCTTGCCGTCCTGGATCTCCTCGGCGATCCGGCCGGTGTCGACGTGATCGCCGTTCGTCCCGTCCGGCTTCGCCCGCGAACCCGTGGGGGTCTCGGAGGCCGCGGGGGACGACGGGGCGGGCTCGCCGCCGTGGGCCGGGGCCGGCGGCTTGCCGTCGTCCTGCCGCCCGTCGGCGACCGGCGCGGCGGCGATACGGGTGGCGCGGGCGGCGGTCCGGGCGTCCGGCGCGGTGAGTCCGCTGGCCGCCGCACCGGTGGCCAGCAGAGTGCTGAACACCAACGTCAGAGTGGCCCCGCGGCGCAAGCGGCGGGGCGTCCCGAACAGCGACGGGCCGGACATGGCCGGAAGTCTAGGACAGAAACGGGCGGCATACGGATAGTTGCCGCTACCTCGGCGGGGCATGATCCGCAACCCGGTACACCGCCCCCCTGGGACCCGTCCCCCGCCGTACGGCCCCGCGAAGGGCCCGGCGCGACGGCCGGGCCCGGCCCGCGGGCGTCAGACCTTCAGATACCTGCGCAGCGCGATGAAGGCGGCGATCGACGGCATCACGACGCCGATCAGCAGCACCAGCGGCAGCACCGCGACGACCGAGTCCCAGCCGAGGAAGGAGACCAGCGGGATCTTCTCCTGGAGCTTCAGACCCGCGTCGATCATGAAGTACCGGCCGCCGAGCAGCATTCCGCACGCCAGCCCCGCGCCCACGAGTCCGGCGAAGGCCGCCTCCATGATGAACGGCATCTGGATGTAGAAGCTGGAGGCGCCGACCAGCCGCATGATGCCGGTCTCTCTGCGGCGGCTGAAGGCGGACACGCGCACGGTGTTCACGATCAGCAGCATCGCGACGGTGAGCATGAAGGCCAGCACCACCCAGGCGGCCAGCGTCATACCGTTCAGCAGCGAGAAGAGGTTCTTCAGCACGGCCCGTTGATCCTCAACGGACTGCACCCCCGGACGCCCGTCGAAGGCGCTCGCGACGACGGTGAACTTCGTCGGGTCCCTGAGTTTGACCCGGTAGTTCTCCTGCATCTGGTCCGGGGTGATCGAGGCCGCGAGCGGGGAGCTCTTGAACTGCTCCTGGTAGTGCTTGTACGCCTGCTCGGCGTTCTCGAAGTAGACCTTCTCCACGATCGGGAGCTTTTCCAGGTCGGCCTTGATCTGGGCCTTCTGGTCGTCGGTGACGGCGCCCTTGGCGCAACTGGGCGTCGTCGACGCGTCGCCCTTGTTGCACATGTAGATGGTGACCTGGACCTTGTCGTACCAGTAGCCCTTCATGGACTTGACCTGCTTGTTGGCCAGCAGGGCGCCACCGGTCAGGGCGAGGGAGAGCGCGACGGAGATGATCACCGCGAAGGTCATGGTGAGATTGCGGCGGAGTCCTACGCCGATCTCCGACAGGACGAACTGGGCGCGCATGGTCTCTGGTTGTCCTTTCAGGGGGGTGGTGACTACTGCTGTACGGCAGTACGTACGCCGTACGCGCGGCTCTCAGTGTTGGTAGCCGTAGACACCGCGCGACTGGTCGCGCACCAGCCGCCCCTTCTCCAACTCGATGACGCGCTTGCGCATCTGGTCGACGATGTTCTGGTCGTGGGTGGCCATCACCACGGTCGTGCCGGTCCTGTTGATCCGGTCCAGCAGGCGCATGATGCCGACCGAGGTCTGCGGGTCGAGGTTTCCGGTCGGCTCGTCCGCGATCAGCAGCATGGGCCGGTTGACGAAGGCGCGGGCGATGGCGACGCGCTGCTGCTCACCGCCGGACAGCTCGCCGGGCATCCGGTCCTCCTTGCCCGCGAGGCCGACCAGGTCGAGCACTTCGGGCACGGTCTTGCGGATGGTGCCGCGGGCCTTGCCGATCACTTCGAGGGCGAACGCCACGTTCTCCGCGACCGTCTTGTTGGGCAGCAGCCGGAAGTCCTGGAACACGGTGCCGAGTTGGCGCCGCATCTGCGGCACCTTCCAGTTCGACAGCCGGTTGAGGTCCTTGCCGAGGACGTGCACCATTCCCGTGTCCGTGCGCTCTTCGCGCAGGATCAGCCGCAGGAAGGTCGACTTTCCCGAGCCGGACGAGCCCACCAGGAAGACGAACTCACCCTTCTCGATCTCCAGCGAGACGTCCCGAAGTGCAGGACGGTTCTGCTTGGGGTAGGTCTTGGTGACGCTGTCGAATCGGATCACGTTCGCACCAGGTTTGCGGGGACGGGTGGACAGGGGATGTGGGGGCGACACTACGCGACCGAGCCAGGGGTGCGCAGTCGCCGGGGAGGGTTGGTGGGCTTGCCCACAGGGCACACGCGGACAAACCCGTCATTGACCCCTTACACCTCAGCGCGGCCGGCCGCCACCGGAGGTCCGCTCCCCCGCCCGCCCCGCTCTCGCGGACCCCGCCGGAGCCGCCGTACGGGCCGCCGGTCCACCGGGGGCCGCGCCGAATCCGGCGGAAGCTGGCACAGTGGAACAAGGAACACTTCGGCCTCCCGGGGCGTTCACCGGACGAGGAGGAGATCGCATGACGTGCGACCGGCTGGTGTGCGCCAACTGCGCGGGTCCGGTGAGCGAGGGCCGCTGCCCCGTCTGCCGGGCGAACCGCGCCCGCCTGGAGCGGGAGAATCCCTGGTCCAACATCTCCCCCGCCACCTTGATAGCCCTGCTCGTGGCCCTGCTGACGGTGGTGCTCGTGGTGGAGCACGCGACCGCGTAGAGCAGTCCCGCGGGCGGCACGTGAGAAATACGTGAGAGGTACGTCACATTCACGAGTGGGCGAGCTGAGACATCACGGAGGGCCCGGAACGCATCGCGTTCCGGGCCCTTCGTCGTGCGCGTCAGGTGCGGTCGCGCGGCGCCTCAGGAGGCGTCGCGGCGCTCCTTCAGGCGCGGGGCCAGCTTGAAGCCGACGCCGCCCGCCACGAGGGCCGCGGCGCCGATGAGCATGTACGTGGTGCCGTCGGAGCCGGTCTCGGCGAGCTGCTGCGTCGTCTGGCTCTGCGGGACCTGCTGGGTGTTGTCGGTGCCGGGGTTGTTGTTCCCGCAGTCGACGCTGTCACCGGTCAGGGTGCAGGTGTTGTTGTTGCCCGTCGCGCTCGGGCTGACGCTGGGGCTCGGCGAACCGCTCGGACCCCCCTCGTCGCTGCCGCCGCTGACACCGGCGATGGAGCCGGGCGCGGTCGTCGGAGGCGTGGTGGGCGGAGTGGTCGGCGGCGTCGTGGGAGGCGTCGTCGGCGGGGTGGTGGGGGGCGTGGTCGGCGGCGTCGTGGGAGGCGTCGTCGGGGGCGTGGTGGGGGGCGTCGTCGGCTCGTCGGTCGGCGGCGTGGTCGGCTCGTCCGTCGGGTCCGTCGTGGGCGGGTCCACCACCGCGGCGGCCGACGGCGGCGCGTCGCTGCTCACCGCCGCCTGAGCAGCCCCCGCCACGGTCAGGGACGCACCGGCCGCGATCACCGCGACGGCCGCCACGCGCGTGACGCGTACCCTCGTGCTCTGCTTGGTCATGTCTCAACTACCCCCGGTAGACGTCGGCTTGAAGCACGCGCCGCTGCGGGCACGGTCGATTACGCCGCTTTCGCGCGCATGCCGGACATCACCTTTGTGGCATTCACCGGGAGCGTCAAGGTCATTAAGCGCAAAGTGCCCCAACTGTCCCGTCTTGCCCGGCACTTCAGCACACGTCTGTGACACGGCAGACAGATGGGATCAAGGCAACGGCCGTACGGCGGGGCCGTATCGCCCTCTCAGCCGTACGGCGCGGGGCCGTATCACGCGGTGGCCTTCTCCCGATTACGCGGTGGCCTTCTCGCGGGACTTGCGCCAGCGGATGCCCGCCTCGATGAAGCCGTCGATGTCGCCGTCCAGGACGCCCTGCGGGTTGCCGACCTCGTACTCGGTGCGCAGGTCCTTGACCATCTGGTACGGGTGCAGGACGTACGAACGCATCTGGTTGCCCCAGGAGTTGCCGCCGTCGGACTTGCCGAGGGAGTCCATCAGGGCCTGCTCCTCCTGGCGGCGCCGCTCCAGCAGCTTGGCCTGGAGGACGTTCATCGCGCTCGCCTTGTTCTGGATCTGCGAGCGCTCGTTCTGACAGGAGACGACGATGCCGGTCGGGATGTGGGTGATCCGGACCGCGGAGTCGGTGGTGTTGACGCCCTGGCCGCCGGGGCCCGAGGCGCGGTAGACGTCCACGCGCAGCTCGGACTCGTCGATCTCGACGTGGTCGGACTGCTCCACGACCGGCAGCACCTCGACGCCCGCGAAGGACGTCTGGCGGCGGCCCTGGTTGTCGAAGGGCGAGATCCGCACCATGCGGTGGGTGCCCTGCTCGACGGAGAGGGTGCCGTAGGCGTAGGGGACCTTGACGGTGAAGGTGGTCGACTTGATGCCGGCCTCCTCCGCGTACGAGGTCTCGTAGACCTCCGTCGGGTAGCCGTGCCGCTCGGCCCAGCGCAGATACATCCGCTGGAGCTGCTCCGCGAAGTCGGCGGCGTCGACACCGCCCGCCTCGGCGCGGATGTTGACCAGCGCCTCACGGGCGTCGTACTCGCCGGACAGCAGGGTGCGGACCTCCATCTCGTCCAGCGCCTTGCGCACCGACTCCAGCTCGGCCTCGGCCTCGGTCTGCGCGTCGGCGTCGTCCTCGCTCTCGGCCAGCTCGAAGAGGATGGACAGGTCGTCGATCCGGCCGCGCAGCGCCTCGACCTTGCGCAGCTCCGCCTGGAGGTGGGAGAGCCGGCTGGTGATCTTCTGCGCGTTCTCCGGGTCGTCCCACAGGGACGGCACCGCGGCCTGCTCCTCCAGCGCGGCGATGTCGGCCCGCATCCGGTCGAGGTCGAGGACGGCCTCGATCGACCCCATGGTCGAGGACAGGGACTTCAGCTCTTCGGAAACATCGACGATCGCCACGGCTCCAGCCTACCGGCTGGTCGAGCGGACCCGCCCCGGCCGGGAGCCCGCCGGCCGCCGGGAGGGCCCGCGATCCGGTGCCGGGCGGGCCGGATCGCGTCAGATGTGGGCCGTGGTGCGGGTGAGGGTGCCCGACGGCGTCCTGGAGTACAGCTCCAGGGTGTGCGCGGAGGCGGCGGCGCCCAGGGCCGCGTCGGTGGGCGCGGTGAAGGGCGCGGTGGCCCAGTCGCCCTCCAGCGAGGCGGCGTCGCCGTCGAGCGCGGCGGCGGCCTGGGTGCCGGGCGTGAAGGCGAAGAGCCGGCCCGAGGCGGCGACCGCGTCGGGGCGCGCGGAGGTGTCCAGGCCCTTGATGACCTCGCTGGGCCGCCAGGCGCCGCCGGAGTACGGCAGCCGCAGCACGGCGCCGTCGGCCTTGCGGACCACGAAGGCGTCCAGGGAGCCGCGGGACCGGGAGATCAGCGCGGGGGCCGAGGTGATCCGGCCCGCGGTGGGCACCAGCGCCCACGCGTTCCAGCGGTCGCCGACCAGCGAGGCGGTCACCAGGTCGCCGCCGACCCGTCCGACCAGGTCGATCCGGCCGGGCTCCGAGGACGCGGCGGCGGGCGCCGCGTCGAAGCGGGTCCGCTCGTCCACCTGCGACCAGGCGTTCCAGTAGCCGTCGGTCAGCGTGCGGCGGTAGAGCAGCCCGTCGGTGCCGAGCCCGAACAGGTCGATCCGCCCGGCGTGCGCGGACGCCACCGCCGGGTCGTCGTCCACGCTTATCCCGGTGAGCTTGTGCCACGCGCCGTAACCGGAGCCGTCCCGGATCACGTACCAGACGTTCTTGTCGGCGCCGCGGGCGAAGACGTACGTGGCGCCGTCCATGGTGAGGGCGCGCGGGCCGCCGAGCAGCTTGACGCCCGCGGCCGGTACGTCCTTGTACGACGACCACTGCGGGAGCGTGACCGGCGCGCCGGTGCGGCCCTGCGGGGAGGCGGCGCCCGCGGTGGGCGCGGTCGGGGTGCCGCGGGTGGCGGTCGGCGTCGGGCTGGGCGGGGCGTCGTCCCGCGAGGTGCCGCCGGAGTCGTTGCCCGAGCCGGAGCCCGCGGTGGCGATCCCCCAGCCGCCGATGCCCGCGACGGCGAGCGCGGCGGCGGCCGCGGCGGCGAACTTGATCCGGCGCTGGCGCACGGCGTCGGAGACCGCGCGGTGCCGGGGGCTGGCCGGGCGGCCCGGCGCCGAGGCGCGGCGCTGGCTGTCGCGGGCCGCCTTGCTGCCCTTGCCGTTGCGGGAGGCGGCGCCGTAACCGGCCAGCTCCTCCGCCGTGGGCAGCTTGATGCTGGTGTGGGTGTCCCGGCTGGAGTCCGGCGCGGCGCCCCTGACCAGCGGTACGGCGCCGCGCGGGCGGTCGGCGCCGGGGCCGCGGGGCGGTTCCGGTGCACCGGGCGGCAGGTCGGCGAAGCCGTCGTCGTACGCGTCCTGGTCGTCCGCGCCCGGTCCGCCGTCGTCGGTGCCGGGGGCGGCGACGTCGAGCGCGGGCAGGCCCGCGAGGTGCGGCAGCAGGTCCCTCAGCCGGGTGGCCAGCTCGCCCGCGGTCAGCCGCGAGGCGGGGGCCTTGGCCAGGCAGGCCGCGAGAATCCGCCACAGGTCGTCGGTCAGACCGGGCAGCGGCGCGACGGTCTCGGTGACGTGCCGGCGCAGCACCGCGCCGGGGTGGCCGCCGCCGAACGGCGTGAATCCCGCGAGGAGTTCGTACAGCACGGTGGCCAGCGCGTAGATGTCGACCGACGCGCGCGGCGGCAGGCCCTCGATGATCTCCGGGGCCAGGTAGTCGGGGGTGCCGATGATCCGGGTGGCACGGGTGCGGCGCGGGGTGTCGACCAGCCGCGCGATGCCGAAGTCGGTGAGCAGCGCGGGCGGCGCGCCGCCGGGGCCCGTGGCGACGGCCGAGTCCAGCAGCACGTTCTCCGGCTTCACGTCGCGGTGGACCACGCCCGCCGCGTGCGCGGCGGCCAGCCCGTCCGCCACGTCCGCGGCGATCGCGACGGCGGCCTCCGGCACCAGGCGCCGCTCGCGTTCCAGCCGCGAGCGCAGGTCGGTGCCGCGGACCAGGTCCATCACCAGGGCGAGGTCGGTGCCGTCCACCACGAGGTCGCGGATGCCGACGATGTGCGGATGGTCCAGGGAGAGCAGCGCCGTGCGCTCCTGCACGAAGCGGCCGACGAGGTCCTGGTCGGAGGCGAGGTCCTCGCGCAGCAGCTTGATGGCGACCGGGCCCTCGGGGCCCTCGCCGAGCCACACCGTGCCCGCGGACCCCCGCCCGAGCACCTGGTGCGCGGTGTACCGGCTGCCGATCTTCCTGGCCAAGGCTTGCTCCGACTCCTCCGACAGTCCGTCGTGTTGGCGACAAAGCTACGCGGATCAGGGGCCGTTCGGGGTACGCGAGCCCCCTCACGCGCCGTTCCGCCACAGAAATCACCCTTCAGAAGTCGACAAATCCCCACCTCAAGCACCCCACCGGTGCAAGGGTGCCTCGCCGAGAGGGCACCGCCTTCGGAGGTGGGTGCGGGGGGCCCGGGGGGGTGCGGCGGGGGTGGGTGCGGCTGCGCAGGAGGTTGCGCGGCCAGGTCACCGCCGCGCAGGGCGGTTCGCCACTGGGGTCCGGTTGCACGAGAGGCTGCGCCCCAAGGTCGCTGCTACGCAGGAGGGTTCGCCGGTGGGGCGCGAGTGCGGGGTGGGGGTTCACCGCCTGGGTGCGGCTGCGCAGGAGGGTTCGCCGCCAGGTCACCGCCACGCAGGGGCGGTTCGCCGCTGGGGTCCGGTTGCACGAGAGGCTGCGCCCCAAGGTCGCTGCTACGCAGGAGGGGTTCGCCGCTAGGGTCCGGTTGCACGAGGGGCTGCGGCCCAAGGTCGCTGCTAGGCAAGAGGGGTTCGCCGCTGGGGTCCGGTTGCGCAGGAGGCTGCGCCCCTGCGGTACGGCTGCGCAGGTGGGTTCGCCGGTAGCCATGGAGCCGAAGGGCGCGCCGGTGTTGAAAAGGAGAACGCGCACAGTGACCGAGGAACGAGGGAACGAGCACGATCGACTGTCGACACCGGGTCTAAGCGCCCGGAGGCGGAAGGGCGGCAAAAAAAGGGGATCGGGGTACGCATAGAAAGGACGGCTCCCCGCAGGGTGAGGATGCGCGAGACGGTTCGCACGACGGTGAGTTCACGCAGGACGGCACCCGCGCAGGGTGAGCATGCGCGAGGCGGTTCGCACCACGGTGAGCCCACACAGGACGGCACCCACCCACGTTCACCCGCAACGCTCAGGCGCCCGAGAGGGCACCCACGCACGATGAACTGGTACGAGACGGCACCCACCACGGTCAACTGACCCGGGAGGGCACGCACCCCTCGGCGATCTCACGCGAGACGGACCCACCCACGGTGAACCGCGCGTGGGAGCCCTCTAACGTCGGCGCACCGCTCGGTAGGAACCGCCTCGCGTCAACTCACCCTGCGCCGTGCCCTCTCGTGCGAGCTCACCGTGGTGCGAGCCGCCTCGCGCATGCCCACCGTGCGAGGAACCGCCTCGCGCATCCTCACCGTGCGTGCGAGCCCTCTTGCGTCAGCTCACCGCGATCCCCTTTTTTTGCCGCCCTCTCGCCTCCGGCGGCTTAGATCCGGTGTCGACGGTCGATCGTGCTCGCTCCCTCGTTCCTCGGTCGCTGTGCGCGTTCTCCCTTTCAACACCGGCGCCGCCTTCGGCTCGCTGGCTACCGGCGAACCCACCTGCGTAAACGCACCCCAGCGGCCAACCCCACCGCGCAGCGGTGCCGTAAGGGCGCAGCCCCTGCGCAAACGCACCCCGGCGGCGCACCCTCCCCCGCAGCCGCACCCCAGCGGCCAACCCCACCGCGCAGCGGTGCCGTAAGGGCGCAGCCCCCTGCGCAAACACACCCCCGGCGGCGCGCCCCGTCATCAACCGGCGGTCGGAGCCCGTTAGTTGCCGTTGGAGTCGCCCGTGATCGAGGAGATTTTGTCGTAGACGGTGCTGACCCAGCCGGAGGAGGCGTCCCAGAGGTTGCGGGTGCTGTTGACCCAGTCGGGGAGGGGGGTGGTGTACCAGACGACGACGAAGATGACGACGATCACGAGGATGACGGTGAGGCAGCCCTTGAGGCAGCCGAGGCCCGGGATCTTCATGGGGTTGGCGCTGCGCTGGCGGGGCTCGCGTTGGCGGGGCTCGGGCGCGGGGGCGGGCGGGCGCTGGGGCTCGTAGCGTTGCGGCTGCGGCTGTTGGTAGCGCGGCTGCGGGGGCTGGGGGCGCTGCTGCTGGGGCTGCTGGTACGGCTGCGCGTAGCCCTGTCCGCCCTGCTGCCCCCGACCCTGGCCCTGGCCCTGGCCCTGGCGACCCTGCCCCTGGCCCTGGTGCGGCTGGCGTGGGGGCTGTTGGGGTTGGGGCTGGGGGCGGCGGCGCGGCTCGCGGCGCAGGGGGTCCTGTTCGGGGGAAAGGTAGCGCAGCTCGGTCTGTTCGTTGCGGTGCCGCAGGGCGCTGAGCTGGGATTCCCACGGGTGCGGGCCCTGGGGGGTGCCGGGGCCCTCGTCCGGGATGGGCGGCAGGACGCGGGTGCCCTCGGCGGCGGCACCGCCGGGGCCGGGGTCGCCGGGCAGTTCGGTGGTGGAGGCGTTCGGGTCGTAGGTGGAAGGCGTCGCGCCCTGGCGGGAGGGCAGCACCTGGGTCGGCTCCGCGTCTCCGGAGGCGGAGGCGGAGCCCTGGCCGGTGCCGGGGACCAGCGTCGGCGTCGCGTCGGGCGCCAGGAGGCCGCCGACGGCGAAGGCCGCCTCGGCCGCGGCGGGCGAGGAGTGCACGCCGATGCCCGCGGCGACCACGCGCAGCGCGCGGGCCAGGTTCTCGGCGCTGGGCCGCTGCCCCGGCTCCTTGCGCAGGCAGCGCTCTATCACCGTCCACAGCGGTTCCGGCACGGTCGTGGGGCGGCGCGGCTCCTGGTTGAGGTGCGCCTGGAGCACTTCGATGGCGCTGTCGCCGCGGAACGGCGGACGCCCGGTGACCAGCTCGTACAGCAGGATGCCCGCGCCGTAGACGTCCACGGCCGAGGTCTGCGGGCGGCCCTGCGCGGACTCCGGCGCGATGTAGGCGGGGGTGCCGACGAATTCGTGGGTACGGGTGAGGCCCGGCGAGTCCGCGAGCCGCGCGATGCCGAAGTCGGTCAGCATCGGGTGCATCTGCGGATTGCCGTCCTCGCCGGTGACCGTGGCGAGCAGCACATTGGCGGGCTTGAGGTCGCGGTGCACGACGCCGTCGGCGTGGCTGGCGGCAAGCGCGTCGGCGACGGCCGCGGTGAGCAGTGCGGCGCCGACCGGGCTGAACGGCCCGTTCTCCCGCAGGTAGCGGTGCAGGTCGGGACCGTCGATCAGGTCCATCACCAGGGCGAGCAGATCGCCCTCGACGACCAGGTCGCGGACCCGGACGATGTGCGGGTGGCGCAGCCGGACCAGCACGGAACGCTCGCGCAGGAAGCGCATCACCACGTCCGGGTCGCCGGCCAGCTCTTCCTTGAGCACCTTGACGGCGACGGCGCTGCCCTGCTCGCCGCGCACCTGGCCACGCCAGACGGTGCCCGTGGCGCCGCGTCCCAGCGGTTCCTCCAGGAGGTACTTGCTGCCTACCGGCCGCACGTCATGCGCTCCCTGCTCCGTAGTGTGTCCGCCCTGACCATGCGCGCCGCCGGCACGTGCGCGGCGGTGCTCATGGCCGTACTCATGGCGGGCTCGCCCTGATTCCGGCCAAGCGTAGTGCCGCCGGGCGGGCCCGCGTCCTGGCCGCGCCACGGGAATCGGCCCGTGCCGCGTTCCGTCCGGCGTTCCGTGCCGTGCCCGGTGTCGCGCCCACGACCCGCCGCCGGCCCGCCGTCGGCCGGACGACGGCCCGGCGACGGCCCGCGGAGGGTCCGGGAACGCCCGAGAACGTCCGAGAACAGTTGTCCGACCTAGGACGCGAGGACCGGGCTGTTGGTTGCGTCACGTGGTGTCACGGGCATGTGCCGTGGCGCGCGGTGAATCGCGTACGGAGGGCCCGCGCCCGGTTTGTGGCGGCGATCGGCCGCGAGCGGCGGCTTTCCGGTCGGATGCGGCGCTCTTTCCGGACGGTTTCCGTCGCGGGATGATCATCTGCCGTACTTTCAAGATCACTCGGGGCGGGACCGGGGACGGGGTGTCAGTGGCGGGTGGGAGGATGCACCCGTACGGTCCGGTTGGGGCAACGGGGGCTCCACCGCTCGTGCTTGTACGTGTCGACGCGCCCGCGCGCGGCCGGGGAGGGGACTTCCCGCCGCGGGTCAGGGCAGAAGGGGAGCGCGGACGAGATGCAGATCCGGCTGACCGTCCTCGGGCCGCGCAGCGGTCGGGCCGTGCGCGCCTGCGACGTGCTCATCACCGCGCCCGCGGGGACCACGCTGGGCGCGGTGGCCGGTGCCCTCGCCTCCGCGGCCGGGTCCGGGCAGCCGGGCAGGTCCGCCGGGGCGTCCGTCGCGCTCTTCGCCGGGACGCTGCGGCTCGCGCCGACCACGCCGCTGGGCGTGCCGCCCCTGGTGGACGGCGCCCTGCTCTCGCTGCACGCGCCCGCGGAGCAGCGCGGCGGCCATGTCGCGGACCACGGTCAGTACGGCCGGTTCGGGCAGTACGGGCAGCCGCCCGCCGAGACGGCCAGGCTGCACGTGGTCGGCGGCCCCGACGCGGGCGGTGTGCACCTGCTCCAGGGCGGCCAGGCCAGGATCGGCCGCTCGGCCGACGCCGACGTGCCGCTCGACGACCCGGACGTCTCCCGTCTGCACTGCGAGGTCGCCTTCGGCGCGGACGGGCTCATCACCGTCGCCGACCTCGACTCGACCAACGGCACCACCCTCGCCGGGCGGCCCGTCGGCCCCCGCCCCCTCGCGCTGCCCCCGGGCGCCCTGCTCCGGATCGGCGAGTCGACGCTCCGCCTGGAGTCGGGAAGCCCCACCGGGCCCTCCGCGCTCGCCGCCGAGCCCGACGCCGACGGGCACCTGCGCGTCTCGCTGCGCGAGCCCTCCGCGCCGCTCCCGGTCGCCGACCCCTCGTCCACCGTCACGCACGGCGCGGGCCTGGCCCTGGGCGCGGCCGTCGACGCAGGCGCGGGTGCCGCCACCGGCCCCGGTGCCTTCGGCGGTACGCGGCCGGACGGCCTCCCCGGCGCGGGTACGTCCGGCACGGCGCACAGCCGTCCCCCGGCGGCGCCCGAGGCCGACGCCTACGGCCGTACGCCCGGCGCCCCGTACGACGCACCGGGCGCCCCCGCCGACGTGTACGGCGACGACGGCGACGAGGACGACGCCCCCCTGGGCAGTGGCCGCCGGGCCACCGGTGAGCGCCGGGCGCCCGGATTCGACAGCGCGCGGCGCCCCGGTGGCGGCGGCGTCGTCGGGTCGATAGGGGCCTGGGCGCGGCGGCGGCTCGGCGCGGCGAAGGGTGTCGCGGACGACGGGGACGGCGGGGAGGCCGAGGCGCTGCGGGAGCGGTGGCCCGATCCCGCGGCCGTCCTGCTGACGGCGCTGGGCCCGGGACGGCGGCTGTGGGAGCGCGGTCCCGGCCATCCGGACGCGCTGACCGTACGGCTGGGGACGGCGGATCTGCCGTCCGAGGACGGGACGCGGCTGCTGACGGCCGTGCCGTTCACCGTGGACCTGCTGGCGCCGCGGACGGCCGCGCTGACCCTGACCGGGCCCCGGCCGCGGCTGGCGGGTCTGGCGCGCGCCGTCCTGGCACAGCTGTGCGCGCTGCACTCCCCCGCCGCTCTTGAGCTGGTGATGCTGAGCGCCGACCGCGCCCGCACCGCCGACCAGCGCGCCGAGGAGTGGTCCTGGCTGAACTGGCTGCCGCATCTGCGCCCCGCGCACGGCCAGGACTGCCGGCTGCTGCTGGCCTTCGACCGGGACCAGGCGGACGCGCGCACCGGCGAGTTGGCGCGTCGTCTGGAGGCGGGTCCGCTGGGCGCGGGCTGGGCCGCCGCGACCCCCGAGGCGGCTTCGGCGGCGGCGGCCTCGTACGAAGGGCCCTTCACGCTCCTGGTGGTGGACGGCGATCCGGGGTCCACGACGCTGCGGCAGACCGTGGCGCGGATCGCCGTCGCCGGCCCCTCGGTCGGGGTGCATGTGCTGTGCCTGGCCGAGAGCGGGGAGCGGCCCGCCGTGGACACCGGGGTGGTGGCCCGGCTGTCGGGCGACGTGGCGACGACGCTGCGGATCGAGCCCGCGGGCCCGGCCGCCGCGAGCGCGCCGCCGGAACCGGCCGCCGACGAGATCGTGCTGGACGCCGTGTCGGCCGCGTGGGCCGAGCATTTCGCGCGCGCCCTGGCGCCGCTGCGCGAGGCCGACGGCGAGGTGTCCGGCGCCCGTTCGCGGCACGCGCTGCCCGGCACCGTACGGCTGCTCGATGAGCTGGACCTGGCGCTGGCCACGCCCGCGAAGATCGCCGACCGGTGGGCGGCGGCCCCCGCGGCGGTCGGGGCGGCGACGGCCGTCCTGGGCGTCGGCGCGGGCGGCCGGGTCGCGGTGGACCTGGTGACCGAGGGGCCGCACGCGATGGTCGGCGGCGCGCCGGGCTCGGGCAAGACGGAGCTGCTGCGGTCGGTCGCGGCGGCGCTCGCGGCGGGCGACCGCCCCGAGCGGCTGTCCCTGGTGCTGGTGGACGGGGCGGGGCAGGACCGCGGCGAGGGCCTGCGCGCCTGCGCCGACCTGCCGCATGTGAGCACGCATCTGGTGGCCTCGGACCCGTTGCGGATGCGGGAGTTCGCGCAGGCGCTCGGCGCGGAGCTGAAGCGGCGCGCGGAGCTGCTCGACGGGCAGGACTTCGCGGCCTGGCACGGGGACCGGCTGGTCGCCGCGACCGTGCCGCACCAAGGCGGCCGGTCCGACGGGCGGAACGAGGCGCGCGCCGGTGAGACGGGGGCGCGCAAGCCCACCGGTCAGGGCGCGGTGACGGCGCGGACCCAGCCCGTGCTGCCCCGGCTCGTGGTGGTCGTGGACGACTTCGACGAGCTGGTCGCGCCCGGTCTCGGCAGCACCGGCAGACCGGCGGCGGGCAGTGTCGTCCGGGCGTTGGAGGCGGTCGCCAGGGAGGGCGCGCGGCTCGGTGTGCACCTCATCGCGTCGACCGGCCGCCCGGAGCGTACGGCGGCCACCGAGGCCGACGAGCGGTCCCGGCTGCGGATCGCGCTGCGCATGCCGGACGCGGAGTCCGCGGCGCTGCTGGTGCATGTCGAGGACCCGGCGGGGCTCGACGACACGGTGCCGGGGCGCGGCTATCTGCGGCGGCCCGGCGGCGCGGTGACGGCGTTCCAGGCGGGCCGGGTCAGCGGCCGTATCCCGCGTACGGCGACGCTCCGGCCGACCGTCGTGGCGCTGGAGTGGGAGCGGATGGGCGATCCTCCGGCCCGCCGCCAGGTCCGCGAGCTGGGCAACGGCCCGACCGATCTCGCCCTGCTGGCCAGTGCCTTGCAGCGGGCGGCGGAGTCGGCGCCCGAGGAGGCGGGCGCGCGCGCCGCGGAAGGCGCCGCGTCCGCGAGCGCGCCGGGTTCCGCCCCCGGCCCGCTGATCTGACATCGCGCGCCCGTCGGACGGCCCGTCGGACGGGCATCCCGCCGAATCCGCCCGTACCGACGCGTCGGAAGCGTCCGAGGCGTCCGCGCGCGGATTTCACGCGGATGCCCTGATCCTGCCCCGTCCGCCAATTCGTACCCGCACGGCGATCCGATTCCGTCCGGCGGGCGGAAACCGTCATTGGTCTGAACCGGTCAGGTGGCCGACGGCGGTCAACTGGCCCGCGTCAGACGGCTGATCTGCGATGTTCCAACGGTCATCGCGCACGCCGTCCGTCGATTCCCGTGCGGATAGGCCGATTTGACGGGGCGTTGGCCAACGCCCCGTCATGCGGCACACCCGTGCCCCGGCATTCGGGAGGCGCGTGACGGACAAGCGGCGATATTCCAACAGCCGTCCCTGTTAAAGCGTTTGGCTCAAGATCACGTCATGGTCACGATAGCTGTCACGGAGCCCCGTACTCCCTTGCGGCTGGGGTTCGCGAAGGCATAGGACAGACGCCACGGGACTGAGGGGATGGCCAGATGCGTACGCTGAAGAATCCGCGCACCAGCCGAAACAACCGCACTACGCGCATAGCGCTCGCCACAGTGACGGCGACCGCGCTGGCGTTGACCGCCGCCGCGTGCGGCGGTGACAGCGACAAGAAGGACGACGGCGGGAAATCGCCGAGCGCGTCCGCCACGAGTTCCGCCTCGGGGGTCAAGCTGCCCGATCTGCACGGGCAGAAGCTCGAAGTGGCCGCCGTGTGGACGGGGCCGGAGCAGAAGAACTTCCAGAAGGTGCTGGACGAGTTCGACAAGCTCACCGGAGCGAAATCGACGTTCGTCCCGACCGGCGACAGCCAGTCCACCTTCCTCGGCACGAAGATCGAGGGCGGCGCCCCGCCGGATGTCGCCTTCCTCGCGCAGAACGGCGTGCTGCACCAATTCGCCGACAAGGGCTGGCTGAAGCCGCTGGGCCCCGAGGCGACCGCGCAACTCCAGAAGAACTTCTCGCCCGGATGGCAGAAGCTCGGGGCGTGGAAGGACAAGCAGTACGGCATCTACGCGAAGGTCTCCAACAAGTCGCTGATCTGGTACAACAGCGCGGCTTTCGAGACCGCGGGCGCCTCGGTGCCCAAGACCTGGGACGACTTCCTGAAGACCGCGGAGACCGTCTTCGAGTCGGGCACCGCGCCGGTCTCGGTGGGCGGCGCTGACGGCTGGACGCTCACCGACTGGTTCGAGAACATCTACCTCTCGCAGGCCGGACCCGAGAAGTACGACCAGCTCGCCGCGCACACCATCAAGTGGACCGACCCGTCGGTGAAGGACGCGCTCACCACGCTCGGGCAGCTCTTCGGCAAGAAGGACCTGCTCGCGGGCGGCAACAGCGGCGCGCTCGCCGCCGACTTCCCGAAGTCGGTGACGCAGGTCTTCACCGGCAACCCGCCGGCCGGCGCGATGGTCTACGAGGGCGACTTCGTCTCCGCGTTCATCGCCGCCAACACCAAGGCGAAGGTGGGCACGGACGCGAAGGTCTTCCCGTTCCCCGCGGTGGGCAGCGGCAAGGCGCCGGTGGTCAGCGGCGGTGACGTGGGCGTGGCGCTGAAGGACAGCCCGGCCGCGCAGGCGCTGCTGACGTACATCGCGACGCCGGAGGCGGCCAAGATCTGGGCGCAGGGCGGCGGTTACCTGTCGCCGAACAAGTCGCTGGACTTCGCGGCGTACCCGGACGACGTGCAGCGGTCCATCGCGCAGGCGCTGATCGCGGCGGGCGACGACTTCCGCTTCGACATGTCGGACCAGGCTCCGGCCGCCTTCGGCGGGACCAAGGGCCAGGGCGAGTGGAAGGACCTCCAGGACTTCCTCTCCAAGCCGTCCGATGTCGCGGGCGTGCAGGCCAAGCTCGAAGCGGACGCCGCCAAGGCGTACGGGAACTGAGGCGAGATGCCCCCGATGGCTGACTCCGCCGCGGGGGCGGGAGGCGGCGGCACCGCTGTGACGGTGCCGCCGCCGCCCGGCCCTCTGCCCGGCCCGCCCGCCAAGGGACCGGGCCGCCGCAGGAGCCTGATGGGCACCCGTCCCTGGGTGGCCGCGCTCTTCCTGCTGCCCGCCCTGATCCTGCTGGGCGCGCTCGTGGTGTACCCGATCGTCTACACCGTCCAGCGCAGCCTCTTCGACGCCGACGGCAGCGCCTTCGTCGGTCTGAAGAACTTCGGCACGGTCTTCACCGACCACGGCATCCTCACGGCCGTGCGCAACAACGCGATCTGGGTGGTGGTCGCGCCGACCGTGGCGACCGCCCTCGGTCTGGTCTTCGCCGTACTCACCGAACGGGTGCGCTGGAGCACGGCGTTCAAGCTGGTCATCTTCATGCCGATGGCCATCTCGATGCTGGCGGCCGGGATCATCTTCCGGCTGGTGTACGAGCAGGACCCGGGGCGCGGCGTCGCGAACGCCGTGGTGGTCGCGGTCCATGACACGTTCACCGACAACGCGGCCTATCCGGGCGCCAGGCCGCGTCCCGGCGGCGATCTCGCGCCGAGCGCGGGCGGTTCCTTCACCACCAAGTCCACGGCCCGGCAGGGCAGTCCCGCGGATCTGCCGCTGATCGGCATCCCGCAGAACAAGCTGCCCTCGAACGCCGTGGACGCCAAGCCCGCGCCGTCGCAGCCGGATTCGGTGACCGGCACCGTATGGCTGGACTTCAGGCCCGGCGGCACCGGGAAGCCCGGTGTGATCGATCCGGGCGAGAAGGCGCTGTCCGGTGTGAAGGTGCAGGCGGTCAAGGACGGCAAGGTGGTGGCGACGGCGAAGTCCGGGAAGGACGGCACGTACAAGCTGCCCGCGTCCGCCGCCGGGGCCCAACTGCGGCTGCCCGCCTCGAACTTCTCCGGCAAGTACAACGGCGTCAACTGGCTCGGCCCGAATCTGATCACGCCGTCGATCATCGGCAGCTACATCTGGATGTGGGCGGGCTTCGCGATGGTGCTGATCGCGGCCGGTCTGGCCGGGGTGCCGCGGGAGCTGATGGAACAGGCGCGGGTGGACGGCGCCAACGAGTGGCAGGTGTTCCGCCGGATCACCGTGCCGCTGCTGGCCCCGGTCCTGGTGGTCGTCACGGTCACGCTGATGATCAACGTGCTGAAGATCTTCGACCTCGTGTACATCATCGCGCCCGGCAACACCCAGTCGGACGCGAACGTCCTGGCCCTCCAGCTCTATCTGTCGTCCTTCGGCGGCGGCGACAACCAGGGGGTGGGCAGCGCGATCGGTGTGATCCTGCTGCTGCTGGTTCTGCCGGTCATGATCTTCAACATCCGGCGGCTGCGCAGGGAGGGACGGCGATGAGCGCGGAATCGGCCGCCATGGCGGGCGGTCCTGAGACGGGCGGCCAGGCGGCGAAGGGCGGCGCGGTGCCCGAGGCCGCGCCGAGGCCGAAGGAGAGTGTGGCCGCGCGGATCGCGGCCCGCGCGAGCGGCGGCCTGGTGCGGGTCTTCCTGCTGGTGGTGGCGCTGTTCTGGCTGATGCCGACGATCGGGCTGCTGCTGTCGTCGCTGCGTACGCCGAGCGACATCTCGGCCAGCGGCTGGTGGAAGGTCTTCACCTCGCCGTCGGAGCTGACGGTCTCCAACTACCGCACGCTGCTGGACAATCACGCGATCACCGACTCGCTGGTGAACACCGCGCTGATCACCGTGCCCGCGACGCTGCTGGTCGTGGTGATCGGCTCGCTCGCCGGTTACGCCTTCGCCTGGATGGAGTTCCCGGGCCGCGACTGGTGGTTCATCGCCGTGGTGGCGATGCTGGTGGTGCCGGTGCAGGTGGCGCTGATCCCGGTCGCGCGGCTCTTCGGCGACATCGGGATCTTCGGTGACATCTCCGGTGTGGTGCTCTTCCACACCGCGTTCGGACTGCCCTTCGCGATCTTCCTGCTCCGCAACTTCTTCGCGGAGATCCCGCGCGAGCTGCTGGAGGCCGCGCGGCTGGACGGCGCGGGCGAGATCCGGCTGTTCGTGCGGGTGGTCATGCCGCTGGGCGGCCCGGCCATCGCGTCGCTGGGCATCTTCCAGTTCCTGTGGGTGTGGAACGACATGCTGGTCGCGCTGATCTTCGCCAACAGCGACGCGCAGCCGATCACGGTCGCCCTCCAGCAGCAGGTACGGCAGTTCGGCAACAACATCGACATCCTGGCGCCCGGCGCCTTCGTGTCGATGGTGGTCCCGCTGGTGGTCTTCTTCGCCTTCCAGCGGCAGTTCGTGTCCGGTGTGATGGCGGGCGCCGTCAAGTAGCCGCCACGGAGCCGTCCAGCGGCCGTCCAACAGCCGCCCGGGAGCCACCGGGGAGCGGCGCACGCGCGGGGCGGCGGGATATTCGGTACGAAACGGGGGGCGTCGGGCGCTTTACACTGACGCCCCCCACACCCGTACCGAACGGACATCCCCCCATGACCATGACCTCCGCCGAGGACCGGCTTCCCGCGCCCACCGAACTGGCCCAGGTCGAGGGCTGGTTCTTCCCCGTCGACCAGGTCCTCTTCGACTGGTTCCTGACCCGGCAGGTCAGCCGCACCGAGCCCGGCGACCTGCTGGAGGTGGGCGCCTATCTCGGCAAGAGCGCCATCTTCATGGGGAGTTACCTGCGCGAGGGCGACACCTTCACCGTCTGCGACCTGTTCGACGCCCCGGCCGAGGACAACGCCAACTCCGCCGAGATGAAGAAGTCGTACCCGACCTTGACCCGTCACTCGTTCGAGGCCAATTACCTCTCCTTCCACGACGAGCTGCCCGAGGTCGTCCAGGGCATGTCCTCGACGGTCAGGGACCGAGTCCAGCCGGTGTCGTGCCGGTTCGCGCACATCGACGCCTCGCACCTGTACGAGCACGTGCACGCCGACATCGAGACCTCGCGCGAGCTGCTGCACCCGCACGGCGTGGTCGCGCTGGACGACTACCGCTCGGCGCACTGTCCCGGCGTGGCCGCCGCCGTCTGGCAGGCGGTCACCTCCGGCGGGCTGCACGCGATCTGCGTGACCGAGAGCAAGATGTACGCCACCTGGGGGGATCCGGCCGAGATCCGCGCGGAGCTGCTGGCGTACGTGTCGGGCCGCGCCGACCTGTGGCACGAGGTGCAGACGGTGGCGGGCGCGCCGCTGCTGCGGGTCAAGGGCGACCGGGACCGTACGGTGTCGCCGTCGCAGCCGCCGTCCCGGCACGCGCCCGCCGCCGCACAAGCCCCTGATCAGACCGCAGGCCAGACCGCGGCCCAGACAGCGGCGCAGACCGCGGAGCACGCCGAATCCGCCGCAGCGCGGACCGCGGGGCCCGCCGGGCGGGCCGAGTCGCAGGCCCCGACGGCCGCCTCCCCCGCCGCCCCCGCGCCGCGCCGCTCCCGGGCGCGCCGTCTGCTGGTCAACGTCCTGCCGCCGATCATCACCAAAGCACTTGTACGGATCCGCGACTCGCGACGCGCCGGAGCGTAACCAGCGGCGCGGCCACGCGTTCCCTGGATATAACGGGCACTCCGCGCGAAAGCCATGGGCGCCCGTGCGCCCCTCGCCCCCGTGTCGAACCTGGATGTGCTGTGCCCCGCTTCAGCGTCGTCGTCCCCGTCTACCAGGTGCAGGCGTATCTGCACGCCTGTCTGAAATCCGTGCTCGACCAGTCCTTCGCCGATGTCGAACTGATCGTCGTGGACGACTGCTCCCCCGACGGCAGCGGCGCCATCGCCGACTCGTTCGCGGCCAGGGACGCCCGCGTCGAGGTGCTGCACCTGCCGGAGAACATCGGCCTCGGCCGGGCCCGCAACGCGGGTCTCGCCCGCGCCACCGGCGACTACGTCCTGTTCCTCGACTCCGACGACACCATGGTCCCCGGCTCGCTGGAGGCCGTCGCCGCCCGGATCGAGCGGACCGGCGAGCCGGACGTGCTGGTCTTCGACTACGCCCGCACGTACTGGAACGGCGATGTCCACCGCAATCAGTTCGCGGCGATCCTCAGCGAGACCGGCCCCGAGGTCTGCACGCTGGACGACCGGCCCGAGCTGCTGCGGCTGATCATGGTGGCCTGGAACAAGGCGTACCGCCGCGACTTCATCGAGAAGTCCGACATCGCCTTCCCCTCGGGCTACTACGAGGACACCCCGTGGACGTACCCGGTGCTGATGGCCGCCGGGTCGATCGCGCTGCTCGACCGGGTCTGCGTGCACTACCGGCAGCGGCGCGGCAGCGGCATCCTGCACACCACCAGCCGGCGGCACTTCGACATCTTCAAGCAGTACGACCTGCTGTTCGCGTTCCTCGACAGCCACCCGGAGCTGGAGCGGTGGCGGCCGGTGCTCTTCCGCCGGATACTGGATCACCTCACCACCGTCTTCAACTTCCCCGACCGGCTGCCGAATTCGTCGCGCCCGGAGTACTTCCGCCGCTGCCGTGCCCAGTACCGGCGGCTGCGGCCGAGCGGTTTCCGGGCCAGTCCCACCGGCCGCAGCGGGGTGCGGTACCTGCTGGTCGCGCTGGGCGCGCGGCGCACCTTCCAGGCGCTCGGCCGGGCGCACCGGCTGCGGCTGCGCGCCACCCACCGGGCGAGGGCGCTGTACGGCAGGCTGCGGACGACGGCGCTGCACGCGCACTACCGGGTGCAGCGGCGGCGCGCGCTCGACCCGGACCTGGCGGTGTTCTCCGCGTACTGGGACCGCGGCTACTCCTGCAATCCGGCGGCCGTCGAGGAGCGGCTGCGCGAACTGGCGCCGCACATGCGGACCGCGTGGGTGACCACCGCGGAGCACGCGCACACCCTGCCGCCGGGCGTACGGCGCCTGGAGCCGGGCTCGGCCGCGTACTGGACGGCGCTGGCCCGCGCCTCGTACCTGGTCAGCAACGTCAACTTCCACCGCAGGTACGCCAAGCGGCCCGGCCAGATCAATGTGCAGACCCACCACGGCACGCCGCTCAAGCACATGGGCATCGACCTCCAGGAGCACCCGGCCGCCGCGGGCACCACCGACTTCGAGCGGATGCTGCGGCACGTCGACCGCTGGGACTACAGCCTCTCGGCGAGCCGCCACTCCACGCTGGTCTGGGAGCGCGCCTACCCGTCGGGCTTCACGGCCCTGGAGTACGGCCAGCCGCGCACCGACATCTTCCACCGGGCCACCGCGCGCGACGTGCTGCGGCTGCGCGACGAACTGGGCATCCCGCGCGAGAGCACCGCCTTCCTCTACGCGCCCACGCACCGCGACTACCAGCGCGGTTACCGGCCCGCGCTCGACCTTGCGCGGATGGCCGACGCGCTGGGCCCCGACGTGGTGCTGCTGCGCCGTACCCACCACTTCTACCCGCCGGGCGACCCGCGCGACGGTCTGGACGACCGGGCCCCGCACCCGCGGGTCATCGACGTGTCGGGGCACCCGTCGGCGGAGGAGCTGTGCCTGGCCTCGGACGGCCTGATCACCGACTACTCGTCGCTGATGTTCGACTACGCGGGCCTCGACCGGCCGATCGTGCTGCACGCCGCGGACTGGGAGACCTACCGGGCCACCCGCGGCGCGTACTTCGACATCACCGCGCACCCGCCGGGCCTGGTGGCGCGCGGCGAGGACGAGTTGACCGACATCCTCGCCACGGGGGCCTGGCGCGGCCCGCGTTCGGCCGAACTGCGGGCCGCCTTCCGGCGCCGGTTCTGTCCCTACGACGACGGGCTCGCCGCCGAGCGCGTGGTGCGCCGGGTGTTCCTGCGCGAGGACGGCGGGCTGCCGCCCGTGATCCCGCCGGAGGACCGGCACCTGGCCCCGCCGCCGTCCCGCGCCCGCGCGCTGGCCCCGCTCGCGGCGGACGCCTCCGATCCGTCCGGCCCGCCGCCGCTGGAGCCCTCGGGGCCCGACCCGCGCAGCCTGTAGCGGCCCCAAGGGCCCCGGCGGCGCGGGCGGTTCACCCGATCGGACCGCTCCCGTGGGCCGGGCGGTTCACGCGATCGGCCTTGGCTCCAGCGGCCCCCGCGCCTCAGCCGAGCGGCCGGCCCCAGCAGCTCCAGCGGCTCCCGCGCCTCAGCCGAGCGGGACCGCCGGGCGCTCCCCCGCCGGTCCCGCCGTCGGGTCCGCGTCCCGCGCACCGGCCGGGGCCGGGGCGGGACGGCGGTCCTGGAGCGGGCGGTACGGCAGCAGCGAGGGCTCGCCGAGCAGCACCCGGCGCACCACGCGCTCGGCGGCGAGCCCGTCGTCGTACGCGCAGAACCGCTGCCGGAAGGCGGCCCGCAGCGCCGCCGCCTCGGGGCCGCGCCAGGCCCCCGTGCGGAAGGCGCGGGCCAGTCCCGCCTCGTCGCCCGCCACCACGCCCGGCGTCTCGCCGTGCCGCCCGGACAGCAGGTCGAAGTAGACGCCGCGGGCGGCGCGGTACGCCTCCCAGTCGGCGGCGTGCACGACGATCGGCCGGTCGAGGTTGGCGTAGTCGAACATCAGCGAGGAGAAGTCGCAGAGCAACGCGTCGGAGGCGAGGCTCAGTTCCTCGACGGACGGGTGCTGCGAGACGTCCATGATGGTGCCCGCCGCGTGCAGCGCCTCGAGCGCGTCGTTCTGCCCGTAGAAGTAGTGGGCGCGGACCATCAGCGTGTAGCCGGGGCCCAGTTCGCGGCAGAGCCGTTCCAGGTCGAGCGGGACGACGAAGGTCCGCTGGTAGTCGCGGTGGGTGGGCGCGTAGAGGATCGCGGTGGTGCCGGGGGCCAGGCCCAGGCTCTCGCGGGCGCGGCGGACCTCGTCGGCGCCCGCGGTGTGGAACACGTCGTTGCGCGGGTAGCCGCTGGGCAGCGTCTCGTAGCCGCTGGGGTAGACCCGCTCCCAGACCTCCGCGGAGTGCTGGTTGGCGGCCAGCGAGAAGTCCCACTGGTCGGCGTGGTCGAGCAGGCGGCCGAAGCTCATGCCCTTGCCGACGGCCGGGCGGGCGCGCAGGTCCATGCCCATGTGCTTGAGCGGTGTGCCGTGGTGGGTCTGGAGGTAGACCTGCTCGGGACGCTTGACGACCTGGCCGGTGAAGTTGGCGTTGTTCACCAGGTACTTGGCGCGGGCCAGCACGTCCCAGTAGCGGCGGGAGTTGACCACGACGTGGTCGACGCCGGGCGGCATCGCCTCGCGGTCCTTCTTGTTGACCACCCACACCCCGCGCAGGTGCGGGGCGATCTCCTGGGCCTTGTAGTAGACGGCCGCCGGGTTGCAGGACACCCCGCGGTTCCAATAGGCCGCATAGACCACGAGGTTGGGGTCGACGGGGCGGCGCAGCCGCAGCCGGTAGTAGCGCTGGTAGACCGCGCGGCCCAGCGCGTTCTTGCGTGCCCTGATCCGGCGGGCCAGCTTGCGCGTCCACGCCTGGCCGCCGAGCGCCGCGCGGTAGCGGCCGTAGCTGCCGGTGCCCGCGGCCCGCAGCCAGCGGCCCTCGTTGCTGTCGGGCGCGGTCCAGCCCGCGGGCCGGTAGCGGCCCAGCAGCCGTCCCGCGCGCCGGACGTACTCCGGCCGGGCGTCGGGAGTCAGCGGCGAGCCGTCCTCGCCGACGGCCGCGAGCAGGACGGCCATCCGCCCGTACAGCGCGGCGCGTTGCTCCCGCTTGCGGTCCTCGGCCTCGTCGCCGCCGTCGATCTCGGCGAACAGCGCCTCGTACCGGTCGAGTACGGCCAGGTGGTGGCGGCCGGGCGTGGTGCCGACGCTGATCCCGCGCCGCTTGCGCCAGCGCACGCCGACCCGGTCCAGGCACGCGATGCCGGTGGCGGCGAGCAGGACGCGGGAGGCGACGGCGACGTCCTCGTACGCGCCCTCGCCGAAGCGGAAGCCGCGCTCCTCCCAAAAGGCGCGGCGCAGCAGCCGGTTCCAGACCGCGGGGTAGGTGCCCAGGCACTCGGGGCGGTCGGACGCGGTGAAGACGGAGTCGCCCGCCTCGCCGAGGAAGTCGGCGTCGTCGCTCTCCTGGATGTTCTCCCAGACGGTGAAGCGCTCGTGGTCGAAGAGCAGCACATCGGGGTCGCCGGTGGCGCGCAGCCGGGCGTCCGCGGCGGCCAGCGTGCCGGGCGTCATCAGGTCGTCGGCGTCCAGGAAGAGCAGGTAGTCGCCGGTCGCGAGGGCCGCGCCCGCGTCGCGCGCCGGTCCCGTGCCGCCGGTGCGGTCCAGCCGCAGCGGCTTGACCCGCGGGTCGGCGGCGGCGAATTCGGCGATGATCGCGCCGCTCGCGTCCGGTGAGGCGTCGTCGACGGCGACGACCTCGACGTCGGTGAAGGACTGCCCGAGCACCGACTCCAGACAGGCGCGCAGGAAGCCCTGGGCGCGGTGGACGGGGACGACGACGGTGATTCGGGGCATGACCATCCTGGACAGATCGAGACGTACCGGTACGGGATAGCGTCCGAGCGTACCAACCGGACACCCTGCGGCGGTTCACCCTTTCGCTCGTTCGGCTCACTCGCGGTGACCGGAAGGCGCTTCGGCGAGTTGAAGGAACGGCATTCGCATGCCGTCGTGCATGTGCCGTCGCGCGCGTGCCGTCATCCGTATGCCGTCGCCGTCCCGGAAGGACCGTTGCCCGCCATGACGCCCCGCCTCACTGTCGTCGTCCCCGTCTACAACGTCGAGCAGTACCTGGAGGAGTGCCTGCGGTCGATCGCGGCGCAGACCTTCACCGACCTCGATGTGGTGATGGTCGACGACGGATCGACGGACTCGGGCCCCGAACTGGCCCAGGCGTTCGCCGACCGCGACCCGCGCTTCCGGCTGGTCGCGCAGCCCAACGGCGGCCTCGGCCACGCCCGCAACACCGGGGCGCGGAACGCGGCGCCGCAGACGTCGTACCTGACCTTCGTGGACAGCGACGACGTGCTGCCGCCGCGCGCGTACGAGAAGCTGGTCGGCCTGCTCGACCAGTCGGGCTCCGACTTCGCGACCGGCAACGTCTACCGGCTCACCCCGCAGGGCCGCAGCCAGGCGTGGCAGCACCGGGGCATGGACAAGACCGTGCGGCGCACGCACATCACCCGTGACCTGGGCCTGCTGTCCGACCGGGTGGCGTGGAACAAGGTCTTCCGCCGCTCCTTCTGGGACAAGCACCAACTGGCCTTCCCCGAGGGCGTGCTGTACGAGGACACGCCGCTGACCATTCCGGCGCACTTCCTCGCCGACGCCGTGGACGTGCTGCACGAGCACGTCTACTACTGGCGGATCCGCGAGGGCTCGATCACCCGCCGCCGCACCGACGTCAAGGGCGTACGCGACCGGATCGCGGCCGTCGACGGGGTCTCGCGGTTCCTGGCCGACCCGGCCAACACCCGCTGGAGCAAGCACAAGCGGGACTACGACCGGTCGGTGCTCACCGACGACCTGCTGTACTTCATCGAGGCCCTGCCGATGGCGGGACCGGAATACCACCAGGTCTTCCTCGACCGCGTCCGCGACTACCTCGGCCGCGTCGACCCGACGCTCTTCCCCGCGCTGCCCGCCGAACTGCGCATCCGCTGGGAGCTGATCAGGGAAGGGCGGCTGGCGGACCTGCTGGAGGTGCTGGCGCACGAACAGCACGGCGGGCGCACCGTGTTCGACATCGCGGGGCCGCCGCTGCGCAAGCGCGCGGTGGTCGTGCGCGGCGACGGCTCGCCCGTGCCGCTGCCGCGCGCGGTGACCGCCATCGGCACGAAGGACCTGCCGGTCGTCGCCCGGCTCAGCCAACTGGAGTGGCGCGACGGCAAGTTGATCCTCCGGGGCCACGCGTATGTGCGCAATGTGGACGCGGGCGCGCGCCGCACCTCGCTCAAGACGGCCGTGCTGATGTCCGGGCGCCGCAAGCTGCTGCTGCCGGTGCGGACCGTGCGGGTCCCCGAAGTGACCGACGGCGGACCGCAGGAGCGGCACTCGTACGACTGGTCCGGCTTCGAGATCACCGTCGACCCCAAGCGGCTGCGGGGCAAGGAGGGCTGGACGGCCGGGCAGTGGCGGCTCGGGATCGTCGTGGCGGCGGGCTCGGTGGTCCGCCCCGCGGCGCCGCGCGCCGACGACGCGGGCGCCGGGTCCTCGCCCGTCCCCTTCCCGCTGGACGACGACACCCGGCTCGTGCCCTGGTACAAGGACGGCCGGCTGCACCTGTCGGTCGAGCCGGTCACCCGCCGGATCACCGGTCACCGGGCGGACGGCGACGGCGGGGTCGTCTTCGAGATCGCCGTCCGCGACCGCAAGCCCCCGGTCGCGCTGCGGGCCACGCAGCAGACGACGGGCGCGGCCTTCGACTACCCGCTGACCGCCGACGCGGAGAGCACCGGCATCGACGGCTGGACGCGGCTGACGGCGCGCCTGGTCCTGGCCGACCTCGCGGGGGCGCGCCCCGACGTCGAGGGGCTGCCCAAGGAGGTCGCGCCGGAGACGGCCGCGGCCTGGTCGTTCGAGGCGGTCTTCGCCGACGGCGGCACCGCGCGGATCGCCGCCGACGGGCCGCTGCCGCAGGGGCGTTACGACCTCGGCGGCGACGCGCTGCTGGCCGGGGCCCGGCGCGAGCTGGTCGTCGACGCCACCGCGGCGGGCAATCTGCTGCTGCGCGACCGTACGCCCCAGCCGCTGGCCACCCATGTGGCGCGCGCCACCAACGGCACCCTCCTGGTCACCGGTGAACTCCCCGCCGACACCCCGCCCCCGGCCCGGCTGGTCCTGCGGCACGGCACGTACGCGGCCGAGGTCGGCGTCGAGGTGACGCTGGCGGCCAAGGGCGCGGATTCCACTGCCGCCGAGGCGGCGGGGGCCGGGGTCGCCGGGGCCGCTGCGGCAGCGGGGGACGACGCCCCGGTCGCGGCGGGAACCCCGGCGCAGGCCGTGGCCGGAACGGCGTCTGCCGTGGCGGCGGAGGGAGCCGCGGGGCGGGGCCCGGCCGGCCCCGTACGCCGGTTCAGCGCCGCGCTGGACGTGTCGGCGCTGCCGCACGCAGGACGCTGGTATCTGCACCTGCGGGCGGCGGACGGCGGCGACGCCCCGGTGCGGATCGCGCGGGAGGCATTCGCCGAGCTGCCGCTGCGGCTCCCGGCGGCGCCGGGCGCGCGGCCGGTGACGGTCGACCGGCGGTTCCACGACCACCTGTTCGTGGCGGCCGGATCGCCGGTGCCCGCGGCGGACCGCGGCCCGTACCGGCAGCGGATGCTGCGCGAGCGGCGCTATCCGGTGCTGCTGCGCCGCCCGTTGGCCGACACCGTCCTCTACAGCAGCTTCGACGGCCGCGACTGCGCGGACTCGCCGCGCGCCGTCCACGACGAACTGGTGCGCAGGGGCGCCCCGTTCGACCATGTGTGGGTGGTGCGCGATCACACCGTGGCGGTGCCCGCGACCGCCCGCGCGGTGCTGCGCGGCAGCGACGACTGGTACGAGGCGCTGGCCCGCGGCCGCCATGTGGTGACCAACACGCATCTGCCCGCGTGGTTCCGCCGCCGCGAGGGCCAGCGGGTCGTCCAGACCTGGCACGGCGCGCCCGTGAAGCGGATCGGCCAGGACCTGGCGGGCACGCTGTGCGCCGACCTCACCCACATGTGGCCGCAGCCGAGCCTCGGCCACCAGTGGAGCGTGCTGCTCTCCCCCAACTCGCAGAGCACCCCGGTCCTGCGCCGCGCCCTCGACTTCGACGGCGAGGTCGCCGAGACCGGGCTGCCCCGCACCGACCTGCTCAGCGGCGAGGACCGCGACAAGGTGCGCGAGGAGGTACGGGCCAGGCTCGGCCTGCCGCCCGGCCGCACGGTCGTGCTGTACGCGCCGACGGTCCGCGACGACGAGGCGTACGACGCCGAGCACGCCCGGCTGCACCTGCCGCTCGACCTGGCGGCGATGGCGGCGGAGCTGACCACCAGCCATGTGCTGCTGGTCCGCTCGCACCCGCTGGTCGCCGACACCCTCCCGGCGGTGCCCGGCGGCTTCGTGCGGGACGTCTCCGCCCACCCCGACCTCGCGGAGCTGCTGCTCGTCGCCGACGTGCTGGTCACCGACTACTCCTCGGTGCTCGCCGACTTCGCGGTCACCGGCCGCCCGGTGCTGCTGTTCACGCCCGACCTGCCGCACTACCGCGACACGCTGCGCGGCTTCACCTTCGACTACGAGGCCCAGGCGCCGGGGCCGCTGCTGCGCACCACGGACGAGCTGACCGCCGCGCTGCGCGCCCCGGAGGCCGCCGTCCGGGGCCGCGCCGACGCCTACGCGGCCTTCCGCGCCGCCTTCTGCCACCTGGACGACGGAGGGGCCGCCGCCCGCGTGGCGGACCTGATGCTCGGCTGACCCCCTGACACCCTGACCGAACCGCCGCCGGAACACGGAGCTTGTCATGACATCGAGCGAATTGGCCCCCGCCGCACACCGGCCGCGGCCGCACGACCGCACCCTCCTCAAGGCCGCGCCTTGCCGTCACTGACGACCGGAGAGGTCACCGCGGGCGACGGCGCGGGCGACGAGCCGGGGGCCGGTACGGCCGACGGCGCCGCGGTCGCGGCCGGGCGGGCCGGTCTGCCCGCCCGGCTGCTGGAACGGGCGCGGGCCTGGCGGGTGACGCCGTACGCCGTCGTCGGGACGCTCTTCTGGCTGGTGGTCGCCGCGGCGGCCTGGCGTACGCCGATCGCCTCGGACTTCGGGCAGCACGCCTCGGCGGTGGAGCGGGTCAAGGCCGACTGGCGGCACCCGGCCAATCCGCTGCTCGACCTGCCGGGCACCGGCAGCCCGTACTTCTCGCCGTACATCGTGGCGCTCGGCCTGATCGCGCGGGCCACCGGCGCCGCCGGGCGGGAGGTCGTGCGCTGGTGCGGCCCGGTGAATCTGGCGGTGCTGGTCACCGGCGTCGGCGTGTACGCGCGGACGCTGAGCAGACGGCCGATGGCGCCGGTCTACGCGCTGCTGGCCTTCACCCTGCTGTGGGGCGTGCAGGGCAAGGAGTGGAGCGGCTTTTGCGGGGTGTGGTCGCTGACCCGCGGCGCCTCGTACCCGAGCGCCTTCGCGGTCGGCGTCACCTTCCACCTGTGGGCGCTCACCGACCGGCTGGCGCGCCGCCGTACCACCGGCTGGGCCGGTTACGCCCTGCTGGGCGTGGCCTGCGGGCTGCTGCTGCTCATCCACCCGATCACCGCGCTGGCCGCGGCCGTCGGGATCGTGGCGGTGCTGACGGCCCGGCAGCGCGGCTGGTCGCGGCGGGTGACGGCGCGCTGGCTGCTGGCGGGCGCGCTCGCGCTGCTGGTGGCCGTGGCGTGGCCGTACTACGACGTGTTCTCGCTGGCCGGTGACACCACGGTCGACGCGGTGCACAAGCGGCTCTACATCCACCCCTGGCAGTGGTACGGGCTGGCGCTCGTCGGCCTCCCGCCGCTGCTGCTGCGCGCCCGGCGCGGCGTCCGCGACCCGCTGGTCCTGATGTTCGCCGCCTTCTGCCTGATCGTCGCCTACGGGTGGGTGAGCGGGCACTACACCTACGGGCGGGTCTTCGCTCTGCTGCTCGTGCCGCCGCAGTTCGCGCTCGCCGTGGAACTGGCCTCGATCCCGCCGTGGACCCGGCTGCGCGCGGTGCTCGCGCCCGTGGCCGCCGTCGCGCTCTGCTTCGGCGTGGCCGCGCAGATCGGCGCCGTCGTGCCGCAGCGCTTCCTGCCGGTGACCGTCGACCACCCGGTGCGCTGGCCGGGGTACGGCTGGGCCGCGGACCGCATGCCCGCCGACGCGGTGGTCCTCACCGACGGGTACTACGCCACGCACGTCCTGCCTGCCTACGGCTTCTTCCTGGTCGCCCCCACCTGGCCCGACCCCTCCACCCCGGCCGCCGAACGCGACCGCAGATTCGCCGCCGTGCGCACGTATCTGGACCCGAAGTCGACGGCGGCGCAGCGCGCCGCGGTCCAACGGCGGTACGGGGTCGGCTGGTTGCTGCTGACGAAATATCAGAAGGTGCCGCCCGGCGGGACCTTGGTGGCGACGGGGACCAGGACGGGTGACCGGCTGGTGCGGCTGGCGCCGGTGCCGGGCGAGTCCTGAGGCGGATACGGGGCGAGGCCCGATGCCGTTCCGGCCTCCGGCCCGGGGCCGTCCTCGGCGGGTGATGTCACCGAACGGCACCAAGGCGTCAGCGGGTTCGATACGACGTCCGCGCCTCGTACACACCCCCGGTAGCATCGTGCCCCGTTCGCCTACCGGGGGGTGCCCGAAATCTCCAGTCACGACAGCAGTTCGAGCGGTGGCCCGGCGCCGGGCGCGGGTGCGGGTCCGGTGCCGGGCGCGGGAGCGGTGCCGGTGCCGGGCGCGGGAGCGGTGCCGGGTGCGGGTCCGGTGCCGGGCGCGGGAGCGGGTCCGGTGCCGGGCGCGGGAGCGGGTCCGGTGCCGGGCGCGGGAGCGGGTCCGGTGCCGGGCGCGGGA
>NZ_JBIVIV010000001.1:1084830-1109947 GCF_044749865.1 Streptomyces sp. NPDC088910
GTGCGGGTCCGGTGCCGGGCGCGGGAGCGGGTCCGGTGCCGGGCGCGGGAGCGGGTCCGGTGCCGGGCGCGGGAGCGGGTCCGGTGCCGGGCGCGGGAGCGGGTCCGGTGCCGGGCGCGGGTGCGGGTCCGGTGCCGGTGCCGGGCGCGGGACCGGGTTCTGATCAGGGTCCGGGCGGGAGTCCGTTACAGGCGCTGGAGCCGCAGGACCCGCGCGAGGTGGCCGGTTACCGGCTGCTGGCCCGGATCGGCGAGGGCGGGATGGGGTCGGTCTACCTCTCGCACACCCGCGGCGGACAGCCGGTCGCGCTGAAGGTGATCCGGCGCGAATACGCGCAGGACGAGGAGTTCAGGCGGCGCTTCCAGCAGGAGGTGCAGTCCGCGCGCCGGGTGCAGGGCTACCACGTGGTGCCGGTCGTCGACCACGACACCACCGGCAACCGGCCCTGGCTGGCGACCAGTTACATTCCGGGGCTGCCGCTGGACGACGCGCTCGCCCGGTACGGGGCGCTGCCGGTGGCCACCGCGCTGCAACTGGTGGGCTGCGCGGCGGAGGCGCTGCGCGCGGTGCACGCGGCGGGCGTCATCCACCGCGACCTCAAGCCCAGCAATGTGCTGCTCGGCGCGGGCGGCCCCTGGGTGATCGACTTCGGCATCGCGCGCGCGGCGGACTCCACGCAGCTCACCCGCAGCGGCGGCCTGATCGGCACCCCGCAGTACATGTCGCCCGAGCACGCCAACGGGCACGAACTCACCCCGGCCACCGACCTGTTCTCGCTCGGCCTGATCGCCGCGGTCGCCGCCACCGGACGGCACCCGTACGGCACGGCGGGCGCGATCACGCTCGCCACGCAGATAGCCAACACCGCCGTCCGGCCGCCCGACCTGTCCGGTTACCCCGACGAGCTGCGGACCGTCCTGGAGCGCTGCCTGACGGCGGACCCGGCGGCCCGGCCCACCCCCGCGGAGCTGGCCGAGCTGTGCGAGCGCGGCGCGGGCCGCCCGCTCCGGGACTTCAGCGGCTGGCTGCCGCAGCCGCTCGCGGCCGAGATAGCCCGGCGGGAGGCCGCCGCGGCCCTGCCGCCGGCCCCGGCACCGCCTGCCGCGCCCGCCGCGCCGCCGCACATACCGGCGCCCGCCGTACCACCCGCCGTACCGCCCGCGATGCCGCAGGGGGCGCCGCGGGCCGCACCGCCCGCCGGGACGGGTGCCGCGCCCTCCGGCCCGTACGCGCCGGGCCCGTACACGCCGGGTCCGTACGCGTCAGGCCCCTACACCTCGGGCATGTTCGGGCCGACGAACGTGGACGGCCCCGCGACCGGCGCCCACGGAGCCACCGGCCGCGGGGACGGAAGCGGTCGTGCGAGCGGTCCCGAGAGCGGTCCCGGAAACGGGCAAGGGCGCGGTCCCGGAGACGGGCAAGGGCGCGGTCCCGGAGACGGCCACGGGCGCGGTCCCGGAAACGGGAACGAGGGGCACGACGGGAACGGGAACGGGCACGACGGGCAGAGCCGGGTCCCCAGCGGCCGGACGCAGAAGGTGATGGCCATCGGCGGCAGCGTCCTGGCCGTGATCCTCGCGGTGACGCTCACCTACGCTTTCACCCACTCCGACGGCAAGGGCGACGACAAGGGCCCGCAGGGCACGTCGCCGCTCGGCGGCGGCCCCGGCACCTCCACCTCCCAGTCCCCCGCTGCCGCTCCGACCACCGGCCCCGCGAGCACCGACCCGACCGGCTCCCCCGGCGGCTCCTCTGCCGACCCGGGCACACCCGGCGGCGGGCAGCCGCAAGTCATCTTCCAGGACCGCAAGTTCACCATCCGCTCGCCCGCCTGGAACCACGGCACGCATGTGGACCTGGACAGCGCGAGGGTCGAGCCGAACGGCCAGATCGGCGACACCGACGGCTACGAGATCGAGTACCAGGACTGGGCCGACGGCAGCATGCGGTTCCTCACCACCTTCGGCCGGGCCGACGGCACCGACTACCAGGCGTGCAGGAACGGCGTCGGCGCCGACGCGCTGTCCGGCGAGATCTACCGGGACGACCTCGCCAAGGACACGTACATCGCCAAGGGCACGGTGCTGTGCACGGTGACCTCGGAGGGCAATCTGGCCATGCTGAAGGTCACCGACGTCACGCCGTCCGGCAACATGATGACCGACCCGATGCCGACGTACTCCACGCTGCTGACGGTGTGGAAGATGCCGGACGCGCCCACGCCGTAGCGCGGTCGGGCCCGGCGGGCGGCACTTGCGCACAAGTGCCGCCCACCGGGCCCGCGTTCAGCCGCACCGCCGCGACCGTACGGCCCAGCGGTGCGTACGGCTCAGCGGTGCGTGCGCAGCAGCGTACGGAAGGTCCGCATCGCCACCGACAGACTCGCCAGGTCGAACTCCTCGGCGCCCTGGATCTCCTCAAGGGTGGTGCGGGCGCGGCCGATCAGCCCCGCGTTCTGCTCCTCCCACGCCGTGTAGCGCTGCTCTGGCGTGGACCCTTCGGGGCCCGCCGTCAGCACGTCGGCGGTGAGTGCCGCGTGGGCCGCGAAGAGGTCCTCGCGGATGGCGGCGCGGGCCATGGACTGCCAGCGGTCGGCGCGCGGCAGCAGGATGATCCGGTCCAGGAGCTGCGTGATCCCCAGCCGGTCGGCGAGGTCGAAGTAGACCTCCGCGACGTCCAGCGGCTCCTTGCCGGTGCGGTCCGCGACGTCGACGATGTCGAGCGCCGGGAAGGCCGCGGAGAATCCGGCGACCCGGGTGGCCAGTTCGTCCGGCACCCCCGCTGCGGTCAGCTCGTCGCGCAGCGACCGGTACCAGTCCGCGTCCGCGCCGCGCAGCAGCTTGGGCTGGTGGGACCAGACCGCGGCGACGCCCTCGGCGAAGAAGTCGATGGTCTCGGCGATCTGGAGCGGCTGGAGCCGGTTGTTGAGCAGCCAGCGGGTGGCGCGCTCGACCAGCCGCCGCGAGTGCAGCCTGATCCGGGTCTGCACGTCGGCGGCGACGATGTTGTCCAGCGCCTCGACCGCGTCCCAGATCTCGGCGAGACCGAAGATCGCGCGGGCGGCCGTGTGGGCCCGCACGATCTCCTCCGTGGTGGCGCCGATCTCCTCGCGGAAGCGGTGCAGGAAGGTCGTGCCGCCGGAGTTCACCGTGTCGTTGACCAGGACGGTCGTGATGATCTCGCGGTGCAGCGCGTGGTTGTCGATCTGCCGCTCGAAGCGCTCCCGCAGCGGCACGGGGAAGTACGCGTGCAGCAGGGAGCGCAGGTACGGGTCGTCGGGCAGTTCGGTGTGGACCAGTTCCTCGGCCGTGGTGATCTTGGCGTAGGCGAGGATCACCGCCAACTCCGGCTGCGTCAGGCCCTGTCCGGCCGCCAGCCGCTCGCGGATCTGCCGGTCGGTCGGCAGGAACTCCAGCGCCCGGTCCAGGTGGCCGTCGCGCACCAGGCGGCGGATGAACCGCTGGTGGGCGTGGAGCAGACTCGGGGCCTGCTCCATGCTGTTGGCGAGCGAGACGTTCTGCGCGTAGTTGTTGCGCAGCACCAGGTCGCCGACCTCGTGGGTCATCTCCGCGAGCAGCGAATTGCGCTGCTTGACGGTCATGTCCCCTTCGGCGACGACGCTGTTGAGCAGGATCTTGATGTTGACCTCGTGGTCCGAGGCGTCCACACCCGCGCTGTTGTCGATCGCGTCGGTGTTGATGTGGCCGCCGGTCCCCTCCGGGCCGCCGTTCAGGGCGAATTCGATCCGGCCGAGCTGGGTGAAGCCCAGATTGCCGCCCTCGCCGACGACCTTGACCCGCAGTTCCGCGCCGTCGATCCGGATCGCGTCGTTGGCCTTGTCGCCGACGTCGGCCTGCGACTCGGTGGACGCCTTGACGTAGGTGCCGATGCCGCCGTTCCACAGCAGGTCCACCGGGGCCTGGAGGATCGCCTTCATCAGCTCGGCGGGGGTGATCTTCGCGGTGGCGGTCTCGATGCCGAGCGCCTTGCGGATCTGCGCGTTGAGCGGGATCGCCTTGGCGGTACGGGGGAAGATCCCGCCGCCCGACGACAGCAGCTTGGTGTCGTAGTCGGCCCAACTGCTGCGCGGCAGCTCGAAGATGCGGCGCCGCTCGGCGTAGGAGGTGGCCGCGTCCGGCTTCGGGTCGAGGAAGATGTGCCGGTGGTCGAAGGCCGCGACCAGCCGGATGTGCTCCGACAGCAGCATGCCGTTGCCGAACACGTCACCGGACATGTCGCCGATGCCGACGACGGTGAAGTCCTCTTCCTGGGTGTTGACGCCCATCTCGCGGAAGTGCCGCTTCACCGACTCCCAGGCGCCGCTGGAAGTGATGGCCATCTTCTTGTGGTCGTAGCCGACCGAGCCGCCGGAGGCGAAGGCGTCGCCGAGCCAGAAGCCGTACGACACCGCGACCTCGTTGGCGATGTCGGAGAACGACGCGGTGCCCTTGTCCGCGGCGACGACCAGATACGTGTCGTCCTCGTCGTGCCTGACCACGTCCGTCGGCGGCACGACCTCGCCGCCGACGAGATTGTCGGTGATGTCGAGCAGGCCGGAGATGAACGTCTTGTACGAGGCGATGCCCTCGGCCAGCCAGGCGTCGCGGTCGGCGGCCGGGTCGGGCAGCCGCTTGCCGACGAAGCCGCCCTTCGCGCCGACCGGCACGATGACGGTGTTCTTCACCATCTGCGCCTTGACCAGGCCCAGCACCTCGGTACGGAAGTCCTCGCGCCGGTCGGACCAGCGCAGACCGCCGCGGGCGACCTTGCCGAACCGCAGGTGGACGCCCTCGACCCGCGGGGAATACACCCAGATCTCGAACGCCGGTCGGGGCGCGGGCAGTTCGGGGATGGCCTGCGGGTCGAACTTCATCGACAGGTAGTCGTGCGGCTGCCCGTCGTCGCGGCGCTGGAAGTAGTTGGTGCGCAGCGTCGCCTTGATCAGGGTGAGGAAGGCCCGCAGGATGCGGTCCTCGTCGAGGCTGGCGACCTGGTCGAGCGCGCCGTCCAGCTCCTCCAGCAGCCCGTCGGTCAGCTCGCTGCCGGCCCGCTGGTGGTCCGGCGAGAAGCGGGCCTGGAAGAGGTTGACCAGCAGCCGGGTGGTGTGGACGTTGGTACGGAGGGTGTCCTCCATGTAGTCCTGGCTGAAGGTGGACCCGGCCTGGCGCAGGTACTTGGCGTACGCGCGCAGGACCATGGCCTCGCGCCACTCCAGACCGGCGCGCAGCACCAGGGAGTTGAAG
Source organism: Streptomyces sp. NPDC088910 (assembly GCF_044749865.1). NCBI lineage: Bacteria > Bacillati > Actinomycetota > Actinomycetes > Kitasatosporales > Streptomycetaceae > Streptomyces > Streptomyces sp. NPDC088910. The sequence goes on from NZ_JBIVIV010000001.1 coordinate 1,090,074, forward strand.
CCGTCGTTCTCCGCCTTGTCGGTCCAGGTCGCGGCGAAGGCCGCCTGGAACCGCTCGCGGGCGTCGTCGCCGAGGTCGCCGAGGCTGGGGTCCAGGCGCAGCCCGAAGTCGTAGACCCAGGCGCGGGTCTGGTCCGAGCGGCGCAGTTCGTACGGCCGCTCGTCGACGACCTCGACGCCGAGCCGCTGGAGCACCGGCAGGACGGCGGACAGCGAGACGGGCGCGCCGGTGCGGTAGATCTTGAAGCGGCGCTCGTCGCTGGCGCCGCCGACCGGCTCGTACAGGCTGAGGGTGAAGTCGTCGGCGCCCAGGCCCTCGATGTGCTGGAGGTCGGCGACGGCGACGCGCGGTGCGAAGTCGGCGCGGTAGCCGTCGGGGAACGCGTGCGCGTACCGCCGGGTCAGCTCGGCCGCGCGCTCCTCGCCGCACTCGGCGGTCAGCGCCTCGCCGAAGCCGTCGGCCCAGGAGCGGGTGGCGTCGGAGAGCCGGCTCTCGATCCGCTCGACGTCGGCGTCGGTGATGTCGGGCAGCGGCGCGCCGGGTTCGACGCGGATGACGAAGTGCAGCCGGGACAGCACCGATTCGGTGTTCCAGGCGGTGAAGTCGGCGCTTCGGCCGCCCAGTTCGTCCTGGAGGATGTTGGTCAGGCGCAGTCGTACCGCCGTGGTGTAGCGGTCGCGCGGCAGGTAGACCAGCGCCGAGTAGTAGCGGCCGTACTCGTCCTGCCGCAGGAACAGCCGCAGCTTCCGGCGCTCCTGGAGGTACAGCACGCTGGTGGCGATGGACCGCAGCTCGTCGGCGGGGGTCTGGAACAGCTCGTCGCGCGGGTACGTCTCCAGGATCTGGAGCAGGTCGCGGCCGTCGTGGCTGTGGGCGGTGAATCCGGCGCCTTCGAGGACTTCCTCGACCTTGCGGCGGACCACCGGGACCCGGCGGATCGACTCGGTGTAGGCGGTGGAGGAGAACAGGCCGAGGAAGCGGCGCTCGCCGATCACATTGCCCTCGGCGTCGAACTTCTTCACGCCGACGTAGTCCAGATACGAGGGACGGTGCACGGTGGAGCGGCTGTTGGCCTTGGTGAGGATCAGCAGCCGGTGTTCGCGGGCCTTGGCGCGGGCGTCGGCGGGCAGCCTGCTGAACGACGGGGAGCCGGGGTGCCCGAGGTGGGTGTGATGGCCCGGGTCGGTGCCGTCGGTGCCGGGGTGCACCGGGTCGGAGCGCAGGATGCCGAGACCGGTCCCGGGGACGGCGACCAGCACGTCCTCGGTGGAGCCGTCGGGCTCGGTGTCGGTGGTCAGCTCGTACTCGCGGTAGCCGAGGAAGGTGAAGTGGTCGTCGTTGAGCCAGCGCAGCAGCTCGACGGCCTCGCTGACCTCGCGCTCGGGCAGCGGCGGCGGGGTCGCGGACAGCTCGTCGGCGATGCGCTTGGTGGACTCGCGCATCTTCGCCCAGTCCTCGACGGACTCGCGGACGTCGGAGAGCACGCGGCGCAGGTCCGCGGTGATCTCCTTGAGGTCGGCGCGGTCGGTCTCGCGGTCGATCTCGACGTGGATCCAGGACTCGACCAGCACGTCGTGCGGGAGCGAGCCGTCCTCGGGTCCGCACCCCGGTGCGACGATCTCCAGCAGCTTGCCGGTCACGTCGCGGCGGACCAGGAACTGCGGGTGGAAGACGACGTGGATGCCGCGGTCGGCCTGGGTGAGCGCGTTGGTGACCGAGTCGACGAGGAAGGGCATGTCGTCGGTCACGACCTGGACGACGGTGTGGCTGGACTGCCAGCCGTTCTCCTCGACGGTGGGGGTGTGCACCCGGACGCTGGCACTGCCCTGCGGGCGTACCTCCGCGAGCCGGTAGTGGGAGACTGCCGCGCCGAAGACATCGACCGGATTGCGGTCGTTGAGGTCCTCGGGTGCGCTGTGCAGGTAGTAACCCCGGAGGAACGCCGTCAGCGCCTCTGTGTCGCGGCCCTGGCCGGGTAGTCCCCCCGTCTGGCTGTTCTCAGCGACCTTGGCTGCTCGTTCCAGCAGTTCGGCCTTGGCTTCGTCCAGCTTGGTCTGCATGTCCTCTGACTCCTGTCGCGCGCCATTGCGTGACGTCGGGTGATGGCAGGACGTCACGTGACGCGGGGTATCCGCTACGGGACGACGCTATGCCGGAAGAGGGGTCCGCCGTGCCCGTACGCACGCGGTGGCCCCTGATGAACTGATCAACGTTGATCACGCCGCAAGGCTATCGCTCGCTCACGGGTGCCTGTCAGGAGACGTCTTCGTACAAATGCACTGCACACCTTTGGCCCCTCTGGACAGGAACCGGGCGGGAACAGGACCGGGACGAGACGGCGAACAGTCGATGCGGAGGTGATGATTCCGGCGTTGGAGCGGGGCGCGGACCGGGCCCGAGCGTCGATTCGGGAGCCCGGCGGCAGGGCCTGTCCGCCGGACAGGCTCTAGCCCGCGGCTATTCGCTCGGCTTCCACGACGGCGGCGGCGAGGCTGTCGACCACCGGCACCCCGGCGCTCTCCAGGCTGGCGCGGCTGTGCGAGCCGCCGGTGTACAGCACGGCGTGCGCGCCGACGTGGGCGGCGGCCACCGCGTCGTCGAGCGCGTCACCGATCACCACGATCCGGCCGGGGTCGGCGGCGACGTCGGCGAGCGCGGCGAGGTGGCGGGCCATCTGCGCGGCCTTGCCCTGGTTGGAGGGGCCGGTACGGCCGTCCACCCGGACGAAGTGCTCCATGATGCCGTGCGAGGTCACCACGGGCAGCAGATTGTCCTGCGGGGCGAGCGAGCACAGCGACTGCGTGAGCCCGGCGGCCCGGCGCGCGGCCAGCAGCTCGGCCGCGCCCTCGGCGAGGCCGCAGCGGCCGGCCAGCGCCCAGTAGTGGCGGTGGAAGGCGGCGTCCATCACCTCCCACTCGGCGTCGGTCGGCAGCCGTCCCATCAGCCGCTCGTAGAACCGGGGCACGGGCACGCAGTACAGCTCCTGGTACCGCTCCAGGGTGATCGGGGCCAGGCCCAGCTCGGCGAACGAGGCGTTCGTCGCCTCGATCACCGCGTCGATGTCGTGGAAAAGGGTGCCGTTCCAGTCCCACACCAGATGCGTGCCTACGGAATGCGTGCTCACTCCACGAACCGTACTCGCGGGGTGTGACAGCCCGGTGCCCGAGGGTGGGGTCCCGGCCACGCGGGGCCGCCGTACGACCGGGCGGGGGCCGAACGGATTCAGCCGATCAGGTGCCCGGGCGGTCGGATGCCGGGGCGTTCACGCGGTCGGGCGCTCAGCCGGTCGCGCGCTCGGGTCCTCGCGCGCCGGGGTCAGGAGATGAGGTTGGGGATCTCCTGCGTCGCGTACCAGAGCAGGTCGTGGTCCTCGGCGCCGTCCACGGTGAACTGCGCGTCGTCGTCGCCCATGTCGGCCGCGCCCACGGCCGCCGCGGCGGCCGTCACATCGGTCCGCGCGTCGTCGGCGTCCACGTGCACCGCGGCCGTCCTGGACAGCGGCACGGCGCGCGCCAGGCGGACCTCGCCGAGCGAGCCGGGGTCCAGGCCGTGGTCCGGGTCGTACGTCACGGCGGCGTCGTCCACGTCCACGGCGACGACCACCCGGCGGCGCGGGGTGTCCGGGTGCACGGCCAGCAGCCGCAGCGACGCCTGGGCGGCGCGGTTGAGGGCCGCGTACTCCAGCTCCTCGATGTCGTCCGAGACGTACCACTCGCGCAGGCTCGGCGTCACCGCGTAGGCGTCCAGCGGTACGGGCCCCAGCTCGCCCGCCTTGTACGCCTCGGCGAGACCGGCCAGGGTCGTTGGAATATAGACGCGCATGGCGTGAAGCATACGTGCGCCACCACGCGAATAGGTGAATTCCTCCGCGCCCTGCGTCGGACGGCACCCCGCTTGCCAGCCCCTCTCCGCGGGTCCTAGAACCGCCCTGTCACCGCCCTACCCGCCAGTAGCGACCACAGGGGAAGCACCCGTGCAGACGACGCCGCCGCAGCCGCCCGTAACCGTGCCCGTACCCGGAACCCCGGCACCTCCCCTGCCCGCTCCCGCTTCGCCGCGCGCCGCGGGCGTGGAGCGGCGCACGGCGGGCGGCGCCGGTCCGCCCGGACGCAGAGACAGCCGCCGGCCCGGCGGGCGGCCAGGCGGGCGTCCAGGCGCCGTGGCGAGGCCGGCGGGAGGCGCGGCGAGCGGGGGCTCCGGCTCGGTTCCGGTCCCGGCGAGGTCCGTGGCGGTCGTGGCGCGGCCGGGGACGGCGCCGCGCCCGCCCGCGCCGCACCTGTGGTTCGCCGGGCGCCTGCTCGACGTGCTGACCGGGCGCAGCCCCGTGACGTCGCTGGCCGGACGCGTCAGGGACGAGGCGTACCAACGGCTGTGGGAGCTGCACGGCGCCCGCGCCGACTGGCGGCTGCGGGCCCGCGGCCGTACCCCCTACGTGTACCGGTGCCGATGCTTCCGCACCGCGGACGGCGCCCTGGAGGTGGCGGCCGTCGTCGCCCTGGACCAGGACGTCTTCCGCGCCCTGGCCTTCCGGCTCGAACCCTCGGGGCCCGCCGCGCCGCCCTCGGCGGGCTACGGGCAGGCCCGCTGGCGGTGCACGGCGGTCCAGGCGGGCTGACCTCCCGCGGGTGAGCGTCTTGGACGCGGCACGGCCGCGGGGCCGGACCCGTGAGAAAGGGGTCCGGCCCCGCGGCCGTGTCCGGTCGAGCCCGCCCGTAGGCGTTACTTCTTGCGGCGGCGCCCGCCCTTGGCGGCCTTGCGGCGCTCGGCGCGCGTCTGGCCCTCCTCGGCGGAACCGCCGTCGGCGGCGTCGACACCCGCGAAGTCGCCCTCGACCACACCGCCCTCGCCGTCCACGGACGGCGCGGAGAAGTGCAGCCGGTCGGCGCGCTTGGGGGCGTCGAGGCCCTTGGCGCGGATCTCCGGCCTGGCGTCCTTGGTCAGCGAAGGCGCCGCGTCCTGCGGGGCGTCGCTGACGGCGGCGTCCACCGGGACCTCCTCGACCTGCTGCTCGACCTGGACCTCCAGGTTGAACAGGTAGCCGACGGACTCCTCCTTGATGCCGTCCATCATGGCGCCGAACATGTCGAAGCCCTCGCGCTGGTACTCCACCAGCGGGTCGCGCTGCGCCATCGCGCGCAGCCCGATGCCCTCCTGGAGGTAGTCCATCTCGTACAGGTGCTCACGCCACTTGCGGTCGAGCACCGACAGCACCACGCGGCGCTCCAGCTCGCGCATGATGTCCTCGGAGAGGCTCTTCTCGCGCTCCGCGTACTGCTCGTGGATGTCGTCCTTGACGGACTCCGCGATGAACTCGGCGGTGATCCCGGCCCGGTCGCCCGCCGCGTCCTCCAGCTCCTCGATGGTGACCTTCACCGGGTAGAGCTGCTTGAAGGCGCCCCACAGCCGGTCCAGGTCCCAGTCCTCGGCGAAGCCTTCCTTGGTCTCCGCGTCGATGTACGCGTCGATGGTGTCGTCCATGAAGTGCTGCACCTGCTCGTGCAGGTCCTCGCCCTCCAGGACGCGGCGGCGCTCGCCGTAGATGACCTCGCGCTGCCGGTTGAGCACCTCGTCGTACTTCAGGACGTTCTTGCGGATCTCGAAGTTCTGCTGCTCGACCTGCGACTGGGCCGACGCGATGGCGCGGGTGACCATCTTGTTCTCGATCGGCACGTCGTCCGGCACATTGGCCATCGCCATGACGCGCTCGACCATCTGCGCCTTGAACAGCCGCATGAGGTCGTCGCCGAGCGAGAGGTAGAAGCGGGACTCGCCGGGGTCGCCCTGACGGCCGGACCGGCCGCGGAGCTGGTTGTCGATCCGGCGCGACTCGTGCCGCTCGGTGCCCAGCACGTAGAGCCCGCCGAGGTCGACGACCTCCTCGTGCTCGGCCTTGACGGCCTGCTCGGCACGCTCCAGGGCGTCGGGCAGCGCCGCCGCCCACTCCTCGACGTGCTCGACCGGGTCGAGGCCGCGCTGCCGCAGCTCCGCCTCGGCGAGGTCGTCGGGGTTGCCGCCGAGCTTGATGTCGGTGCCGCGGCCGGCCATGTTGGTGGCCACGGTCACGGCGCCCTTGCGGCCCGCCTGCGCGACGATCGACGCCTCACGGTCGTGCTGCTTGGCGTTGAGCACCTCGTGCGGCACGCCGCGCTTGGAGAGCTGCGCCGACAGGTACTCGGACTTCTCGACGGAGACGGTGCCGACCAGGACCGGCTGGCCCTTCTCGTGCTTCTCGACGATGTCCTCGACCACGGCGGCGAACTTCGCCTCTTCCGTGCGGTAGATCAGGTCGGGCTTGTCCATCCGGGCCAGCGCGCGGTTGGTCGGGATCGGGACGACGCCGAGCTTGTAGATCTGGTGGAACTCGGCGGCCTCGGTCATCGCCGTACCGGTCATGCCGCAGAGCTTGTCGTACAGGCGGAAGAAGTTCTGGAGGGTGATCGTGGCGAGCGTCTGGTTCTCGTCCTTGATGTCCACCCCTTCCTTCGCCTCGATCGCCTGGTGCATGCCCTCGTTGTAGCGGCGGCCCGCGAGGATACGGCCGGTGTGCTCGTCGACGATCATGACTTCGCCGTCCATGACGACGTAGTCCTTGTCGTTCTTGTACAGCTCCTTGGCCTTGATCGCGTTGTTCAGGTAGCCGACCAGCGGGGTGTTCACCGACTCGTAGAGGTTGTCGATGCCCAGCCAGTCCTCGACCTTGGTGACGCCGCTCTCGTGGATGGCGACGGTGCGCTTCTTCTCGTCCACGTCGTAGTCGCCGGTCTCCTCCTTGCCGAGGCTGCTCGCCTCGCCGCGGTTGAGCCGCTTCACCAGACGGGCGAAGTCGCTGTACCACTTGGTGGCCTGGTCGGCCGGGCCGGAGATGATCAGCGGCGTACGGGCCTCGTCCACCAGGATCGAGTCGACCTCGTCGACGATCGCGAAGTTGTGGCCGCGCTGCACCAGCTCGTCCTTCGACCACGCCATGTTGTCGCGCAGGTAGTCGAAGCCGAATTCGTTGTTGGTGCCGTAGGTGATGTCGCAGGCGTACATGGCGCGGCGCTCGGCGGGCGACATGTTCGCCAGGATGCAGCCGACCTCGAGGCCGAGGAATTTGTGGACGCGGCCCATCCACTCCGAGTCGCGCTCGGCGAGGTAGTCGTTGACCGTGATGAGGTGGACGCCCTTGCCGGAGATCCCGTTCAGATACGCGGGCAGGGTGCCGACCAGGGTCTTGCCCTCGCCGGTGCGCATCTCGGCGACATACCCGAGGTGCAGGGCGGCACCGCCCATGAGCTGGACGTCGTAGTGACGCTGTCCGAGCACGCGCTTGGCGGCCTCACGGACGGTGGCGAACGCCTCGGGCAGCAGGTCGTCGAGGGACTCGCCCTCGGCGTACCGCTCCTTGTACTCGTCGGTGAGGGCCCGCAGCTCGGCATCGGTGAGGTTGACGAAGTCCTCTTCGATGGAATTGACCTGGTCCGCGATGCGGTGCAGTTTGCGCAGGATCTTGCCTTCGCCTGCACGCATGAGCTTGTTGAAGACGGACACGTAGGCTGGCTCCTTGCCGGTCGGGCCTGGCGCGGTTGGCCCGCACCCGGCACAGCGGGGTTTGATCTGCCGATGTCTGCCGATGGCTTTCTGCCAGTGGCTGTCCGCCGATGGCCCCGCTGCAACGGCCATCGTAAGCGAGGAGACCAGCGGGCCGGGAGGCCCCGAGGTGCCAAAACGGTTTTCCACAGCCGTCGGCTCTCCTCAATACTGCGTCCATGGAGCCGATCACCCTCACCACCGAGCGTCTGCTGCTGCGTCCGCTGGCCCCGGACGACGCCGAGGCGCTCTATGTGGCCTGCCAGGATCCCGATATTCCGCGCTGGACGGCGGTGCCCTCGCCGTACACCCACGAGAACGCGGCGGACTTCGTCGGCCGCATCTGCCCCGAGGGCTGGCGCGACGACACCATGTACAACTTCGGCGTCTTCACCGCCGACAGCGGCGCGCTCGTCAGCTCCATGGGCCTGCTGCGGTTCGGCGCCTCCGGTCTGACCGGGCCCGAGCGGCAGGCGGAGCTGGGCTACTGGACGGCGAGGGAGCAGCGCCGCAAGGGCTACACCGCCGAGGCGGGGCGCGCGGTCTGCGCCTGGGCCTTCGACGCTCTCGGCGTCGAGCGGATCGAGTGGTACGCGGAGGCGGGCAACGACGGCTCGCGCGCCGTCGCCCGCTCCATCGGCTTCGTCATGGAGGGCACCGTCCGCTCCAAGATCCTTTACGCGGGCACCCGCCGCGACGCCTGGAGCGGTTCCCTGCTGCCGACGGACTGGGACCGCGAGGGCAAGACGCCGTACGAGCCGTATCCGCCGGGCGCGGGGGCCTGAGGCTCCTTCGTCACGGGGGGGCGGGCGCTTGAGGCTCCTCCGTCACGGGGGGCGGGCGCGAGGCGCGAGGGGTTTCCGTACGGAGCGGGGGGCCGCGGGCCGCGCGAGGTTGACGCAGGTCAGCGGGGCTTGTCAGTGGGCGGTCCTACGCTGTCCGGCATGACACCGCTGCCGCCTCCTCAGCTCACCCTGTCCGCCGACGAAGCACGCAGGCTCGCCTTGCGGGCGCAGGGCTTCCTCGGTGCTCCCGACCGGCGGGCCGGGACGCGCGGGGTGCTGCGCTCGCTGGGCGCGGTGCAGCTCGACACCATCTCGGTACTGGCCCGCTCGCACGAGCTGATCCCGTACGCGCGGCTGGGCGCGGTCGGCCGCGAGGAGGTCGAGGAGGCGTACTGGTCGGGCGACCACGCCTTCGAGTACTGGTCGCACGCGGCCTGCATCCTGCCCATCGAGGAGTGGCCGCACTTCGCCTTCCGGCGCAGGGCGCGGCGGGCCCGCGGTCACCGCTGGCACGTCCTGGAGGACGCCGAGCGCTCGTGCGCCGCCGTCCTGGACCAGCTCAAGGCCGAGGGGCCGCTGAATTCGACGCAGCTCGGCGGCGCGAAGAACGGCGGACCGTGGTGGGACTGGTCGGAGACCAAGATCGCGGTGGAGTGGCTGCTCGACACCGGCGAGGTGGTCTGCACCCGGCGGCGCGGCTGGAAGCGGATCTACGACCTGGCCGAGCGGGCCGTGCCCGACGCGCTGCTCCACGACGACCTGGACGACACCGAGTGCGTACGGCGGCTGGTCGTCCAGGCGGGCGCGGCGATGGGGGTGGCCACCCGCGCGGACCTCGCGGACTACCACCGGCTCAAGGGCGAGCAGGTGATGTCGGTGATCGACTCGACCGGTCTGGTGCCCGTCGAGGTCGAGGGCTGGGGCAAGCCCGCCTGGGCCGATCCGGCGGCGCTGGCGAGCGAGCCGCGCGGCAGGCACCGTACGACGCTGCTGTCGCCGTTCGACTCCCTGATCTGGGACCGGCCGCGCACCGAGCGGATCTTCGGCTTCACGCACCGGCTGGAGGCGTACACCCCCAAGCCCAAGCGGATCCACGGCTACTTCGCGATGCCGCTGCTCGCGGGCGGGCGGCTGGTCGGGCGCGTCGACCCGGCGCGCGAGGGGAAGACGCTGGTGGCCCGGCAGGTCACGCTCGACGGCCCGAAGGCCGTGCAGCCCGCGGCCGACGCCATCGCGCAGGCGGCGGGTTGGGTGGGCTGCGAGGAGGCGCGGGTGGAGCGGGTGCTGCCGGAGCCGCTGCGCGAGCCGCTGGAGGCGGCGCTGAAGCTGACCCACGACCGCCGCTGAGCGGGTACGGCCCCGCGGGGCCGAGGTGGTGGGTCCGGGCGGCGCCGGGTCCGGGCGGCCCGGGGGCGCGCCCGGACCCGGCAATGCCCAGCACGTGATGGCCGCGATGCCCGGCGCGGGACAGGCCCTAGCGGATCTCCAGGATCTTCTCGCGCATCGCGTAGACCACGGCCTCCATCCGGGAGTGGAGCTGAAGCTTCTCCAGGATGTTGCGGACGTGGTTCTTCACCGTGTTCTCGCTGATGAAGAGTTCCTTGGCGATGTCCCGGTTGTTCAGCCCGGTGGCGACCAGCTTCAGCACCTCCAGCTCCCGGTCGGTGAGCTTGGGCGCGGGCAGCAGCCGCCGCTCGTCGGTCCGCTGGATCATCGACTTGAACTCGGTCAGCAGCTTCGACGCCATCGACGGACTGATCTGCGACTGTCCGTCCGCCACCGCGCGGATCGCCGTCGCCACCTCGTCGGTGGAGATCTCCTTGAGGAGATAGCCGGTGGCACCGGCCTTGATCGCCTCGTAGAGGTCGGCTTCCTCGTCGCTTATCGTCAGCATGATGATCTTGGCGCTGGGCGCGACCTCCTTGATCGAGGTGCACGCCTCGATCCCGCCGCGCCGGGGCATCCGCACATCCATCAGCACGATGTCCGGCAACAGGTCGGCGGCCTTGTCGACCGCCTCCGCGCCGTCCCCCGCCTCACCGATGACCTGGATGTCCTCCTCCTGCGCGAGCACGATCTCCAGGCCCCGCCGGAAGAGCGCGTGGTCGTCGACCACCAGCACCCGGATGGGCTCCGCACGCGCCGGACCGGCAGGTTCCTCGTACGGGATCTGACCACGCTCGCCGGTGATTCCGCGCTCAAAGCTCTCCGGCATCAGATCCTCCCCCTCAGACCAGAGTTGACCACTGGTCCAGCATTTCACGTCCAGGCACGGTGGTGCCCCCGGGACGGCCCGGGGGCACCGGTTGCAGCCCTAGGGCGTGGCCGCTAGCGGCGCAGTACGCCGCCCGCGCCCGCCGGTTCTTCCACGGTGCTCTCGTCCGAGTTCAGATGAATCACGCCGTAGTCGTAACCGTGCCTGCGATAGACGACACTCGGCTGCTTGGTCTCGCTGTCCACGAACAGATAGAAGTCGTGCCCGACCAACTCCATCTCGTAGAGCGCCTGGTCGAGTGCCATCGGCGTGGCCGCGTGGGTCTTCTCGCGCACCACCAGCGGGCCCTCGCCGTGCACCTCCAGCGGACCGAACCTCGTGGTGGGCACACTGTCCGTGCTCGGCCGGTCGACGGCCAGCTCCCCGTCCCCGTTGATGGTCGCCGCGTCCGGCACGGTCGCGGCGACCTCGGCCGCCGGGATCCGGCCGTTCCCACGACGGGTGTGGCGCTTGCTCGCGGCCTTGCGCAGCCGCGCCTCCAGCTTCGACACAGCGATGTCCAGCGCCGCGTACGGGTCGGCCGCCGCGGCCTCGGCCCGGACGACCGGGCCCCGGGTGTTGAGCGTGATCTCCACCCGGTCGGCGTGGTCCGCCTGCCGGGGGTTGAGCTCCTTGGACACCTCGACGTCGAGGCTGATCACCTTGCCGTCGAGCTTCTGGATCTTGTCCAGCTTCTCGGCCACGTGCTTCCGGAACCGCTCAGGCACCTCGGTCTTGCGGCCCTTGACGACGATGTCCACGCAGAACTCCGTTCCCGGATCGCCCCGGGCTACCGGAGGCGATCCCTTTCGCTGAGGCCAGCTCGGGTACCAGTCCCGTCCGGCGCTGCGTTGGCTGCCGCTTCGCCTCCCGGGGCTGACCGGGGACCACGAAGCTGCGGCTTTCACCTCCTCCTGCCCCACTGAGAAGATCAACACCCCATGGTGTTCACTTCCCTATCCCCCGAACATAGTCCCGGAGTGTGGAGGTCGGCATCCTCAGCGACGCCATACCCCCTTCCGAGTGAATATGCGTCGCTACTACCTGCAACGACGCGCATCCGAGTGGAGTTCCGGATCGTGCGGACCAGCCACGACCGCCGCCCCGGCGACCCGGCCCCCGGCCGCCGTCACCGCCCGCGCCGCCACGGTCAGTGAGGCTCCGGTGGTCATCAGGTCGTCCACCAGCACGACCGGCGCCACCGTCAGCAGCGCGGCCGACCCGCCGGCCGCCGCCACCGCGCCCGCCAGATTCGCCGGCCGCCCGGCCGCGCCGAGACCGGACTGGTCCGCCACCGGCCGCCGCTGGCGCAACGCGGCCACCGCCCTGGCGGGTACGCCGCCCCGGCGCAGCTCCCGGGCCGCCGCACGGGCGATGCGGGCCGTGGCGTCGTGGCCGCGTCGCGCCACCGCACGCCGTGCCGAGGGCACCGGCACCAGCAGGACCGTCCCGGGGACGCCGACCCGCCGCACGGCCGCCGCCAGCGCCGTGCCCAGCGGTCGGGCCAGACCCAGCGCACCCCGCTCCTTGTGCGCCAGGACCACGGCCCGCACTTCGTCCCCGTATCGCCCGGCCGCGTAGACCGGCGGCAGCCCCGGCGGCTCCGGCGTCGGACGCACGCGCCGCACCGGCACCGATTCGGCCGCCCCACCGATCAGTACCCGGCACCGCTCGCACAGCTCCGTACGCGGACGCCCGCACCCGGCGCAGTCCACCGGCAGGACCAGCCCGGTGATCTCCTGCCACCAGCCCCGCATGACGTCCACTCTGCCCCGTTTCGGCGCCCGCCGCCAGCCCCCCTCCCAACCTGTGGATAACTCCACGATTTCGCAGGTCAGGAGGCTGACGGTGGTTTTCTCAGCCGGGGTAGACCGGGCTGTCGCCCTTCGGCTCGACCCGCTTGCCCGTGGAGTCCGGCGGCAGCCGGTAGACGCTCTGGTTGTACGAGGCCAGCAGCGCCCGCGAGACGTCCTCGGAGGCCGCCACCACAGACGCCTGGCTGATCCCCTCGAAGGCCAGCTTCGGGGAGCCGTCGGTGCTGATGTACTTGATCTGCTGCACGCCCTCGGATTCGCTGTCGAGCGCCACCAGGCGGCTCGGCCCCGCCCAGGAGACCGAGCTGACGCCGTCGGCCGCGGGGGTCAGCGTGCGCAGATTCGTCACCGCGAACGTCGGATGCGCCTGCGTACCGCCCCGCTCGATCCGCCCGAGCTGCAACTTCCCGAGCCCGTTGGGCTGCCGGACGAGCAGCGCGATCCGCACGCCGTCCGAGGCGACGCGCAGCGCGTCCACACGGCCGGTCAGGCCGCTGACGGAGACCGGGATCGGCTGCCCGCCGCCGTCGCGCAGCGCCACCACGCGGGGGTCGCCCGGATCGCGGTCGGCGACCCACAGGTAGTCGAGCCCGTCCCAGCTCGGCGCGCTCAGACCGTCCTTCGCCTTGCTGGTCAGCACGGGCTCGCTGAGCTGGGCGTCCGCGTCCAGGCCGGCGGTGACCAGTTGGCGTCCCTCGCCCTTCACCCCGGCGGCCATCTGCTCGTCCCGGCGCACCGCGACCGACTCCAGGTCCGCCTTCGCCCCGCCGAACGGCCCGGCCACCGGCGTACCCGTGGTCGAGGCGCCGTCCGAGGGCACCTCCAGCAGCCGGTGCGGCTGCGCCCCGATGTAGTACTGGTGGTCCGAGGAGCCGACCAGATTCTGCGTGCTGAACGCCAGCGTCTGTTCCTTGGGCAGCGAGCAGACCGTCCTGCCGTCGGACGCCGAGATGTCGACGGCGTCCACCTTGGGCGCGGCCTGGCCCTGCACCGTGGTGAAGAGCTGCGCCGCCAGCTTCACGCAGCGCTCCCCCGCGAACCGCTGCGCGGGCGCGTCGAGCCGCACCCTGAGGTGCTGGGAGTCGTCGAGCGTCACCCCGTGGTCGGGCGCCTTGTCGTAGAGCCGGGCGCCCTCGGGGGCCGCGGTCTCGACCACGGGCGCCAGCCAGTTCGTGGGGCCGGTCAGCAGCGCGGAGACCGTGGACACCAGCGAGTCGCTCTGCTTGCGCAGGTAGACCGGGTCGGCGACCAGGGTCTTGTCGGCGTTCCCCGAGCGATGCGCGTCCGGGCCCAGCGCCGCGAAGTAGTACATGTTGACCAGGTGATATATCCGGTTGAAGTCCAGATCGGAGATCACCAGGCCGTCTTCAAGACTGTCGATCCGCCACTCGTTGTTCTCCTTGACCAGGTGGAACGAGGTGTCGAAGTTGCCCTCGTCCGGCCGGTAGGCGTGCTTGGCGTCGACGACGGCCGTCTTCTTGCCCGCCAGGTCGACCATCACGTAGTCCTTGCGACTCGTGCCCGGCTCCTCCCGGGGCTGGGTCGTGCCGGTGAGCACGGTGATCTTCGCGGTGGGGTCCCAGTGTCCGGCCAGCTCCTTGGACAGGTACTTCTTCGCGGTCTCGAAGTCCGCCTCGCCGCTGGTGGTGGCCTCCATGAAGCCGTTGACGATGTCGGAGGCGCTTTCGCCCTTGTGCGGCGCCGACGGGAAGACCCGCACCTGCGCGTCCACGTCGGCGTGCTGTCCGTCGCCGACCTTGCGCACCTCACCGCTGCTGGGTATCGCCGCGCACCCGGCCAGCAACAGCGCCGCGCACACCACACCCGGCCAGCTCCGCAGCAGGCGTCCCCTGCCCCCCAGCGCACCCATCAGCTGTCGTCCTCCCGGACCGAGTCCATCCGTCCCACGACCCGCGCACCGCTGCCGGGGAACGCCGCGGGATCGGCCGACGGCGACCGCGGCACCGCGGGCGGCCGCTGGGGAATCTGCGGTATCTGCGAGCCCGGCTGCCCGTGGTGCCCCGGCCCGGCCGGGCCCGCGGTCCGCGGCACCGGCACGGACCCCGTCGCGGCACGGACCGGCAGCCCCGAGGAATTCAGCCCGCGGTTGCGCCGCGAATCGTCCGGCTCCAGCGGTATCGGCGACCCGCGCAGGCTCTCGCCGGCGGTCCGCGGCAGCGTCATCCGGAACTGCGACCCGCCGCCCGGCTCGCCCCACGCCTGGAGCCAGCCGCCGTGCAGCCGGGCGTCCTCCACCGCGATGGACAGGCCGAGGCCCGTCCCGCCGGTGGTACGCGCCCGCGCCGGATCGGCTCGCCAGAAGCGGTTGAACACCCGCGTCGCCTCACCGGGCTTCAGCCCGACGCCGTAGTCCCGCACCGCGACGGCCACCGCGCCGTCGGCCGTGGCCAGCCGTACCACCACGTCCCGGCCGTCGCCGTGCTCGATCGCGTTGACGACCAGATTGCGCAGCACGCGCTCCACCCGGCGGGGGTCGACCTCGGCTATCACCGGCTGCGCGTCGCCGCGTATCGCCACGTGGCTGCCCTTGCGCTCGGCCAGCGGCTCCGCGGCGTCCACCACCCGCCGTACGACCTCGCGCAGGTCTATCGGCTCGGCGGCCAGCTCCGCGGCGCCCGCGTCGAATCTGCTGATCTCCAGCAGGTCGGACAGCAGCGACTCGAAACGGTCCAGCTGGTTCTGCAACAGTTCGGCGGAGCGCGCGGTCACCGGATCGAATTCGGTCCGCGCGTCATGGATGACGTCCGCCGCCATCCGTACGGTCGTCAGCGGGGTGCGCAGCTCGTGCGAGACGTCGGAGACGAAGCGGCGCTGCATCCTCGACAGGTCCTCCAACTGCTGGATCTTGACCTGGAGATTCTGCGCCATCTTGTTGAAGGACTCGCCGAGGCGCGCGATGTCGTCCTCACCCGAGACCTGCATACGTTCCTGCAATCGGCCCGCCGCGAGCCGCTCCGCGATCCCGGCCGCCATCCGTACCGGCGTGACGACCTGCCGGGTCACCAGCCAGGCGATGGCGCCGAGCAGCACCACCACGAAGATGCCCGCCGTCGCCAGCGTGCCCTTGACCAGGCCGAGCGTCTTGGCCTCCTGGCCGAACGGGAAGAGGTAGTAGAGCTGGTACGTCTTCCCGTTGATGTCCGTGAGCCGCTTGCCGATGGCCAGCGCGGGCTGCGGCGCCTTCCCGTCGTCCGTCACCACCGTCGTGTACTGCTTCAGCGCCCCGGTGTGGGACTCGACGGCGTCGCTGAGCGACTTGGGGATGCTCGCCTGCGGCAGCAGGCTGCCGGAGCTGCGCGGCCCGTGCGCGTTGACGACACCCTCGCCGAAGCGCGCGTCGTCGGCGCCCGGGCTGAGCGTGGCGATCCAGTACACCCCGTTGCCACCGCTGGCGAACTGCTGGACCAGCGTCGTCAGCCAGGCGCCCGAGTCCTCGGCCTGATTCTGCGAGCCGACCCCGGTGGCGTCCTGCGTCTGGCTCCTGTTCGCCTGCTGCTGGGCGATGGAGAAGCCGGTGGTGGCCTGATTCTCAGCCGCCTTCTCCTTCGCGTCGAGCAGGCCGTTCTTGACCTGCCCGATCACGACGAAGCCCAGCAGCAGCACCACGCCGACCGACATCAGCAGCGTGAAGGCGACCACCCGCAGTTGCAGATTGCGCCGCCACAGCCGGACCGCCGGCTGCAACGGTCGCCGTGCCCAGCGCACGAACGAGCGGAAAACCGGCGCGAGACCCCGCATGGGGTCCGCGAGCCGGCTCTCCAGCCGCTCCCGCTCGTACGACGCGCACATGTCAGCCCGGTCCCGCCTTGTAACCGACACCGCGGACGGTCACCACGATCTCCGGGCGCTCCGGGTCCTGCTCCACCTTGGACCGCAGCCGCTGCACATGGACGTTCACCAGCCGGGTGTCCGCCGCGTGCCGATAGCCCCAGACCTGCTCGAGCAGCACCTCACGGGTGAACACCTGCCACGGCTTGCGGGCCAGCGCCACCAGCAGGTCGAACTCCAACGGCGTCAGCGCGATCGGCTGCCCGTCCCGCTTCACCGAGTGCCCCGCCACGTCGATCACCAGATCGCCGATGGCGAGCTGCTCAGGAGTCGGCTCCTCCGCCCTCCGCAGTCGCGCCCTGACCCTCGCCACCAGCTCCTTCGGCTTGAACGGCTTGATCACATAGTCGTCAGCCCCCGACTCGAGCCCCACCACCACATCCACGGTGTCGCTCTTCGCCGTGAGCATCACGATCGGCACCCCGGACTCCGCCCGGATCTGACGGCATACGTCGATGCCGTCCCGTCCGGGCAGCATGAGGTCAAGGAGCACCAGATCCGGCTTGGACTCCCGAAAAGCAGCCAGGGCCTTGTCACCGTCAGCGCAGAACGACGGCTCGAAACCCTCTCCGCGCAGCACGATGCCAAGCATCTCTGACAGCGCGGTGTCGTCATCGACGACCAGCACACGTCCCTTCATACCGACCATCATCCCATTTGCATATCGTTACCGGTGACCTTTGGTGATCGAGGTCACGCTACGCGACCATTGTCCGCCGATGGCCGTAGATGCGCTGCCCGATCTCCCCTAGTCAGAGCCTGCCCGGGGAGTCTCGTGATTACACACAGTTACGAGAGCTTCTGTGGTGACCGGCGAAACCACACCGTTCTCCGTGATGATCGCAGTAATCAGCTCCGGCGGCGTCACATCGAAGGCCGGATTGTAGGCCTGAGTGCCCAGCGGTGACGGCGCGAGGTCGGTCACCTCGCTGCCGGCCCGCTGCTCCACCTCGATCGCGGCGCCGTCCGGCGTGCTCAGATCCACCGAGGTCGTCGGCGCCACGACGATGAACGGCACATGGTGGTAGCGGGCGAGGACCGCGAGGGGATAGCTGCCTACCTTGTTCGCCGTGGAGCCGTCCGCCGCGATCCGGTCCGCGCCGATCAGCACCGCGTCCACCTCCCCCGCCGTGAACAGCGACCCGGCCGCGCTGTCGGCGAGCAGCGTGTACGGCATCCCGGCCCGCGCCGCCTCGTACGCCGTCAACCGCGCGCCCTGAAGAAGAGGACGGGTCTCGTCGACCCACAGACGCCTCAACTCCCCGGCCCTGTGCGCCCCGAGGACCACACCGAGCGCGGTGCCCTCACCGCCCGACACCAGGGCCCCGGTGTTGCAGTGCGTCAGAATCCGGTACCCGCCGCCCGGCACCAACTCGGCGAGCAGCCGCTCCCCGTACTCCGCCATCGCCCGGCTCGCCGCCGCGTCCTCCTCGTGCAGGGCCCGCGCCTCGGCCAACGCGAAGGCGGCACCCTGGTGCGGAGGCGCCGCGTGGAAGGCGGTCACCGCGCGGCGCACCCCGTACCCGAGGTTGACGGCCGTCGGCCGCGCGTGCGCGAGCAGGTCGGCGGCCTCGTTCACGTCGTAGCCGCGCGCCGCCGCCAACGCGATGCCGTACGCCCCCGCGAGCCCGAGCAGCGGCGCGCCCCGCACGGCGAGGGAACGTATCGCCTGCACCAGCGCCTGCACGTCCGTGCACACCAACTCGACCTCCTCCTGCGGAAGTCGGGTCTGGTCGAGCAGCACGAGCACGGGTCCCTCGGGGGGTTCCTCCCACCGCAGCGCGGGGATGGTACGGGAAGCACCGTCGGCCTCATCGGTCACAGGTCGCACGTATTGATCACCCATCCGTCCAGTCTGCCCTGCCCGGCCCGGTCCAAGGCAGCCCATGGCACGATGGCGGCCAGTACCACAGCGAGCACCACGTGAAGGGGCAGCCTCCGATGACCAACACTCCGGGCTGGGCCTCGCCCGGATCCTCCGACTCCTCCGAGCCGGAAGACGGCGACAGCCCCGCTTCCTCCGCACCAGAGAAAGACACCCCCGTGGACACGTCAACAGATACGTCCGCGGCCGGTCCTGACAACAGCTCCGGTGACGACTCCGGCGACACATCCGCTCCCGGTACGGGAGACCGGCCCGCTACGGCCGACGCCGGTGACACGACGCCACCGCCGCCCGGCGGCTGGTCCGCCCAACAGCCGCCCGCGGGCCAGTGGCAGCACACCCCCCACGACACCCGGCCCCCGACCGTACCGGCCCCAGGCCCGCCTCCCGCCGGATCCTCCGGTACGGGTACGGGTCAGGCGCCCGGCGCCGGCTGGGCCCGGTGGTCACCCCCGCAACCGCCGCAAGGCGGCCACCCCGGCCCCTCAGGCCCGCGCTGGGGCAACACAGCACCGGGCGGCGGCCCCGGCGGCGGCTGGCAGCAGCAGGGCCCCTGGAGCAGGCCCGCGGCGCCCAAGCCCGGCGTCATCCCGCTGCGCCCGCTCGGCGCGGGCGAGATCCTCGACGGTTCCCTGGCCGTACTGCGGCGGCACTGGCGCGCGATCCTCGGCTTCACCCTGGCCATCGCCGTGGTCACCCAGGGCCTGGCCGTGGTGGTCGACGGCTTCTTCCTCAGCAACGACACCCGGTTGGAGAACCTCAGGGACAACCCCAACCCGAGCGTCGGCGACATCATGCACGCCGTCAGCGGTGCCTTCGCCAGCTCGGGCCTGACCATTCTGGTCATGCTCATCGGCACGATCACCGCGACCGCGATGGTCGCCATGGCCACCAGCCGCGCCGTGCTCGGCCGCCCGGTCACGGCCGCCCAGGTGTGGCGGGAAGCCCGCCCGCGACTGCCCCAACTGGTCGGGCTCGCGCTGCTGATCCCGCTGGCCATCGCCGGAATCCTGGCGGGCGCCGTCCTGCCCGGCGCACTGATCGCCCTGGCGGGTGCGGAGAGCGGCGGCGCCGCCCTTGCCTCCCTCGGCCTGATCGGCGCCTCCGTCGTCGTGCTCTGGCTCATGATCCAGTGGAGCCTGGCGGCACCGGCCCTCATGCTCGAGAAGCAGGACATCGTCTCGGCGATGAAGCGCTCGGCGAAGCTGGTACGCAACTCCTGGTGGCGCGTCCTCGGCGTCCAGGCGCTCGCGGCGATCCTCTGCTACATCGCCTCGGCCATCATCCAGACGCCGTTCATGTTCATCGCCCGTGGCATCACCGGTGAGAGCCTCGGCTCCTTCCTCTCCGGCGACACCAACCCGGGCTGGGCGTTCCTCGGCATCAGCGGAATCGGTGCCGCCATCGCCGCGACGCTCAGCCTGCCGATCAGCGCCGGCGTCACCACGCTGCTGTACATGGACCAGCGCATCCGCCGTGAGGCTCTCGACATCGAGCTGATGCGGGCCGCGAATACCGATGCGGACGCGAACGCGGCTGCGAGCGTCGCCGTCACCACCGACTGACCAGGGAACGCAGAAAGGCCCCGGCCCCCGAGTCGAAACTCGGGGGCCGGGGCCTTTTATAAAGATTGTTCGGCGGTGTCCTACTCTCCCACAGGGTCCCCCCTGCAGTACCATCGGCGCTGAAAGGCTTAGCTTCCGGGTTCGGAATGTAAC